>NZ_BONQ01000018.1 GCF_016862795.1 Dactylosporangium siamense | reverse complement strand
CGGCGCGGCACCCGCCGGGCTGATCGCGGCGACCACGAGGGCGCCGGCGAGGGCGATGGTGAGTGGGATGGAGAGCCTACGGGTGTGGCTCATCAAGCCTCCTTGGGTGTGGAGGTGCACGAGAGCTACCAGATGACCACCCAAGGCAAGGTCATATCAACATACGTCTTTTCAATAACTTACTTGCCCCGTAGGCCCACCGGGTTGCCGTCGGCGTCCTCCAGGACGCACACCCGGGCGCCCGGGGCCACCTCGCGCGGCGCGCTGCGCTCGGTCGCACCGGCGGCGAGCAGCGCGGCCCGGGTCGCGTCGAGGTCGTCGACGTCGGCGTAGGCGACCGGACCGCCGGCGACGTCCTCCTGCGGCGCGAGGCTGATCTCGAAGCCGTCGGCGGCGTAGCCGACGTAGTACGGCTGGTCGGTGTGCGGCGCGCCGTACAGGGCGGTGTAGATCGCCTTCGCGGCGGCCAGATCGGTCACGGGCACGACCACACTGCGGATCGTCGGGCTCATCTGCGGTTCCTCTCGACTGCGGGCGGCCGCCCGGCACATCCACGGCCGCCGGTTCGCCGACGACGTTACGGATCCGCCGGGCCGCGGGTGGGCACAACGCGGGACTCACCGGCTTATCGTGGCGCGCATGGACCGTGATCTCAGGCCCGTCGCGGTCGCCGGTGCGACGGCGGTCCTCTCCTGCGGTCTGCTGGCGGCGGCGGTACCACGGCGCTGGCTGGGCGCCGACGTCGGGCGCGGCGCGGCGTTCTGCGAGGCCGGCCGGGACTGGGTCGTCCGGCAGCCGGCCAACACCTTCAGCAACGCCGGCTTCGTGCTCGCCGGGCTGCTCATCGCCTGGCACGCCGGGACCCGGCCCGACCTGGGCGCGGGCGCCGGCCCGCGCCGGGGCTTCCCACGCCGGGCCACCGCCATGGCCGGCATCGTGGTGCTGCTCGGGCCCGGCAGCGCGGCGATGCACGCGACCCAGTCGGCGCTCGGCGGGCACCTGGACCTGCTGAGCATGTATCTGATCGCCGCGTTCGCCGCCGCCTACGCCGTGATGCGCTGGCGGCGCGCCGGCACCCGCCTCCTCGCCGGGGTGTTCCTGGGCGCGCTCGCCGGCTGCGAGCTCGCCGGGGCGTGGGACGTGGAGGTGCCCGTGGTGATGCACCCGGGCAACGCCGCGTTCGGGCTGCTGCTGCTCACCGCCGCGACCCTCGAGGTCGCCGTCATCCGCCGGCGGGAGACGTCCGTCAGGAGCGGCTACGCGTATGCCTCCTTCGCGGCGATCCTGACCGCGTTCGCCATCTGGAACGCCACGAAGACCTGGCTGTGCGACCCGCACTCGCTGCTGCAGGGCCACGCGGCCTGGCACCTGCTGTGCGCGGTGTCGGCGTATCTGCTCTACCGGTACTACGCCAGCGAGCGACGCTGACGGATCTTGTGGTCGGGCGGGGCGGACGCATATCGTGGCGCTCTAGGGAAACGCTGTTTCCATGAGGAGGCCGCCATGGTCGCGCCCGTTCCTGGTACCGACGCCGACCGCGGAAAGACCGTGCTGGTGGACGCCTTCGCCGGGCGGCCACCGGTAGCGGTCCGGCCCACGGCGACGGCACCGCTGGGGTGGTGGCCGGCGATCTGCGTGGCCCTCGTCGCGTTCGTCGACCGGGTCGAGTACAACCTCCTCGCCGGAGTGGTGCCGCAGATCCAGGCCGAGTTCGGCCTCAGCGACAAGGCGGTCGGGGCGATCCCGACGGCCGGGGCCATCGCCGGGGTGGTGCTGCTGCTGCCGGCGGGCCGGCTCGCGGACACCGGCCGGCGGAACTGGATCATCGCGGCGGTCGTCGGCGTCTGGGCGGTGCTGACCCTCGGCACCGGCCTGGCCGGTTCGTACGCGCTGCTGTTCGGCATCCGGGTGCTGCTCGGCGCGGCCGGCCAGCTGTACAACCCGCCGGCCTCGAGCCTGCTCGCCGACTACTTCCCGCCCGGCGGCCGGGCCCGGGCCTTCGGCCTCGAACGGCTCGGCTACTTCGTCGGGCTGCCGGTCGGGGTGCTGGTCGGCGGGGCCCTCGCGCAGGCGGTCGGCTGGCGGCACGCCTTCCTCGTCGTCGCGGTGCCGGGGGCCGTCATCGCCCTGCTCTGCCTCACGATCCGCGAGCCGGTCCGGGGCCTCGGCGACCGCATCGGCGCCCTCGCGGCCGGCACCGCCGGACCCGCCGAGGTCCGGGCGCCGGCGGTGCGGGTGCCGATGCTGCGGCAGCTGCGGGAGCTCCTCCAGATCCCGACGCTGCGCTCGGTGGTGGCCGGGCTGACCATCATGTTCTTCGGCCTCGGCGGCCTGTTCTTCTGGATGCCGACGTTCTACCAGCGCCAGTTCGGCCTGGAGGAGGCCGCGGCCACCGGGATCGCCGGCGGGGTCGGCGGCATGGGCATCGTGCTCGGCGTCATCGTCGGCGGCCGGTACGGCGACCGCTTCCACGGGCAGCGCAAGGGCTGGCGGATGGTCCTCGCCGGCACGGCGCTGTTCATCGGCGCGCTGGGCCTGGCGGTGGCCGCGCTGGTGCCGGTCCTGCCGGTGCAGATCGCCGGCTACTTCGTCGCCAACGCCGGCTTCTCCGCGGCGATCCCGAACCTGACCGCCGCCAACGCCGACGTGGTCCCCGCGTTCCGGCGCGGCCTCGGCTTCGCCGTCCTCAACGCGGTCGTCACCCTGGGCGGCGCGGCCGGCCCGTTCCTGGTCGGGGTCGCCTCCGACGCGCTCGGCGGCGACAGCGGGGCGGGTTCGCTGCGCGGCGCGTTCACGGTGCTGCTGCTGCCGCTGGGCGTCGGCGCGTGGATCATCCGGCGCGGCGGGCGCACCTTCGACGCCGACATCCAGCGGGCCACCGCCCCCGACGCCACCTGACGGGCGCGTCGGGGGAACCGGGTCCGGTCCTGCCCGGCGGGCGGACGCGGACCCGCCCCGGGGTCGGCGACAGTTGGCTGGCAACACCAACGGGGAGGTCGTCAGATCGTGTCGCACCAGCAGCTGTACCAGCCCGCGCCCGGACCCGGCCCCGCCGGCTATGGCGCCGCGCCCGGATACGGCACCGCGCCCGGATACGGCACCGCGCCTGGATACGGATACGGCACCGCGCCCCAACACGGCACCGCGCCCGGATACGGATACGGCACCGCGCCCCAACACGGCGCCGGGCCGGCGTACGGTTCGTCGCCGGCCACGCTGGTCCACTGGGTGGTGCCGTCCGGGCGGTCGTGGCAGTCCATCACGGCCGGCTATGTGGCGCTGTTCGCGATCTTCATCTGGCCGCTGGGGCCGGTGGCGCTGGGCCTCGGCGCGTGGGCGTTCGCCCAGGCCCGGCACGGCGGCCACGGCCGCGGGCGGGCCACGTTCGCCGTCATCGTCGGCGCGGTCACGACCCTGCTGCTGATCGCCGTGCTGGCCACGTACCTCAAGGGGTAGCCACCAAAGGCACCCGGCCCCGGCAGGTGGCTGTGCGAGGCACACCTGCCGGAGGCCGGGGTTCAGCGCTGCACGCGGGCGCCGCCGCCGCCGACCAGGGCCTCGACCTCTTTGAGGCTCGCCATCGACGTGTCACCCGGGGTCGTCATCGCCAGGGCGCCGTGGGCCGCGCCGTACTCGACCGCGGTGGCGATGCCGCCGTCGCGTTCGAGCAGGCCGAAGATGAGGCCGGAGGCGAAGCTGTCGCCGCCGCCGACCCGGTCGAGGATCTCCAGGCCCGGCCGGTGGGTCGCCTCGGCGAAGTCGCCGTCGGCCCAGGCCACCGCGCCCCAGTCGTTGACGGTGGCGCTGTGCACGGCGCGCAGCGTCGTCGCGACCACCTGGAAGTTCGGGTACTCCTCGACGACCGCCTTGATCATCGACTTGAAGTTGCCGGCGTCGAGGGCGCCCGCGTGGATGTCGGTGTCCGGCACCGCGAACCCGAGGCAGGCCGTGAAGTCCTCCTCGTTGCCGATCATGACGTCGACCAGGCCGGCGAGGCGGCGGTTGACCTCCTGCGCGCGGGTCTGCCCGCCGACCGCCTTCCACAGGCTGGGCCGATAGTTGAGGTCGTAGGAGATGATCGTGCCGTGCCGGCGCGCGGCGGTCATCGCCGCCTCGACGGTCTCCGGCGCCGTCTCGGACAGCGCGGCGTAGATGCCGCCGGTGTGCAGCCAGCGGACCCCGAGCGTGCCGAACAGGTGGTCCCAGTCGACGTCACCGGCGCGCAGCTGGCTGGCCGCGGTGTGGCCGCGGTCGGAGGTGCCGACGGCACCGCGGACGCCGAAGCCGCGCTCGGTGAAGTTGAGCCCGTTGCGGGCGGCCCGGCCGATGCCGTCATACGGGACCCAGCGGATCAGCGAGGTGTCGACGCCGCCCTGCAGGATCAGGTCCTCCAGGAGCCGCCCGACCTCGTTGTCGGCGAAGGCGGTGACGACCGCGGTCCGCAGACCGAAGCAGCGGCGCAGGCCACGGGCCACGTTGTACTCACCGCCGCCCTCCCACGCCTGGAAGGTGCGGGCGGTGCGCACCCGGCCGATGCCCGGGTCCAGCCGCAGCATCACCTCGCCGAGCGAGACGAGGTCGTAGCGGCATTCCTCCTTCGGGCGCAGTCGCAGCGTCATGCGGCCGCCACCTCCACCGCGGCGGCGGCACGGCTGGTCACTTCGTCCCAGCGCTGCGCCGACAGGAGGTCGGGGGCGACGATCCAGCTCGCGCCGACCGCGGCCACGGCGGGCAGTGCGAGGTAGTCCGGCATCACGGCGGGGGTGACGCCGCCGGTGGGGATGAACCGGACCCCACGGAACGGCGCGGCGAGGGCCTTGATCGTCGCTGCCCCGCCGAGCTGCTCGGCCGGGAAGAACTTCACCAGGTCCAGCCCCGCGTCGAGGGCCATCTGGATCTCGGTGGCGGTGGCGACGCCGGGCACGACGAGGACCCCGGCGTCCTGGCACGCGGCGACGACCTTGGGCGCGAAGCCCGGCGTCACCACGAACCGGGCACCGGCGGCGATGGCGCGCTCGGCCTGCTGGGCGGTGAGCACCGTGCCGGCGCCGACGACCAGGTCGTCGCGGCCGGCGAGGGCCTCGATCGCGTCCAGGCCGGCGGCGGTGCGCAGGGTGATCTCGGCCGCCTTCAGGCCGCCCTTCACGAGGGCGTCGCCGAGTGCGTCGGCGTGCCGGGCGTCCTCCAGGACGACCACCGGCAGGACCCGACCTATGGCAAGTTGTTCATTATTTTGAACGTCAGTCACGAGTGTGAACATAGTGGAAGCGCCCGCCGTTCGCTACAGTGGCGCCGTGCAGCAGGACCTCCAGGATTTCCAGCCGGTCAAATCCGCCGGACGCACGCTCGACGTGCTCGAGGTCCTCGCCGACGAGCCGCGGTCCTGGACCCTGGTCGAGCTCGCCCGCGCCCTGGACATCCCCAAGAGCAGCCTGCACGGGCTGATGCGGACCTTGACCGCCCGCGGCTGGGTGCGCGCCGACGAGACCGGCACCCGGTTCCGGCTGGGCATGCGCGCGCTGCGGGTCGGCGCCGCCTACCTCGACGGCGACGACAGCGTCGCGGTGATCTCCGCCGTCCTCGACGAGCTGTCCCGGCGGCTCGGCGAGACCGTGCACCTCGGCCGCATCGACGGCAACCAGATCGTGTACCTCGCCAAACGCGACTCGACCCACCGGCTGCGGCTCTACAGCTCCGTCGGCCGGCGGTTGCCCGCGCACGCGACGGCCCTCGGCAAGGCCCTGCTGGCCCAGCACACCGACGGCGACGTCGACCGGATGCTCGCCTGGCCCCTCGAGCGGCTCACCCCGGGCACCGTCACCGAACGGGGCGACCTGCACCGGGCCCTGGCCGCGGTCCGCGACGCCGGCTACGCGGTGGACCGCGAGGAGAACGCCGAGGGCATCATGTGCTTCGCGATGGCGGTGCCGCTGACCGACCCCGCGACCGACGCCGTCTCCGTGTCGGTGCCGACCAGCCGGATGAGCGCCGACGTCGAGCGGCGCATCGTCGCCGCGCTGACCGACCTGATCCGGCCGCTGGGCCAGGCCCGCAGCATGCTGTCCGCCTGACGGTCCACGTGACACGGACGGGTGCATGGGTTGCCTGGACCTTGCGGGCGGCGGGACACTTCGAAGATGAGCGATGCCACGGCGCCGCCTGAGCTCGGATCCACGCTGCTGACCGACCGGGCGGACGCCGCGTCGGTTGCCGCGCTGCGGGAGCGGGTCGGTCACGTCGCGCGGGACCAGGGCTTCGCCGATCTCGAGGTGACCAAGTTCGTGCTGGTGGTGCACGAGCTGGTGGTCAACGCGATCCGGCACGGCGGCGGCAGCGCGACGGTCGCGATCTGGGCCGAGCCGCCGGGGCTGCGCTGCCGGGTGACCGACGCGGGCCGCGGCATGCCGCCGCACCGGGTCAACCCGCGGCGGGCGCAGCCGGCCGACCGGATCCGCGGTTGGGGGCTGCGGCTGGTGTACCGCATGTGCGCCGAGGTCGAGGTGGTCACCGGCGACGGGGGCACCCGGATCGACATCCTGTTCCCGATCGTCGACGACCGGCCCTGACCACCGGAACCACAACGCCACCAGCACCACGACGCCACCGGCACCGGCACCGGCATGGCCATCGACACCGGCATCGCAAGGCTGCCGGCACCGGGACGTGGGCGGTGCCGGGACGTGGGCGGCGCCGGTCTGTCAGTCGGTGCCGGGACGTGGGCGGTGCCGGGACGTGGGCGGTGGCGGTCTGTCAGTCGCCCGGCGCCGGGAAGCGCTGGGCCAGCCCCAGCGACCCGAACAGCCACCAGGTCGCCTCGTTCGCGGCGTCGATCGTCACCGCGCAACCGGCCGCCGCGGCGACGCCGTGGAAGCGGGTGAGCTCGCCGGCGGCGGTGGTGTCCACGAACCACACCGCGGCCAGGTCGAGCTGGATCGCCACGGGGCGCTGCGCGACGAGCAGGGCACGCAGCCGCCGGATGAGGTCGCCGACGGTGAACGCGTCGAGGTCACCCGCGACGGCCACCCGGACCCGCCCGGACCCCGCCGACGTGACGGCAAGGTCCAGCGGCGAACGCGACGACACCGGATGGCTCATGATCAGCAGTCCTTCCGCCGGACGGCACCCTCGACGCCAACGTGTTCCCCAGCCGCCCCACCGGTGAAACACCTGCCACGATCGGGTGATGGCCGCGGTCAGCGGAGCGGGGGACGGTCAGCGGAGCGGGACGGGTCGTGCCGGTCCGGTCGCGCCGTAGGCGTCCAGCAGGGCCGCGGTCACCGCCTCGACCGTCACGCCGGGGTTGGTGTCCTCGACGGTGCCCACGGTGGCCGGGTCGAAGTCGTAGCCGAGGTGGCCGTAGGCGACGGTCAGCGGCGCGCGGAGCACCGCCGCGCCGGTGACCTGGACGATCGTGCTGAACAGCCAGCCGTCCCGGGTCACCCGCTGGGCGGACCCGACGAGCTTGCGGACGCCGCCGCTGTTGACGCTGTACTCACCGGGGCAGTACTCGCCGGGGACGGCCCCGATCCGGGCGTCGACGCCGAGGCCGGTGAGCACGGCGGCGTGCAGGGCGGCGAACCGGCGGAACCGCGCCAGGGTGCCGCTGGACGCGTCCGGCGTCCGGCACACGTGGTCGATGACGACGCTGCCGCGGTGGTAGGCGGCCAGGCTGCCGCCCTGCGGCCGGACCACGGGGGTGAAGCCGAGCCGCCGGACCGCCTCGGCCGCGGCCGGATACCCGGGCCGCAGGGTGTCCCGGCGGCTGAACGCCGCGGTCGGCCCGGGCGAGTGGATCCGCAGGAACTCCCGCGCCCCGTCCGGTCCGCCATCCTGCCCGCCGCTCAGGCCGTCGCGCAGCAGCGACGGGCCCAGCGCGACGTCGTCCGGTGGGCCGCCGGGCAGCGGGTCCCCGGCGAGCAGCACGACGGTCACAGCCTGGCGATGGCCGAGGCCGGGTCCTCGATCGCGTCCGCGACGCTGCGCATGAACCCGGCGGCGGTGCCGCCGTCGCAGACGCGGTGGTCGAACACGAAGCTCATCTGCGTGATCTTACGGACGCACAGCTGGCCGTCCACGACCCAGGGCCGGTCGATGATCCGGCCGAGGCCGAGGATCGCGACCTGCGGGTGGTTGATGATCGCGGCGCTGCCGTCGACCCGGAACGCGCCGTAGTTGTTGAGCGTGAACGTCCCCGCCGACAGCTCCGCCGGGCTCGTGCGCCCCTCGCGGGCGCTCGCGGTGAGCCGGCGGATCTCCCCGTCGAGCTGCGCGGTGGTCATCGTGTCCGCGCCCACGACGGCGGGGACGACGAGCCCCCGGGCACCCTGCACGGCGATGCCCAGGTCGACCCGGTCGAACTCGACGATCTCCTGCCGTCCGGTGTCGAGGCGCGCGTTGAACACCGGATACTGCCGCAGCCCAGCGACGACGAACCGGGCGACGTACGCGATCAGGCCCGGCCCGGCCGGCGCGCTCGCGCGCAGCTGCCACAGCTTCGTGGCGTCGACGTCGACCCAGACGGTCGCCTCGGGGATCTCGGCCCGGCTGCGGCTCAACGCCGCCGCCACGGCCTTGCGGAACCCGTTGAGCGGCACCCGCCGCTCCCCCGAGGCACCGGGGACGGCGACGGCGCGCTGCACGTCGGACCGGGTGATGACGCCACCGTCGCCGGTCCCGTCGACGGTGCGCAGGTCCACGCCGCTCTCCCGGGCGAGGTTGCGCACCAGCGGCGAGACGACCAGCGGCACCCGTCGCGTCTCCGGATCCGGGAACGCGGGAGCGACCGGGCGGACGTTGCCGCGCGGCCGGCGCCGGCGACCGGCTGTCGCGGCGCCGGCCGAGGTGCCGTAGCCGATGAGCACGTTGCCGGACCCGGCCTGTTCCTCCTCGCGGTAGGTCGCGACGGCCACGGGCTCGCGGTCCACCGCCGCCACCGTCACCAGCGGCCTGCCGACCAGCACGGTGGCGCCGGGCGCGGCGTGCAGCGTCTCGACCCGGCCGGCGAACGGCGACGGCACCTCGACGAGGGACTTCGCGGTCTCCACCTCGACGATGCTCTGGTCCACGGCGACGACGTCGCCCTCGGCGACCAGCCACCGCACGATCTCCGCCTCGGTGAGGCCCTCGCCGAGGTCCGGCAGCAGAAACGTCGCCATCACTGCTCCCACTGCAGGTCGTCGACCGCGTCGAGGATCCGGTCCACGCCCGGCAGCTGGAAGTGTTCGAGCTTCGGCGGCGGATACGGGATGTCGAACCCGCCGACCCGCCGGATCGGTGCGGCGAGGGCGTTGAAGCAGCGCTCCGTGACCCGGGCGACGATCTCGGCGGAGACCCCGGCGAACCCGGCGGCCTCGGCGACGACCACGGCCCGGCCGGTGGAGCGCACCGCCGCGCACACGGTCTCGTCGTCGAACGGCACGATCGAGCGCAGGTCGACCACCTGGAGGCTGCGCCCTTCACGGGCGGCGGCCTCGGCGGCGTCCAGGGCGACCGGAACGGCCGGTCCGTATGCGATCAGCGTGGCATCCGTACCGTGGCGGCGGACGACGGCCGAGCCGATGCCGGGGGCCCGGGACGGCATTTCAACCTCACCCTTGCTCCAGTAGAGCTTCTTGGGCTCCAGGAACACGACCGGGTCCGGTGACGCGATCGCCGCGCGCAGCAACGTGTACGCGTCCGCCGGCGTGGCCGGGGCGAGCACGTGCAGGCCCGGGGTGTGGGCGTAGTAGGCCTCCGAGGAGTCGCAGTGGTGCTCGACGCCGCCGATGCCGCCCGCGTACGGCACGCGGATCACCATCGGCAGCGCGACCCGCCCGCGGGTGCGGTTGCGCATCTTCGCGACGTGGCTGACGATCTGCTCGAACGCCGGGTACGCGAACGCGTCGAACTGCATCTCCACGACGGGACGCATGCCGTTCATGGCCATGCCCACGGCCATGCCGACGATGCCGGACTCGGCCAGGGGCGTGTCGAAGCAGCGGGCCTCGCCGAAGTCGGCGGTGAGGCCGTCGGTGACGCGGAAGACGCCGCCGAGCGCGCCGACGTCCTCGCCGAACACGACGACCGCCGGGTCCTCGGCCATGGCGTCGCGCAGGGCCCGGTTCAGCGCCTGCGCCATCGACAGCGTGCCGCGCTCGGGCTCGGTCTCGACCCGCTTCGCGGGCGACGCGGTCATGGGCTCTGCGACGGCGGTCATCAGCGGGCTCCTTCTCGGCTGAGCTCGTCGGCCACCAGGGCCGCCTGCTCCCGCAGCTGCGGCGTGGGGGTCGCGTAGACGTGTGCGAACAGGTCGGCCGGGTCGGGCTCGACGTCGCGGTTGAGGCCGTCGCGCAGGTGGGTGGCGACGCGTTCGGCCTCGGCGGCGAAGTCCTGCAACTGCTCGGGGCCGATCAGGCCGCGGTCGAGCAGGTGGGTCCGCAGCCGGGTGATCGGGTCCCGTTCGACCCACGCGGCGACCTCGGCGTCGTCGCGGTAGCGGGTGGCGTCGTCGGCGTTGGTGTGCGCCTGCATCCGATACGTGAGCGCCTCGACCAGCTGCGGGCCGCCGCCGGCGCGGGCCCGGGCGACGGCGGCGCCGAGGACGGCGAGCAGCGCGGCCATGTCGTTGCCGTCGACGCGTTCGCCGGGCACGCCGTAGCCGACGCCCTTGTGCGCCAGGGACGGCGCCGCGGTCTGCCGGGACAGCGGGACGCTGATGGCGTAACCATTGTTCTGGATGAAGAACACGACCGGGGCGTGGAAGACGGCGGCGAAGTTCAGCGCCTCGTGGAAGTCGCCCTCGCTGGTGCCGCCGTCGCCGCACATGGCCATGACGACGGTCGGCTCACCCCGCAGGGTGGCCGCGTGCGCGACCCCGACCGCGTGCGGCAGCTGGGTGGCCAGGGGCGTGGCGTGCGGCGCGACGTGATGCTCGTGCGGGTCGTAGCCGCAGTGCCAGTCGCCCTTGAGCAGGCTCAGCGCCTCGACGGGGTCGACGCCCCGGCCGACGGCGGCGACCGTGTCCCGGTAGGTCGGGAACAGCCAGTCGCCCTCGTCGAGGACCTGGGCCGCGGCGACCTGGCAGGCCTCCTGCCCGTGCGAGGACGGGTACACCGCCAGCCGTCCCTGCCGCACGAGCGCGTACGCCTGGTCGTTGAGCCGCCGCGCGGTGAGCAGCGCCCCGAGCGCCTTGACGAGTGCCGCGTCGTCCGGCGCGGGGTACGCCGTGCCGTCGGCGCCCTTGATGGCCCGTCCGTCGGCGTCGATCAGGGCCACCGGCTCCGCGGCCGGCAGCAGGTGACTCGGGTCACGCGTCATGCCGCAATCCTGGGCCTCGCGCCATTCGCGTTCCAGTTCCCGGCGAAGAACGAGAAGATGGAGGCCCGGAGCCCACCGTACGATGCCAAACGTCCAAACCTAGGCTTCGTTCAGGAAGGGGGCCGAGACAGGTGGCCGCCCCGCTCGACGACATCGACCGCCGGATCCTCGTGGAGCTCAGCCGGGACGGCCGCATGTCGATGCGCACCCTGGCCGAACTGCTGCACATCTCCCGCGCCAACGCCTACGCCCGGGTGCAGCGCCTGCGGGACACGGACGTCATCCGTGGCTTCCGCGCCGACGTCGACCACGTGGCCGCCGGGATGGGCACGTCGGCGTACGTGACGGTCAACCTGCGCCAGGCCGAGTGGCGGGTGGTCGGCGAGCAGCTGCGGGCCCTGCCGGGGGTCGTGCACATCGCCCTCGTCGGCGGCGAGTTCGACGTGATCCTGCTGGTGCGCGCCAAGGACAACGCCGACCTGCGCCGCCTCGTCCTGGACGTCATCCAGGGCATGCCGGGCGTGGTGAGCACCCGCACCCTGCTGGTCTTCGAGGAGTTCGAGCCACCGACGGCCGCGTCGATGTGGGAGTCCCGCTGACCGTGCTGTCGGCGATCCCGCCGCACCGGCTCAGCTCGTACGGGTGCCAGGTTCGTGCCGGCTCGGCCGTTGCGTGGCGCGGGCCGCTCAACGGGTCGGCGGAAGTGGCCGTCCGGGCGATCTTGCAGCGATGGTCGACTGTCGACAATTGACGGGCGACATTCCCGTCGCTGCGCGTGCCCAGAAGAGGGAGACCATGAAGGTCCTGCACGTCATCGCCTCACCCCGCAGCGACAAGTCGAACACCCTGCAGGTGTCCCAGCAGTTCCTCGACGAGCTCGGCCGGCACGCGCCGGATCTTGAGGTCGAGGTCGTCGACCTGTTCAACCGGGATCTGCCGGCGCTCGCCGGGAACAACATCGAGACCAAGTACACGCTCAACCAGGGGCAGCCGATCGGGCGCGAGCACGTCGAGTCGTGGCGGCAGATCGAGCAGCTCATCGCGCGGTTCCTGGCGGCGGACGCCTACCTGATCTCCACCCCGATGTGGAACCTGAGCATCCCGTACACGCTGAAGTACTACATCGACTGCATCGTGCAGCCCGGCTACCTGTTCCGGTTCAACGACCTGGGCTACCCGGAGCCGCTCGTGCACGGCAAGCGGATGGTCTGCGTCACCGCGCGGGGCAGCGACTACTCGCCCGCCGGGCCGCTGCACGCGCTCGACTTCCAGGAGCCCTACCTGCGGTCCATCTTCGGGTTCGTCGGGATCACCGACATCGACTTCATCTACGCACAGCCGACCGACGTCTCGGCGCTGCGCGAGTCGGCGATGACCACCGCGATCAGCCGGGCGCAGCACCTGGCACCGGCGTTCGCGGCGCCACCCGTACACCTGCCGCACCAATGACACGAGAACCTTCGGTTACCACAGGGTGACGCCGGTCACTCCTGAAATGGCGGATGGCGCAGACCTCTTTTGTAGGATCCCAACAACTCGACGGCACCGGGTTACGTGATCGGCACAGTGGCGTACTCGGCGGTAATCACGCAGGGTGGAACAAGGTGCAGGCGACGCTCCGGAACCCGGGACGTCGCCTGCTGTTTGTCGGCGACGCCGCTCCGCGGCGCGGGCCGTTGGTTCTTGGGAGGCTCAACCGGTGTTCAGTCGTGTCGCCATCGTCAACCGCGGAGAGGCCGCGATGCGGCTCATCCATGCCGTCCGGGATCTGTCGGCCGAGACCGGGACGCGGATCGAGACGGTCGCTCTCTTCACGGACGCCGACCGGACCGCGACGTTCGTCCGGGAGGCGGACATCGCCTACCCGCTGGGACCCGCCTCGGCCCGGCCCTACCTGGACCACGCCGTCCTGGAGCAGGCCCTGGTGCGCACCGGCGCGGACGCCGCCTGGGTCGGCTGGGGGTTCGTCGCGGAGGACCCGACGTTCGCGGAGCTGTGCGACAAGCTCGGCGTGACGTTCGTCGGACCGAGCGCGGAGGCGATGCGCAAGCTCGGTGACAAGATCGGCTCGAAGTTGATGGCCGAGGAGGTCGGTGTACCGGTAGCGCCGTGGAGCCGCGGCGCGGTCGCCACCCTCGACGACGCGCTGCGGGCCGGCGAGGAGATCGGCTACCCGCTGATGCTCAAGGCGACCGCCGGCGGCGGCGGGCGCGGCATCCGCATGGTGGCCTCCGCCGCGGACCTGACCGACGCGTATGAGCGCACCAGCCAGGAGGCGCTGCGCGCCTTCGGCTCCGGCGTCGTGTTCCTGGAGCGCCTGGTCACCGGCGCCCGGCACGTCGAGGTCCAGGTCATCGCCGACGGCCAGGGCACCGCGTGGGCGCTCGGCGTGCGCGACTGCTCCGTGCAGCGGCGCAACCAGAAGATCATCGAGGAGTCGGCGTCGCCGGTCCTTTCCCCGGATCAGACCGCGGAGCTCAAGGCGTCCGCGGAGCGGCTCGCCGTCGCCGTCGGATACCGCGGCGCCTGCACCGTCGAGTTCCTGTACCACCCCGGCGAGCGGCTGTTCGCGTTCCTCGAGGTCAACACCCGGCTGCAGGTCGAGCACCCGATCACCGAGATCACCACCGGCACCGACCTGGTCAAGCTGCAGCTGCACGTCGCGGGCGGCGGCCGCCTCGAGGGCCCGCAGCCGGTCGAGATCGGCCACGCCGTCGAGGCGCGGCTCAACGCCGAGGACCCCGACCGCGACTTCGCGCCGTCCCCCGGCCGCATCGCCCGCCTCGCCCTGCCCGCCGGGCCCGGCATCCGGGTCGACACCGGCGTCAGCGAGGGCGACACCATCCCCGCCGACTTCGACTCGATGATCGCGAAGATCATCGCGTACGGCCGCGACCGCACCGAGGCCCTGGGCCGGCTGCGCCGGGCGATGGCCGAGACGACCGTCATCATCGAGGGCGGCACGACGAACAAGAGCTTCGTGCTCGACCTGCTCGACCAGCCCGAGGTGATCGACGCCAGCGCCGACACCGGCTGGATCGACCGGGTCCGCGCCGAGGGCCGCCTCGTCAGCCACCGCCACTCCGCGATCGCCCTGGCCGCCGCCGCGATCGAGGCCTACCAGGACGAGGAGGAGATCAGCCGGCACCGGCTGCTGTCCACCGCGCACGGCGGGCGGCCCCAGGTCCAGCACGAGACCGGCCGCCCCCTCGACCTGAAGCTGCGCGGCGCCGGCTACCGGGTCAGCGTCGCCCGCACCGGGCCGAAGCGCTACCGCGTCGGCGTCTCCGGCGGCGGCGACGTGCACCCCGTCGACGTCGAGATCGAACGCTTCGACGAGCACAGCGGCCGGATCGTGGTCAACGGCCACCGCTTCCGCCTCGTGACGGCCACGCACGGCCCGATCCACCTGGTCGAGGTCGACGGCACCACCCACCGGATCAGCCGCGACGAGGGCGGCGTCGTGCGCTCCCCCGCGCCGGCCCTGGTCGTGGCGACGCCGCTGACCGTCGGCGACGAGGTCGAGGCCGGCGCGCCGATCCTCGTGCTGGAGAGCATGAAGATGGAGACGGTGCTGCGCGCGCCGTTCCGCGCCCGGGTCCGCGAGTGCCCGGTGTCCGTCGGCAGCCAGGTCGAGACCGGCGCGCCGCTGATGCGCCTGGAACCCCTCGCCGACTCCTCGGATGTCGCCGCCACCGCCGAGGTCGCCGAGATCGCCGAGATCGAGCTGCCGCCGGAGCCGGTCGACGTGTCCGCGGCCGACCGGGTCGAGCGCGGCCTGCAGGACCTGTGCAGCCTGCTGCTCGGCTTCGACGTCGACCCGCAGGACGGCCGGCGCCTGCTGTCGGGCTACCTGGCCGCCCGGGCCGAGCTCGGCGGCCGTCCCCTGGAAGGCGAGCTGAACCTGCTGACCGTGTTCGCGGACCTGTCGGAGCTGAGCCGCAACAAGCCCGGCGGCGAGTTCGACGACGAGCCCGGCAGCCCGGTGCACAGCCCGCGCGAGTTCTTCCACAGCTACCTGCAGAGCCTCGACGTGGAGCGGGCCGGCCTGCCCGAAGGGTTCCAGGCCAAGCTGCGCAAGGCGTTGGCGCACTACGGCGTCACCGAACTGGACCGCACCCCGGAGCTGGAGTCCGCGGTGTTCCGCATCTTCCTGGCCCAGCAGCGGATGTCCACCGACGTCGCGGTCGTGTCGGAGCTGCTGCGCCAGTGGCTGGCCGGGCTGCCGCCCCTCGAGTCGCTCAGCGAGCGCGCCGGCCTCACCCTCGAGCACCTCGTCGAGGCCACCCAGGTCCGCTTCCCCGCGGTGTCGGACCTGGCCCGCGGCGTGGTGTTCCGCTGGTTCGCCCAGCCGCTGCTGCGCCGCAACCGGGCCAAGGTCTACGCCGCGGTCCGCGAGGACCTGCACCACCTGGACGACAACCCGGACGCGCCCGACCGGGCCGAGCGGATCCAGGCGATGGTGGCCAGCGCCGAGCCCCTGGTCCGGCTGATCGGCCAGCGGATCGGCCGGCCCGGCCGCGACCACGCGCCACTGCTGGAGGTCCTGACCCGGCGCTACTACGGCAACCGCGCGCTGTCCGACGTGCAGCTGCGGGAGGTGGCCGGCTGCCGGTTCGTCACCGCCGACCGCACCGACTCCTCCGGCGTGGTCCGCATCGTCACCACCGCCGTCGACATCGCCGCCCTGCCGCACGCCCTCGGCGCGGTCACCGAGCTGGCGCTCGGAATCGCCGACAACGGGCTCGTCGCCGACCTGTACGTGACGTGGGAGGACCAGCCGGACGCCGACGCGATGGCGGTGCGGCTCGGCGAGCTGCTCGCCGAGCAGGCGCTGCCGGCCGGGGTGCGCCGGATCACCACCACCGTCGCCGGCACCAGCGGCGCCGTGATGCACCACCACTTCACGTTCCGGCCGTCCGGCTCTTTGTTCATTGAAGATCGGCTCATCCGCGGGCTGCACCCGCAGATCGCGCAGCGGCTGCAGCTGCACCGGCTGCGCGAGTTCGACCTCACCCGGCTGCCGTCGGCGGACGAGGAGGTCTACCTGTTCAAGGCCGTCGCCCGCAGCAACCCGTCCGACGAGCGGCTCATCGCGATGGGGCAGGTCCGCGACCTGACCCCGCTGCGCGAGGCCGACGGCCGGCTCGTCGCACTGCCCGCCGTCGAGGACGCGATCACCGCCGGCCTCGACGCGATCCGCAACATCCAGGCACAGCGCCCGCAGAACAAGCGGTTCGACACGAACCGGATCCTCATGTACGTCTGGCCGTCCACCGAACTGACCGGCGACGAGCTCAACGCCCTCGTCCAGCGCATCCTGCCGACGACCGCGGGCGCCGGCCTCGAAGAGGTCCAGTTCATCGCCCGGCAGCGCAACTCGGCCGGCGACCTCAGCGAGGTCGCCGTGCGGATCACCTTCGACCCCGGCCACGGCGTGCAGCTGTTCGTCGACAAGCCGTCGACGGAGCCGCTGCAGCCCCTGGACGACTACCGGCAGAAGGTGCTGCGCGCGGCCCGCCGCGGCAACGTGTACCCCTACGAGCTGACCGACCTCCTCGGCACGTTCGTCGAGCACGACCTGGTCGACGGCGTCCTCGTGCCCGTCGACCGGCCGAAGGGCCGCAACACCGCCGCGATCGTCGCCGGCGTCGTCACCACCCCCACCGAGCGGCACCCCGAGGGCATCACCCGCGTCGTGCTCCTCGGCGACCCGACGAAGGCCCTCGGCGCCCTCGCCGAGCCCGAGTGCTCCCGCGTGATCGCCGCGCTCGACCTCGCCGCTTCCATGCGGGTGCCGCTGGAGTGGTTCGCCCTGTCCGCCGGCGCGAAGATCTCGATGAGCTCCGGCACCGAGAACATGGACTGGGTCGCCGCCGCCCTCAAGCGGATCGTCACCTTCACCCAGGACGGCGGCGAGATCAACATCGTGGTCGCCGGGATCAACGTCGGCGCCCAGCCGTACTGGAACGCCGAGGCGACGATGCTCATGCACACCAAGGGCATCCTCGTCATGACCCCGGACTCGGCGATGGTGCTCACCGGCAAGCAGTCCCTGGACTTCTCCGGCGGCGTGTCCGCCGAGGACAACTACGGCATCGGCGGCTACGACCGCGTCATGGGCCCGAACGGCCAGGCGCAGTACTGGGCGCCGCACCTGCCGGCGGCCCGCGACGTGCTGATGGCACACTACGACCACACGTACGTCGTCCCGGGTGAGACCGGTCCCCGCAGGGCTGTTACCACTGATGGTGTTGATCGGGACGTTTCGGACTTCCCGCACGTGCTTGCCGGCAGCGACTTCACCACCGTCGGGCAGATCTTCTCCGCGGCGCACAACCCCGACCGCAAGAAGCCCTTCGACATCCGCACCGTGATGCGCGCCCTGTCCGACCAGGACCACCCCGTCCTGGAACGCTGGGCCGGCATGGCCGACGCCGAGACCTCCGCCGTGCAGGACGTCCACATCGGCGGCTGGCCCGTCTGCCTCATCGGCATCGAGTCCCGATCGGTGCCGCGGCGCGGTTTCCCGCCTACTGACGGGCCCGACACGTACACCGCCGGCACCCTCTTCCCGCGCTCCTCGAAGAAGACCGCGCGGGCCATCAACGCCGCCTCCGGCAACCGTCCCCTCGTCGTCCTGGCGAACCTCTCCGGGTTCGACGGCTCCCCCGAGTCGATGCGCAAACTGCAGCTGGAGTACGGCGCCGAGATCGGCCGGGCCATCGTCAACTTCGAGGGCCCGATCGTCTTCTGCGTCATCTCCCGCTACCACGGCGGCGCGTTCGTGGTCTTCTCCAAGGCGCTGAACCCGAACATGACGGTCCTCGCCCTCGAAGGCTCGTTCGCCTCCGTGCTCGGCGGCGCCCCGGCCGCGGCCGTGGTCTTCACCGGCGACGTGAACAACCGCACCGCCACCGACCCACGCGTGACGGACCTGCAGGCCCGCATCACCGCGGCCAGCGGCGCCGAGCGGGCCGCGCTCAACGCCCAACTGGCCGAGGTGCACTCCGCCGTGCGCGCGGAGAAACTCGGCGAGGTGGCCGCCGAGTTCGACCGCGTCCACAACATCCAGCGGGCCGTCACCGTCGGCTCCGTGGACGCGATCATCAGCGCCGCGGAGCTGCGCCCCCGCATCATCGAGGCGATCGAGCACGGCCTGAAGCGCTGACCCACCGCACGGTGCGATGCCGTCCCGTCTGCGACGGGCCGGCATCGCTCCTGGGGCACCCGGCAGGCCGGCATTTGCTCCTGGGCGGCCTGGGTGGATCGCGCGGTGCTCCTGGGCGGCCTGGGTGGATCGCGCGGCGGTGCCGCGACACCAGCTGGACACCGGGTTGCGACTGGGAAGCGTTCGGGCAGGTGGCGCGACCATCGGCAGGTGTTCGACGGGATCTTGTGGAAGACGCGGACGGGTGCGCCGTGGCGGGATCTGCCGGAACGCTATGGGCCGTGGAGGACGTGTCATGAGCGGTTGCGGCGGTGGACCGCTGACGGCACCTGGGACCGGATCCTTGCCGTGGCGCAGGTTCACGACGACGGGGCGCCGGTGGAGTGGACGATCTCCGTGGATTCCTCGGTGGTCCGGGCGCATCAGCACGCGGCTGGCGCCCACAAAAAGGGGATCTGCAGGCCTGGGCGCTACCGGTGCGACGGTCGGTGCGCAGGACGGTGAGGCGATCGGCCGGTCCCGGGGCGGGCTGAGCGCAAAGATTCATATCGCGGTCGACGGGCGGGGCGGCCGTTGTCGATCCTGCTCACCCCGTGTCAGGCCGGCGACAACCCGCAACTGCTGCGCCTGCTGGACGCGATCAGCATCAACCAGCCCGGTGGACGAGCACCGGACTTCGACAAGGCCCTGTACCGGCAGCGCAACGTCGTGGAGCGGTGTTTCAACCGGTTCAAGCAGTGGCGGGACCTCGCCACCCGCTACGCCAAACGCGCCAGCATCTATCGCGCCGTCCCACCAGGGGCCCTGCCGAGCCGAATCACCGAGGGTACGCGGACGGTGGCGGCATCGGAGATCGATTAGGTGGGCTGGGGTACCGTGCAAGTGAAGCGGTCGCCGGACGGGGTGATCAGACGCGGCACCACTCGGTGCACAGCAAACGCCGGTCGCGTCATAGCCTCGGGTGGTGACCACACACCGGCTCTCACTCGTTGACGCGCGTCGGATCGCGGTGCGCGCGCAGCTGCTCGATGACCAGCGGCCCGATGAGCTCCTCGACGCTCAGCGGCCCCGGCCCGTCGAACTCCTCGGCGACCAGCGGCCCCGACCCGGTGGGCTCCTCGACGTGGTGCGGCACCTGACGCTGCTGCAGATCGACCCGACCGCGGCGATCGCGCCCACCGCGGATCTCGTGGCGTGGAGCCGGCTCGGTGCCACGTACGCACCGGCCGACCTGGTCGACGCGCTCAAGCGGCGCGAGCTCGTCGAGCTGGCCGCGACGATCCGGCCGGCCGAGGACCTCGCGCTGTACCGGGCGGAGATGGCACTGCGCCGCGACCACGCGCCCGGGGCGTTCAAGTACTCGCGGCATCCCGAGTGGATCCGGGCCAATGACGCGTGCCGGCAGGACATTCTCGCCCGGCTGGCGGCGGACGGGCCGCTGCCGTCGCGGACGCTGCCGGACACGTGCGCGGTGCCGTGGGCGTCGACCGGGTGGACCAACGACCAGAACGTGATCCGGCTCCTCGATCTGATGGCGGCGATGGGTGAGGTGGCGGTCGCCGGGCGGCAGGGCCGGGACCGGCTGTGGGACCTGGCCGAGCGGGTGTACCCGGACGGCCCGCCCGTCCCCGCGGACGAGGCGCCGCGCCGGCGGGGCGAGCGGCGGCTGCGGGCGCTCGGGATCGCCCGGGCGAAGACGACGGAGGTGCCGATCGAGCCGTGGGGCGTCGGCGAGGTCGGTGAGCCCGTGGTGGTCGAGGGCGTCAAGGGCGCGTGGCGGGTCGATCCCGGGCAGCTCGACCGGCTCGGGGAGCCGTTCACCGGTCGGGCCGCGCTGCTGTCGCCGTTCGACCGGCTGATTCACGACCGGAAGCGGACCCTGGAGCTGTTCGGCTTCGACTACGGGCTGGAGATGTACAAGCCGGTCGCGAACCGCCGGTGGGGGTACTACGCGCTGCCGATCCTGCTCGGTGACCGGCTCGTCGGCAAGCTCGACGCGACCGCGGACCGCAAGGCGGGGGTGCTGCGGGTCAACGCGGTCCACGAGGACGAGCCGTTCGACCGGACCGCCGTCGACGCCGAGATCGCGGAGCTGGCCGCCTGGCTCGGCCTCGACCTGCAGCGATAAATCGGCCGCGCCGAAACAGCGATCAACGACGACCGCCAACAACGGCGGTCAAACAGCGATCAACAACGACGACCAAACGACGGCGGTCAAACAGCGATCAACGACAGCGGCCACCGACAGCGGTCAAACAGCGGTCAACGACGGCGGCACGAACGGCGTCAGATGCGGGCGCCCTTGGCGAGGTTGCAGCGGCGGCACAGCAGCTGGAGGTTGCCGACGCTGGTCGCGCCGCCGCGGCTCCACGGGATGACGTGGTCGAACTCGAGGTACTCGGTGGCCTGGCACTCCACGCACGCACCGCCGTCGCGGCGCCACACCTCGGCCCTGACCGCGGGCGGGACGGACCGGGAGTCGCGCTGGGCCGGCAACTGAGCGGTCCGCTTGGCGATCTTCACGACGCCGGTGAGGACCGCGGCCACGTACTCGGGGTCGCCGACCTCGTAGGTGCCGCCGCCGCGGGAGGTGGTGGCCGCGACGACGACGGTGCCGTACTCGGGGCGTGCCTCGAGGACCTTCGCCCAGGCGAGGTCGGAGCCGGTGCTGTCACCGACGAAGCGCAGCTTGGCGTTCGTCACGATCAGGCGGCCGCTGCTGCGTTTGGTTCCCCTTGCCTGCTGCTGCACCCGCGCCGCCGGCACCTCCAGGTGCAGGATCTCGTCCGCGTCGAGGTGCAGGGTGCTGGAGGTGACCCGGGGTACGTCGCCGTTGCTGATCAGGCCGAGTTCGAGGCCGCGGCGCAACCGGCGGCGCATGTCGCTGATCACCGGGTCGACGACGCGGAGGGCGGCGACCGCCTCGTCGAACGCGTCCATCTCGTGCTGTTCGATGACGCCGTCGGCGAACGCGAACGTCAGCAGCTGATGCAGATGCTGCAGCGCGAGGGGGCGCAGCGCCGAAAGGCCGGCGTCCTCCCGCACCCGCTGGTGGCGCAGCTCGGCCCACAGCTGTGACCACGCCGGCTCGGCGGTCCCGGACGTGGCGAGGACCCGGGCCGCCCGGCCCCGCCACACGTTCAGGACGTTGGCGATCTCCGGCTCGCACCGGCGGCAGGTGGACTGCACGCCGGCGTGGTTGCGGTACTTCGGCCCGCCGCACCGCCCGCAGACGGTGGGCGTGTCGTGGATGAGCGGCACCGTCTGCACGCTCCACTCGGTGCCGTTCCACCAGCGCAACTGGGAAGGGTTTCCGTGCGCCGGATACCAGTCCGGCCGGGGCGAGGACGGCGCCGCAGGCAAGGAAGGCGACGCAGGCGTGGCAGGCAAGGGAGGCGCGGCAGGCAAGGGAGGCGCGGCAGGCAAGGGAGGCGCGGCAGGCAAGGGAGGCGCCGCAGGCAAGGAAGGCGACGAGGTGACCGTCACGCCATAGGCCGTCACCAGGCCGTCGAGCCCGGAGTCCCAGCCCTGCCCGATGGCGCGGAACTTCCAGCGCCCCTGCCGCCGGTAGAACTCGCCGAACACCATCGCGGTGACCGGCTCGACGTCGCGCACCGGGAAGCTCGCGAGGACCCGGCCGCCCGGGCCCCGGACGGTGACCTCGAGGCCCGGCACCGCGTCGAACGTGCCGGTGTCCATCGAGCCGGCGATGACGACACCGGCGACGTCCGCGGGCACGCGTGCGAGGTCGACGGCGAGGTTCGCCGCGTTGGATCCGTCGGTACGCAACGACACCGCGCCCGACCCGTCCCGCGGCTGGTTGTAGAACACGAAGTCGGCGTCGCCGCGCACCTTGCCGCCCTCGCCGACGAGCAGCGCGCACGCGTCGACGGTCGCGCCGGCGCGCCAGGCCACGCGGGCCTCGACCGCCGTCTCGTCGATCGCGGTGTTCGCGCCGCGGGCGAGTGCTGCGGTCGTCATGCGGGTCACCTCCGGCGTGAGCGTATCGAGACCGTATCTCGGAGTCGATCAACGCCGCACACCCCCGAACGTCCACTATGGACCGGCCGGCCGCCGACCGGCCCGCAGCCGACCGACCCGCAGCCGACCGACCGCCGGCGACCTGCCCGCGGCCGACCGGGCCCCGCGACCCGCCGCCGACCGGCCCGCGGCCGACCGGCCCGCCCGCCGCCGACCGGCCCCGCGGCCCGCCGCCGACCGGCCACTATGGACCGGACGGCACCGCCAGCTCGCCGAGCTCCGACCAGCCGTCCTGCTCGACGGTGGCGTTGACGATGCGCGGCGTCGCGGCCAGATACCGCGGCAGCGTCCGCTGCATCTCCTTGAAGTGCGCGGACTCCACGTGCGCCGCGCCGGCGTCGTCGCGGAACGCCTCCACCAGGACGTACGAGGACGGGTCGTCGAGGCTGCGGGACCACTCGAACCACAGGCACCCCGGCTCCGCCCGGGTCGCCCGGGTGAAATCACCCGTCAGCTCGCCCCACCGGTCGGCGTATTCGGGCCGGACCTGGAACTTCGCGGTGATGAAGATCATCGCTCCAGGGTACCGCCGCGACCTGCGGTAGGCTCCTGATCCGTGTCGGAACCACTGCCCCCGTGCGAGCCCGGCGGCGTGGACCCGGCCGCGGTGACCGCCTCGATCGAGGCGTGGTTCAGCTCGGCGGCCATGCGCGACCTGGTGGGCCAGTTCGGCGGCGAGGTGCCCGGCGGCCCGGCCCTGGACGAGGTGGCGGCCTTCTGCGCGGTGTGGGACTTCCGCGGCGGGACGAAGGAGCGGTTCGACACCGCCCGGGTCGGCTACGGCGAGGCGGACGAGCGGATCCGGGCCCTGATCCACGCCCTCGGCCTCGGCGGCCGGACCCGCCCCGCGCACGACCGCTACGACCACGTGGTCATCCTCGGTGGCGGCATCCGGGTCACCCTCGGCCGGGTCGACTTCACCGCCCGCCTCCTGGGCGGCGACGTGAGAACCGGCACCGTCGCCGGGCTGGGCAGCCTCCGGCACCGCGACGACCGGGAGCACCGCGAAGGCATCCGCCTGGGGCTCGGCACCCTCGATACCGAGGCCGACATGATGACGGCCGCGCTGCGGCGCTTCCTCGACCTGCCCGCGCCCACGACGACGCGCTCCGGCGACGGCTGGTGGCACCAGGCCTGGCCGCACGACAGGGTCCACGTCCTGGCCGCCGCGTCGACCCGGCTGCCGCTGCGCGCGAGCACCGCCTGCACCCTGCTCGGCTGGGCGGAGCACATCCACACCCCCACCGAGCGCGACCGCGTCCTCGTGGTGACCAACGACCCCTATGTGCGGCACCAGCACTGCGACGCGGTCCGGCTGCTGGGCCGAACCTACGGCTGCGGCATCGAGACGATCGGCATGGACGACCTCGCGACGGCCGAGTGGGGCCGGCCCCTGGCGACCACCGAGCTGCTGCAGGAAGTCCGCTCATCGATCCTCGCGATGCAGGCCCTGCACCGGTCCGTCCAGAAATAAGTCGCGTACTAAGGCGCCGTTAAGCCTGGCTCTTGCGCACCGTCGTCGATGGCCGCTATACATCTAGGACACTTTACTGTTAACTTTATTAACGGTTGGCGAGGGTTCTATGCGACGACGTACCCTGCACCTCCTGTCCGCCGCGACAGCCGCGCTCGTGGCCGCTTCCGCGGCGTTCTTCGTGACCACCGCCAACGCGGAGGTCGACCACGCCGCCTGCCGTCCGGACGGGCTGTACCCGACCCCGGGCGTCACGGTGCCGTACTGCAACGTGTACGACACCAACGGCCGCGAGAACCTCGGCGCCGACCACGGCCGCCGGATCATCGGGTACTTCACCAGCTGGCGCACCGGCAAGAACGGCGCCCCCGCGTATCTCGCCAGCCAGATCCCGTGGGACAAGGTCACCCACGTCAACTACGCCTTCGCGCACGTCGACGGCACGAACAAGATCTCCGTCGGCACGCCCACCGCGGCGAACAACGCGGCGACGAACATGACCTGGCCCGGCACCGCCGGCGCGGAGATGGACCCGGCGTACTCCTACACCGGCCACTTCAACCTGCTCAACAAGTTCAAGAAGCAGCACCCGCAGGTCAAGACGCTGATCAGCGTCGGCGGCTGGGCCGAGACCGGCGGCTACTTCGCCGACAACGGCGACCGGATCGACTCCGGCGGCTTCTACCGGATGACCACGAACAGCGACAACAGCGTCAACGTCGCCGGCATCAACACGTTCGCCGACTCGGTCGTGACGTTCCTGCGCACGTACGGCTTCGACGGCGTGGACATCGACTACGAGTACCCGACGTCGAACGCGAAGGCCGGCAACCCGCTCGACTTCGCCCAGGCGGACGCGAAGCGGGCCGGCCTCAACGCCTCCTACCACCTGCTGATGAAGACGCTGCGGGAGAAGCTCGACGCGGCCGCGGCCAGCGACGGCAAGTACTACATGGTGACCGTCGCCGCGCCCGCGTCCGGCTGGCTGCTGCGCGGCCTGGAGTCCTACCAGGCGCTGCAGTACCTCGACTACGTCAACATCATGTCCTACGACCTGCACGGCTCGTGGAACAACTTCGTCGGGCCGAACGCGGCCCTGTACGACAACGGCGACGACGCGGAACTGTCCACCGGCGGTGTGTACGGGGCGTACTCGAACATCGGGTACCTGAACACCGACTGGGCGTACCACTACTTCCGCGGCGCGATGCAGTCCGGCCGGATCAACATCGGCGTGCCGTACTACACCCGTGGCTGGCGCGGCGTCACCGGCGGCACCAACGGCCTGTGGGGCCGGGCGGCGCTGCCGGACCAGACGAAGTGCCCGGCCGGCACCGGCGGGGCGATCGGCTCGACCACCCCGTGCGGCAACGGCGCGGTCGGCATCGACAACCTGTGGCACGACGTCGAGCTCAACGCGGAGGTGCCCGCGGGCGCCAACCCGATGTGGCACGCGAAGAACCTGCAGGAGGGCCGCACCGGTGACTACCTGGAGGCCTACGGGCTGACCCCGGCGACCGACCCGGAGGACCGCATCACCGGCACCTACGCCCGCAACTACTCCAGCGCGCTGGTCGCGCCGTGGCTGTGGAACGCGCAGAAGCAGGTGTTCCTGTCCACCGAGGACGACCAGTCGCTGGGCACCAAGGCCGACTACGTGGTGAACAAGGGCATCGGCGGCGTCATGATCTGGGAGCTCGCCGGCGACTACGCGTGGGACGCGACCCGCAACGAGTACTACATCGGCAACACCCTGACGAACCTGCTGTACGACAAGTTCAAGACGGCCGCGCCGTACGGGGCCCGCAAAGCCAACATCACGCTGCCGACGCAGACCCTCAACGTCGGGGTGTCGGTCGGCGGGTTCGCGCTCGGTGACAACAACTACCCGATCAACCCGGAGCTGCGGCTGACCAACAACACCGGGGCGGCGATCCCGGCCGGCTCGACGCTGGAGTTCGACTACCCGACCACCGCGCCGGGCAACCTCAGCCAGCAGTCCGGGTGGGCGCTGACGACCGTGTCGACCGGGCACACCGGCAGCAACGTCGGCGGTCTCAAGGGCGACTTCAACCGGGTGCGTCTGACGGTACCGGCGATCGCGGCGGGCGCGTTCGCCGAGGTCACGCTGAACTACCAGCTGCCGATCTCCGGACCGTCGAACTTCACGCTCACCATCGGCGGGCAGACCTACGCCCTCTCGGCCGACTACGCCCGCGGCGGCACCGCGCCGACCGCCTCCCCCACCGTGTCGACGAACCCGTCGACGGGCACCTGCACCGCTCCGGCGTGGTCGGCGTCCACTGTGTACACCGGCGGCAACCTGGTGTCCCACAACGGCCACACGTGGAAGGCCCAGTGGTGGACGCAGGGTGACACCCCGGGCGGCAACGCGGTCTGGGTCGACCAGGGCGTCTGCTCCGGTCCGTCGCCGTCGACGAGCGCGTCCCCCAGCAAGAGCCCGAGCACCAGCGCTTCCCCGAGCCGGAGCCCGAGCACGAGCCCGAGCACGAGCCCCAGCACGTCCACGGGCACCGGTTGCGCATCGCTGCCGGTGTGGAACTCGACCAGCGCGTACACCGGCAACACGGTCGTGCAGTACAGCGGCCGCAAGTACCGGGCGAAGTGGTGGACGCAGGGCGAGAACCCGTCGACGAGCGGGCAGTGGGGCGCCTGGGAGGACCAGGGCGCCTGCTGAGCGCACACAGCTCCGTGCCGGGCCCTTCGGTAAGGCCCGGCACGGCCGTGCTCAGCGGGTGATGCGCGGCTTCGTGTGCGGCAGCGCCTCGATCGTCGCCCGGTCCTGGTTGAGGGTGGCGGCGGCGACCTCCGGCGGGGTGTTCGCCATCCACTGGCTGAGGGAGATGTCCTCGAACCGCGGGTTGCGGAACATCTCCAGGAACACCAGGGGCTCCTTGCCGGTGTTCTCGATGTAGTGCCCGTAGGCGAACGGCACGTATCCGACGTCGCCGGCCTGGTAGTTGAACGTCCGGTTCATGCCGGAGCCGGCGAAGACCCCCATCCGGCCGGTGCCGGAGATGTAGTACTGCCACTCGTCGTCGGTCGTGTGCCAGTGCAGCTCGCGCATCCCGCCCGGGTCGATCTCCACCAGCGCGGCGCTGATCGCGTTCGACGCCGCGAACCTCGTCGAGTCGACGACCCGCGCCGAGCCGCCCTCGAACCGTTCCGGGGTCTCGGCGAGCATGCGGTGCTTGAACGTGCGCGGCACGTCACCGGTGGGACTGACCAGCTTGTCGGACTCGAGCGACGGCGGGACCTGCCCGTTGAAGATGTACTTCTCCCGCTCCGGCAGCTTCGCCAGCAGCTCCTGCGACCAGCCGAAGTTCTTCGCCAGGACGCTCTGCGGCGTGTGGGCGAAGTAGTCGCTGATCATGAACGTCGAGTTCTCCGAGAACATGCCGTCGTCGAAGACGAGCAGGAACTCCACGCCCTCGTCGAGCGCCTGGATGTGGTGCGGCACCCCCTTGGGGAAGAACCACAGGTCGCCGCGCTGCACGTCGTCGAGGAAGGTGCGCCCCTCCTGGTCGACGGCGCCGATGCGGCAGCTGCCCTCCAGCACGTAGGCCCACTCGGACTGCTTGTGCCAGTGCATCTCCCGGTAGGCGCCCGGGTTGAGCTTCATGTCGACGCCCGCCAGCTGGGTGGCGACCGGCAGCTCCCGCTGCGTGACCTCACGCGTCCAGCCGCCCTCCTCCATCCGGGTGTGCGCCATGGACATGGAGAACTTCAGGTTCGGGATCGTCCCGTAGTCCGTCGCCGGCGGCGTGAGCAGGTCCGGGTTCTGCAGGTCCAGTTCGAGGTTCCGCGGGCCGGTGTCGGTGCCGCCGCGGTTCCCGCGCTTCGGCTGCGGCGTCGTCCGCTGGGTGGTCGTCTGAGCCATTCTGCGTCGACCTTCCTGAGGAGTTGGTACGTGGTAGCTCCGCCCCGGGCACGAGCACGGCCCGGAGCAGTCCGGCACCGCCGAGCACGCCGGCGGCGAGTGGGATCGCGGCGCAGGTCGCGGCGAGCGCCACGACGGTCACCGCGGGCGCGCCGGTGAGGACGGCCGCGACCGTCAGCGCGCCCGACCCGAGCAGCTTGGCCCGGATCCGGGCCGGCACCGGCGCTGTCATGGTCACTGTCACTGCGTCAGGCCAGCAGCAGGAACGGCAGCGCGCAGCCGACGCCCGCGACGACCGCCGCCGCGACGGCCGCCACCGTCGTGGTGACCCGGGCGTTGACGAGCGGGCCCATGAGCGCCCGGTCCCGGCAGAAGTGGATGAGCAGGAACAGCGCGACCGGCACGCCGAAGGAGATGACGACCTGGCTCGCCACCAGCAGCGAGGTCAGCGACGTGCCGATCGTCAGCAGCACCACCGCCGGCAGCATGGTGACGATCCGGCGCAGGTACACCGGGATCCGCCGGCCGAGGAAGCCACCCATGACCACGTCCCCGGCGAGGGTGCCGACGCCGGAGGACGCGAACCCGGACGACAGCAGAGCCACCGCGAAGGCGAGGGCCGCGGCGCCGCCGACGCGTTCGGCGAGGACGCTGTGCGCCTCGAACAGGTCACCGGTCCACGCGCCGCCGGTCAGCGCGCCCAGCCCGGCGCCGAGCGCGATCATCGACACGTTGACGGTCGCGGCGGCGCTCAGCGCGATCCCGCAGTCGTAGCGCAGCGCCCGCCGCACGTCCCGGGGGCGCGCACCGGCGCGGGCGCCGGGCTTGGCGAGCGCCGAGTGCAGGTAGACCGCGTGCGGCATGACGGTCGCGCCGACGATGCCCATCGCGAGGACGATCTGGCCGCTGCCGCCGAGGTGCGGCACGAGCCCGCCGGCGAACCCCGACCCGGACTGGTGCCCGACGGTGACCAGGTCATAGGCCATGCCGGCGCCGATCAGCAGCAGCGCCGCCGCGGTCGCGGACTCGAACCGCCGGGTCCGGCCGCGCCGGCGCAGCGCGAGCAGCAGCAGCGAGACGCCGGCGGTGACGAGCGCCGACAGCGCGACCGGCATGCCGAACAGCAGCCGCAGGCCGATCGCCGCCCCGACGAACTCGGCGAGGTCGGTGGCCAGGACGACCAGTTCCGCCTGCAGCCACAGGATCCGCCGGCCCCAGCGCGGGAACCGGTCCCGGCACAGCTCCGGCAGGCTCCGGCCGGTCGCCACACCGAGCTTCGCGGCCTGGTACTGCACCAGGATCGCGACGAGGCTGGCGGCGACGACGACCCAGACCAGCCGGTAGCCGGAGGTGGCGCCGGCGGTCAGGTTGGTGGCGACGTTGCCCGGGTCGACGTAGGCGATGGCGGCGACGACGGCCGGGCCCATCAACGGTGTCAGCCGCGCCGGCCGGCCCGGCACGACCTGCGGCCGCTCGGTGGTCACGACGCGCGTGGTTTCCGCCATGAGGTCGAGCGTGCTGCCGGCCGCGACGAGCCGGCCTCACGCCACCGGCATGATTCACCGGACACGGCGGGCGCCGGGCCGCTGGGCCCGACGCCCGCTGGATGAACGGGTCGGGCCGCTCGGCCCGGCGTTCGCGGACGAACGGGTCGGGCCGCTCGGCCCGGCGTTCGCGGACGAACGGTCGGGCCCGCCGGGCCCGGCGTTCGCTGGACGAAGGGTCAGGCGCGCGCCATCGCCTTCGCGCCGATGAACTCCGCGGTCGCCTGGGCCACCTCGCGCGGGTGGGTCCACGGGATGCCGTGCGGGGCGCCCTTCAGGGTGACCAGCCGGGCGTCGGGCAGCATCGGCTGCAGGCGCTGCCCGGTCTTCGCGTAGGGCAGCACGTTGTCCTGGTCGCCCTGCACGATGAGCACCGGCACGTCGATGCGCGGCAGGTCGGGCCGGAAGTCGGTGAGCCAGGCCGCCACGCAGTCGTGGGTGCCCTTCGCGGAGCCGCGCGCGCCGATGTCCCAGTGCCCGCGGAACGCCTCCTCGCTCACCCGGGTGCCCTTGTTCTCGTCCCAGTTGAAGAACGCCTTGCAGAACTGGGTGAGGTACGCGAACCGGTCCTCGATGATCGCCGACTGGAACCCCTCGAACAGGCTCTTGTCGACCCCCTCGGGGTTGTCGGCGGTCTTGAGCAGGAACGGCGCGAGCGGCGCGAGCAGCACCGCCCGGGAGACCCGGCGCGAGCCGTACTTCCCCAGGTAGCGGGTCACCTCGCCGGTGCCCATCGAGTGCCCGACCAGGATCGTGTCGCGCAGGTCGAGCTTCGTCATCAGCGCGTCGAGGTCGGCGGAGAACGTGTCGTAGTCGTAGCCGGTCGACGGCTGCGACGAGTTGCCGAAGCCGCGCCGGTCGTAGGTGATCACCCGGTAGCCGGCGGCGAGCAGCGGGGTGGACAGCTTCTCCCAGGTGGCGCCGTTGAACGGGAACCCGTGGATCAGCAGGACCGGCTGACCCGAGCCGTGGTCCTCGTAGTACAGGTCGATCGGGCCGGAGTTCTCTTTGCCCACGGTGATGTACGGCATGGTTGGCCTCCTTCGGCCGAGCTTGGGAGTCCTTCGCCCGCCCAGGTGCCCGCCATGCCGGTGATTACGCCCCGCCCTCCCGGCTTTCCCGTCCCGGCTCCGGCGTTTCGCGCTCCGGCCCCAGGGTTTCGCGCTCCGCCTGGGCGATGAGCTCGAGCGAGTCCTCGCGGCCGAGACGCTGCTCACACAGGTAGCCGAACACCGTCCAGGTGGTGTCGATCACCACCTGCGGCGGGAACGGTGTCAACAGCCGCTCCAGCGCGTCGTCCGGCCCGAGGTGGGCCTGGATGACCGCCACCGCCGCGTCCTGGTCGACCTCGACGTCGCGGGCCATCAGCGCGACGTCCTCGGCGATCGCCTCCGCCGGGGTGTCGTCGTCGAACAGGCTCCGGACGGCGAGCCGGATCGCCGCCGCCAGGACCTGCGGCTCCCGGTCATCCTGCGGCTCATCCGCGGCCGGCTCCGGCTCGGCGGCCACCTGCTCGGCGGCGTCCTGGTCCCCCACGAGCAACGCCGCCACCACCGCACCGACCCGCGACCTCGGCCGCCAACCGGCGAGCTCGCCCGTCCCCATGTCCGTCCCCATGGTCACGACTGTATCCAGCCGCCGCTCGCCGGACCGCCCCCGCGACGGCGGGGCTGCCGCGGAGCGACGTGGATCACGGAGGTGGGCGGCGCTGGTGTTGGAACAGGCTCGCAAGCGCGGTTCCCCGCGGTCCGAGCTCACCTGACCCAGCGCCGTCGAGGGCATCATTCGGTCCGCTCATGATCGGAGGAGCGCCATGGCCGCACAGCCGTCCACACGACCACCCAACGCCTTTGATCAAGCGACCAAGATCGTGAGACCTTGGTGCGGGCTCCACCAGCGGGTGATCTGCCGGAAGTTTTGAAGCCGGCAGCACCCAAGAGCTCCGGACCACCGCCAACCCACCGGCGACGTCAATCCGCAACAGGCTCGTGGACGACCCCGGGCGACTGCAGGCAAGTCGTTTGGCTCGCGGGGTCGTTCGGGCGTGATCGAAGTCGTGGGCTGGTCGGGTGGATAGCCGCGGGGCGACTTTGATCACGGGGACACGATGGCGACACCAACGACCCGGCTGGGACCACCCGAGCCCCAGGCGTCGACCGCGTGTGGGCCGAGTTGCAGCACCAGGCGATCATCGAGAGCCTGGGCCTGCCGCCGGCGGCGCTCACCGACGGATACGGGAGCTTCAGCCCGAGGCGGTTCCCGGACGCGGTCGAGGTGCCGGGGCGGTGAGCGCGCGGACGGCGTGCTCGAAGCGCACGTAGCGGCCGATGCCGTCCTCGACGGTGACGTCCGGGTTGAACGTGTCGTCGAGCACCCGGATCTGGGCGACGTCCGCGCCGGGGTGCACGGCGGTGAAGTGGTCCAGGTTGCGCCGCCAGTCCGTGTAGCGGCGGGCCGTCATGCCGCCGCGCTCCCAGGTGTAGAGGACCGCGGCCGGTTCGAAGGCGAACGCGAGCCCGTGGCGGTGCAGCCGGTAGCCCAGCTCGGAGTCCTCGAGGCCCCAGCCGGTGAAGCCCTCGTCGAACCCGCCGGTCGCGAGCAGGTGCTCCCGGCGCACCGACAGGTTGCAGCTGAACGTGTAGTACCAGCAGGTCGCGAGGTCGCCGAAGGGCAGGCCGAGCCGGGCCAGGACGATCACGCGCACGTCCCGCGGTGGTGGCAGCGCCTCGAACGACCGGTCGTGCGTGACGTCGAAGACGGCGCCGGCCAGGCGGTGCCGGGGACCGGCGACGACCAGGTCGGTCCGCTGTTCGTGACGGCGGACGTGCCGGGCGAGGAAGTCGCTCGGGAACACGTGATCCGGGTCGATCATGACGATCAGGTCACCGGTGGCGTGGCGGATGCCGGTGTTGCGCGCGGCCGAGCGGCCCGAGGTGGCGGTGCGCGGCAGGTGGACGTACACCAGGCGCAGGCCGGGATCGAAGGCCTCGACCAACGACGCCGTGCCGTCGGTCGAGCCGTCGTCCACGACGACGACCTCGAGCCGGTGCGCCCCGCCGAGGTCCTGGCGGCGCAGCGCGGTCAGGCACCGGCCGAGCGCCGGGCCCGCGTTGTAGCACGGCAGAACGACGCTCACCTTCATCGACATTCCTCCAAATAGATAGGCGCCTAGGCCTTACAGTGGCGCCATGGCTGTGACGAGCCGCCGCGTGCGACGCATCTATCTCAGCCTCGTGCTGCTCAACACCCTTGCCGTCACGTTCATCTGGGGCATCAACTCGCTGCTGCTGTTCGAGGCCGGGCTGAGCAACACCGAGGCCCTCACCGCCAACGCCTGCTTCACGCTCGGTTACGCCGCGTTCGAGATCCCGACCGGGTCGATCGCCGACACGTGGGGGCGGCGGGCGTCCTACCTGCTCGGCGGGGGCACACTGACGGTGACGACGCTGCTGTACTGGCTGGCGTGGCGCCTGCACGCGGGCGTGTGGGCGTGGGCGGCGGTGTCGGTGGTGCTCGCCGTGGGCTTCACGTTCTTCTCCGGCGCCACCGAGGCGTGGCTGGTCGACGCCCTGCACTTCCTGCAGTACGACGGCCGGCTCGAGCAGGTGTTCGCGCGGGCGCAGATCGTCACCGGGATCGGCACCCTCGCCGGCTCGCTGGGCGGCGCCTACGTGGCGCAGGCGACGAACGTGGGCGTGCCGTTCCTCATCCGGGCCGCGCTGCTGCTGACCCTCACCGTCGTCGCGTGGCGGGTCATGCACGACATCGGGTTCAGCCGCCGCCGGAGCGCCGGGCCGCTGCGGGAGGTGCGGCGGGTCGTCACGGAGTCGGTGCGGCACGGCTGGGGGCATCCGGCGGTGCGCTGGGTGATGCTCGGCGCGGTGTTCGCCGCCGGGGTCAGCTACTACGTCGCGTTCACCATGAAGCCCTACCTGCTGCAGCTGGCCCACGACCCGCACGCCTACGGGCTGCTCGGCATCGCGGCCGCGGCCAACGCGGCGGCGCAGACGGTCGGCGGGCTGCTGTCCATGGCGGTCCAGCGGCTGTTCCGCCGGCGCGTGTCGGTCATCATCACCGGGGTGCTGCTCAACGGCGCGCTGCTGGTCGGGTTCGGGCTGGCCCGTTCGGTGCCCGTCGCCATCGCGCTGCTCGCCGGCATCAGCATGGTGTCGGCGGCGATCCTGCCGTCGCGGCAGGCGTATCTCAACAGCCTCCTGCCGTCCGGGAAACGGGCGACGGTGCTGTCCTTCGACTCGCTGATCTCCTCCAGCGGCGGTGTGGTGACGCAGCCCGGCCTGGGCTGGGTCGCCGACCAGCGGGGCTACCCGACCTCGTTCGTCCTCGGCGGGGTGCTGCAGGCCTTCGCCCTGCCGGTGCTGTTCCTGGCCCGCCGCCACGAGGTCGCCGCGGCTACGCGGGAGGAGCCGGCGGTCGTGGTGCCGCAACGGTCGTGAAGGGCCGCTTGGTGCCCTCCACGACCGGCCACACGTCGCAGGGGCGCACCGGCACGCCGAGCCGCAGCAGCGTGAGACCCGCCGCCAGGCGGGCCGCGGCGAGCCGCCCGAGCAGGGCGTACAGCAGCACGTAGAGCCGGCACTGCAGGCGCTGGACCGGTCGCAGCCGCGCGTAGCCCGCCGGGTCGATCCGGCGGCCGAAGTGGCGGCGCCGCACCCCGCGGTACTCCGGGAAGAGCAGGTCCAGCCGCCGCGCCTCATAGGTCTTGCGGCGCTGCGCGCGGGCGAAGTCGCGCAGCCGCGGGATCGGATGGAAGGTGACGCGGGCCGCCGCCGCGTGCCGGATGGCGCCGGGTCCGTGACGGTCGACGATGGCCCGGGACAGGTACGAGTCGTCGCTGACCGGCCCCCGCTGCAGGCTGAGGTACTCCGCGACCCGCGCGTCGACGTCCGGCTGCCGGTGCGGCACGCGCCACGCGACGTCGTAGTGCCGGATGGCGAACGCCCGGCCGCACAGGTGCCGGCCGCGGTGCACGACGTCGGGGTGGTAGTCGGCGAAGTTGTAGACGACCGGCCAGAAGGCCGTGCCGTCGCCGGCCGGGACCATGCTCGCCCAGGCCGCCTCCGCGTCCGGGTGCTCGGCCATCACCCGGACCAGTTCCCGCAGGCAGCCGGGGTCCAGGACGCAGTCGGCGTCCACGAGGATCAGGTGCTCCGCGGAGCGGGCCAGCCGGGCGATCGCCCGCTGCGCCTCGATCAGGCCCGGCGCGGTCTCGATGACGTGGACCGTGACGCCGTCGCCGGCCTCGTAGTGCTCGACGACGTCGCGGGTGCGGTCGGTGCACCCGTTGAGCGCGACGATGATCTCCGCCGGGACCGGTCCCGGCACCTCCGCGACGGCGGCCTCGATCGACCGCAGGGTCTGCCCGATCGTCGCCTCCTCGTTGCGGGCGGCGACCCCGATGCTCAACATCCCCCGGGCCCCCGTCAGCCGCCGGGCACGACGACGCGGTGGACGAACTCCTCGAACTGCGCGACCGAGTCGCCGGTCCACACCATGCCGTGCTCGCGGATGATGAACCAGTCGGTCTGCTTCTGGCACAGCTCCCGGTAGAAGAGCCGCCCGGCGGAGAACCGCCCGCCTTCGATCCGCGCGTCGGTGACGAGCTCCCGGTAGCGCGGGCCGCGGGTCAGCTCCCGGTGGTGGAAGTGCACGATGAGCCGCGGCCGGCGCCCGTGCATGCCCAGCACGCTGCTGAGCATCAGGAACTCCGGCGCGTCGGAGCTCGGCAGCCGCGGTCCCGTGTACGTCAGGCTGGCGGTCCCCTCGTCGAACGAGGTGATCAGGTCGAAGTCGTCGGCGGTCATCCGCGACTTGTCGGTGACGGTCTGCGAGGCGAACCAGTGCCCGTCGTGGGTGAACATGATGGAGCCGTCGGTGTAGGGCTTGCGCTGCCACAGGTGGTGGTCGCGGTGCACCCGGGCCAGCTCGGCGATCTCGGCGTCGTGCTCGTGACGCAGCCGGTGCAGCACCGCCCGGTCGCCGGGGTCGGCGCTCTGCGTCGGCTGGTACTTGACCCGGATCGTCTCGCCGATCGCGTTGACGTAGACGTCCTGCCAGGTGTTGGTGCGGATGCCCCGCGACAGGTCGACCTCGTCCGGGAAGATCGCGTTGATGTCGAGCAGGTCGCACAGCTCCGGCACCCAGGTGCCGGCCCTGGCGTAGTCGGGCCGGTCCTCGTTGGTCTCGGTCAGCGGATACGCCGAGATGATGTTCGTCCTGGCGCCGGTCGCCGCGAGGGCGGCGAGATAGCCCTGCTCGTCGACCGGCATCGTGAGCGGGTTCGTCGGCCCGTAGACGACGTAGGTGACGCCGTCCGCCCGGTGCTCGGGCACGTCACCGTACGCGAGGGGCTGGACCGTCACCCCGTATTCGGCGTGCAGGGCCCGGAACGCCGGCTGGATGATCTCGCGCAGCGCCCACCCGCTGTGCGGCGACGCCGGGTTGAGCACGTAGAAATACCGCAGCTCACTGATGTCGCGCTTGTACCGATAGTCGTTGGCCTGCAGGTTCCCCGTAGAAGTCATCGAAGTGACCACTCAGGGACTCTACATTGATCGCGCTCGACCCGCGCGCCCGTCGCGGGGCTACTCCCGCCAGCCGGACAGCTCGATGCCCTTGCCCGTCTCGACCCGGTACCCCAGCCGCACCGTCTGCGTCTGTCCCTCCGGGATGACCAGACGCCAGGTCAGGACGCCGAGGTCGGTGCGTTCGGCCGGCTGCGGCTCCAGCACGGTCTCCTTGACCGTGATCTGGTCGTGGCGGCTGACCGGCAGCTGGTCGAGCACGGTGATCCGCACCGGCCGGCCGGTGTAGTTGCCGACGCTGGTGCGGTACTCCACCTCGCGGCGCCGGGTGGAGCCCAGCGTCGCCTTCGTCGCGGTGCGCCGGGTCAGCTCCCGCTCGACCCGGACCCGGTCGTCCAGGCCCAGCGCCAGCTCCAGCTCCTCGCCGGGCGCCCAGGTCGCCAGGGTGGTCCTGCTGACGAAGTCGGCCTCGTGGAACACCGCCGCCGACCCGGGCGGCAGCGTGTGCTGCGACGTGTTCGTCACCACGGCCCGCAGGTGCACGTCCGTCGAGCGGGCCGGCGCGGCCACGTGGTCCAGCTGGGTGGCCAGCTCCAGCACCAGCACCGTGGCCCGGGACGTGGTGCCGTCGGCCGGGACCGCGACCACCCGCGCCGGCCGGTAGGTCGCGGCGACCGCGCCCTCCTCGACCCGCGCCTGCGCCACCTGCACCGGCGGGGCCTCGTCGAACTGCGCCAGCGAGAGCTTCGCCGCCCGGGGCGCCGGGGCCATCGAGGCGGCCGGCATCGCGGCACCGGGCGCGCCACCGTAGCCGAGGGACTGCATCGGCGGAGCCGGCGGCGGGGGCAGCAGCGGGTCCAGGTACCACGGCTGCAGTTCGGGGATCGCCACGACGCCGGACGCGCGGGCCGTCGACAGCGCCAGCTCGCATTCCGGCCAGTCCTCGCCGGTGCGCTGCTCGACCAGGCCGAACCAGGTGAGGCTCAGCGTCTCACCGGTGAGCCGCACGTCATAGGTGGAGCGCCAGCCCGCGTCCGGCACCTGATACGACACGTCCAGCTCGACCGGGCCCGGCGCCGACACGGCGAGGGCGACGACGGCGTAGCGCGCGTCGGGCTCCCGCTTGCCGGACAGGTCGAGCAGCTGCCGGTCCAGCGCCGCGACGCGCTCCGTGACCCGGGTGCGGCGGTGCTGCAGCTCGCGGATGTCGGCGAGGACCGACGTCAGCTCGCCGCCCATCGTGGCCGTGAACGCGGTGACCGTGTCCGGCGCCGTGTCGCCGCTGGCGAGGGCCCGCGCGTACGCGCCGCTGGCCCGCTCGCCGAGCGTCGTCAGGAACGTCTGCCGCTGGCGCAGCACGGTCTCGGTGTCGGCGATCTCCGCCAGCTCGTCCTGGAGCCCGCGGCGCTCCTCGGTCACCTTCGTCACCGTGCCGTCGGACGGCGTGGCCTGCCGGCGCAGCACCACGTCCACGCCCAGGACCGTGGCGGCGCCCCGCCCGCTGACCCGGATCGAGTCGCCGTCCATGCTCAACGGCAGCGGCCCGACCTCGACGACCTGCTCGCCGGCCTCGAGCGTGGTCCGGCCACGGCGGGTGACCCGCGCCTGCCTGGGGTAGACGGTGACGGCGACGATCGAGTTCTCCACGATCCGCACCGTAACGCATGCCGTCACCCCCGCCGCGTGCCCGTTCGGCGCTTTGTCGGGGCTGTGTCGGGCTTTTGTCGGCGCGTCCCGCGTTTCGCGCGCCGGTTTCCGTGGCGGCGGCCCGAGAATCGCGCGGATGGAGACGCTGCCCTCGCGGGTTTCGACGCGGTACCCGCTGCGGTACGCCGTCGTGGACGTGGAGACCACCGGCCTGCACGCGCCAAGTGACCGGGTCCTGCAGATCGCCGTCGCGCAGATGGAGGCCGACGGGTCGGTGGGCCGGACCTGGTCGACCCTCGTCGACCCCGGCTGCGACCCGGGCCCCGTGCACATCCATGGCATCACCCGCGAGCGGCTGGCCGGCGCGCCCCGCTTCGACACCGTGGTGGCTCACCTGGCCGAACTGCTCGCCGGGCGGGTCCTGGTCGCGCACAACGCCGCGTTCGACTGGCGGTTCCTGGCCGCGGAGGCGCACCGGGCCGTGCACCGCCTGCCGGTCAGCACCCGGCTGTGCACCCTCGCGCTGAGCCGCCGGCTCGACCTGCCGACCCCGGGCCTGTCCCTCGCCGCCCTCGCCGCGCACTGGGGCGTCAGCCAGGCCCGGCCGCACGACGCGGAGGACGACACCCGGGTCCTCACCGAGATCCTCCGGCACAGCCTCGCCTTCGCCGACACCCTCGCCGTCGAACTGCCACTCAGCGCCTGCGACCCCGCCGAGACCGACCGCGTCTACCCGGCCCGCCTCCCCCGGCCCGCCTGCCCGTGGGCCTGGCCGGGCCGGTGGATCCCGGGCCGGCGCCTGGTCCAGGGCGCGAAGGTCGCCATCACCGGCAGCACCGCCACCGCCCGGGACGCGCTCGCCGCCCGCGCGACCGACGCGGGACTCGACGTGATGAACACGGTCAGCGGCCGGACCGGCCTGCTCGTCACCAACGACCCGGCCGCCGCGACCTCGAAGCTGCGCGACGCCGCCAGGTACGCCGTCCCCGTCGTGGACGAGACCACCTTCGCCGGGCTCCTGGCCGACGTCGAACCCGGCACGCCGAAGGAGGCCACGCCGGCGCGGCCGGCGGTGCCGTCCCAGCGCGCCGCCGCACCTTCGACCGGGCCTTTTACGGGGCCTTTGACCGGGCCTTTGACCGGGCGGTGCCTGCTCGTCCTCGGCGGCACCCACGGCGAGGCCGCCGAGGTCCGCACCGTGATCGGCGAGCTCGGAGGCATCGCCGCGGTCAACCTCACCGCCCGGGTCACCGACGTCGTCGCCCTCCCGGGCGCGTCCGCGGACCGCCGCTGGGCCACCGTCACCGCGCTGGCCCTGCCCGTCTGCGCCCCGGAGGCCCTGCAACCCGCGGCCCTCGCTCTGCCCGCGACCACCCCGCCCGCCGCTGCCCCGCTCGCCGCCGCACCGCCCGCCGCCGCACCGCCCGCCGCCGCACCGGAGCCGCCCGCTGCCGCTGCCGCTACTGCGCCGCCCGCCCTTGCCGAAGCGCCGCCCAACACTGCCGAAGCGCCGCCCACCACCGCCGCGCTGCCCACTGCCGAGGCGTCGCCCACCGCCGCGCCGCCCACTGCCGAAGCGCTGCCCACTGCCGAGGCGTCGCCTACTGCCGCGCCGCCCGCCATTGGTGCGACGCCGGCCGCCGCTTCCGGGGCGCCGGTCGCGGTGTTGTCCCGTGGTGCGGTGGTCGACCTGCCTGAGGGGGTCGGCGACTGGACGGTCTCCGTCACGTGGCCGACGGGCACCGACGTGGAGGTCGACGTCGTCGCGTTCCTCACCGACGCTGACGAGCAGGTCCGCGCCGACGCCGACTTCGTCTTCTACAACCAGCCCGCCGCCGCTGACGGGTCCGTGGAGCTCACCCTCGACGTGCGCCGCGAGGCCCTCGTCGACGTCCGGCTCGACCGCGTCCCCGACGACGTCAGCCGGATCATCATCGCCGCCGCCCTGCCCGGCACCCACACGTTCGGCGACCTGGGACCGGTCGAGTTCGTCGCCCGCACCGGCGACGGCACGACCCGCCTGCGGGCCACCCTCGACGCCGCCACCACCGAGCGCAGCCTGCTCCTCGCCCACGTCTACCGGCGCGACGGCCGCTGGCGGCTGCGTGCCATCGGCCAGGGCTACGACCACGGCCTCGCCGAGCTCGCCACCCTCCACGGCGTCACCGTCGACGACTGACCCGTGATCCGCAAGACCGTGTGTACCCCTGGGTGCACACGGTCTTCCGGATCACGGAAGGTTGCCGGCGGGTGGCACAGTCGTGGTGTGCATGAGATCGTCGCCTGGCTGCGGGGGCTGGACGTGGGGTGGGTCGTGGTGCTCGCCCTGGTCGAGAACGCGGCGCTGGTCGGGGTCACGGCGGTGCTCGGGCACTGGGTGCTGCGACTTCCGGGCGCGCACCGGGTGACCGCGCCGCCGGGGCCGGTCGGCCGGCTGGAGCTCGGTTTGGTGGCGGTTGCGACGGTGCTCAACGCGGCCGTCACCGTGGCCGGCTGGTGGCTGTGGCGGGCCGGGGTCATCAGCCTGACCCTGCCGTTCGGCTGGCGGGCGCTGGTCGACCTCGCCGTGCTGATCGTGGTGATGGACGTGCTGCTGTACGCCGGGCACGCCCTCGCCCACGTGCGCCGGCTGTTCCCGCTCGCGCACCGGCTGCACCACGTCTTCGCCGACGCCCGGCCGATCACACTGTTCGCGCTGCACCCGGTCGAGGTGCTCGGGTTCGGCGGGGCGTGGCTGGTCGTGCTCGCCGTCCACCCGTTCTCGGCGTGGGCGCTCGGCGGCTACACCGTGCTGAACCTGCTCTTCGGGATCCTCGGGCACCTGGGGGTGGAGCCGTTGCCGCAGCGGGTGCGCGCCGCCGCGGTCTTCCGCTGGGTGGCGACGCCCGCCATGCACGCCGGGCATCACGCGGCGCCGCGGTACAACCTCGGCTTCTACACGACGGTGTGGGACCGGCTGTTCGGCACGCTGGATCCGGACTACGACGCCCGTCGCACGGGCACCATGCCGTTTGCCGACACAACGGTCATCGGCATCCCGACAGCGCCGCCCACTGGATGATCCAGAATGGTGCGCACCCCCGAGACACCCCCAGACGGAAAGAAGCGCGGATACCCCATGCGAGCCTCCCGAACCATCGTTGCCGCCACGACCATGCTGCTGCTCGGCGCTGGGCTCGCCGGCTGCTCCTCGCAGGTGGACGACCTGGAGAAGCAGCTGACCAAGGCCGGGTACACGAACGTGAACGCCGAGGCCGACTACGACCAGGTGTATGACAAGAAAAAGAAGAAGAACGTGAAGAAGCTCGACGACTACGAGGCCGACGCGAAGGCCGGCAACTGCGCCGTGGAGATCGAGCAGGACTCCGGCGACCACGACTACGTCATCGAGACCGCCAACGGCAAGGACGTCAACTTCACCAACCTCACCGCCACCGCCCTGATCGCCGAGCTCGCCAAGCAGGGCATCACCTGCTGAACCGCCGGCCCCGGTGGTCCGGTCGGTCCCGTTGCGGCGCCGAACCGGCCTCCGGGGTCTTGTACGTGACGAGGGGCACCGTGGTCGCCACCGGCGTGGCCAGCCGGTGCTCGACGAGGTCGCCGATCACCTGCTCGATGCGCTTGTACGCGGTCGGCGCCTCCTCGAACAGCAGCTGGCGGTCGCCGCAGACGACCACCGACCCGACCGGGGTGCGGCGCAGCTCCTCGACGGTGTGCTTGGCCTTGCCCCGGCGCAGGGCGTCGGCGCGCGACATCTTGCGGCCCGCGCCGTGCGCCACCGAGTGGTTGGCCTCCGGCCCGGCGTGGGCGGCGACGAGGTAGGACGGGGTGCCCCGGGTGCCGGCGACCAGGACGTCCTGGCCGTCGCCGGGCGCGGCGCCCTTGCGGTGCAGGTAGACACCGTCGCGGACCTCGACGAGGTTGTGGCACTGGTCGACGATCGGCTCGGTGGGTTCGGCGCCGAGGGCGTGCGCGACCCGCGCGGCCATGAGCCGCCGGTTGAGCGAACCCCAGCGCACGGCGTCGTCGTGGGCGGCCAGGTACGCGGCGGGGTCCGCGGCCGGGCCGGCGCCGTGCACCTCGGTGTGCGCCCGCAGGATCCGCTCCCCGAGCCCCCGGGAGCCGCTGTGGACGACGAGGACGAGATCACCGGCGGCGAGCCCGAGGCGGTCCGCGTGGGCGCCGTCGAGGACGGTGCCGATCCGGGCCAGTTCGACGAAGTGGTTGCCCCGCCCGACGGTGCCGAGCCCTTCGGTGTGCCCGCCGGGGATGTCGCCGTCGAGCACCGCCCAGGCGGGGTCGTCGGCGTCCCGTTCGGGATCCAGGGCAGTGTCGAGGTCGGGGAACCGGGCGGCCAGCTTCTCCGGGACGGCGCGCTTGAGGCCGATCGGGAACACGGCGATGCCGCAGCCGATGTCGGAGCCGACGAGGAACGGGTACAACACGGTCGAGGCCATCGCGGCGCCGATCGGGGCGCCCTTGCCGGGGTGCAGGTCGGGCATGCCGGCGACGTGGAGCATGCCGTCCAGCGCGGCGACCTGGTGGCACTGGTCGACGGCGTCGGACTCGATCCAGCTGGTGGGGCCGGCGAACACACTGACGGAAGCCTTGTTTTCGGGCACGGACGCTCGCTTCGCGATTCGAAGTCAACAGGGGCGGGCCGGGGTCGTCCGTCAGAGCGTCATGCGGTCCACCATCGCGGATCCGCCCCGCGCACCGCAAAGGATTTTCAGGGCGCCTCGCGCTCCCGCTCCATGCGCTCCAGGGCGGCCCGGATCGCCCGGAGGCTTTCCTTGATCTCTTCCTGCTCCTCGTGCCGGAACGCGTCGTTGTCGACGATGAGCTTGCTGGCGAAGTGGGCGGTGATGAGCGGGATGACGACCAGCACCATGATCGAGATGAGGAAGCCGGCGACGATCCGCCCCGGCGTCGTCGTCGGGTACGTGTCGCCGTAGCCGACCGTCGAGGCGGTGACGACCGCCCACCAGAACGAGTCGCCGAAGCTCTTGTGCTCGAAGAGGCTGTACAGCGTCCCGCCGATGAGCATGAGCACGAGGTAGGTCGCCACGGTTGCCTTGACCGAGTTCGCGATCCAGATGAATCCGCTGATGAGGGCCTTCATGGCAGGGGCTCCCGTCCGCCACCGGTGCTGGTAGCGGCAGAGTATGGCATCCGGGCGACCGGCCGGCCAGATCCCGGCCGGTCACCCGGGGCAGTTCAGTCCAGAGCTACGGGACCAGGTCGCGGGTGCCCCTCGGGGTCGACGGGTTGCACCGGCGGATCCGGGCCGCGGTCAGCCGGGAGCCGACGACCAGCCCGTACCGCCGGACCGCCTCGAGGCCGTAGTTGCTGCAGGTCGGGATCTGCCGGCAGCGGGTCGGCAGGTGCGGCGACAGCCACCGCTGATACCCGCGGATCGCCACCATCCCGGCCCGGCCCGGCCCACTGGCGGTGGCCCGCGGCTTCTTCGTGGGCGTGCTGATCGCCATCGTGCCGAGCAGCATCGTGCCCAGCATGAAGTTGCAGTCACAGCCGGGGATGTCGCATCCGTCGCAGCCGGGGATGTCGCAGTCGGGGATGTCACAACCACCGATGTTGCAGTTGTCCGACCATCGCGATTGCCGCTGCTGCCCTTCGTTCTCTGTCTCCACGGCGGGCATTGTCGCGGCGCACCATCGATGTGATCAAGAGTGTTGTCCGCTGTCCGTCGCTCCGTCGCCGTCCCGTGGTCCGGAAGATCTTGTGCACCCCTGGGTGCACAAGATCTTCCGGATCACGAGAACGAGCCGTCAGTTGTGGTGGCGCAGCGGCAGGTGCAGTTCGGCGGGCTCCGGCGGCAGGTCCTGCACGCCGGCGGCGACGGCCTCCTCGTGGCGGCGGTGCGCCGAGGGCAGGGCGAGCGAGGCGAGCACGGCGAGGACCGCGACGCCGGCGCAGACCCAGAAGCCGGCCGTGAACGCGGTGTCGGTCGGCAGGCCCCGCGGAGTGCTGTTGGCGGTGATCACGGCGGCGACGACGGCGGTGCCGATGCTGCTGCCGATGGTGCGGGCGATGGTGTTGACGCTGCTGGCCTCGCCGGTCTGGGTGGCCGGGACGCTCTCGATGATGGCGTTGGACATGGCCGCGAAGGACAGGCCGATGCCGGCGCCGGTGAGCAGGCCGGAGGCGAGCACCTGCCAGACCGCGCCATGGGCGATCGCGGGGAGCGTGAACGCGGCGACGACCGCGACGGCGCCGAGGAACAGCGGCACCTTGGGGCCGTAGCGGCGGTTGAGCAGGCCGGCGATGGGGCCGAACACGACCATCATGAGGACCGTGGGCAGCAGGAACAGGCCGGACTCCGACACGGACTTGCCGAAGCCGTAGCCGGTCGCGGCGGGCAGCTGCAGCAGGGTCGGGACGAGCAGGAACGTGCCGAACATCGCGAAGCCCAGGATCAGGGCGACGAGGTCGGTGGCCCAGACGCCGCGGATCGACATCAGGCGCATGTCGACGAGCGGCTCCTTCACGCGCCGCTCGACCAGCACGAACGCGACGAGGGCCGCGACGCCGAGGGCGAGGAGGGCGACGGTCTTGGTGTCGCCCCAGCCCCAGGACTGGCCCTTGCTGATCGCCAGCAGCAGCGACACCAGCGACACGGACAGGATCGACGCGCCGAGCACGTCGAGGCGGCCGGGCGTGCGCACGGGCGACTCGGGCATCCCGAACACGGCGCCGAGCAGGGCGATGACGACGAGGACGAGCGGCAGCCAGAACAGCCAGTGCCAGGAGAGGTGCTCGACGATCGGGCCGGCGCCGACGATGCCGACACCGGCGCCGACGCCGAAGATCGCCGACAGCAGGCCGACGGTCACGGCGACCTTCTCGCGGGGCAGCTCGTCGCGCACGATGCCGATGGACAGCGGCAGGATCGCGCCGGCCGCGCCCTGCATCGCCCGGGCGACGATGAGCACCGTCAGGTTGGGGGCGAGGGCGGCCAGGAGCGTGCCGGCGGCCAGGACGGCCAGGACGGCGATGAGGACCCGGCGCTTGCCGACCATGTCGCCGAGCCGGCCGAGGATCGGCGTGAGGACCGACGCCGACAGCAGGTATGCGGTGAGGATCCAGCTGATGTCCGCGGTGGAGGCGTTCAGGTCCCGGGCGATCGTCGACATCGCCGGGGCGACCAGGGACTGCAGCACCGCGAAGGCCAGGCCGCCGAGCGACAGGTACACCACCAGCAGGGTGCTGTTGACGTGCCGGCTGGTGGCCACCGGCGGTTCGATGGTTCGCGTCATGAGGATCCCCGAGGCGATATGTAAACGATTGCTGACTTAGCCAGTATTGACCCGGTCGCGGATAAGTCAACAATCGTTTACGTCACACCGGAGCACCCGGCAACGCCCGGCTAACCTGAGGAAATGACCGACACCGCCGCGCCACGGCGCCGGGACGCGGCCGCGACGCGGCTGCTGCTGCTGGACGCCGCCCGGCGCCGCTTCGCCGCCGACGGCTACTCCGCCACCACCGTGCGGGACATCGCCGAGGACGCCGGGGTCAACGTGGCGCTCATCCACCGGTACTTCACCTCGAAGGAAGGCCTGTTCGAGGCCTGCCTGACCGGTGTCGGCGACGAGCTCGGCCGGACCGCCGGCGAAGACCTGACCCTGGACCGGATCGCGCACGACATCGCCGCCCGGCTCGTCGGCCCGCACACCGCCAAACACCCCAACCAGATCCTGCTGCTCCTGCGCTCCTCCGGCGACGAGCGGGCGGAACGGATCCGCCAGGACATCCTCGGCACGTTCGCCGTGCGCCTGGCTGCGGCGGCCGGGTGGCGGGCCGACCTGCCCGACGCGGATCAGCGGCTGCTCAGCGCGCAGGTCACCCTCGCGACCGCGTTCGGGCTGGCGGTGCTGCGCTCCTCGACCACCCTGGAGCCCCTGGCCTCGGCCGGCCACGACGACCTCGTCGCACCGCTCGCCAGGCTGGTCAACGCCCTGCTGAAGCCGTAGACAGCGCCCGCTCCAGGCGGACCGCCAGCTTGGGGTACCACCGCGGCAGCAACCGCACCACCAGGTCGACGGTCTTCGCGTCCCGCCCCACGAGGATCCGCGGCCGGCCGGCCTCGACCCCGTCCACCACGATGCGGGCCGCCCGCGACGCCGGCATCTTCAGCAGCTTCTCGTTGTAGTGCCGGGTCCGTGCCTCGTCCCGGGCCGTCACCGGCACGCCGGTCCTCCGTGCGTGCTCGAGCGCGGCGGTGGCGATGTTGGTGCGGACCCCGCCCGGATGCACGACACTCACCCGCACCGGATGCCGGGCCGTCAGCAGCTCCCCGCGCAACGCCTCGCTGAAGCCGCGCACGCCGAACTTCGCCGCGCAGTAGTCGCTCAGCGCCGGCTGGGCCATGATCCCGTTGAGGCTGGACACGTTGACGACGTGCCCGTCGCCGGACGCGATGAGGTGCGGCAGGAACGCCTTCGTGCCGTGGATGACGCCGAAGAGGTTGACCGCGAGGGTCCGCTCATACGCCGCCCAGTCGTTGTCCAGCACGCTGCGCCCGCCACCGGCGACCCCGGCGTTGTTGTACACCTGGTGCACCACGCCGAAGTGCCCGGCGACCGCGGCCGCGTAGGCCTCCACGGCCGGCCGGTCGCTGACGTCCAGGACACTGACGTGGGCGCCCCCGGCCAGCTCGGCGGTCTCCGCGAGGCCGGCCTCCTCCACGTCGCTCAGCGCGAGCCGGGCCCCGCGCCGGGCCAGCTCCAGCGCGAGCGCCCGCCCGATGCCGGACGCGGCCCCGGTGATGACGGCGACCTTGCCCGCGACCGGACTCATGCCGCCCCCTCCGCATCGCTGCGGCGTCGGCCTGTGCTCAATCCTCCGCTTCGCGCCGGACCGCTCATGCGCGGGCCACCGCGGCCGAGGCGATGAGCTCGACGAGCCGGTCCTGGACGCCGGGCGCCAGGTGGTGCCGCATGCCGGCGATCTCGACGTGCCGGGCGCCCGGGATCGCGGCGGCGGTGGCCCGCCCGCCGCTGGGGTGCACCATGCGGTCGACGTCGCCGTGGATGACCAGGGTCGGCGCGGTGATCGTGCGCAGCTGCGCGGTGCGGTCCCCCGACGCCTGGATGGCGCCGATCTGGCGGGCGACGCCGGCGTGGTTGGGCCGGCCCGACCCGCGGTCCCACAGCTGCGCGATCCACTCCCGCTCGACGGCCTCGTCCGGCGGGAACTCGGTCGAGCCGATGTGCCGCAGCAGCGCCAGGTGCCGGGCGGCGGACTCCTCCACGGTGCGGGCGGGTCGTTTCGCCATGCGCATCATCGTCGAGCGGGCCGGCTGTCCCACCCGGCGGTCGCCGGTGGTGGAGAAGATCGAGGTGAGCGTGGCGACCCGGTCGGGGTGGCGGGCCGTGAGGGTCTGCGCGATCATGCCGCCCATCGACATCCCGGCCAGGTGGACCCGCCCGACCCCGAGGTGTTCGAGCAGACCGTGCGCGTCCTCGGCCATGTCGGCGAGGTCGTACGCGCCGGGCAGCGGCCGGGCGAAGAGCTGCCGCAGCAGGCCCGGCGGCCGGGCCGCGACCCGGGTCGAGCGGCCGGCGTCGCGGTTGTCCAGGCGGATGACCCGCAGGCCCTGGCCGGTGAGCCCGTCCAGCATCCGCTGCGGCCACGAGGTCAGGTCCAGGCCGAGGCCGGCGATGAGCAGCAGCGGCGCGCCGTCGGCCGGCCCGTCGACGCGGTAGCAGATCCGCGGCCGCCCGTCGGGCAGCTGCACGAACAGATCGTCGGTCATGCCGAGACCTTCGCACGTGAGAACCGCAGCGACGCATCGTCGACACGACCGTTACGCAGCAGTTTGACGTCGGAGTGGTAGTCCATCGACGTGAGCCAGGGCATGCGGTCTCCTTGCCGGGGCAGCTGGTCGACGACGCGCTGGACGTAGCCGGCGGCGAAGTCGAGGAACGGGCGGGTCGGCATGTCCGGGTCACTGACCTCGGGCCGGCAGACGGTGGTGCCGGTGGCGTCCATGTGGGCCAGGAGCCGGCAGAAATGCTCGCACAGCAGCCCGATCTTGAGGGTCCAGGACGAGTTGGTGTACCCGATCGCGAAGGCGAAGTTCGGCACGCCGGAAAGCATCATCCCCTTGTACGCGACCGTCTCCGGCAGGCGCACCGGGGTGCCGTCGACGGTGAGGGCCAGCCCGGCGAGGGCCTGGACGTTGAGGCCGGTGGCGGTGACGATGACGTCCGCCGCCAGTTCCGTGCCGGAGGCGAGCAGCACACCCCGTTCGGTGAAGGTCGCGATGCGTTCGGTGACGACGGATGCGGCACCCCGGCGGATCGCCTTGAACAGGTCACCGTCGGGCACCGCGCACAGCCGCTGGTCCCACGGGCCGTAGGGCGGGTTGAAGTGCTCGTCGACGGGATACCCGGCCGGCAGCTGTCTCGTGTTGACCCACCGGATGAGCCGGCGGGCCGCCTTCGGGAACCGCTGGCAGAACCGCCAGACCGCGCGCTGCTGGGCGATGTTCTTGCGCCGGGTCGCCCGGTAGCCGCGCTCCTCGCCGAGCCACCGGCGCAGCAGGTTGGCGACCGGGTCCTTCTTCGCCACCGGCATCACGTAGGACGGGGTGCGCTGCAGCATGGTCACGTGCGCGGCGGTGCGGGCCAGGGCCGGCACGAGGGTGACGGCGGTGGCGCCGCTGCCGATGACCAGGACCCGCTTGCCGGCGCAGTCGAGGTCCTCGGGCCACCGCTGCGGGTGCACGATCGGGCCGGCGAAGCGGTCCCGGCCCTCGAAGTGCGGGGTGAAGCCCTCGTCGTAGCGGTAGTAGCCGCCGGCGCAGAACAGCCAGCCGGCGGTGAGCCGGGTCCGCTCGCCGGTGTCGGCGCGCTCGACCTCGACGCTCCAGCGGGCCTCGGCGCTCGACCAGGCCGCCGCGACGACCCTGTGGTGGTAGCGGATGTGGGCGTCGAGGCCGTTCTCGGTCGCCGTCTCCCGCAGGTAGGCGAGGATCCGGTCGGCGGAGGCGATGGACTCCTCGTCCCGCCACGGTTTGAACTCGTAGCCGAACGTGTGCAGGTCCGAGTCGGACCGGATGCCGGGATACCGGAACAGGTCCCAGGTGCCGCCGGACGCGGCGCGCGCCTCCAGGATCGCGAACGACCTGCCCGGCAGCTCGGTGCGCAGGTAGCGGCCGGCCCCGATGCCGGAGATGCCGGCCCCGACGATCAGGACGTCGAGGTGCTCCACAGCGCTCATAGTCACGACGATGCGCCACCACCCCCGCCTTGCGCTAGCGCGATCTGCACCGAAATACTCGCCGCATGGTGCACACTGCTGCGCAGCCGTCGTGGCCCCGGCTGTCGCCCGCGGTCGCCGAGCTGTTCCGGCGCGGCGCGGAGATCGCGCTCGACCCGCGCGCCGACTGGATCGAGGAGCTGCACGCGGCCGCGCTGGGCGGGGACCGGATGCGCCCGGTCGCCGCGGACCCGGTCCTCGCGGAGGCGACGAAACGGGCCAACCTCGCCAACCTGCTGCACTGGGCGGCGCAGAACGTGCGGCATCCCGGCCGGCGGGTGCCGGCCAACATGGGCGCGGAGGCGCTCGACGCGGCCCGGGACATGGTGCGCCGGGGGCTCGACGAGCGGGGCCTCGACGCGTACCGGACCGCGCAGAGCGTGGCGTGGCGCCGGTGGATGGAGATCTGCTTCGACCTGACGACGGACCCGGTGCTGCTGCGTGAGCTGCTCGACGCGTCGGCGCTGTCGATCGCGACGTTCATCGACGACACCGTCGCGGCCGTGTCGCGGCGGATGGAGGCGGAGCGCGCCGAGCTGACCCTGGGCGCGTCGGCGGAGCGCCGGGCGGCGGTGACGCTGCTGCTGGAGGGCGCGCCGATCGGCCGGGCCCGGGCGGAGGCGCAGCTCGGCTACGGCCTGGCCGGCCCGCACACGGCGGCGATCCTGTGGAGCGCGTCCAGCGGCGAGCACCTGGAGGGCGCCGCGGAGACGGTCATGCGGGCGGCCGGCGCCACCCACCGGCTCACGGTCGTGGCGAGCGCCGCGGCGCTGTGGGTGTGGTTCCCCGCGGGTGCCGCCCCTCGGACGGGTGACCTGGCGGAGCTGCACCCGGACGTGCGGGTCGCGCTGGGCCGGCCCGGAGCCGACGTGGACGGCTTCCGCCGCAGCCACCTCGACGCCGCGGAGGCGCAGCGGATGCTCACCAGGCTGACGTCACCGCAGCAGGTCGCCCGGTACGAGGACGTCCAGTTGGTCGCGTTGCTGACCGCCGAGCCGACGCGGGCGGACGAGTTCCTCGCCGACACGCTCGGCGAGCTGCTGCACGCGGACCCGGCGACCCGCTTCACCGTGCTGACGTACGTGCGCGAGCAGTGCAGCACCACCCGCACCGCGGAACGGCTCTACACGCACCGCAACACGGTCCTGCGCCGGCTGGCCCGCGCCGACGAACTGCTCCCGCGCCCCCTGGAGGAGAACGTGGTCAGCGTCGGCGCGGCCCTGGAGGTGCTGCGGTGGCGCCATCCCTGACGCCACCGCAGTCCGGTCACGAAACTAACGGTGCCACTTCTGGTTGCTGGCGCCGTTGCAGGTCCAGATGTGCAGCTTCGAGCCGTTGGCGGTGGCCACGTTCTGCACGTCGACGCACTTGTTCGCCTGGATGTTCACCAGGTCGCCCGCGCCGCTCAGGGTGAACTTCTGCGCGCCCGAGCCGTTGCACGTCCACAGCTGCACGACCGCGCCGTCGGCGGTGGAGCCGCCGGACACGTCCATGCACTTGCCCAGCGCCCGCACCGAACCGTCCGAGTTGAACGTCCACTGCTGCGCGCCGGTGCCGTTGCAGTCCCAGATCTGCAGCCGGTTGCCGTCGGCCGCGTTGGAGCTGGGCACGTCGATGCAGCGGTTGCTCCCGTTGCCGATGATCGGTCCGGCGCTGCCTCCGCCGCCGCCGCTGGTGTACGCGTACACCCGCACGTAGTCGACCGTCAGCGTCTGCGGGAACTGGGTGGTGCCGTCCGGGTAGCCGGGCCAGTAGCCGCCGACCGCGAGGTTCAGCAGCATGAAGAACGGGTGGTCGAAGACCCAGCGGTCGCCGCCCAGGTCGGCGGGGGTCCGGGTCTGGTACAGGTTGCCGTCGACGTACCAGCGCAGCGCGTTGGGCTCCCACTCGACCGCGAACGTGTGGAACGCGTCGGCGAACGGCGCGCCGATGGTGTAGCCGGCGCCGATGCCCTCGGCGCCGGAGTAGCCCGGGCCGTGGATGGTGCCGTGGACCTGGTTCGGTTCACGGCCGATGTTCTCCATGATGTCGATCTCGCCGCTGTTGGGCCACGGGTTGGTGCCGATGTCGGCGCCGAGCATCCAGAACGCCGGCCAGATGCCCTGCCCCCGCGGGATCTTCATGCGGGACTCGAAGCGCCCGTAGGCCTGGGTGAACTTGTCCTGCGTCAGCAGCCGGGCCGAGGTGTACTGGCAGGTGCCGTAGTGGCACTGGTAGTTGGCCGGGTTCTCCCGGCGCGCGGTGATCACGAGCTGGCCGGCGCCGTTGAGCGAGGCGTTGCTGGTGCTGTTGGTGTAGTACTGCTGCTCGTTGTTGCCCCACCCGCCCCCGCCGATGTCCCGCTTCCACTTGCTGGCGTTGGGCGCGCTGCCGGCCGCGCCGTCGAACTCGTCGGACCACGTGAGCCCGCCGATGGCGGCCTGGGCCGCGGTGGTGCCGGCGTCCCGCACCGCGATCGCGGTGAGGAACGTGATGACGGTCGCGCCCAGCATGAGCAGGGAACGAGCCTTGAGGTGGATGTGCATGGGCGACCTCCCGAGGACATGGCGGTGTCCGTGCGGCTACAGTAAGCAATCTTCACAGATTGACTTTTGTCGAACCTACAAAGTCGCCGGCCACCCCGTCAAGAGAGCGCTCTCAATGGTGGACGGCGCGCCGCACGTGGTGCTTGCGGGCCCGCACCGCGAGGTCGATCAGCGAGCCGAGGACGATCAGCCCGACGATCTCCTTGGCGGTCTGGTCGGTCAGGGCCGCCGTGAAGACCGGCCCCGCGCCGATGACCCAGGTGAGCACCGCGCACATGACCAGGCCGAGCCCGAGGGTGACATGGTGCAGCAGCGGGAACCACCGCCCCTTGACCACCAGCACCGCCTCGACGACCAGGCTGGCGACCAGCAGCGCGAGCAGGACCGGGCCGCGCACCCGCAGGAAGTCCCCGTCATAGGCGAACGCCTCGCGCAGCGCCGGCTCGGCCGCCTCCCCGGCGAGCGGCACGATCACGCGGGCGGGATCCAGCAGCACCAACGTGCCGAGGATGTAGAACGCGAGCCCGGCCGCCCGGCCCAGCCGGTTGATCCGGTCGGTGGGCACCGGCCGAGGCTGCCAACCGGTGTCCGGACGGCGACGGCGGGCCCACGCGGCGACGGCGAACCCGGCGAGGAGCAGGCCGAGCCACGCGAAGACGAACGGGAGCGCCTGCTGCCCGGCCCGCTCCAGGTCGCGCTGCGGGGCGGCCCGCTCGATCAGCTCGTGCAGCACGGCGGCGAACAGGATCAGCCCGGCCCCGCCCGCGGCGAGGGTGAGGAACCGGCGGGTGTCGGCCGGGTCGATGAGGGTCACCGGCGTGCCGTAGCGCGCCGCCACCTCGGCCGGGCGCCCGAAACCGGCCAGGAGCGCCCGGGCCGCCTCCGCCCGGTCGGGTGCCGCGGCGACCTCCTCGCTCAGCAGCTGCCGCAGCTCCAGTGCCACGTCGCGGCGCTGGGCGCGGGGCAGGAGACCGACCACCTCGGCCACGTAGCCGTCGATCAGCTCGTCAGCGGTCATCGCACCGTTCGCCTTCCAGGAGAAGATCCATGGCCGTGTTGAGGCCCCGCCAGGTGGCGGTGAGCCCTTCGAACAGCTCCGCGCCGTCGGCGCTGAGCTCGTAGTAGCGCCGGGGCGGGCCCTCGGCGGTGCGCCACTCGCTGCGCAGCACGCCCTGCGCCTCGAGCCGGCGCAGCAGCGGGTAGAGGGTGCCCTCCTCGATCGACAGCCCTCGCTCCACGAGGGACTGCCGCAGCTCGTAGCCATAGCGCAGCGTCCGCAGCTGCGACAGCACCGCGAGCACGAGGACCCCGCGACGCAGCTCCTGCTCGAGCTTGTCCGCGGCACCGCTTACCATGTGGCACACAGTACTGTATGACGCACAGTGCTTCAACGCCCATTTTTCATGATCCGGAAGACCTCGTGCGCTCCTGGCCGCACAAGGCCTTCCGGATCACGGCGGGCGTCAGATGCGGAAGCGGCCCACGGCCTGCTGCAGGTCGGCGGCGAGGCCGTTGAGCTCCGCCACCGTCGCGTCGACCTCGCTCAGGGTCGCCGTCGTGGTGTCCGCGGCGTCGGCGACCCCGGCGATGTTCCCGGCGATGTTCGCCGCGCCGTGGGCGGCGTCGCCGACGCTGCGGCTCATCTCGCTCGTCGTCGCGGTCTGCTCCTCGACCGCCGAGGCGATGGTGAGCTGGTAGTCGTTGATGCGCGCGATGATCCGGCTGATCTCGCCGATCGCGCCGACCGCGTTGGCGGTGTCCGACTGGATCGCCTCGACCCGGCGGGAGATGTCCTCGGTGGCCCGGGCGGTCTCCTGCGCGAGGTCCTTCACCTCGCTCGCGACGACCGCGAAGCCCTTGCCCGCCGCACCCGCGCGGGCCGCCTCGATCGTGGCGTTGAGGGCCAGGAGGTTCGTCTGCTCGGCGATCGAGGTGATCACCTTGACCACGTTGCCGATCTCGGTCGAGGAGTCGCCGAGCTTCGACACGGTCCGGTTCGTCGACTCGGCCACGCCGACCGCCTCCGAGGCGACCCGTGCGGCGTCGTTGGCGTTCTGCGCGATCTCGCGGATCGACGCGCCCATCTCCTCGGAGCCGGCCGCGACCGTCTGCACGTTGTGCGACACGGTGCCGGCGTCGCCGGCCACCACGTTGGCGCGGGACGCCGCCGCCTTGGCGCTGTCCGCGATGCGGGTCGTGACGCTGGTCAGCCGGCCGGTGCTGGCGCCGAGGGTGCCCGCGGCGGCGGCCAGGGTCTGCACGGTGCGCCCGACGCTCTCGTTGGCGCGGTTCATCGCGGCCGCCATCGAGCCGAGCTCGTCGCGGGCGTACACGTCGGCGCGCAGGGTCAGGTCACCGTCGGCGACGCCGCGCAGGGTGTCGGAGACCGACCGCAGCTGCTGGTTCATCCGCCGCGCGATGCCGAGCGCCAGGAGCAGCGCCAGGCCCAGCCCGGCCACGAGCGAGCCGATGGTCCAGTTCCGCGCGGTCGCGTAGTCGTCCGCGGCGGACTTCGCCATGGCCGCGGACTCGACGATCTCCTGCTGCTGCAGCTTCCCCAGGGCGGCGTTCATCTGCGCCTCCAGGCTCTGCCACAGCGTGTTCCTGGCGGCCGGGTCGGTCGGGACGGTGACGCCGGCCGCGGGCGTCTTCTGGAACACCACGACGTCGCGCAGGTTGCTGTAGTCGGTCCACGCCTTCGCGAAGTCGTTCAGCGCGGCCTCGCGGGTCGCCGAGCCGGCCAGCCGGGTCCGGTACTTCGCCACCGCCTCGTCGATCATCGCGTCGCCGCCGTCGATCGCCTGCACGGCCCGCGGGCCGAGGGTCGGGTCGTAGCTCGACCACGCGAACAGCGACTGGCCCCGGTAGTTCTCGCTGACGCCCTGCCGGATCACCACGAGCTGCTCGACGCTCTCCAGATGCCGGGACTTGAGGTGCCCGAGCCGGTCGTTGAGCTGCGACATGCTCGAGATCGACAGGACGCCGACGCCGACCGCGACCAGCGCGACCAGGGCGATGCCGATCAGGTTCTTCGTCCCGACGGACCGGTCGGCCACCCAGCCGACCAGTGCGCCACGACGGACCGTCACCTCGATGGGGTTCGTACCTGTGCTCATGTGCCGTCCTTGCCGCCCGGGCCGGAAAAACAGGGGTCCAACCGCCCCATCGGCCCGGCCGCGTCGCCGTTGAGAGAATCCGCCCGGAGCGAAATGTTTCACCCCGGCTCATGCGGGGAATCCCCCGCGACCCGCGCCGGCCCGGGTAGAGCGGCCCGGTGTCAGACGATCTTCGGCTCCTCACCCGCTACGAGCCCGTGTTCCGCTACACGGCGGGCGAACTGTTCCTGCCGACGTCCGTGGAGGGCTTCCTGGGCGCCGCCTCGCTCTGGCGCGCCGGCGGCTGTCTCGCCCCGGCCGGTGCCCTGGATCCCGACCGGCTCGCCGAACACGGCCGCCGGCTGCGGGGCGAGCCGCTGCACCTGCGGTTCGTGGATCGTCCGCTGCGCGGGCAGGCGTACCGGCGCTGGCGCCGCGAACTGGGCCCGGCGGCGTTCCGTCCGGGGGACCGCCTCGCCGCGGTCGGCCTGACGTCCCGGCTGGTCGACGCGGCGCTGCGCCTGTCGCTGCTCGTGCGCGGCACGGTGCCCGGCGGCACGCGGGCCGCGGCCCAGGTCCGCCACGCCGCGCGGCCGTCGCCCGAGGTCCACCCGTACTACGGCCGGGTCTCCCGCGACGGCGGCTACCTGGTCATGCAGTACTGGTACTTCTACGCCATGAACGACTGGCGCTCCACCTTCGGCGGCGTCAACGACCACGAGGCGGACTGGGAGCAGGTGACGGTCTTCGTCGCGGAGCCCGGCGGACCGCCCGCGTGGGTGGTGTTCTCCTCGCACGACAAACTGGGCCCCGAGCTGCGCCGCCGCTGGGACGACCCGGACCTCGAACGGGTCGGCGAGCATCCGGTCGTCTACGCGGGCGGCGGCTCGCACGCCGGTGCGTACGGCCCCGGCGACTACGTCACGACCGTGAGCTGGCCGTGGCTGGAGCGGGCCGGCGGCTGGTGGCACGCGGCGCGGCGGCTGGTCGCCGCGCCGACAGCGGCGGCCGGGCCGGGGTTCGGCCTGCCGTTCCTGGACTACCACCGCGGCGACGGCGCGGGCATCGGCGCCGGCGAACGGCACCCGTGGACGCCGGTCCTGATCGGCGACGACACCCCCTGGGTCCGCGACTACCGGGGGCTGTGGGGCCTGGACACCGAGGACCGCTTCGGCGGCGAGCGGGCGCCGGCCGGCCCCCGGTACGAGCGGGACGGCACCGTGCGGGCGTCCTGGGGGTACCCGGTCACCTGGGCCGGCCTGGACGCCGAGGGGCCGGACCCCGGCGCCGCCGCCGGCGCCCGCCGGCGCGAGGTCACCGCCCTCATCGCCCGGCGCCGCGGGCAGCTGCGCCGGCGGCGGGCCGCGGCGAGGGCCGCCGGCCGCGGCCCAGACCCGCGCGCCGACCCGGAGCTGGAGGCGCTGCAGGCGGAGCTGGTGGCCCTGCGGGACGGCGACCCGCCACCGCCGCCGGCGGCGCAGCCCGTCCACCGGCTGGCCGCGCGGCCCGACGCCCGGCGGCGCCGGTTCCTGGTGCTGTGGTCGGCGGCGTCGGCGTCGGTGGTGCTCGGCGGCGCCGCGCTGATCGTGCTCAACCCGCCGCTCGGCGTGTTCTGGTCCGTCGCCGCGCTGCTGGCCGGGCTCGTCGCGGTGGAGGCCGCGGCGCGGCGCAGGCTGCTGCGCCTCCTGCGCCGCGGCGTCATGACGGCGGTGGTCCTGCTCGCCGGCTGGACCCTGGTCGAGACCGCCGCCCGGCACTGGCGCGTCACCGTCGCCGCGCTGCTGGCCGCGGGCGCGGTCGCCCTGTGGGTCGCCAACCTCCGCGCCTGGCTCGCCCGCCGCTGACCACCTCGGGCGGACCGTCGCCGCGCTGCTGGCCGCGGGCGCGGTCGCCCTGTGGCTCGGGTGGACCGTTGCCGCGCTGCTGGCCGCGGGCGCGGTCGCCCTGTGGATCGCCAACCTCCGCGCCTGGCTCGCCCGCCGCTGACCACCTCGGGTGGGTGGTCAGGCCGCGACGGTGGCGGCGGCGTCAAGGGCGGCGGTCACCACCAGGGACTCGATCCCGCGCAGGCAGGTCTCCAGCATCGCCGGCGAGACCGCGGCCGTGTCGACCCGCCAGGTGAGCTCGACGGCCTCGGGGGCGGCGTCGACATGCAGGAAGCAGGTCGCGTCCCACTCGTTGGAGCTCGGCCCCCACCGCAGCTCGCTGCGCGGCAGCGCGGCGAGGATCCGGTCCGGCTCCGGCCGGCCCGGGGCCGGTGCCTGCGCGGCCGAGCGGCGGCGGTCGTTGAAGTAGCAGGCGGTGTCGAGCTCCACGCCGCGTTCGGCGCCGACCCGCTCGACCAGCGCCCACAGGTCGCGGGGGTGGTAGTAGGCGTGCATCCCGGCGGTGAGCTGGCTCTTGAAGGCGCGGGCGACGACGTCGTCGAACCCGCCGGCGCCCGCGTCGATGACCGCGAGCCCCGCCTGGGCCAGGTTGCTGACCGACGCCGCGAACCCGGGCCGGAACCGGTTGCTCACCACGATCCGGCACGCCCCGACCGGCTGGCCCGACAGGCGGCCGAGCAGCACGGCGTACGCGGCGAGCAGCACCGTGCCGGTGTGCACCTTGGCGCGCTCGGCGACCACGGCGAGGGCGAGCCGCGTCGCGGGTGAGGTGAGGGTCGCCTCGCACCACCGCTCGGGCTGCGGGGTCAGCGCCACCGGGAACCGGCGCGGCTCGATCGCCCGCAGGTGCTTCTCCCAGTACCGCAGCGACGCGTTGTGCTGCCGCAGCGCGGCGGTGCCACGCTGGGCGGCGGCGAGCTCCAGGGGCTGGACGCCGGCGACCGGGGCGAGGTGGCGGCCCGTGGCCAGGTCGAGGTTGGCGAGGTCGGCGATGAGCGCCTCGAAGCCGTAGCCGTCGATGACCATGTGGCAGTACAGGGCCACGAACCACAGGGCCCGGTCGGGGTCCGCGGCGTCGGCGACGACCGCCATCCGCACCGGCCAGTCGGTGTACGCGTCCCACGGCAGCGCCTCGAACCGGGCGCGGATGGCGGCGGCGAGGCGCTCGGGGTCGCCGTCGTCCTCGTGCACCTCGAGGGTGACCGCCCCGAACGAGGACAGGAGCTGCTTCGGGGGGCCGTCGCCGTCGGCGAGCAACCGGGTCCGCAGCGACTGGTGCCGGCTCATGATGAACCCGAGCGTGGTCGCCACGTCCCGGACGCTCGTGCCGGGCGCCAGGGGCATCGTGCCGCCGGCCCACTCGGTGGCCTCGACGACCTGCATCGAACGCCAGGCGGCGAATTGTCCCCAGGTCAGTTCCCCGACCCCGCTGCCGCCCCCTTCGAAGGGCACCGTAATACGCATGGTCACAGCGATTCCAGTTCTTTCGCCGAAACGGGATGGAACCTGCGCCGGCGCATTGTTGAACGGCGCCGGCGCAGTGCTGACTCCTAGAGCGAGCGAACGGCCTTCGGCATGGTCTTCCCCCTTTCGGCATGGCTGCCCGTCGATCCGCACCAGCGGAATCCGGGTGCTCCGGCAATGCCCGGGAGCCTAGCGTTCGCCGAGACAGGCACGGAAGGGCGCACGGATTGATCCGGCGTCAATTGTGGTCAATGTCCAGAATAATCGCACCGGAAGAGGGACCCAGCAAGGGGGATGAATAGTATTCAAGCATTGAACTCAATGCATGACTGTAACCAACCGTCGTCAATTTGGTCCGGTCCGGAGATTTCCGCATCACGGGGCGAAAAAGGACATGCCTACGCGGGTGGCGCGAGAGACCGCTTCAGGCGCGGGCCGGATGGTCGGCGGCCACGCTCTCCCCGACCAGGACCGTGAACATCTGCACCAGCTCGGGGGTCGTGCCGTTGTGCTCGACGAGATCCAGGACCTGGCCCGCGGCAACGGTTTCACCGCGACGGTGACCCGGGACGCCCGCGCGTTCACCGCCGCCAACCTGGCCCGCTACCGCGCGGTCGTCTTGCTCAACACCATCGGCGACGTGCTCGACCCGGCGCGGCAGGCGGCGTTCGAGGGGCACGTGACCGGCGTGGTCGAGGGCGACTGCGGCGCGACCGTCATCGGCAACTGCGAGAAGGTCACCCACAACGACGAGCCGGCGAGCCGATGTCCCTCACGGTCCTGCCCGACGGGCGGGTCCTGCACAACAACCACGGCGGCGAGATCCGCCTCTTCGACCCGGCGGCCGGCGCCAGCCCCGGTCTGCCAGCACGACGAGGACGTACACCACCAACGGCGTCTCCACGGCGAAGCTCACCGTGGCCGACTCCAGCGGCACGACGGCGGTGCTCACCCGCACCGTCACGGTCGGCGACACCGCGCCGGCGGTCACCGTCGTCGCGCCGGTCGCGGGCTCGTGCTTCACGTGGGGCGACGCCGTGCCGTTCACGGTCACCGACCCGGAGGACGGACCCGTCGACTGTTCGCGGGTGACGGTAAGTTTCGTGCTCGGCCACGACAGCCACGGCCACGGCCACGCGTCCACGACCGGCTGCACGGGTGTAGGGCGTCGAGGCCACCGTCAGCGGTGACACCGGCGGCGGGCAGCACCTGACCGGCTTCGACCCCGGCGACCACGTCGCGTTCGACCCGGTCAGCCTCGGCGGCGTCGGCACCGTCACGCTGCGGCACTCGCGTGGTTCGGCGGCGACCGCCGGCACCGCCCGCGCCACCGTCGAGCTGCGGCTCGACTCGCCGACCGGACCGGTCCTGGCGACCGCCACGCTGAACGCCACCACCGTCAACAAGGCCTGGACCAGCACCGCGGCCCCGGTGGGCCAACCGGCCGGGCAGCGGCGTCGCGTTTCCCGCACCACGGGGGCGCGGCGCCGCTGCCGCATACTGTCGTGACCATGGGAGGGCAGGGGCATGGCGACGATCGGTGACGTGGCACGGCAGGCGGGGGTGTCTCCGAGCACCGTGTCGTATGTCCTGAGCGGCAAGCGGACGATCTCGGAGGAGACCCGGCAGCGGGTGCTCGCCGCGGTCGAGGTGCTCGGCTACCACCCGCACGCCGGCGCCCGCGCCCTGGCCAGCAACCGGTCCAACGTCATCGCGCTGATCATGCCGCTCTACACCGGCCTGTACGTGCCGGTGCTGATGCAGTTCGTGATCTCGGTCGTGACGGCGGCGCGGCGCTTCGACCATGACGTGCTGCTGCTCACCCAGGACGAGGGCGAGCAGGGCCTGGAGCGGGTCGCCGCCAGTTCGCTCGCCGACGCGCTCATCGTGATGGACGTCGAGCTGCACGACCGGCGGCTGCCGCGGCTGCGCAGCCTCGGCCGGCCGTCGGTGCTCATCGGCTTCCCCGCCGACGCCGACGGGCTGACCTGCATCGACCTGGACTTCGCCGCGGCCGGCGCGGCCTGCGTGGATCACCTCGCGGACCTCGGCCACGCGTGTGTCGCGCTGGTCGGCTCGCCGCCGGAGGTCTACGAGCGGGAGCTGGGCTTCGCCAGCCGCACCGCCGCCGGGTTCGACGAGGCGCTGCGCCGGCGGGGGCTGCGGGGCACGACCGTGCCGTGCGAGCCGACCCCGGACGCGGTCCTGGAGACGGTCACGGGTCTGCTGCGCCGCCACCCCGACCTGACCGGCGTGGTGGTGCACAACGAGCCGACGGTGCCGCCGCTGCTGGACGCGTTCGCCGCGCTCGGGCTGCGGGTGCCGCGGGACGTGTCGGTGGTGGCGATCTGCCCCGACGAGGTCGCCGAGCGGGGCAAGCCGCGGCTCACGTCGGTGAGCATCCCGGCCGAGGAGGTCGGGCGGCTCGCGGTCGACCTGCTCATGGCGAAGCTCGACGGCCGGGCGGTGCCGGAGGCGACGCTGCTGCCGCCGGCGTTGACGGTGCGCGACAGCGCCGCCGCGGCCCGGAACACCCGGACCGGGTCGCGGCGGCGCTGATCCCACCCACCCCTTCAGGTCAGCCGCACGGTCACCTGGTCCACACCAGCGTCCACCTCGATGAGCACCCCGGCGGGGTCGGTGCTCGACGCGGGAGTGAGCCGGCCGGCGTCGACGGCCGCCACCGTCGTGACGCCGGCCAGCTGCACCCGCCAGCGCGCCGGCGAACTGCCGCGTCGGCGCGCCTCGACGGTCGTCCCGGCCCGGCGCACCGTGAAGGTGGTGTCGGGCCGGCCCCGCGGTGAAGGGATGTCCACGGTCGTGCCCGCGCCGTCGGGCAGCTCGTAGACCCGCAGGGTGACGCCGTCGGCGTAGGGGTAGTCGGGGCGGTCGTCGTGCGCGCCGAACGGCACGACCGAGCCGGGCCGGACGAGCACCGGCAGGTCGCCGATCCCGTACCGGCGGCGGATCCAGCCCGGCCCGGTCAGCACCTCCCCGCTGCGCAGGTCGGTCCACCGCCCCGCCGGCAGATAGAAGGTGACGTCGCCGGCGGCGCTGAACACCGGCGCGACGAGGATGCTGCCGCCGAGCAGGTACTGGCGGTCCAGGTGGGCGCAGGCGGGGTCGTCGGGGAACTCCAGCGCGAGGGGCCGCAGCACCGGCAGGCCCTCGCGGTGCGCGGTGACGGCGGCGCCGTACAGGTACGGCATCAGCCGCGCCTTGAGCCGGGTGTACTCGCGCAGCACGGCGACCGCCTCGTCGCCGAAGTGCCACGGCACTCGGTAGGACTCGTTGCCGTGCAGGCGGCTGTGCGAGGACAGCAGCCCGAACGGGATCCACCTGGTGAACACCGCCGGGTCGGGGGTGCCCTCGAACCCGCCGATGTCGTGGCTCCAGAACCCGAAGCCGGACCAGGCCAGGGACAGCCCGCCGCGCAGGCTCTCCGCCATCGACTCGAACGTGGCGGCGCAGTCGCCGCCCCAGTGCACCGGGAACTGCTGCCCGCCGGCGGTCGCGGACCGGGCGAACAGGACCGCCTCGCCGTCGCCGCGGTGCTCCCGCAGCACCTCGAAGACCGCCTCGTTGTACAGGTGGGTGTAGTAGTTGTGCATCCGCAGCGGGTCGGCGCCGTCGGCCCAGACCACGTCGGTCGGGATCCGCTCGCCGAAGTCGGACTTGAAGCAGTCGACGCCGAGGTCGAGCAGGCTCCTCAGCTTGCCCTGAAACCACGCTCGCGCCGCCGGGTCGGTGAAGTCGACCAGGCTCATCCCGGCCTGCCACTGGTCCCACTGCCACACGTCGCCGCCTTCCCGGCGGACCAGGTAACCCGCCGCGGCGCCCTCGTCGAACAGCGCGGAGCGCTGCGCGATGTACGGGTTGATCCACACGCAGATCCGCAGCCCCTTCGCCTTGAGGCGGGCGAGCATGCCGGCCGGGTCGGGGAAGGTCACCGGGTCCCACTCGAAGTCGCACCAGTGGAACTCGCGCATCCAGAACGTGTCGAAGTGGAACACCGACAGCGGCAGCCCGCGCTCCGCCATGCCGTCCACGATGGACGTCACGGTCGCCTCGTCGTAGGACGTGGTGAACGACGTGGACAGCCACAGCCCGAACGACCAGGCGGGCGGCAGCGCCGGGCGGCCGGTCAGCGCCGTGTACTTGCGCAGCACGTCGCGCGGCGTCGGGCCGTAGATGACCAGGTACGACAGGACCTGGCCGGGGACGCTGAACTGGACCCGCGACACGGCCTCGGAGCCGACCTCGAACGACACCGGGCCCGGGTCGTCGACGAAGACGCCGTAGCCCGCGCTGGTCAGGTAGAACGGCACGTTCTTGTACGCCTGCTCGCTGCTGGTGCCGCCGTCGGCGTTCCACACGTCGACCGTCTGGCCGTTCTTGACCACCGGTCCGAAGCGCTCGCCCAGGCCGTACACCACCTCACCGACGCCGAGGTTGAGCTGCTCGCGCAGGAAGTGCCCGTCCGGGGTGCGCAGCGCGGCGAGGGCCTTGGGCGCGCTGGTGGTGAGGATCCGCCCCTCGGCGAGGAAGTCGAGGCGCCACTGCCCGCCGAGGGAGAACCGGGCGCTCAGTGCGCCGGCGGTGAACGTGACGGCGTCGTCGTCGCGGGTCACCTTGCCGTCGGCGGCCGGGTCGGCGTCGAGGCGGAACCGGGGGCCGCGGACCCGGCCGCCGGTGTGCCGGCTGACCCGCACCGCGACGACGTCGGGCGCGGGGGTGGTGCACTCGACCGTGATCAGGGGCGTGTTGAGCGTGTCGCCCCGGCCGGTGACCCGCCGGGTCGGCGCGTAGACCGACAGGCTGTTCGCGCCGACCGCCACGTCATGGACGTGCACCGGGTACAGGGGGTGCACCCCGTCGCGCAGCTGCCAGTACCCGTCGCTGAACTTCATGCACTGCCCATCCCTGTCGAAGCGCTTCGACAGTCGACGCTACGAACCTGTTCCCTGACGTGTCAACCGGGTGCGGCCGCTGTCCAGGCGGGAGGATGAAACTTCCACGACACCTGCCACAATGCTTGTCGTGGCGGTTCCGGACGAGCAGTTCCTGGCGATGGTGGACGAGCTCGCCGAGGTCGAGCGGGCGCACGCCGCGGACTACACGTCGTTCAGCGTGCGCGGCAAGCGTTTCGGCTACTACTGGCCCCGCACCCACACCACCGGGTTGAAACAGACCATTTCCGAGCAGATCGCCCTCGTCGCCGAGCGCCCCGACGTGTTCGAGATCCAGTTCACGTCCGGCGGTTTCGGCTGGGTGGTCGTCTACCTGCAGAAGATCGACGCCGACGAGCTCGCCGAGCTGCTCTACGAGGCGTGGCAGCTGTCAGCACCCGAGTCGCTCGCCGAGGATCACCCGCTGAGGCGCTAGTCTGCGGGCATGTCACTCAGCGCGGAGTTCGACCAGGCCCAGATCGACGTCAAGCAGCTCGACCAGCGCCCCGCCAACGACGTCCTGCTGCGGCTCTACGCCCTGTACAAGCAGGGCACCCACGGCGACGCCGACGGCAAGCGGCCGGGCGTCTTCGACCTGGTGGGCCGGGCCAAGTACGACGCCTGGAAGGCCCTCGCCGGCACCGGCCAGGAGGACGCGCAGCGCCAGTACGTCGCCCTGGTGACCGAGCTGCGCGGCTAGCTCTTGTCCGGGCGCTGGGTCCGCTCGCCGAGGACCGTCGTGTACAGGGCCTCGCGCAGTGCCAGCTCGCGCGGGTCGTCCCAGAGGTGGAACCCGGCGCGGTTCATGGCGTAGGCGAACCCGACGCCGGTCTCCGGGTCGGCGAACCCGAACGACCCGCCCGCGCCGGGAGTGCCGAACGCCCGGTCGCCGGCGGCGCCGAAGCGCAGCCGCGGGAACGGTTTGACGTAGCCGAGCGAGAAGATCGTCGGCACCCGCAGCACCACGTCCCGCAGCCCGCCGCTCGGCGGCTCGGCCGGCCGGGCCAGGGCGTCCAGTGTGGACGGTGCGAGGCCGAGCGTGCCGCCGCCGGTGGCCGCGTCGCCGTAGGCGCGGGCGATGGCGCGGACCTCGCCGGTGCCGTTGGCGGCGGGCAGCTCCAGCCGGCGCACCTCGGGCAGGTTGTAGTTGCCGGTCTCCGACAGCACCTTCGGGTTGCCCAAGGTTGAGTTATGACAGACTCAAGCCATGACCAGCGCAAACGCTCCAATGGATCTCTACCTGCGGCTGTCCGACCTACGGACCGAGGACCTCAACGAGGACGGTCTGAGCAAGGGTCTGGTCGAGCACGAGCGCCTCCTGCGGGAGCGGGCGAAGCGGGAGGGCTGGACCATCGGCAAGCCCGTCATCGAGAACGACATGAAGGGTGGAAAGCCGAAGCCCGCGTCCGCATTCAAGCGCAGGAAAGTGACACTCGCTGACGGCACTACCGCACTGCGCGTCATTCGGCCGGGCTTCGATGAGTTGCTCGACCGCATTCGCTCTGGCAAATCTGGCGGCTTCCTCTGTGTCGACCTCGACCGGGCAGTGCGCAACCCTCGGGACCTCGAAGACCTCATCGACACGGTGGAGGCGCACAGCGCCAACGTGAAGTCGCTGACCGGGACGCTGTCCTTCACCAACGGCGGCACGCCGGACGAGCGCACCATCGCCCGCATGATGGTCACGATGGCGAACAAGTCGAGCACCGATACCGCGCGTCGTGTCGCCGCCGCTCGACTCCGTCAGGCCATGAACGGCGAGCACGGTGGAGGTCCCCGCCCCTATGGCTTCGAGCCGGACGGCATCACCATCCGCGAGAACGAGGCCGGCGAGATCGTGAAGATGGCGGAGCAGGTGCTGAACGAGGTGCCCTTGCGGGTCATCGTCCGCGACCTCATCAAGCGCGAGGTCGCACGTGAGCGGCCGTGGTCGGCCCGGACCGTGAGGCTGATCCTGCTCCGCCCGCGCAACGCGGGACTCATGGTCCACCGTGGAGAGAAGGTCGGGGCTGCGCCGTGGAAACCGATCCTCGACCGGGACGTGTGGGAGTCCGTAGTCGCGGTACTGGAGGACCCGGCTCGCCGATCTGGTCCTGGTCCCGCTCACCGGTGGCTCGGCTCGTTCCTCTACAAGTGCGCCTGCGATTCGCCGATGCGACCAGGTAACCCGGGCAAGAGCATCAAGAAGCGGGGTGCCCCTCCCGGGCCTGCGTATCTGTGCAGCACCCGTGGTCCGGGTGGACCCCACACCTCCCGGCAGTGCGACATCTTGGATGGCTACATCACCGACTTCATCATCCGGTGGGCTCAGCGACCAGGAGCGATCAACCTGCTGCGGACAACCGACCCCGGGATCGACGTGCCCGCCCTGCGCGAGAAGGAGGCGGCCCTCATCGAGAAGCTCGCCCAGTACACCCGCGACGAGGCCGCCGACCTCATCACCCGGGCCCAGATGCTGGAGGGCACCAAGGTGACCAGAGCGCGGCTCGACGCAGTTCAGCAGCAGCTCGGCTCCGTGGTGGTCGAGTCGCCCGTGAAGCAGCTCGTGGAGGCAGAAGACAAGCGCGCGAAGTGGGAGTCGATGTCACTGGGCATCCAGCGCGCGATCCTCTCGGAGCTGCTGGAGGTGACGGTCCTGCCCGCTCCGAGAGGTCCCGGCTTCAAGCCTGAGTACGTCCAGATCGTGGAGAAGCTGTAGACCACAGCAGCGCCATACGGCGCCTCTTCTCCTCCGGCCAGTGCTCGACGGGCGTGAACCCGTCGAGCACTTTGTCGATGTGTGCCCAGTAGGCGGCATCCCGGTGGTCCCTCGTCTTCGCCGGCTCGTCGCCGCACATCTCTCCCACACTCACCTATACGGGGATCTCGCAGGATTACGCAGGTACGGGTATGGGTGCGGGCTCGACAGGGGCTGTAGCGCCGACCCGTACGGCGGGAACGAGGTCCTCCAGCGTGCCGAAGAGGGGTTGACCAGCACGCAGGTGCTCAGTCACCCGCTTACGGATCGCCTCCTTCTCCTGCGCGTGCTCGATGCTCTTGCGCTCGCCCTGCTCTTTCCGGCGCTTCTGGGCGTGGGCCTTGAGTTCGTCCTGGAGGCGGTACACAGCGTTCATGGCATGGGCGTAGGAGAGAACCCATTCATCAGCTTGCTCTTGGGATGCCCTAAACGATCTTGTAGTACCAGTAGGTCTCCGAGGGGAGGTCCGGGCGGGTGCTTCCGGTGTAGGGCTAGGGGTAGCTCCTACCTCAGTCCCAAACCTGATCCTGATCCTTGTGGGCTGACCGAATCCGCCCCGCTGTCCCCACTCCAGAACAGAAAAGGGCGAGCCTTCGACTTCGCTCCACCACCGCAGCGCGTTGCCGATCCCGAGCAAGCTCAGCTCCACGCCGTGGGCCTTGCTGATCCAGGTCTGGATGGTGGAGTAGGCGCACAGCACCGTGTTCACGAACTCCACCGCCGCCCGGTACAGGATCGCCTCCGCGACCAGCTCAGCACTGCGCCGCATCTCCCACGTCCTGCGGGTCGAGGAGATCTCCCGGCAGGATGACACCGTGGTCCAGGAGAACATCGGGATCGACTTCATGTAAGAGTCGACCTGCTTCGCGGTCTCGAAGAGCAGCGCCTGCCCGGATCGCCGGCTCAGCGAGAGCGGGAACTCTACCCACTCCATCTCCGATTCATGTGCGCTGCGCAGCAGGACCGGGAACTCCGCGAGGGCAACGAGTTCGTCGGAGGGGGTGCCGTACCGCAGGATCCGAGCGAACTCGCTCCGGTGGTGGCTGCGCAGCCACGTGACCCATCGGTACCCCTGACTCTTGTCCACGGTGGTGCGGGACATGCGGTAACCTCTACTTCGGACAGTGGACGGTCCAGTGAAACCGTTGAGCCCCGGGTTCCCGCCCGGGGCTTGTTCGTGCTTATCGGGTGCCGTCCTCCTCAGAGCCGGCGAACTCGACCCGCGTGACACTCTTCGAGACCAAGTTGCCGGGCGTCTTCTCGGTCGGCTCCGTGTTCTTCGTGACCGTGTAGCCCGACTCTCGAAGCCGCTCCGCCATCTTCTCGACTCGCCGCGCCTGCGCCTTCGACCTGCGCGCTGCGGTCGCTGCGGAGGTCCGATGTGGACCTGCGCTTTGAGTGCTCGTCATGGATCAACTATAGCCACGGTCGACCACGGACCGTTACCGCGTTCCAGGGACCGAAGTCGCTACCCGGAGGAGCGATCTTGCACGCAAAGTTAGTCGATCTTTGGTTCGCATTCCTTTGCTATGCAGGAGTAAGCTTCAAATATGGCGTGCAGTCGATCCCAAGCGCTAGCTGACTCAGACACCTTCCGCGCCTTCCTCGACCGTCACTCTGCGTCGAACTCCTGCGTGGCAGCGATCGACTTCTATCTGGCGTGGCAACGCTTCGCCGAAGAGCGCCAGCACTTCGGTGCCGGGATCAGCCGCAAGCTGTTCGGCCGCGTATGCTCCTTGGCTGGGATCGAGCGGATCACGGCCAGTGCGCGCACGGGCACCGCGTACGTCGGCTACCGAGCACCTTTGAGCGCGCGATGACCGCGACGGAAGAGAATCCGCGTGGAGGCTACGCCCGCTCCGCCGTAACAGCTGAGCGTGGGGCAGTTCCCGAGCCACCTGAGCGGGTGCTGACGTTCGGCGAGGGACCGGTCTATGACTGGGCACCGTTCATCGCCGACATCGAGGCGCGGCTACGTGCCGCCGAGGTCACCGGTGTCGGCACCGGCTCCCGCTACGTGCACACGCAGCCCGTCCCGTCGGCGTCGTGGACGATCAACCATGCTCTATCAACGAAGCCGGGCGTGACCGTGATCAGCGCCAGCGGTCAGCAACTGCTTCCCGAGGTCCACTATCCGAACGACGGCACCGCCGTCCTGGTCTTCGGTTCGCCGCTCGCAGGAATGGCCTACCTGCACGGATAGCGCGCTCACGTTACCCGCTTGCGGGTCTTTTGCTGCGCTTGTCGCTGGGTCAGCGCCCACGCGGCTCTGGCGATCTGGACCGCATAGCTCGGGTCGGTCGCAAACGCGTCCAGCGCCCGCGCGACGTGACCGGCGAACAGGTCGACCTCGACGCGACGGACGCCCCGGACGTGCGTTGGTGGGTTCTCCAGCCGCTGGGCGAGGAAATCGTCAAGCGCTCGATCCCGCGCTGACCGGGATTGCAGTCGCTCAGGCTCTGCCGGGACCTCTTCGGCGATGGCACGTTGGACCCAGTTGCGGATCAGGGTGGGTGCGATCCCGCGCTCTCTGGCGACCTCCATGATCCTGCGCTGCCCGACTCGGACCTGATCGACCACCTCCTGTCGGTAGGCCGGTGAGTACGAGCGTCGATGGGCATGCCGAGTGGGAGTGTCCGTCACACACCTGTCCATCGGCTCACGAAACGCGCCGGCCTCTCATCGACCGATATAGCGCTCATGTCACGCAAAGCGTCCGGGTCGGTCAGCTCCAGCAAGTTGCCGACCGTCGAGCAGCCCGAGCAGCCCGAGCACAGCGACCGCGACCCGGGCAACCCGGTCTCCAACCGCACCGGGGAGTACATCGCCGACAGCACCGCCCCCGACACCACCAACACCAACGGGTGACCCGTGTCGCGAGCGTGGGCGGGCGGGACTGACACCGGGTGGCGTCGTGTCCGGGCCATAGTGCTGCGCCGTGACGGCGGTGTCTGTCAGCTTCGGCTACCCGGTTGCACGCTCGACGCGACCGCAGGCCATCACACCTTGGGTCGATTGATCACGGGTGATGACCCGACCTTCGTGGTCGCCTCGTGCCGTCAGTGCAACCGCAAGGTGGGGCAGCCTCTCGGAGATCCTGAGCCTTCCTCGGCGACCCGATGGTGAGCGCATCGACTCATGGCTCAGCATCGATCACTGCAATCGACAATGATGCCCGCGCTTTTCCCGGCCGGCCGGGTCCCGGTCCCACCTCCGACGTGGATCCCTCCCCCCAGAGTGACCACATAGATACAGATAACAGCGAACTTCCTCAAATCGAGTCAAGACGACGCCTGGGCATCGCAAAGCCGCGCATCTATACCAAGCCGCTTCGCCCACTGACTCCGGAATCGACTTCCGGCTATGAGGTCATCGACTGGTGTAAGTCGGCACTCGGGTGGACTCCACTTCCCTGGCAGCGCTTCCTTCTACTCCACGCCCAGGAGTTGCAGGAAGACGGCCTACCGCGCTTTCGGACCGTCCTGGTCGTTGCCGCCCGGCAGCAGGGCAAGAGCAGCCTGATCACCGCCCTGTCGTTGTGGTGGCTCAGTCAGGGTGTCCCCCTGATCCTGGGCACGTCGAGCAGCCTGGACACGGCCCGTGAGGTGTGGGAGAACGCGGTCGAGTTCGCCGAGGATCTGCCCGACGTGTTCGGCCGGGTGAAGGTCCGCCGGTCCAATGGGGACTGGCAACTCACCGTCGGCAATCGGTGCCGCTACAAGATCGCTGCTGCTGGTCGCCGGGGCGGGCGAGGGTTGACCGCTCACCGGGTCGTTGAGGACGAGCTACGCGAACACCGGGACTTCGAGGCGCATGCCGCCGCCGACAACGCGACTTTGGCGGTCGGAGACGCACAGACATGGATGCTGTCGAACGCAGGTGACGCCGGCTCGATCGTCCTCAATCACTTTCTCGCCCTCGGCCGGTCCGGCGAGGACCCGTCCCTCGGCCTGTTCGAGTGGTCCGCCCCGGACGGATGCGAGATCACCGACCGGCATGCGTGGCGGCAAGCCAACCCGTCCCTGGGCCGCACGATCACCGAGCGTGCGCTGACCTCGAAGCTCAGTCAGCCTGCCTCGGTCTTCCGGACCGAGAACCTCGCGCAGGTCGTCGCCGCCGTCAATGAGGCGGTCAGTGCCGACGCGTGGGCCGCATGCCACGACCCGGGCACCCTCGACGCGCACCGGTCCCGCGTGGTGGTGTGCCTGGACCTCAGCCCGGACTTGCAGCACTCGACCTTGGTCGCTGCCGCGACCCTGCCGGACGGCCGTGTTCGAGTCGAAGTCGTCGCTGCCTGGCAATCGACCGCCGAGGTCCGCGCGTCATTGCCCGGCCTGCTCGCCCGCATCCGCCCCCGCACCTTCGGATGGTTCCCCTCCGGTCCCGCCGCAGCCCTGGGCACCGACATCGCCCGGGTCCGCAACGCCCAGGGCTTCACCGTCGGACAGACCAACGCCATCTGTCAGGGGCTCGCCGAGTTCGCCGCAGCCGGCCGCGTCGCGCACAACGGTGACCCGCTGCTCGCCGCTCACGTCCTGGGCGCGAAACGGCTCACGTCCGGTGACGGGTGGCGGTTCAGCCGTCGCGACGGTGGGCACGCCGACGCCGCATATTCCGCCGCCGGAGCGATTCATCTAGCCCGATCGCTGCCCGCACCCGCCAAGCTCCGCCTGATCACGGTTCCGGAGAACTCGAACCGATAGATCTGTCAATGCCTGGGTTCTGGTCGACCCTTTTGACGGGGCGGGTGCAGGCGGTGTCTCCCGACACTGCACCCGCCCTCCAGCCTGCCCGGCACCGGTTCGCGCTCGGCGACAACGACTTTCCGACCTGGCAAGCCCTCGTTGGCGGAACCGCCATGACAGGGAAGGTCTCCCGCCGGGAAGCGTTCGCCGTCCCCGCCGTGAAGCGGGCGCGAGATTTGGTCGCCGGCACGATCGGGACGCTCCCTCTGCACGCGATCAACGCCGCAGGTGAGCAGGTCGCACACGCCCTGCTGGAGCAGCCCGAGAGCCTGCAAGGTCTGGTCCGAAGCGTCAGCGTCACCCGCCTGGTCGAGGACCTTATTTACGACGGTCGCTCCTTGTGGCTGGTCGTGCTGCGCACGTCGACCGGCTTCCCGCAGGTCGTCGAGCGCATCGAGTACGGCAAGTGGTCGCAGGACGAGACCGGCACGATCCGGGTCGACGGGCGGGAGATGAGCCCCGAGCAGATCATCCTGTTCACCAGCCCATGTGACCCGCTGCTTCTCGCCGGTGCACCCGCGATCAGGAACCTGATCCGGCTCGAAGCAACGGCAGCCTTGTATGCCGACAGCCCTGAGCCGGCGAGCTACTTCACCCCGGTCGACGGCGTGGACCCCGAGGACCCTGCCGAGGTCGAGAGGCTGCTGACGGACTGGCGCAACGCCCGCAAGGTCCGTGCCACCGCCTACGTGCCGGGCGGCTTGCAGCTCAACACCGTCGATCGGATGTCCCCGGAATCGATGCAGCTCGTAGCGGCCAGGGAATTTTCTGTAACAGAGATCGCCCGACTCACGGGCATCGACGCTGATTGGCTGTCGGTCAACACGACCAGCCGAACCTACGCCAACGCGCAGGACGCTCGACGGTCGTTTGTGGACTTCGTTCTCGCCCCGTACCTACACGCGGTCGAGGAGCGATTGTCGCTCGGTGACGTGACGCCCCGAGGTCAACGGGTGCGGTTCAACCTCGACGGCTTCCTACGCGCGGACACCTTGACCCGCTACCAGGCACACCAGATCGCCCTCAACGCGGGATTCCTCACCGTCGATGAGGTCCGCGCGCTGGAGGACCGCCCGCCCCTGGAGGCGGAGGCATGACCGAGCGGCTCGTCTTCGACCTGGACCACCGTGAGACGTTCGCGGACGTTCCCGCACGGCGCATCCGTGGCCTGGCGATCCCGTTGGGTGCCACCGCCAGCAAGGCCGGCCGTGTCTGGCGGTTCCTCAAGGACTCCGTGAAGTTCGGCACCCGCACTCCGCTGCTGGCCTACCACGACGCAACCCGCCCGGTCGGACTGCTGACCCTCGGCGAGTGGACCGATCGAGGTCTTGAGGTCGAGTTCGCCGTATCCCGCACCGCCGCAGGTAACGAGGCACTCCAACTCGCGCATGACGGGGTCGTCGGCCTATCCGTCGGCATCGATGTGCCCGAGGGCGGTGCCCGCCTGGTCGGCGAGGAACTCCACGTCAGCACCGCGACCGCCCAGGAAATTTCGCTCACTCCCCTGCCTGCATTTTCGGGCAGCCGCATCGACTCCGTCGCGCTCAGCGCCACCCCGCAGGAAGGAATCCCGGTCATGCCGGACTGCACTGACATCCCGGTCGCTCCGGTGACCTTCAACCTTGACCCCGCCGCCTTGGGCGCGGCCATCGCTGCCGGCCTCAAACCCGCAGCCCCGCCCACTGTGGATGGTCCGGTCCCGCAGCCCGTCCCGAACGCCGCCACGACGCAGGTCGCAGAGGAGGCACCGTACCGATTCGACGGACGTGGTGGCCGGTTCGGATTCGTCGCCGACGCGATCGCCTCGACGCGTGGCGACGGTGAAGCGACGCAGCGGATCAACGCGTTCATCGGCACGGTCGGCGAGACGTTCGCCGTCACCCGCGCCAACGCCGCCGCGCTCAACCCGACCCAGAACCGCCCGGACCTGTACGTGCCGCCGCTGCGGTACAACCGGCCGCTCGCCGGGCTGATCAGCACCGGGACGATCAGCGACGCAACGCCGTTCACGCTGCCGAAGTTCGGCGCAGCAACCAACCTGGTCAACCCGCACGTCGAAGGCGTCGAGCCGTCGCTTGCGTCGATGAACGTCACGAGCCAGACGATCACGCCGGGCGTGCTGTCGGGCAAAGCAGAAATCAACCGCGAGCTAATCGACCAGGGCGGGTCACCTCAGGCCGACGCGATCGTCTGGCAGGAGATGCTTGCCGCATCGGCAGAGGCAGCTGAGGCGCGTATCGCGGACCTGCTCGACGGACTCACCCTGACCCCTCATCCCATCACCGGCGCCAACGCCGTCCTGGTCGATGACCTCAAGGGCATCCTGATCGGCCTCCAGTTCAAGCGGGGCGGCAACCGGTACCGCAGCCTCGCGCTGGACGGCTACCTCTACACGGCGCTGATCAACGCCAAGGACGCCGACAACCGGCCGCTACTGCCGATGATCAACCCGACCAACGCCGACGGTTCGGCAACGTCCAGCTTCGGCGCGGTCCAGATCGGCAACGCCGTCGGCGTGCCCGCGTGGGCGCTCGGCTCCGACCAGAGCTACCTCATGGTGCCGGAATCGGTCTGGCAGTGGACTTCGCCGCCGCAGAGGCTCACCTTCGAAATTCAGGTAAAAAGCGTATTCATCGGCTTCTTTCAATATTCGGCTGAGGCCGTCATCCGCGATGACGACGTGCTGCGACTGACGCACTCCTGAGGTCGACATGGTGGACGTGCTGGAGGTCCGACCTGAGGACGTTGCCGACTACATCGGCGTCGATCTCCGAGATGCCAACCGCTTCATGGTCATTGACCTGGTCGACACTGCGGTTGACCTGATCAACGCCTACGTCGGTGCCCGTATCCCGGCCGTCCCCTCCTCCGTGCTGACCCTGGCGACAAAGCAGCTCTGCTCAGAGCTGTACGCCCGCCGCAACGCCCCGTCCGGGATCGCGCAGTGGACCCCGGACGGGCAACCGGTCCGACTCGCCCGCGACCCGATGACCTCGGTCAAGCCGCTCCTCCAGCCCTACCGTTCGCTGGGCCGGGTCGGATGATCAAGACGTTGCGGGACCAGCTCGCCAAGGACCTCGACGTGCTGGGCGTGCCGGTCGCCAACGGTTGGCCGGACCGCATCACCCCGCCGGTCCTACTGGTCGTCCCGCCCGCCAGCGCTGTGCACGTGACGGCGGGACCGAACTTCACCGAGTACACCGTCGCGCTGGACGTGGTGGTCCTCGCCGGGAAGGCGTCGCCGGCCCTCGCGCTCAACGCCCTCGAAGAGCTGGTCGAAGGCGTACTGAGCAACACCGTCGACTGGTCGCTGTCCGGTGTGGACAGCCCGTCCCTGGTCACGATCTCCGGCACCGAATACCTCGGCACCGTCGTGCATCTGTCCAAGCCAACCCGCCTGTAAGGAACGCAAAATGGCAGCCCTTGGAACCCGCAAGCTCACGCTGAGCATCGACGGCGACAACGTGACGCCCGAGGTGTCCAGCGCCGTCATCTCCAGCGCCGAGACCGATTCGGACTTCGTCAGCTTCGCCGACGCCGCCGCAGGTGGAGGCCGGACCTACACCCTGAAACTGACCATGGTCCAGGACACCGAGACCGGCAGCCTGTGGGATCAGATCTGGAGCCACGCAGGTCAAGACGTGCCGGTCACCGTCCGTCCGCACGGCAACGCCGCCGCGTCCGCGACCCTGCCGCATTTCACCGGCGCGGTCACCATCACCGAACCTGACGGTGACCTGCTGGGCGGCGAGGCCGACGCCTCCACTACCGCCCGGTTCACCACCGACGTGGAGTGGACGTTCCTCGCCAAGCCGACCCGGATCACGGCCTGAGCATGGTCACCAAGGTTAAGGTCACCGGCCTCCAGGAGTTGCAGCGCGACCTCCGCGCCACCGCCGAGGGGCTCGACGGCGACGACCTCAGCCGGGTCATGGGCGACATCGCCGACGACACCGCACGACTCGCAGCGTCGTTCGCGCCACGGCGCACCGGCCGGCTCGCCGCGTCGGTCAAGGGCGGGCAGATCAAGACCAAAGCCGTAGTCGGCGCCAGCGTCCCCTACGCCGCACCCATCAACTACGGCTGGCCGCGTCGAGGGGTCGCGGCCAGCCGTTTCATGCAACGCGCCGATGAGGCCATGAAGCCGACCCTGCCGACCCGGCTGGAACAGGCCATCAACCGACTCATCTCCGCGCGGGGGCTGTCGTGAGCATCGACCTACCACTCAAGGACGCCGTCGAGGAGTTGACCGGCTTCGAGGTCATCGGCATCGAGCAGCACTACAAGCGCGACATGGAGAACCTCGGCGCCATCCGCACCCTGGTCGGTGTCGTGCACGCCTACGAACACCGCACGAACCCGGACATCACGTGGGCGGAAGTCGAGCAGCGCACCATGCGCGATCTCAACGGCTACTTCGCCGCCCCGTCCGTCGAGCCGGACGACCCGGCGGGAAAAGACGGCAGCGGCGAGTAGCCGCTGACCGGCACCTCGCCGAGTGGTGCATCGCGACCGGCTTCCCACCGTCGGTCTACTTCGGACTCACCCTCGCCCAGCGCGACGAGTTCACCAATGCCATCAACAAGGCCAACCGGAGGCGGTGACAAGTGGCCGCGAGCGTCGTGATCAGCATCCTCGCTAACGTCCGCGATGCCGTACGTGGCCTGCGCGACACCGGCGACGCCGCCGACTCGATGGGCACCCGCGTCGCCAACGCCAGCCGCAGCATGACCGCCCCCGCCCTCGGCGCCCTGGGCGCGATCGGCGCAGGCGCGTTCGCCGCAGGTCAAGCCGCATCGGAGATGAGCGACTCGATCTCCGCGTCACAGGTGGTCTTCGGCTCTGCCGCGAAGGCGGTCGAGGATTTCGCCAGCAGTGCCGCCAAGAGCTTCGGTCTGTCCAAACAGGCTGCTCTCGACGCGTCGGGGACGTTTGGCACGATCGGAAAGGCTGCCGGGCTGTCCGGCACCGACCTGTCGAACTTCTCGAATCAGTTCGTGGGTCTGGCCGGTGACCTCGCGTCGTTCAAGGGCGGCAGTCCCGAAGAGGCGGTCGAGGCCATCGGTGCCGCGCTGCGTGGTGAGGCAGAGCCGATCCGGCGCTACGGCATCCTGCTCGATGACGCGACGCTGCGCAACGAGGCGCTCAAGCTCGGCCTGATCAAGACCACCAAAGAGGCGTTGACCCCGCAGCAGAAGGCTCTTGCCGCGTCTCAGGCGATCCTCGCGCAGTCCAAGGACGCAATGGGCGACTTCGCCCGGACCTCGGACTCCGCCAAGAACCAACAGGTCGCGCTCAAGGCGCAGCTCGCCAATGTCACCGCCGAACTCGGCGCGCAACTCCTGCCGGTGATGGCCGCCGTCGCCGGGAAGCTCGGCGCGTTCGTCGGGTTCGTCAAGGAGAACAAGGGTGCGGTCACTGCCCTGGTCGCCGTCCTCGCGTCCCTGGCCGCGATCGTCCTGGTCGTCAACGCCGCCATCAAGATCTACGAGGTCACGATGGTGATCGTCTCCGCAGCCCAGCGCGTATGGACGGCTGTCACCGCTGCGTTCAACTTCGTGATGGCGGCGAACCCGATCGTCCTGGTCGTCATCGCGATCGTCGCCCTGATCGCCGTGATCGTCCTCGCGTACCAGCACTCCGAGGCGTTCCGCAACATCGTCAATGCTCTATGGTCCGGGCTGAAGGCCGGCGCGATGGCCGTGGTCGATTTCTTCAGCGGCCCCTTCGCGTCGTTCTTCGTGAACCTCTGGCGGAACTACATCGTCAAGCCGTTCGAGGCTGGCGTTGCCGCCGTCGCCGCCGCCTGGTCGGCGGTGAAGTCGGCGACCTCGGCCGTCTGGTCCGCAGTGCAGGCTGTGATCGCTGCCGCCGTAGCGTTCGTGCAGGGCCGGATTCAGGCTGGGATCGCCAACGTCACCGCCGTGTGGTCGACGATCGTCAATCTCGCGAACAAGGCGATCGAGTTCCGTGACCGCGTCTTCGCCATCTTCGCCAACGCCGGATCATGGCTGGTCGACGCCGGACGCAAGATCATCGACGGGCTGCTCAACGCCATCTCCGACGGGTTCAACAAGGTCAAAGACAAGCTCTCGCAGCTCACGAACCTGATCCCGGACTGGAAAGGCCCGGCGCAGCGGGACCGCACCCTGTTGTACGACAGCGGCAAGCTCATCATGCGCGGCCTGGTCTCCGGGATCGACTCGCAGGCACCCGCCCTGCGGCGCACCCTCGCCGGGGTCACAAACGACATCGCCGGGCTGTCCGCAATGCCCACAGTGGACCTACGCACCACCGCGACCGGCACCCTCGGCATCGCCGGCACGGGCACCGGCACTGCCAGCACGGTCAACATCAACGTCAGCGTGCCGCCCAGCACGGACCCTGGCGAGGTCGGCCGACAGGTGGTCAAGGCGATCAAGGCGTATCAGCAGCAGATCGGCCGCCAGTTCCTGGCAGGCACGGCATGAGCAGGTACAACCCTGACCTGCTCAGGTTCGAACGGCTCAGCGGCTCGGCCCGACTCGGCTGGACCGCCGTCCTGGGCCGCACCCGGCTCGGCGCCACCACGGACCTCCGTGAGGTCATCCCGGTCTCTGCGGTCACCCTCGCCGACGGGTACACGATCGGTGACAACGGTGAGCTGAGCCTGGACCCCGCGACCGGCACAGCACAGATGTCCACCCGTGGCGCACCCACCGGCCTGACCCTGGCCGTCGGCGACGTGGTCGAGGTGTCCTACGAACATGTGATCCTCTTCGGCGGCAAGGTCACCGGCGTCACCACCGGCCTGGAGGCCGACCCCACCGGCGGATTCACGCAGCAGACCACCTACAAACTCGCCAGCCGCGAAGCCACCCTGATGTCCGCCGTGGAGTCCTGGGACGCGCTGCCCGAGGAAACCGCCCTGACCAGGCTCACCCGCTGGTTCACCGTGGACACCACCGCCGTCAGCGCCGCGCACGTAGCGCTGCTCAACACCGTCATGCCCGCCGAGGACGCAGGCACCGCCACCAGACTCGACCTCGCACGGGCGTTCAGCGCAGCCACCACCCTGCCGCTACGGATGCGGTCCTACCTGACCGGCGGCGCCAGCAACGTCACCGTGCTCGACCCCGGCAGCGTCGCACCCACCATCGCCGACGCGCAGGACTGGGCACACGCCGTGGACTACGAGTCCACCGCACGCGGCAAGTTCACCCCGAGCACCGTCACCGTGCGCGCCGACGACACCCGACTGATGGGCGGACAGCAGAGCGTCGCGGTCACCCCCGACCGGCTCGGCCGCACGTTCCGGCTCGGCCGCTCCCGGCTCGGCGGCAGTCTGTTCCGCAGCACCGGATTCCTCGCCGGTGACACCATCAGCGTGTTCGGCACCGTCGTTCCGGTCGCCCGGGTCACACAGAGCTTCGGCAGGCACTACAGCGCCAGCCTCGAACTCAAGCCCACCGGCGGCAGCAGCGCCAGCGCCACGCCGTCACCCGGCACCGGCGGTGACACCACCACGCCCACACCAGTCATCAACAGCAGCGTCAACGTCACCGACCACGGTGCCATCCCCAACGGACGCACCGACGCAGGTGCGGCCATCAACCGCGCCATCGCCGCGTCAGCGTCCGGCGCTGCGATCGTCTTCCCCGGCGGCACCTACATCATCGAGACACCGATCCTGCTGCGCGCCGACCGCGCCTACCTCGCCGAGGGTTCGGTCACCTTGAAGCAGAAGCCCAACACCACCATGGAATGCCTGGTCAAGGTCGACCCGAGTGAACCCACCCCTCGGCGCAACATCCACTGGCAGGGCATCGGCCTGGACGGCGACGCGATGAACCCGTTCTTCGACGGCGGACAGCCCGAGTCGATGAACAACGTGCTCCAGACCAACAACACCGTCTACCGCGCCGACAGCGGGTTCACCGGCAACAACGGCATGGTGCTGGAGGCGGTCCAGTTCTCCAACTTCTACGACCTCGCCATCCGGCACTGCGGCGGCACCGGGCTGGTCATCCAGGGCCTGCCGTTGACCGGACAGTCCGGCGAGGACGCGTTCAACATGACCACGTCCACGCTGCACTTCACCAGCCCGTACATCTACGCGTGCGGCAAGTACGGCGTGTTCTTCGCAGACCGGTCTGATGACAACCACATCGATTTCGGTGACATCGGCGCCACTCAGTACGAGGGCGTCTACCTGATCGCCGGCTCCAACAGCCTCCGCAACTGCACGATCTGGGGCTCCAAGCAGGCCAACGGCATCCTCATCGGCGCACCCACCAACCAGGTCATCGGCTGCCAGATCGAAGGCCACGCCCAGCACGGCATCAAGATCGTCGAGTACGGCTCATACAACTACATCGCATCCAACAAGATCTACTACAACTCGACGCAGGCAGCGGGCGGCTACGACGGCATCAACATCGCCGGCAGCGCCAGCCACCCCGCCGCCTACAACACCCTGATCGGCAACTACATCTACGCCGGAATCGGAGAATTTTTCGCCACCCCTGCTGACTGGGTCGCGATGCGGCATGGCATCGCCCTGGAGGACTACTGCCACCACACGGTGGTGAACAGCAACGCTGTCGACCTTGCCCCCGCAGGTGCCCGCCCAGACCCCACCGCCGTCGGCGTCTACGGGCTCAAAGTCGGGGACACCTACAACGGGATGCGGTTCACCGACGCCGCCGAGGACAACGCCCGTGGCAGCGCCAACCCACGCGGACTGGTCCCGGGCGCCACCTGGTGGCGTGACGATATCGGCGCCACCTACGTCTACACAGGACCGTCCCGCGACCGCATCGAACGCGTCCTGACCTACAAGTTCGACGTGGACGGCTTCGAGTTCTACCAGGACGGCGGCGTCAGTACCGCCACCATCGCCATGCCCTACCTGCGGTTCGACACCAACTACACCGTGACCGTCGCGCCCGGCTGGAACACCACCTGGTGGATCACCAACAAGGCCACCACCGGATTCACCATCAACTTCGGCACTGCGCCCCCAGACGGCGGCGCCCCCTGCGACTGGTCGCTGTTGCGACATGGCGACGCATGACCACGAGAGAGGCCAGCACGTGAGCGGCTACCACCAGTTCCATGACGATGACTACCTGAACGCAGCCGACGTGAACGGCTACCTCATGAGTCAGACCGTCCCGCGCTTCGCCAGCACCGGCGCCCGCGACGCCCAGCTCACCGCGCCCGAGACCGGACAGCTCTGCTGGGTCGCCGGGGTCGGCATCCAACAGTGGGACGGCTCCACCTGGACCGTGGCGTCCCTCGGCGGCACGCAGCTCATCGCCCGGCGCACCCTCACCAGCGCAACCACCACCGTCGACTTCAGCGGTATCCCGGCATTCAAGAACCTGCGCATCATCTACTCAGCCCGAGGTGACGCCGCCGCCAACTTCGTCGGCGTCCTCATGCGCGTCAACGGCAACAGCGGCGGCAACTACAGCTTCAACATCATCCAAGCGACCGGGCCGTTCCTGAACGCCGCCCAGGGCGGTGCCAGCGGCGGCAACTCGACCTCCGCCGAGATCGGCAACATGCCCGGCGCGAATGTTGGCGGCGCCACCTACTTCGGCGCAGGCGAGATCACCATCCCGAGTTGGGTCCTGCCCGCCGGACGCGCCAGCCTCCAGTTCACCGGCACATCCTCCACCTGGTGGACCTCCGCCGCAGGCGGCTCCAACATCACCCTGCGCGGCGGACTCGCCAACATCCCCGGCCCGTACACCTCGATCCAACTCTTCCCCACCTCGGGCAACTGGGTCGCCGGATCGGAGTTCAGCCTCTACGGGATGGCGTGAGACTGGCACGCACGAGGATGTGAGCGCCGTCTCACGAACCGGGCCGGTGTTTCGCGCACCGACACGCCAACGTCGGCATACGGTCAGGGTCCATGCAGATCGATTTCCGTTGCGTCACTTGCGCAGCGATGGTGCCGTTGATCGCCCTGACGATGGTCCACGTTGGCGAGTCACACGCCGCCGAACACCCGGCCGCACTCCAGGCCGGACCGGTCCATCCCGAGGCCCCGCACCACCACCATGTGCCCGAGCGACCGTGGACGCCGAGCTATCGGACCATGGATCGAGCGATCGTCACCACCAGCAACGAGACCGTGCTATCGGCCTCGTCGTGGGGTTCCTGGAGGAATCCCCCTGCCGGACAGCCGCTCTGACCGGCTCGCGTGTCATCCGGTTGAGCCCGTTATACACCGCTTTGGTGTGTGCCATATTTCAACCTTCGGGTTGGCGAACGAGCGGGCGGTCACGCTGCGCGGGTTGAGGAACCCGAACACGAACCCGCGCGGCATGGTGCCCAGGTGCAGCAGCAGCTCGGCCGGCCGGTACCCGTGGATGAACGCGATCCGCTCGGGATCCACGGTGTCCGGCACGCCGACGTGGAACTCGATGTCCAGGGGTGCGGCGATCTCCTCGGCGAAGAACCGGCCCAGGGACCGCTTCGCCGGGTCGACGCGGCGCAGGAGCTCGCCCTCGTACCAGCCGAGCGAGATCGCGTGATACCCGTGCCGGGTCCCCGGCTCCCACGCCGGGCGCTGGTCGGCGAGGGCGTCGGCGACCACGTCGAGGTCGGCGAGGTCGGTGACGGTGAGCGGCCGGTCGATCGCGGCGAGCCCGGCCTGGTGGGCGAGGAGCTGCCGGACGGTCACCGTTTCCTTGCCGTTGCGGGCGAACCCGGGCCAGTACGTGGCGACGGTCGCGTCGTAGTCGATCCAGCCGCGCGAGTGGGCGACCGCGATCGCCAGCCCGGAGACCCCTTTGGTCGTGGAGAACACGGTGACCAGCGTGTCGCGCCGCCACGGTGTGCGGGTGCGGCCGTCGCGGTAGCCGCCCCACAGGTCGACCACCTTGCGGCCGTCGCGGTACACGGCGCAGGCCGCCCCGATCTCGCCGCGCTCGGCGAAGTTGCGCCGGAACGCGTCGGCGACCGGTCCGTAGCCCTCGTCGACATCGCCCTGCACGAGGTCGGGCGGAACGTCCACTTTGAACACCATGCCGACCTCCTGCGCCGGGCCCCGTGGTGCGCCGACCCTACACCATCTTTCGACACTTAGCGTGCATAATGATTCGGCGATCTACGGTTCGCGGCGCAGGACGGCGTCCGTGGCGGCGCACGTGGCGGTCGCGGTGGTGAGGAACAGCGCCGCGGCCAGGAGGATCCGCACCTCCGGGTAGGTCGGCGGCGGGAGCAGGGCGGCGCTCGCGGCGGCCAGGCCGGCAACCGCGGCGACCGACACCTGCGCCAGCCAGCGGCCGACGGCCCGGCGGGTCCACCCGAGGGTCACGTCGCGCACGGTCAGCACCACGGCGGTCCCGGCGACGACCGCGGCACCGGCGACGGTCAGCCACATGGTGCCGAGGTCGAGGGCGTACCGGATGGGCAGCGCCGGCACGAAGAACAGCGTCGCGAACCAGGCCAGGCCGGTCGACACGGTCCGCACGCCCGGGCCCGCCTCGCGGGGCGTCTCAGTCCGGCGGCGGGCGAGGAGCCGGGTCACCGCCAGGACGGCTCCCGCCGCCACCGCGACCGGCAGCAGCCGTGGGACGTGGCCGAGGTTGTAGAGCAGGGCGGTGTCGTACACCACCAGCACCAGGACTCCGAGGGCGCCGGCGGAACCGACCGCGAGCAGCAGGTCCACCGCCGATCCCCGGGGTTCGGCAGGCTGGCGCCAGCGGCCGGCGAGCAGGGCCGTGCCGACGCACGAGAGGCCCCGCAGGATCAGGTCATCGGTGGTGTACGGATTGCGCAGCCCCCACTCGACCAGGCCGAACACGACCGAGTACGCCACGCACGCGGCCCACAGCACGGCGGGCGTGGTCAGGATCCGGGCGCGGGCCGGGTCGAGCCAGCGGCACACGCACAGGTAGGCGAGGATCACGAACGGCAGCTCGAGCACCGCTTGGACCCGGAGCACGCTCGCGGCCAGGAGTTCCGGCGCGGGGAACGCGGCCGCGACCGCCCGCATCACGTCGCCGTCGGCGAGATCGAACCAGCCGGGTGGGAGGTACCGGGCGATGAAGGCGGGGTCACCGTCGTGGACGCGGAGGACGTACACGGTGAACAGCAGCTGATTGCAGTAGATCGCGGCAACGACGGCGCCGAGCCAGGGCCCCGGGCTGCCGCCGGCTTCTGCGGGCTGCGGCCGGGCCCTCAGGGTGAGCGCGATGCCGGCGAGGACGGAGACGACGGCCAGCCCGTCGACGGCGGCCCCGACGTTGATCATGCCCGCTGCCTTCTTGAACGCGTGTTCAAACTCTAACACCGGTGATTTCGCCGATACGGCATGGGTCGCGACCTGCACACACTGACACCCATCGAAGTTACGAAGGTGTTTCGAGAGGAGTGCAGCGTTGCGAACAATCCTGCTCAGGCTGGCCGTCGTCCTCACGCTCATGGGCGGCGGAGTCGCCGCGGTCGCCACCCCAGCGCTCGCTGACGAGATCGGCCAGGCACCCACCGCCTCCAACATCACCGGCAACGGCAGCTTCGCGACCACGTCCGCCAGCATCTCCAGCACGGTCGCCGGCTTCGGCGGCGGCCGCGTGTACTACCCGACGGCCACCGGGACCTACCCGGTGATCGCCATCTCGCCCGGCTTCACCGCCACCTGGTCGAGCCTCTCCTGGATCGGCCCGCGCCTGTCCTCCTGGGGCTTCGTGGTCGTCGGCATCGAGACGAACAGCATCTACGACCAGCCCGGCAGCCGCGGCAGCCAGCTGCTCGCCGCGCTGAACTGGGCGGTCAGCTCCTCCCCCACCGCCGTGCGGTCCCGCGTCGACGGCAGCCGCCGCGGCGTGGCCGGCCACTCGATGGGCGGCGGTGGCACCCTCGAGGCGCTCGCCGCCGACACCAGCGGACTGGTCAAGGCCGGGGTGCCGCTCGCACCCTGGAACAGCGACAAGACCTGGAACAACGTCAGCGAGCCGGTCCTGATCGTGGGCGGGCAGTCCGACACCATCGCGCCGGTCTCCTCGCACTCGGTGCCGTTCTACAACACCCTGGCGGGGCCGAAGACGTACGTCGAACTGACCGGGGCGAGCCACTTCTTCCCGCAGTCGTCGAACGCCACCACGTCCCGTGCCCTGGTCTCGTGGTTCAAGCGCTGGCTGAACCAGGACTCCCGCTTCACGCCCTTCACCTGCGGCTTCTCCGGTGCCGCGGTGTCGAGCTTCCGCACCAACGCCTGCTGATCGCCCGTGCCCTCTGTGTCCCCGTCGCTCGTGCGGTCACCCCGTGCGAGCGACGGGGACACGCCCTGTGCGCCGCTACGTTTTCCTTTGACCTCGTCCTTCGGCGGTTGTTGGCCTTCGTCCTTTGGCTGTGTTCGCCTTCTTCTTTGGCTCTTTGGCTGTGTTGGCCTTCTTCTTCGGCTTTGGGGGATATCGATGGAGGAACGCGCGTTCGCCGCGGCGGTCGCGGAGCAGGCCGGCCTGGGCAAGGAGGAGGCCGCCGACCTCACCCGCGCGACCCTGGAGGCGCTGGGCCACCAGCTCAGCGGCGGCGAGGTGCGCGACCTGGCGCTCGACCTGCCCGACGGGCTCGCCGACAGCCTGCCGCAGCACTCAGGCGGGGCGCACCCGGTGCCGCTGCGGGACTTCGTCCGTCAGGTCAGCGAACGCACCGGTCTCAACGAGGCCGAGGCCAGGCGCGGCGCGCGGGCGGTCCTGACCACCCTGCGGCGGTCCGTGTCCAGCACCCACGTCCAGCACGCGCTCGCCCAGCTGCCGGCGGAGTACCGGCGGTTCGCTTAGGGCTTCGGGTACATCGGCCGCCCGGCTCTCACCCGTCCCACACCGGCTCCGTGCCCGCGGACGTCGCCGGGCCGTCGTTGCTCCGCGGCGCCGGCCGTCGTTGCTCCGCGGCGCCTGGCCGGTGCTGCTCCGCGGGGCCGGGCCGGTGCTGCTCCGCGGGGCTGGGCCGGTGTGAGACGGGTGAGGGCGGGTAGGGGCACGGCAGCCAGCACGCGAGAGGGGAGTACGCATCATGAGCGAGGACCCGATCATCTCCGGTGTACCCGCGGCGGCGCGGACCGCCGAGCCGGGCGGGCGGCCGGTCAAGGTCCGCACGGGGGCGGATCAGCCGTGGGACCCAGAGGACCTGGCCGTGGCCGAGGGCCGGGACCCGACCCCGGCGAACGTCGAGCGCAGCCGGCGCAAACTGGAGGAACTGGGCCCGGCGGCGATCGAGCGGACGGTGCCGTAGCAGCGGACCGGCCACCGTCACCGATCGTCCCGGCACGGACGCACAGTCCGGGCACGCACCTCGATGTGCGCACCCGGACCGTGGACTGTGCGGCGGGACGGTCGTCAGCTCGACACGAACGCCCGCACCTGGGAGAGGATCGACGTGTCGGTCAGGTACGTAAGATGGTTCTCGCAGGCCACGTAGGTGTTCGTGGCCCCGCTGAGGACCGTGCTGGTGTAGGGCAGGATCACGCCGTCACACGGTGAGTACCAGGTCCGGTAGACGACGCTGCCGGGCGTCTCGTCACCGGCGGACAGGGTCGCGATGAACAACGAGCCCGGGTACATCTGCTGACACGTCACGAAGACCAGACACGCCCCGGCCGCCGTCGTGCCATGGTTGGCGCCGGCAAGCGACGCGAGGTGCGCGACGTTGGCCGTGCCACCCAACTGCTTCAGGTACCACAGACTGACCAGCCCACCCATCGAGTGGTTGACGATGTCGACCTTCGACGCCCCGGTCTGCGCCTTGACCCGCGACACGAACGCGGCAAGCCCCTGCGCGTTGGCAACGTTGCTGCCGTAGGAGTTGTACTCGTACGCGAACAGCTCACTGCCGCTGTACCCGGCAGCCCTGAACACCGACTGGGCCGTCACCCAGTTCGACGCACTACCGGTATAACCATGAACGAACACCACCGGCCGACGCCCGGCGGCCCGAGCACCATCCACCGGCCCGGCCACGACGAACGCCGCGCAGGCCAGCACGAGCACGAGAATCCGACGCATGGGATCTCCGATCAGCGCTTCAACGGGGGGTACGACCAGGCGGAGGCCGCACCCCCGGAGCCTGCCGACCCACCCACCCGCCGCGCATCGGCGAAATCGCCTGCGTCACCACCCGCCCCCAGCCCCAAACCACCTCACCCCCCTCCCACCAGCCAGACACCCCACCACCGCAACCCCGACAACACCGAGCCACGCCCCAACACCACCGCACCCAACCAACGCCAGACCGGACCGCCCCCGACCGCCCCGACCCAACCAGGCAGCCCCGCCCCGCAGGCACAACCGGCCGGTCGCCGCCGCGCAGGCACAACCGCACGGGCGCAGCAGCCCAGACACCACCGCGCAGACCTAGCCGG
>NZ_BONQ01000017.1 GCF_016862795.1 Dactylosporangium siamense | reverse complement strand
ACAGGCACAGCGGCGCAGGCACCACCGCACAGACACAGCCGGACGGACACCACCGCGCAGGCACAACCGGACAGGCACAGCGGCCCAGGCACCACCGCACAGACACAGCCGGACGGGCACCACCGCGCAGACATAACCGCACAGGCACAGCGGCGCAGGCACCACCGCGCAGGCACATAGCCGGACACGGTGCACCGCAGCGCGACACCATCTGACAGGCGCGCCGCCGTGGCCATGACTGACCCCAGCGACACGGAGGCCCTCTCGGCCACCTGACGGCAAGCCGGACCGAACGGGGATACGCAACTGCCGCGCAGGCGGTCAACCACCGTTCACGTCGGGAGGTGCCCCATGCCACTGGACGCCGGCACGCATGGTCGTGACGGACGAGATGCCGCTGGATCGGATCTCGTCGCCGCTGCGTCCGCGTCCGAAGGTTGCCCCAGCGGCCGACGAAAGGTCGCTGGATCGGATCTCGATGCCGCTCTACCCGCGTCCAAAGGTTGCCCCAGCGGCCGGACTCCACATGCGCAGACGTGACCGCAGACATGGGTGCCGGTTCCGTCAACGCCCAAAGCGCAGTCGCCACCGCCACAGGCATGATTGATGCCCAGCGCACGGATGCTGCTGACCTGCGAACGGATGCTGCTGACACCCGCACGGACGTGACTGCCCCAGGCGCGGACGCCACCACCCCAGGCGGAGGCATCGGATATGGCAGCGCCGCGACGGCGGGTGCAGGCGCAGCCACCGCTGCGGCGACCGCGGCGACGCGGGGAGCGACGGCTGCGGCGACGTGCGGTGCGGCGACTGCGACGATGCGCGGTGCGGCGACTGCGACGATGCGCGGAGCGGCGACTGCGACGATGCGCGGAGCGACGGCTGCCGCGATGCGCGGAGCGGGATGGAGCACGCCGTCCGGCACTTGCTGGCAGGCACCTGGCAACGACCGGGTAGGTCGAGGCCAGACCGATGTGGATATCGGTGCCCGACTGGGTGGCGAGGCGAGCACCGATACGGCCAGCACCGCCTCGGTGCTCCTTGGCCGCCATGGCGCGGGTCGTGTCGCGGCAGTCGGCTCCGGCGGTGGTGGCGACGGCAGTGACGTTGGCGGCGGCGGCGCTGGCGGCGTCACTGGGGGCGGCGACGGCGACGGCGACGGCGGTAGCGGTGACAGTGGAGGCTGTGACGGCGGCGGTAGCGGTGGCGACAATGACGAAGTCGCCGACGGCAACGACGACGGTGACCGTGGCGACGGCAACGACGGCTGCGACAACGACGCCGACGGCAACGACGGTCGCGACAACGACGACGCCGAACGTGACGACGGCGGTGGCGGTGGCGGTGGCAACGACGACGGTGACCGTGACCGTGGCGACGGCAACGACGGCTGCGACAACGACGCCGACGGCAACGACGACGCCGAACGTGGCGACGTTGGCGGCGACGTTGGCGTTGGCGGTGGCGAGGCTGGCTTGCGTGTGGGCTTCGGGGCGGGCATCAGTTCAGGTGAGTCCAGCTCTGCCAGCAGCCGGGCGGACTGCAGCCGCGCCAGTTTCGTCGCGTGGCGGGCTGCCAGCCCGTGGCGGCGGGCCTCCGCGAACTCTGCTCTGACGCGCAGCTTCTCCTCGCGGCGGCGCTGCTGCTCGGCCCGCGCCGCGGCGGAACGCGCGTCCCAATCGATCGAATCGAACGACACGAACGAACCGGAATCCGGTGCGTCCAAAGAAAAGCAGGGCCGTGGCACGTGCCGCCTCCCCCCGGTAGGCGCTACCCCTCCATCCTTGAACCCGCACACCCCCGTGTCCAGTCCAACCGCCGGGTCAGCACCACCAGTCACAGACACGTTACGGCCGGGTCATGCGGCTCGTGGGCCGTGCGGTGGTAGGCGGTTGGGGCTCACGACACGACCTTCGCCAGTTCGGTGCGGGAGCGGACGCCGAGGCGGGTGAAGATGTTGCGCAGGTGGTGGTCGACGGTGCGGGGGCTGAGAAACAGCACCTCGGCGACCTCGCGGTTGGTCGCGCCGCCGGCCACCAGTTCCGCGATGCGGGCCTGCTGCGCGGTCAGCGCCGCCCGGGCCTCCTCGACCGGGGTCACGTGGTCGCCGGCGGCGCGCAGTTCGGCGGTGGTGCGCTGGGCCCAGGGTGCGGCGCCGAACTGTTCGAAGGTGGCCAGGGCGCGGCGGAGGTGCTCGCGGGCAGCGGCCGGGTGGCGGCGGCGGCGGAGTTCCTCGCCGTAGAGGAGTTCGGTGCGGGCGCGGGCGAAGGGTGAGTCGCCGGCGAGGTGCAGGCGGATGGCTGAACGGTACCGTTCGTCGGCCTCGTCCTCGGTGTCGGCGAGCAGTGCGTGGCAGCGGGCTGACAGCGCCAGCCAGGTCGGGCTCGCGGTGCTGGAGGCCCACAGGTCGTAGGCCCGCAGGATCTCGCGGGCCGGGGCTCGGTCGCCGCAGCGGGCGACGGCCTCGACCAGTGTCGGGGTCGCGGGGATCTGCACGCCGAGGTGACCGCGACCGCCGGCGGTGCGCATGACGCCCCACAGACGGCCGGCGGCGTCGGCGTGCCGGCCCTCGGCGACGTCGAGCAGGGCCGCGGCCCAGACGCACATCGCGCGGGCCTGGCTGTCCACGTCGACGCCGGCCCTGGCCCGGCAGCGGCGCGCCCAGGCCTGGCTGGCGGGGCCGTCGCCGAGCATGCCGAGCACCACGGCGAGGATGCCGCGGCAGTTGTCGGCGACGGCGTCCTGCCCGGTGGCGGCGGCGAGACGCTGGCCCTCGGTGGCGGTCGCGACGGCGAGGTCGAGGTCGCCGAGCGCGAACGCGGCCGTGGCGGCGAGGTCGAGGGCGTGCGGCACGCTGGCCCGGTCGCCGGCGCCGCCGGCCAGTCTGGCAGCGCGCACGGCCAGCCGGTACGCCTGCTGGTCCTCGCCGATGAGAATGCCGGCGGCGGCGGCGCGTACCAACGCCGGAGGGTCGTCGACGGCGGCCGCGAGGTGCAGGACCCGCCGGAGTGGTTCGACCCCGCGGGACGGGTCGCCGGAGAAGAGCGCGGACACCCCGGTGAGGTGTTCGAAGAGCAGCACGGCGGCGACCGGGTCGTCTGGGCGCCGCAGCCGCAGCGCCCGTCCGGCCAGCGCGGTGAACTGGTCGTGCCGGCCGGTGGCGAGGAGTGCCTCGCCGGCCAGCATGAGCGCGCCGAGGCTGCGCTGCCGGTCCCGGGCGATCAGGCGGCCCGCCGCGGCGATGAGGGTGTGCTGCTCGCCGCCGCTCGCGCCGGTCCGCAGGTCGATCTCGCCGAGCAGCAGCTCGCGTTCTGCGTGCAGATGCTCCGGTACGCCCGGCGCGAACACCGACCGCAACAGCATTCGCGCCTGGTGTGGTTCGCCGCCTCGCCATGCCAGCCGGGCTGCGGCGAGTGTGCGGGACGCGGCCAGGACGGGCTCGCTGGTGAGGGTGGCGGCGTGCCGCAGCGCGGTCGCGGCCAGGGCCGGGGGCACCGCGGCGGCGGCCCCGGCCAGGACGCCGGCGAGGGCGTCGTCGGGGCCGTCGGCGACCGCGGCCAGGTGCAGCGCCGCGGTCAGCACCGCGCCAGGATCACCAAGAGCCGCCACGCCCGACGCCCCGGAAGGCACCTCGGAAGACGCCCCGGAAGGCAGAACGGACGGCACCGCGGAAAGCGCCCTGGAAGGCACCGCAGACGGCGCCACGCAAGGCACCACAGAAGGCACCGTGGATGGCAGAACGGAAGGCAAACCGGACGGCAGGCCGGCGAGGAGGCGGTGGGCGGCGTGCCGTTCGGTGAGGGCGGCCTCGGCGTACAGGATCGGGGCGAACAGGGGTGGCACGAACCGGACCCGGCCGGCGTCGACGTGCACGAGGTCGGCCCGTTCGGCGGCGGCCAGGTCGGCGGGGCGGTGCCCGGCCGCGAGGAGCACCGACACCTCGCAGCCCGGCCGGCCGCTCGGTGACCGGGGCGCGGTCACGGCGGCCGCCGCGGCCACCAGGAGCACGCGGCGGGTCGCGTCGGGCAGCGCGCGCAGCACGGCCCGGTACTCCCGGCGCAGCGGACTGTCGCGCGGCAGCGTGTCCGGTGGTGCGGTCTGGCCGTGGCGCTGCTCGGCGTCCAGCGCGGCGGCGAGCTCCATCAGGGCGCGCGGGTTGCCGCCGGCCATGCCCGCCAGGACCCCGGCGACGTCGCCGGCGAGGTCCGGCACCGCGTCGGCGAGCAGGTCGCGGCTGTCGCGCAGGTCGAGGGGTGCGAGCCTGCGGTACGGCAGGCCGGCCAGCACCGCCTCGCTGCCCGCGCCCGCCGGGGTGTCGCGCAGCGCGAACAGGAGCGCGATCCGGTCGCCACCGGCGCGCCGGGCGGCCAGGCCGAGGGCGTCCAGCGACGGGCGGTCCAGCCACTGGGCGTCGTCGATGCGGCACACCACCGGGCCCCGGGCCTTGCTGCCCAGGGCACGCAGGGCGGCAAGGGTGGCGAGACCCACGGCGAGCCGGTCCGGCACCGCACCGTCACGCCCCCCGGCCGCGCCAGAAGGCCCGTCACCACCGGACGAACCGCCAGCGGAACCCAAGGACGAACCGCCAGCGGAACCCAAGGACGAACCGTCAACGGAACCGACGGACGACCCGCCAGCGGAACCGACGGACGACCCGCCAACGGAGCCAAAGGACGGCCCGCCAGCGGAACCGAAGGACGGCCCGTCAACGGGACCACCGGACGAACCGTCAACGGGACCACAGAAGGAACCGCCAACGGCACCGTCGAAGCCCGGCAGCGCAACCCGACCCGCAAGCAGCCGCTGCAGCCCCGCGTACGGCAGCCCGGACTCCGCCGGACACCCCGCCACGGCCAGCGGGACCGCCGCCGCATGGACCGCACCGGCGAGCAGCGCGGTCCGGCCGATCCCGACGGGACCGGCGACCACCAGCGCTCCCCCACGCCCGTCGGCGGCGGCGGTGAGCAGGCTCGCGATGGCGGCACGATCGGCGTCGCGGCCTCGCAACGAAACTTTCTGCACGGTCGATGCACTAACCATGTCGCCAGTGTTACGTGTCAGTAACACCAATGGAAGAGGCTCGTTGTGACACGACGGAACGCCGCAGCTCACGCTTCAGCACCTTGTGGCTCGGCCCGAGCGGCAACGAGTCCACGAAATGGACCTGGCGCGGGTACTTGTGCCGCCCCAGCCGCGACTGAGACCACGCGACCAGCTCATCAGCAAGCAGCGGCGACGACGCGACGACCACCGCGCAGATCTCCTCGCCGTGCACCGGGTCCGGCACGCCGATCACCGCCACCTGCGCGACCGCGGGATGCCGGGCCAGCACCTCCTCGACCTCGCGCGGGTACACGTTGAAGCCGCCCCGGATGACGATGTCCTTCTTGCGATCCACGATCGTGACGCGCCCGGAAGGATCACGGGTGCCGAGGTCGCCGGTGCGGAACCACCCGTCGACCACGGCGAGGGCCGTGTCGGAGGGACGGTTCAGGTATCCGGCGAAGACGTTGTGCCCCCGGACGACGATCTCACCCAGCGACCCCGGCGGGAGCAGCTCGATCCGGTCGTCGACCTCGGCGCGGGCCACCTCGACCTCGACCCCCCAGACGGCGTGCCCGACCGTCCCGGCGAGGGTGCCGAAGTCGGGCTGGTTGGTGGTGGCGGTCGGGGAGGTCTCCGACAGCCCGTACCCCTCGTAGATCGACGTCGAGAAGGCGGCGTTGAACCGCTCCAGGACCGGCACAGGCAGGGAGGCTCCGCCGGAGATGCACAATCGCAGGCGGGGCAGCTCACCGTGGGACGCGGCCGCGTCCAGCAGCGCCAGATACATGGTGGGCACGCCGTGGAACACGTCGACGCCCTCCCGCACCATCACCTCCAGGGCCGCCGCACCGGTGAAGCGGGCCAGCATGACCAGGGTCGCGCCGAGCCGGAAGGTGCCGTTCATCCCGACCGTCTGCCCGAACGTGTGGAACAGCGGCAGGCAGCCGAGCACCACGTCGGTGGACCGGGCGTCGTTGGCGTCGAACACGTTGACGGTCGCGTTCAGCACCAGGTTCAGGTGCGTCAGCACGGCGCCCTTGGGTTGTCCGGTGGTGCCGCTGGTGTACAGCACGACCGCCGGATCGGACGGGTCCCGCGAGGCGTAGGACCGCAACGGCGCGGCCCCCGTGAGGTCCGACGGCGCGACGACCGGGATGCCGGCGAGCGCGGCGGCCCCGGTCCCGGTCGCGGCCACAGCGACGTGGCAGATCAGCACCCGGGCGCCGCTGTCGCGCAGGGTGTAGGCGACCTCCGGGGCGGTCAGCAGCAGGTGCACGGGCACGACGACGGCGCCGAGGGCGAGAATCCCGTAGTACGCGCGCGGGAAGTCGACCGTGTTCGGGCACTGCAGCGCGACCCGGTCGCCGGGGCGCACCCCGAGGTCGCGCAGGGCGCCCGCGACCTCCAGGGCCTCCTGCCACAGCGAGTCATAGCTGACCCGCGAAGCGCCGTCCACGACCGCGATGCGCTGGGGGTACCGCCGCGCGGACTCGGCAAGCACGGCCGCCAGGGAAAGGGTGGCGCTCATGCGAGGTGCCCGCCGATCTGGGTGAAACCGCGCAACAGGTCCCGCGCGATGATCATGCGTTGCATCTCGTCGGTGCCCTCGAAGATGCGCAGCAGCCGGACGGTGCGGTACCAGCGCTCGATCGGCAGTTCGCGGGTGTACCCCATGCCGCCGTGGATCTGCATGACCCGGTCGACGACGTTGTTGACCATGTTCGCGCCGTAGAGTTTCGCCATCGACGACGTGTGCCGGGGGTCCATACCCTGACCACTGCCCTGATCGACGGTCCAGGCGGCGCGGAGCACGAGCCAGCGGGCCGCCTCCAGCTCCACCTCGGAGTCCGCGATCATCCACTGGATGGCCTGGTTCTGCCCGATCGGCCGGCCGAACGTGTGCCGGGTGTTGGCGTGCTCGATCGCCATGCGCAGCGCGCGTTCGGCGATGCCGAGGGCGTGCGAGGGGATGATGTAGCGACCCTTGCCGATCCAGCGCATCGCGAGGTCGAAGCCCTGGCCGAGCTCGCCGAGGACGTTGCGGGCGGGCACGCGGACGTCGTCGAAGATCAGCGACGCGGGACCGCCCTCGCCCATCGTCTGGATGAACGAAGACTGCCAGCCCATCGCCCGGTCGACGAGGAACGCGGTGGCGCCGCCCTTGCGGACGTCCCGGTCCTTGTCGGTGACCGCGATGACGATGGTGAAGTCGGCGTCGTTGCCGTTGGTGATGAAGGTCTTCTCGCCGGTCAGCAGCCAGTCGTCGCCGTCGCGGCGGGCGCTGAAGGTGATGTTCGCCGCGTCGGAGCCCGCGCCCGGCTCGGTGATCGCGAAGCAGGAGACGCGTTCGCCCTCGATCGTGGGCACGAGGTACTCGCGGCGCTGCGCCTCGTTGGCGAAGTACAGGATGTTGTCGGCCTCGCCGCCGAAGCGGAACGGCACGAACGACCGGCCGACCTCGGTCCACACCAGGGACTGCAGCACCGCGGGGAGGTCCATCCCGCCGTACTCCTCGGGGGTGGACAGGCCCCAGAACCCGAACTGTTTCGCCTTTCGCTGCAGCTCGCGCAGCTCGCCGCGCTCCAGTCCCGGACCATGCGCGCGCTCGCGGCGCAGCACCTCCTGTTCGAGGGGCTCGACCTCCTTGTGGATGAAGGCCCGGGCGGTGTCCCGGATCGCCTTCTCCTCGTCGCTGAGCGAGAAATCCATCGCAACCCTCTCCTATTTGCACTCCGAGTGCACTAATCTTCGCCGACATGGATCGGTTCATCTCGTTCGACGGCACCGGCATCGCGTACCAGGTGTGGGGCGGGCCCTCCCCGCTACCGCCGGTGGTGCTGCATCACGGGTTCGTGGTCGACGCCACCACCAACTTCGTCGCGCCCGGCGTGGTGGCCGCCCTGGTCGCGGCCGGCCGGCGGGTGGTCGCGCCGGACGCGCGCGGGCACGGCGCCTCCGACAAGCCGCACGACCCCGACCGGTACGGCGAGGACGTCATGGCCCGCGACCTGGCCGGCCTCCTCGACACCCTGGGCCTGGACACGGTCGACCTGGTCGGGTACTCGATGGGGGCCGTCGTGGCCGCGATCTTCGCGAGCGGCGGCAAGGGGGTGCGGCGGCTGGTGCTGTCCGGGGTCGGCGCGGGGGTCGTCGAGCTCGGCGGCCTGGACACCCGCGCGATGCCCCCGGCCGAGGTCGCCGCGGTGCTGCTCACCTCGTCGGAGTCGGCGATCGGGGCGTCGCCGGCCGCGCCGTTCCGCCGGCTCGCCGATGCCGTCGGGGCCGACCGGGCCGCCCTGGCCGCGCAGGTGCACGCGGCGCACCGGACCCCGATCGCCCTGGACCGGATCACCGCGCCCACGCTCGTCCTCACCGGGCAGGACGATCCCCTCGCCGCCCGCCCCGAGGTCCTCGCCGGCGCGATCCCCGGCGCGCGGTGGCGCGTGGTGAGCGGCGACCACCTGACCGCGCTGCGCTCCCCCGCGTACACGCCGGCGCTGGTCGAGTTCGTCACGGGCTGAACCGGCGGAGCTCGCGGCGGGCGAGGGAGCGGCGGTGCACCTCGTCCGGCCCGTCGGCGATGCGGATCGTGCGGGCCCGGGACCACAGCCCGGCGAGGGGCGTGTCCTGGCTGACCCCGGCCGCGCCGTGGGCCTGGATCGCCTTGTCGAGGATCCACTCCACCGCGGACGGCACGGCTATCTTGATCGCCTGGATCTCGGTGTGGGCGCCCTGGTTGCCCACGGTGTCCATCAGCCAGGCGGTCTTGAGCACCAGCAGGCGGGCCTGCTCGATGCGCACCCGGGACTCGGCGATCCAGTCCTGCACGACGCCCTGCTCGGCGAGGGGCCGGCCGAACGCGACCCGGGCCGTCACCCGCCGGCACAGCAGCTCCAGGGCCCGCTCCGCCATCCCGATCAGCCGCATGCAGTGGTGGATGCGGCCGGGCCCGAGCCGCGCCTGCGCGATCGCGAACCCGTCGCCCTCGCCGCCGATGAGGTGCTCCGCCGGGACCCGCACGTCGGCGAACTCGATCTCGGCGTGCCCGCCGTGGTCGCCGTCGTCGTAGCCGAAGCTGTGCAGGCCACGCACGACCGTCACGCCGGGGGTGTCGCGCGGCACCAGCACCATGCTCTGCTGCCGGTGCCGCGGGGCGTCCGGATCGGACCTGCCCATCACGACGAAGATCTCGCAGCGCGGGCTCATCCCGCCGGTGGCGAACCATTTCCGGCCGTTGATGCGGTACTGGTCACCGTCGCGCTCGATGCGGGTGGCGATGTTGGTGGCGTCGGACGAGGCGACCTCGGGCTCCGTCATGCAGAACGCCGAGCGGATCCGCCCGTCCAGCAACGGTCGCAGCCAGCGGTCCCGCTGCCACGGGGTGCCGAACCCGGCGAGGAGCTCCATGTTGCCGGTGTCGGGGGCGGCGCAGTTGAGCGCGGCCGGCGCGAGGGACGGGCTGCGCCCCATGATCTCCGCCAGGGGCGCGTACTGCAGGTTCGTGAGGCCCGCGCCGTGCTCGCCGGTCAGGAACAGGTTCCACAGCCCTCGCTCGCGCGCCACCCGCTGCAACGCGGCCAGGTCCGGTGCCGGCTCGGCCGGGTACACGTGCTCGTCCATGAACGCGAGCAGTCTTTGGCGGTACCCCTCGGTCACCGCGTCGTAGGCGAAGTCCATCACAGCCGTCCCTGGTCGATCTTCCGCTGGAGCCGGTTCATGCCGTTGAGCCACCGGTCCGGGTCCTCGGCCCGGCGGGTGTAGTACGTCGCGACCTCCGGGTGCGGCAGGATCAGGAAACGGTCGCCGGCGAGGCCGTCCACGACGTGGTCCGCGACCTGCTCCGGGGTGAGCGCGGTGCGGTCGAGCAGGCCGCGGCTCGGCCCGTTGCCCCGCTCGAGCATCGGCGTGCGCACCCCCTGCGGGCACAGCGCCTGCACGACGATGCCGCGGTGCGCGTAGGTGACCCGCAGCCACTCGGCGTAGGCGTAGGCGGCATGCTTGGTGACCGCATACGGCGCCTTGCCCAGCAGGGTCAGCAGGCCGGCCGCGGAGACCGTGGCCAGGAACCGGCCGTGGCCCTTGGCCAGCCACCGCGGCAGCAGCGCCCGGGACGCGTACACGTGCGCCATGACGTTCACCTGCCACGCCTGCTGCCACATCGCGTCGGGCGCGGTCGCGTCGCCGCCGGGCGCGACTCCGGCGTTGGCACAGAAGAGGTCCAGCGCGCCGAGCTTGTCCCAGGTGAAGTCGACGAGCCGGTCGACCTCGTCGGGGTCGGCGACGTCGCCGGAGAAGGCGAGCCCGTCGATCTCGTAGGCGACCCGGCGGGCCGCGGCGGCGTCGAGGTCGTTGACGACGACCTGGGCGCCGAGCCCGGCGAAGCGGCGGGCCAGGGCCGCGCCGATCCCCGAGCCGCCGCCGGTGATGACGACCGCGGCGCCGTTGAGCTGCAGGGCGGTGTCGCTCATCCGGCCCGCCTGGCGAGGGTGACGCCGCCGTCGACGACGAGGGTCTGCCCGGTGATCCAGCTCGCCTCGTCGGAGACGAGGAACGCCGCGGCGCCGGCCACGTCGTCCGGCACGCCGAGGCGCCGCATCGGGTACTGCGCGGCGGCCTCCTCCTCGCGGCCCTCGTACAGGGCGGCCGCGAAGCGGGTCTTCACCACCGCCGGCGCGACCGCGTTGACCCGCACCGCCGGCGCCAGCTCGACCGCGAGGCAGGACGTGAGGTGGTTGAGCGCGGCCTTCGTCACGCCGTAGAAGGCGATGCCGGCCGGCGGGTGCACGGCGGACACCGACGAGACGTTGATGACCACCCCGTTGCGAGCCGGTGGACTCCGGAACACCTCCTGCACCCAGCCGAGCGAGCTCAGCACGTTGACCTCGAAGATCTTGCGGGCGGCGGCGAGGTCGAGCTCCAGCAGCGAGCCGTACACGGGGTTGATGCCGGTGTTGTTGACGAGGATGTCGGGCGGCCCGAACAGGTCCGCCGCCTGCCGCACGGCCGCGGCGCGGTGATCCGGGTCGTCGGCGCGGCCGGCCACGGCGACGGCGTTGACCGGCCCGCCGAGGGCGCTGACCGCCTCGGCCAGGGCGTCGGGCTTGCGGGCGGTGATGCAGACCTTGGCGCCCTCCTCGACGAACCGCCGGGCAATGGCGAAGCCGATGCCGCGGCTCGCGCCGGTGACCACGGCGACCCGACCGGCGAGCCGCCCTTCCTGCACGCTCATGCCCCACTCCTCGCACGACGACTGTGTATATGCACTTGGAGTGTATGTTTTTCGGGGCAGGCGTCAATAAGCTGGGCAGGTGCGCGTACTCTTCGCCAGCCTTGGCTCCGTCGGCCACACCTATCCGCTGATCCCCCTGGCGATCGCCGCCCGCGACGCCGGGCACGAGGTGCACTGGGCCGCCGGCGCGGAGGTCCACCCGCCCCTGGCCACGCTCGGGCTGCGGCCGTTCCGGCCCGCGGACGCCTTCTACGAGATCTACGCCGAGGACCTGGCGCCGTCGCTGGACCTGCTGCGACCCGACCTCGTCGTGCACGAGTGGGGGTTGCCGGGCGCCGCCGTCGCCGCCGCACAGGCCGGCATCCCGGGCCTGTGGCACGGCTTCGGCCGCATGATCCCGCCCGGGATCGGCCTGCAGCTGCCCTCACTGGTCGACGGCGCGGCCGGCCGTCCGCACCTGGACATCTGCCCGCCGTCCCTGCAGGACAAGGACTTCCTGGCGACCGGCGACCGGATCGAGCTCCGTCCCGTGCCGTTCTCCTTCCCCACCGGCACCGCCGGCGCCGTCCGAGGTTCGCGTCCGCTGGTGTACCTGACGCTGGGCACCGCGTTCGGCACCGCCGCGCTGCTCACCACCGCGATCAAGGGGCTGGCCCGGCTGAACGTGACAGTGGTCGTCGCCGCCGGGCGGGTGCCACCGGAGGAGATCGGCGCGGTCCCGGCCGGCGTGACGGTCTCGTCGTGGGTGCCGCAGGCGCAGCTGCTCCCCCACGCCGACGTCGTGGTGCACCACGGCGGCAGCGGCACCACCCTCGGCGCGCTCGCCGCCGGCGTGCCGCAGCTGTTCCTGCCGCAGGGCGCCGACCAGTTCGCCAACGCCGACGCGGTCACCGCCGCCGGCGCCGGGCTCCGGCTGGATTCCGCCGAGGTGACCGCCGACGCCGTCGCCTCGCAGGTCCGGGCGTTGCTGGCGTGGGACGGACCCCGCGACGCGGCCCGCGCGGTCGCCGCCGAGATCGCCCGCATGCCCGCGCCGGACGAGGTCGCCCACCGCCTGTCCGACTACGCCTGAACCGTGGCATACTGCTGCGGACCCGATCCTGAAAGCGAGGTGACCGCCATGGCCCGCACCTGTGACCGCCCGGACGTCACCTCCCGCCGCTGAGGCGGTTGCTCACGCCTGGGCTTCGTGACCAGCGACCTGAGCTTGTGAAAGGGATCGACCCATGCAGCTTCTGCACGACGCGCTCGCCCTCGTCCGTCAGCAGTACATCTTCCCGGACGTCGCGGCCGAGGTCATCGCCGCCGCCGAGGCCGGCGCGGCCGCCGGCGACTTCGACGGCCTCGACGACGAGACCCTCGCGGCGCGCGTCACCGAGGTGTTCCACGCCACCAGCGGCGACAAGCACCTGCGCCTGCTCGTCCGCTCACCCGACCACCGCACCGCCACCACGGAGGCCGAGACCGAGGCCGCCTGGGCCGAGGCACAGCGGCTCGGCAACCACCACATCGCCGCCGTCCAGCGCCTCGACGGCAACATCGGCTACATCGACCTGCGCGGCATCGCCTCCCCCGGCGACGGCGGCACCGCGATCGCCGCCGCGATGGAGCTCGTCACCCACACCGGTGCGCTGATCTTCGACCTGCGCCGCAACCGGGGCGGCGATCCGGAAGGCGTCCAGCTGTGGAACAGCTATCTGTTCCCGGACTCCGACACCCACCTCAACGACATCTACGACGGCGCGACCAGCTCCACCCGGCAGTTCTGGACCCTGGCGTACCTGCCGGGCCGCCGCTACCTGGACCGGCCGGTGTACGTGTTGACCAGCTCGTTCACGTTCTCCGGCGGCGAGGAGTTCGCCTACAACCTCAAGGCGCTGGGCCGGGCCACCCTGATCGGCGAGGTGACCCGCGGCGGCGCCCACCCCACCCGGCGCTTCCCGGTCTCGGCGACCCTGGAGGTCGCCGTGCCCAACGCCCGCTCGATCAACCCAGTCACCGGCACCAACTGGGAGGGCACCGGCGTCGTCCCGGACGTCGCCACGCCCGCCGAGGAGGCACTGCCGGTGGCGTACCGCACGGCGCTGCGGCACGTCCTGTCCACCGCCACCTCGCACGCCGTCCTGGCCGAGGCACAGGAGGCCCTGACCGCGGCGGGGTAACCGCGGTTTTCTCATCGAACTCTTATCCACACGGAGCGGCCCTCTTAGGTGCGGGACCGATGCTGACGGTGCCGGCCACCATCCCCCCGGCACCGGAGGACCACTGATGAGCGACACGAAGCCACTCCCGGACGAGCCGGACCGGACCGTCGCCGCCCCGGCGACACCGGACCCGGCGCCCGCCGACCCGATTCCCGGCGAGCCCGTCTGGGCCGCGGAACCGGCCGCAGAACCGGCTGCGGAACCGGCTGCACAGCCAGCTCCGCAGCCGGCTGCCTTTGCCCATCCCACCGGGCCGGGACCGCAGCGCCCGGCGGGTGGGCGGCTGCGGGAATCGCGGGTCCGGGTCCCGCTGCTGGTCGGCCTGGCCACGCTGGTGCTCGGCTGCTGCCTGGGCGCCGGCCTGGTCGCGGCCGGCGTCGCGGTGTTCGGCGACGGCCACCGCGGCGACGGCCGGGGCGACGACCGCGGCCGCATCACCCGCGACGAGCGCGGCCCACGGGGTCCGGTCGGCCGGGACGGCGACGGCCGCAACCGGCTGCGCCCCGGCCAGCCCGGCCAGCCCGGCCAGCCCGGCCAGCCGGGCAAGCCCGGCCAGCGCCAGTCCACCCCCGCCGCGCCGACCCCGACTCAGGCGACGCCGTCGGCGTCCTGACCCTTCGTTGACCTTGGAGACTTTGACACGCCCTGACGTGTCAAAGTCTCCAAGGTCAACTGGCGTTACCGGCTGTAGCGACGGTCGAGGGCCGGATCGCGGTCATCGAGGGACGGGATGCTTGCCGCGGCGGTCAGTGCCGCCGGTGCCGGCACGCCCGCCCAGCGTTGCAGGGCCGCGGTCGCCGTCGCCGCCTCCGTCGCGGTCAGCCGGCTGATGTTGGCGCCGTGGTTCCAGCCCGCGGCCGTGTAGGTCAGCGAGTCCTTCGTGCCGGGACCGAGGCGGAACGGTTCGGCGCCCCACGGGTCGTTCTGGCCGTACACGAACAGCAGCCGCCGCCCGAGGAGCTTCACCCAGGCGTCGACGTCGAGCATCGCCAGGGGCTGGAAGCGCGGCACGATCTCGCGCGGGATGTAGGACTGGGCCCGGTCCTGGCCCCGGTAGTGCTGCAGGCCGGCCAGGTGCGGCAGGCTCACGTCCGGGTAGCCAAGCTGGTAGGAGGCCTGGAAGTAGTACGGGATGTAGGGGCTGACGCCCTGGTCGGTGTTGGAGTCGAGGCCGTAGATGAGGTCCAGCCACGCCCAGATGTCGTCGCTGGACGCGGTCGCCGGCGGCACGTCCACGCAGTCGCTCTCCAGGCTGTACTGCCAGAACGCCCACGTCGTGCCGTTCACCATGAACTCGAACGCCTTGTCGGCGCTGCCGATGACGCTGAACGTGCGCGCGTTGGCCGTCGCCCAGTCCTGATACCGGGCGACCAGTTCGGTCCGCCGGCGCAGCGCCTCGACCTGGACGGCGTCGAGGGCGGCCCGGCACTGCGCGGTGCCGACCGCCGTGAAGAACCGGTCGTAGGCGGAGTCCTCGCCGTTGACGACGTCCTGCGGTGCGACGTAGGCGACGGTGCCGTCGACGTCGTTCGGGTAGAACCGCCGGTGGTAGATCGAGGTCATGCCGCCCTTGCTCGCCCCGGTCGAGATCCACTTCTGGGAGTAGATCGGCTTGAGCGCGGCGACGATGCGGTGGTGGTCGGTGGCGGCCTGCCAGATCGTGAGCTTCGACCAGTCCGCGGGTTCGGGCCGCGACGGGGTGAAGAACCGCTGCTCGACGGAGAGCTGGTTGCCGTCGATGAGGCGGGTCGGCTCGGAGCGGAACGCGTAGGCCGGCACGTTGTAGCCGGTGGTGTGCAGCACCGTCGGCCGGTCGGTGCCCCGGTGCAGGACGGTGAACCGCTGCTGGAAGGTGCCGGCCGAGGGGCGCAGGTGGTCGACCGGCTGGGTGATGCTCAGGACGAAGAACCGGTAGGGCGCGGCGACCGGCTGCTCTTCCAGGACGGTCACGCCCGGCGCCGCCTCGAGCTGGTCGCGGATGTCGGTCGTCGCGGCGGCCGCCGGGCTGCCGAACCCGACCGCACCGGCCAGCCCGAGCAGCAACGCCATCGACAACAGCGCACGTCTCACCCGTGTCATACCGTGACTCCCATCGACGATTTCGAGTACGTCGATGCACGCTACCGGGGGTTCGACCCCTTCCCGCCCTCGTCGGCGCCCTCGCATGTCCGGTAGTTCTACGGATCCAAGGCCCGCGGGGCGGCGCTGATGATGAGCGTCATGACCACCACACACACCACGCGACGCGTCGCGCTGCTGACCACGCTCGTCGCCGCCGCCGGACTCCTCGCCGGGTCGCCCGCGGCCGCGCAGATGGAGGTGACCTGCTCGCTGACCCCGGCGGCGGTGCGGGTCTGCGCCTCGCCGGAGGACGTCCGGGCCGGGCGGGTGCAGGAGCGCTTCCCGCTGCACGAGATCTTCCACGCCGACGGCACGAAGGTCGGTGAGATCTACGTGGCACGCAAACCGGGCGCCGCGACCTACGTGGAGCACTGGGTGATGTATCCGGGATACGAGTACCCGGACCGGATCCGCCCGGCCGCGGTGCAGCGGTTCCGCGGCGAGCAGGACTTCCTGGACCACGTCGCGTTCGGCGCCGGCTACCGGTACGTGCGATGGGACGTCGTGGAGCAGGGCACGATCCCCGGCCGGCGCTGACCGGTCCCGGGCCGGGACCACCGCTGTGGTGACCCCGGCCCGGGTGTTTCGTCACGGAATGACGATGTTCACGGTCAGCGTGCGGTTGTTGCGGACGTCGTACGCCGTGGCGTGGGCCAGGTCGGCGCCGCCCACCCAGCCGGAGCGGCCGTCCTCGGTGCGGTAGAAGATCTTCACCTGCTGCGGCGCGATGTTGGCGATGGTGTAGGTCGCCGGCGGCTGGCCCTCGGGCGTGATGCCGCCCGGGAACTGGACCGCCTCGCCGGACAGCACGTCGTAGGCGACCACGGACGCGCTGACCGGCTGGCCGGACGCGTCGCGGATGATGCCCTTGAGGGTGCCGCCACCGGTGCGCAGCTTGATGTTCGCGGTCGCGGTCTTGCCGACCTTGACCGTCACCGGCGTCGCCGTGCGGCGGTTGATCGCGTTGCCGGACCACCGCCACTGGTAGTTGCCGCGGGCGAACTCCACCGGCCACGAGTACGGCCCGACACCGGAGATGGTGTACGTGCCGTCCGTGCCCGCGGTCGCCGGGCAGTCACCGCCGCCACCGAAGCCCGGCGACAGGGCGGCGACCCACACGCAGGTGTACGAGAGCGGGGCACCCGTGCCGGCGTCGGTCACCTTGCCCTGGATCGTGCCGGCCTTGTCGAGGCGGATCTTCGGCGCGCTGACCTGGTCGCCGGCCGCGAGCGTGAACTGCAGCGCCGCCTCCCGGTTTCCGGTGCCGCCCGCCGCGCCCAGCCACTGCATGCCCAGCGCGTCGCTGCGCGGGTCGACGAACAGCTGGTAGGTGCCCGGCTCCAGCGGGCCGACCACGACCGAGCCCGGCACCGGGCCGGGCGACCAGTCCGAGCAGAAGCCGTACGGGTTGTAGCCGAACGAGTCGTTGAGCCGCGCGACGCTGACGCAGCCGTCGGCGGCGGCACCGCCGGCCCGCTCGGTGATCGTCGCGGTGATCGTCGCGCCGCGGCGCAGCGCCACGTCGACGGTCACGGTCTGCCCGGCGGTGACGACCGCCGGACCCGCGATGGCGGTGAGGTGGAGGTTGTCGTAGATGTAGACGTCGAGCGGGTACGAGCCGACGAAGACGTCATTGATCAGCAGCTCGGTGCCGGTGGCGCAGCCGCCGACGGTGGTGGCCGACCTCGTGTACGCGCAGAAGTCGGACAGCGGTGCGCCGGTGGTGGCGTCGTGGGCGATCACCCGGATCGTGCCCGTCGGCAGGAACACCTCGTCGACGGTGGTCAGCTGCCCGTCGGTGACGGCGAACCGCTCCGCCTGGGCGGGGTCGATCTTGCCGTGCGCGAACTGGTGCACCCAGTTCGGCCCGGCGAACGCCACCTCGTAGTTGCCGAGGAGCAGGTCGTTGAACTGGTACCGGCCGTCCGCGTCGGTGTAGGCCGAGTTCCAGGACCCGTTGACGTTCGGCTGGTTGGCGGTGACCTGGACGTTGCCGGCGGGGCTGCCGTCGGTGTTGGTCAGCCGGCCGCCGAGCGACCCGGTCGGCAGGACCGTCTCGTTGACCTGCACCGCCTGCCCGGCGGTCACCACGATGGGCGTCGCGGTGTCGTAGGACTGCTGCCCGCCGGACCACTGGTCGAACGCGTTGCGGACCCGGAAGTCCAGCTTGTAGGAGCCGGCCGGCAGCTCCGTGCTGAACGTGCCGTCGGCCTGCACCGTCGCGTAGCTCACCGACGACTGGATGTCGGCCAGGTAGACCGTGACGGACGCCTGGGCCGGGGAGCCGTCCCGGTTGAGCAGCCGGCCCTGGACGGTGCCGGTCGGCAGCAGCTGCTCGTCGACGACCACCGTGGCTCCCGCGCCCACGGCGATCCGGTCCGCGGCCATGAAGGTCGCCTTCTGGTGCGACCACTGCACGAAGGAGCCGCTGGCGGCCCGGAAGCTGACGACGTAGTCGCCCTCGGGCAGGTTCGGCAGCGTGTACGAGCCGTCCGCGGCGGTGTAGGCCGAGGCGTTGGCGCTCATGTCCGGCTGCTGCGTCCAGACGTAGGCGTTGGCGGCGGGGTTGCCGCTCGCGTCCGTGAGGTGGCCGGTGATGGCGCCCACGCCGGCCGCGTACGCCGGTGTGGTGGCGAGGGTGACGGCCACCGCTGAGGCCGCGAGGGTGGTGGCCGTCACCGCTGCGAACGTGACGGTGCGGCCGAGGACATTGCTGCGCATGCGCGCTCCCGGAGAGGGTTGGGGTGGAGGGAATCCCGGGCGCGAGGCAGCTCACCGCCGCCTCCGTCGGAGTCCCCGTTCGGCGTTGCGTGCGCATCGTGCCACGGCTGCTTCCGTTGCGCTGCCCCATATCGGCGGTGTCCGGCAGGGACGCCGGCCGATGCCGTGGCGGTCAGATCCCGGTGGCGGCGCGCTCGCGCAGGCCGTGCCTGGTGGCGACCGGGTTCCACCCGGCGAGGAACCGTTCCTTGGCGTCGCCGGCGAGCTTCGACTGCCGCTGCGCCTCGCGGTGGTCGGCGCGGCCGCCGCCGTCGCAGCCGCCACCCCGCACGGCCTGGCCCCACAGCACGAAGCTGCGGTCGGCCGCGAGCGAGTAGCCCAGCGCCTCGGTGAGCAGGGCCCGCAGCCGCTCGCCCTCCGGCAGCGCCGACAGGTCGGCCGCGGCGACCCCGTCCAGTTGCGCCTGGCGTTCGGTGCCGACGGTACGCAGGTCGACGATGGCCTGCTCGATCCGCGTGCACTCCTCGACCCGGGCGATCGCGTCGTTGAGCTTCGTCCGGCTGGCGCCGCTGGCGTCCAGGAGCGCGTCCAGGGCGGCGGCCTGCGCCCTCGGGTCGGCCCGCGACCCGGCCGCCGCGTCCGCCGGTGACGCCGCGGTCGTCGGGCCGGGCCGGCCGGGGCTCACTGTGGTGCCGAGGGCCGCCGGGGTGTACCGCGGCCCGCCGGTCATGCGGACCATCGCGATGACGGTGCCGGCGATGACGAGCACGACGGCGAGCACGGTGAGTGGCACCACGACCCGCGACCGCGGCGCCCGCCCTCGCGAAGATCCGGGCCGCGCAGGACCGGGCCGAACGGAACCAGGCTGGGCAGGAGCGGCCTGGGCAGGAGCGGGTTGGGCAGGAGCGGGTTGGGCAGGACCGGCGGGCGGTGCCTGCACCGGCGGTCCGGGGACCGGGGGCGGCCGGTCGCCAGTCGGGTCCGGCGGCGGCGCGGCGGGGATCGGGTGCACGTTGTAGGCGGCGAGGACCTCCGGCTCCGGGTTCGGCGGGGCCGGCCGCATCGCGAAGCCGCAGTTCGTGCACCGGACGGCGGCGGGATCGTTGCCCGGAAAGGCACAGATCGGGCACGTCATGCCGTCGAGCGTATTGACGCCCGCGGCTCCGCCGGAACCGCCGTCGGGCCCGACTCCCCTGCCGACGGGCCGGTCCGGGCAGCCGTCAGGACGCACCCGATCGTGGCATCACCAGCCGCGGTCCTTGTCCCGGCGGGCGGCGGCGGCCTGCTCCTTCTGCCGGGCGCGGAGGCGCTTGTACTGCTCGCGCGCCTCCGGCTGCCAGCCCTGGATGGCGCCCTCCACGGTGGCCGGACCGAAGATCTTGAAGAAGAACTCGCCGAACCGGTCCTTCTGCTGGCCACTGGCCCGTCGGAACATCGCGCACATCCTTGGTGGTCCAATAGTTGGTGTACCAACTATCAGCGTACACTGGTGTCGTGGACACCGCACCCCCCGACGATCCCCTCGCCCTGGAGCGCCAGGTGTGCTTCGCCCTGGCCGTCGCCTCGCGCAACGTCATCGCGCTCTACCGGCCGCTGCTGGAGCCGATGGGCCTGACCCACCCGCAGTATCTGGTGATGCTGGCGCTGTGGCAGCGGGCCCCGCTGTCGGTGAAGGAGCTCAGCGGCCTGCTCCAGCTCGACCCCGGCACGCTGTCGCCGCTGCTCAAACGCCTCGAGTCGGCGGGCCTGATCAGCCGGCGGCGGGCCCGCGACGACGAGCGGGTCCTCGCGGTCACGCTGACCCCGACCGGCCAGGACCTGCGGCGGCAGGCGGAGCTGATCCCGGCGGCCGTGTTCGCCGAGCTGGGCCTGCCAATGGACGAGCTGCTCCAGTTGCACGCCGCGCTGACCAGGGTCATCGAGGTCACCCAGAAGGTCGGGCCGGACGCGCCCTGAGGCACGCCCGGCCCGTGGTGCGGAACGCGGCTACCGGCCGCCCATGCCGCCGCCGGCCGGCGCCTGGCCCGCGGTGACCGTCACCGCGAGCGTGGCCGAGCCGAGCGTGCCGCCCTGGGCGAGGCCGCCCGTGCTGGTGCCGCTCGCCGAACCGCCCGTGTAGACCTTGTACTGGCCGCCGGCCTTGATCGCCGGCGACGAGTACACGATGTTCTGGATCGCCTTCGACGTCACGAACGTGGCGACCACCGTGCCGCCGCCGTCGACGATCTGCACGGTGGTGCCGGCGGCGACGGTGCCGGTGAAGGTCGCCGACAGCCAGCCCTGCGCCGAGTCGGTGTCCGGGGCGACCACCATGCCGGAGCTGCCGGCGGCGACGAGCGTGCCGCCGCTGACGGTGAAGCCGCCGTTGACGTCGAGCGCGCCGTTGCCGCGCTGGGTGGGGCCGTTGACCACGACGGTGCCGCCGGCCATCGAGGCGGTGCCGTTGGAGTCGAAGCCGTCGCCGCCGGCGTCGATGACCAGGGTCCCGCCGGTGATCGTGGCGGTGAAGTCCCCGACGGTCTCGCCGCCACCCCCTCCGCCGCCGCCGAAGCCCCGACCGCCGCCGCCCTGACCCGGCTGGCCGCCGCCCTGCGCGGCGGCATCACTCGAGCTGCCACCCGCGGCGTTGAGGCCGTCGTCGCTGGACGTGACGTGGACATCGCCGCCGTTGACGGTGATGTGCGCCGACTCGAGGCCCTCGTAGGACTTCTCCACCTCAATCCGGCCTTGGTCGATGACCAGGGCGGTCTCGCCGTGCACGCCGTCGCCGCCCGCGGCGAGGGTGAGCGCGGTGCCGTTGAGGTGCACGGCCCCGTCGCTGTGGACCGCGTCGTCGGAGGCGTCGACCGTCGCGGTGCCGCCCTCCAGGACGCTGATCACGCCGGACTTGAGGCCCTTGACCGACGTGTCGCCGGCCTTGGTGCCGCTGCCGCCGCCGGCGCCGACGGTCATCGTGCCGCCGGTGACCACCAGGTCGGTGACCGCGTCAGCGCCGTCCCCGCCGGCCGTGACGGTGACCGTGCCGCCGCTGACCGCGATGAATCCGGCGTCTGCCTGGTCGGCGTTGTCGGCCTTCAGCCCGTCGCCGCCGGCCGTGACGCTGATCGTGCCGCCGGTGACGACGAGGTAGTCCTTGCCGCGGATGCCGTCGTCGGCCGCGTCGACGGTGATCGTGCCGCCGGCGATGACGAGCCCGTCCTTGCTGGCGATCGCGTCGTTGCCGTTGCCGTGCACGGTGAGCTTGCCGTTCCCGGCGATGGTCAGGTCCGCGGAGCTGGAGAGGGCCGCGTTGACGTCCGCGTCGGTGGCGTAGGCCCTGGTGTCCGACAGCGTGTTGCTGCTGCCGTCGGCGAGGATGACGACGACCTGCTCCGCCTCCGTCGCCGCGATCGCCGCGCCGGTGAAGCTGCTGATCGTCGCGCCGTCGAGGACGAGCTGCACGGTCGCGTCGCCGGCGACGACCAGGATCTGGCCGTCGGTGAGGGTGCCGGTGATCCGGTACGTGCCACCGGCCGTGATCGTGATCTTCGAGCCGTCGACGGTGACGCCCTTGCCGGCGGTCGCGGTCGAGCCGGTGAGGGTGATCGCGACCGCGTCGGACGCGCTCCAGGTGGTGTCGGACTCGTGGACGGCGGTGTTGGCGGCGAGGACGGCGGCGGCGCTCTGGGTGGCGTCGGCGGTCGCGGCGCCGGCGGTCGGCGCGGCGCTCGATGACGATCCCGCGGACGAGCAGCCGGCGAGGGCGGCGGCGGCGAGGACGACGGACGTGATGGCGGCGACGGCGCGGGAACGGATGCGCATCTCAGGACTCCCGGTTGGAGGGGGCGGACGGGAAGTGCCGGCGCAGCGTCGACCGCCAGCGGTTCGCGGGGAGGTCCGGCCGCAGCGCGGCGAGACCGGTGCCGTACTTCGACACGGAGCAGGGCCGGTGGCCGAAGGACCACAGCAGCCGGTCGGCCTCGCAGGCACCGCCCGCGGCCTTGGTCTCGACGATCACCCGGTCCGGCGCGCGCAGCGTGGTGCCGTCGTCGAGGTGCCAGGACAGCGCGGCGTCGACCGTGACGCGGCCACCGCTGGCGGGCAGGTAGAGGGTCGTGCGCTCGTAGCGGGTGATCAGCACCGGCCGGAGCAGTTCCGGCTCCCACGGGACGTGGATGCCGTCCAGCGCGCCGGCACTGAGGTGGTCGATGCCGCCGCGGTACCGGATGCGCTCCTTCACCGTGGTGCCGCGCGGACCGCGGGTCTTCACCTCGACGTAGCGACCACCGGTGTCCAGGTAGGTGCGGACCCGCACCTTGCACCGGCGGCGCCGGCGGTGCGCGGCGGCGAGGTAGCTGTCCAGGCCGGGCGTGTCGAAGTAGTCGGACCGGTAGCCGAACCGGCGACGGCCGTCGATGTCGAGGACCCGGGCGGTGCCGGCGAGCCCTCGCAGCACGCGCGGGAGCCGGTCGGCGGGCAACAGGTACTTGCGGTCGACCCGGGTCAGCAGTGCGGCCTGCGCCACGAGTTCGTCGAGACCGATGGGTTCGAGCCCGGCCATCATGCGGAGACCCGTTCGATGCCCGGTCCCAGGGGCGCCCGGACACCGCTGCCGGCCACGTATCGGACCTCGACCAGCGTCGTGTCGTTGACCAGGTCGACGTGGCGGATGCTCAGGTTGACCACCGTGCCGCCGAGCCGCGCCGCCAGGTGCGCCCGCAGTGCCGCCTCGTCCGTGTGCGCGGCGTCCAGCTGCATCGTCTGCTGCCGGTACCGGCCGAACAGCCGCGGGTGGTCGGCGACGAAGAGCCCGCCGGTGACGAGCGCCATCAGCCCGACGGTCAGCCAGCCGACCGTGGGGCTGAGCCCGCTGAGCAGGCCGAGCGCGAGCGCCGCGAAGTAGTACGCGATCTCGTGCTGGGCGATCTCGTTGGACCGCAGCCGGATGATCGACAGCACGCCGAACAGGCCGAGGCCGAGACCCGCCCCGACGGACGAGGAGCCGAGCACCATCGAGGTGGCGAGCACCCCCAGGTTCACCCCGAGGAACGCGACGACCAGGTCCCGTCGGTGATGGCGGGGGAAGTACACCCCGAAGGTCAAAACGGCGATGGCGACCAGGTCGACACCGATGATCATCAACTCGTCCACGGGAGATCCTTCATCCAGAGGTCGTTACCCGTTCATCAGGCCGGGCCGATCTGTGCGCCGGCTGCGAGGGCGCTGTGGCCGCGCTGCCGAACACGAACCGGACCACCGCGTCCACGGCCCCCGGCCAGCACGAGGAGGCGGAGAAGCGCAGCAGCGGCGCGTACACGCGGGCCGAGTCGACCAGCGGGCGGAAGTGCGAGGACGCGTTGTGCTCCAGGTACACGGTCGCGATCGGCACCTGGTCGATCCCGCCGTGCCGGGTCGCGAGCAGCAGGGTGCGCATCTCGTCCTCGAACCGCTCACCCGGCACCTCGAGGAGCCAGCCGAGCCGGCTCGCCGGGTACCCGCGCAGCCCGGTCTGGGTGTCCTGGATCCGGCTGCCGGTGACCGCCGCGAAGACGACCCGGGTCAGCGCGTTGCCGGCGCTGCTGCGCAACGGGACCGGACCGGTGAACCGCCGCACGCCGAGGGTGGTCCGGCCGGTGCGTCGCACGTGGTCCGCGACCCGCAGGATGTCCTCGACGCGGTGCTGGCCGTCGGCGTCAGCGCAGACCACGTCCTCCTTCGCGGACCGGAACCCGGTCTTCAGTGCGACGCCCTTGCCCCGGTTCACCGGATGCGTCAGCACCGTCCCGCCCCGGTCGCGCACCGCCTGGAACACGGGTGCGTCGGCGGGTCCGCTGCCGTCGTCGACCACCACGACGGCCTGCCCCGCGCCGCGCAGGCCGTCCACCAGGTCGACGAGGCGCTGGTCCGGCTCGTACGTGGTGCCGGTGACGGTCGTCTCCACGTCGCCGCGGTCCTCGGCGCCGCCGCCGTGGGCGGCCTCGTACGCGTCGACGTCGGCGATCTGCACGTGATCCACGACGTACCGGTCGAGGGCCCACCCATCGCCAGCACCAGTGCCGTGACTCCACCGACGATGACCCGGCTGCTTCTCTTCCATGCGTTCATGTCACCTGGGTACGCACCGAACCCGTGCCGCCCTTTGCGAACCACCTGTGGCCCGGCTGTGCTGTCGTCCGTCCGGCCGGTCCGCAACCGGTTGGGACCCGTTCCGGTTGTTGCGCTGCACCCGCGGAGGCGTTCAGTTGTGTTCAGCAGCACAACGGGGAAACCAGCCGGGGGGCACACCATGATCGGAACCGTCACCGACTTCGTCGCCGAAGCCGTGTTCGCCTCCTCGCTGCAGCCGTCGCAGCCGGTCACCGCCGCCGAGGCGTGGGCCGCGATCACCGCCGCGGTCGCCCGGTACGGCGCCCAGGGCTGCGTCGAGCTGCTCGCGCTGGAGTACGGCGAGCGCCCCGAGACCGCGGCGCCCCGCATGCGCTTCGCCCGCGAGCTGGCCGACGCCCTGGCCCCCACCCCGGCCCTGGCCGGCTGACCCGCCGCCCGCCCGCACGCACGCCTCCGCGTGGCGGGCGGGAAAGCGCTACTCCGAGAGAGCGCTCCCCAACCGATGGCAGCGACGGTCTGGTGATGGGCACCTGATGGCTGGCAGGTGTGCGGCCTGCGGGAAAACGGATTCTTGGAGAGCGCTCTCCCATTTGTCCGGATCCATTGACATCGGTCGAGTGGGGGGTTCAGTGTGAGACGACAGAGAGCGCTCTCTGGCAAGATCACCAACCCGCTGCCACGGGTTCGGTGCCGGTCGGGCCCCGCCCCCGACCGTTCCCGCAGAACCGGAGGACCCTTCATGTCCCGCTACGCCCTCGCGGGCCGAATGCGGCTGCGCACCTTGGTGCTCGGCGCCGCGCTCACCGCGTTGCTCGGCACGTTCCTCACCGCCCAGGCCCTGCGGTCCGCCGACGCGGCCGAGACCCCGCTCTCGCAGGGCAAGCCGGCCACGGCGTCGTCGACCGAGAACGGGGGCACCCCCGCCTCCAACGCCGTCGACGGCAACACCGGCACCCGCTGGTCGAGCGCGTTCAGCGACCCGCAGTGGCTCCAAGTCGACCTGGGTGCGACCGCCACGATCACCAAGGTCGTGCTCACCTGGGAGGCCGCCTACGCGACGAACTTCACCATCCAGACGTCGGCCAACGGCACCTCGTGGACGACCATCAACACCACCACCAACGGCACGGGTGGCGTGCAGACGCTGAACGTGACCGGCTCGGGCCGGTACGTGCGGCTCAACACCACCGCGCGCGCCACGCAGTACGGGGCGTCGTTGTGGGAGTTCCAGGTGTTCGGCACGGGCGGGGTCCAGCCGACCCCGACGACCAGCGCGCCGGCCGGCACGGGCTGGGTGAAGATGGACCAGGCGAAGTGGGCCGCGCAGCTCGCGCAGTTCAACGCGCTGCCCATGCACCCGGCGCCCGCCAACGCCGTTCGCGTCTCGGAGTTCAACGCGGCGTGCACCTACAGCCACTCGTTCAAGGACGACCCGATCGTCTTCCCCGGCCTGCCCGGCGCCTCGCACATGCACAGCTTCCTGGGCAACACCAGCACCAACGCCAACACCACGACCGAGTCGCTCCTGGCCAACACGGCGTCGAGCTGCGGCCCGGCGCTGGATCACTCCGCCTACTGGATCCCGACGCTCTACCAGAACGGCGTGGCGATCGAGCCCCGCGGCGTGACCGTCTACTACGGCTCGCGCCTGCAGGACCCGACCAAGACGGTGCCGTTCCCGCAGGGCTTCCGGATGATCGCCGGTGACGCCAAGCGGCAGGTCGCGACCCCGTCCGGCGCACCCGGCCAGTTCTGGTGCGCGGGCCCCGGCGGCGAGATCGGCCGCAGCGCGGACGGCAACTGGCCGATCTGCGCGCAGACCGCCAACCTCACGTTCCAGCTCGTCTTCCAGGACTGCTGGGACGGGGTGAACCTGGACAGCCCCGACCACAAGTCGCACGTGTCGACCAACCTGGTCAACGGGCAGTGCGGTGGGGCGTTCCCGGTCGCGATCCCGAACGTGTCCTTCGTCATCGACTACAACACGCACGGCAGCGCGGCCGGCTACACCCTCGCGTCGGGCCTGGCGTCGTCGATGCACGGCGACAACTTCTTCGCCTGGGACAACGTGGCCCTCGGCCAGCGGGTGAAGGACTGCATCGTCCAGAAGGCGAAGTGCAACACCGCCGGCACGTTCTGACGAAGCACGAAATGTGACACCGACGTTCCACGATGGATGACGTGGTCCTGGCTGGCGGGCCAGGACCACGTTCCCTACAAGAGCGTCAGCCGCGGTGCCACTTCTGGTTGGAGCTACCGGTGCAGGTCCACTGGATGAGCTTGGCCCCGTCGTTGGCGTTGAAGGACTGGATGTCCAGGCACTTGCCGGACTGCAGGTTCACGATGTCGCCGGCGCCGTTGAGCGTGAAGCGCTGGGCGCCGGAGCCGTTGCACGTCCAGATCTGGATCTTCGCGTCGTTGGCCAGGGAACCGGCCGCGACGTCCATGCACTTGCCGCCGGCCTGGATCGTGTCGCCGCTGAACGTCCAGTTCTGCGCGCCGGTGCCGTTGCAGTTCCACATCTGCAGCTGGTTGCCGTCGGTGAAGTTCGACGACGGCACGTCGACGCACTTGGAGTTCATGTTGCTGATGATGCGGTTGCCGGTCGGCTGCGGGTTGCCGCCACCGGTGAACGAGGTCAGCACGATGCCGGCGGCACGGGGGTCGCCGTCGTTCACCAGGGACTCGAACGCGCCGACGTCGTCGAAGGGGAAGGCGTACGCCTTGCCGTCGGCCATGTTCGCATGAATGATCTTGGCGTACTGGTTGGTCGGGTTGTTCTTGTAGAAGTCCGCCGCGTTGGTGCTCGGCTGGGTGTCGATGGTGCCCAGCGTGCCGCGGTTGAGGGCGGCGCACAGGGTGCGCGAGATGGGCCCGACGACCTGGTCGTTCGGCGCGGCCAGGCGGCCGGCGCAGCCCCACACGTCGGCGCTGGTCGGCCGCTGGAACGACGCGACCTGCTGGCCGGCGCTGTTGGTGAAGTTCATCGTGGTGCCGGAGGTGCGCCCGAAGTACTTCGTGTTCGGCTGGTCGCCGAAGGGCACCACGGTCAGCGTCTTGGACGCGTAGGCACCCCACGCCGAGTTGATGTACGAGTCGAGGTACGTGCTGCTGAGACCGCCCGCCTCGGCCGCCTTGCCGGGCGCGAGGACGCGCAGCACGGTGCCGTCGCCGCGGGTGTAGATCGAGCCACCCCAGCCGGCCTGGTTGCGGATGCCGTTGATGACCGCGTCGCGGCCGCCGGAGACGAGGTCGCCGGTGCGCTTCGTGACACCGGTGGCGCCGGTGACGGTGACCGCGTGCGGGACGGCGAACATGTCGACCTGCGAGCTGTTGAGCCACAGACCGGCGTCGTTGTAGGTGAACTCGCTCCAGTCGAACAGGATGTCGCGGTTGGAGTCGCCGCCGGCCCACGGCGCGGGCTGGACCAGGCCGTCCGGGGTCAGGAAGAAGTTGAGCCGCTGGCCGAGGGAGAAGTAGACCCGGCCGGACAGCCCGCGGGGGATCTGGATGACCTTGTTGCCGCCGCTGCCGGGGCCGGCGATCGACACGTCCGGGGCGGGGGTTGGCGGCTGCCCGCCGGCCGGCCAGTTGTTGAAGGTGCCGGCGGCGTTGACGTAGCCGAGCCGGCCGGTGCTCAGGTTGACGCCGAGCACGTAGAGGTACACGGCGTCGCCGCGGCCGGTCGAGTTGGTGACGGTCAGGGGCAGGAGGCTCGGCCCGATGGCCTGGGCGGCGGTGCCCGCCGCGAGGGCGATCGGGACTGCCAGGACGAGGGTCGCGGCCGCGCGTAGCAGCCTGGTCAAGGTGCGCAAGATGGCTCCTCGGTTCCACTGGACAGCCCGGGATTGCCTCCGGTGGCGGCCGGACCGGGCTGTCGCCGACGTTGGTGTGATCCGCCGGTGCACCCCACTAACTGTGAAGACTCTTTAGTGAGAGCGCTCTCACAGCATCGAGGCGAGATCGGAGCATGTCAATAGCGTGCGAACAGGCCGGAAGGTTGCCTGATCCAGATGGGCTGTTACGGCTGCGGCACGGTCCGGGGCCGGCGGCGCGGCGCGGTCTCCACGACCGAGACGCGGTCCCGGCCGCGGACCTTCGCGTCGTAGAGCGCCCGGTCGGCGGCGGCCAGCAGCGCCTCGGGCTCCACGGCCGTCGCGCGGGTGGACGCCAGGCCGATGCTGAGGGTCGGCAGGCCGTCGGGCAGGTCGGTCATGTCGGCGACCGACGCCCGCGCCAGTGCGGCGATGCGCTGCGCGGCCAGGGTGTCCCCCGCCACAACCACCGCGAACTCGTCGCCACCGAGGCGGGCAACGCTGGCGCCACCCTCCGGAGCGGCGGACCGCAACGCCGCCGCGACCTGCACCAGGACCTTGTCACCGGTCGCGTGGCCCCAGGTGTCGTTGATCGTCTTGAAGTGGTCGACGTCGATGATGAGCAGGCAGCGCTCGGCGCCCGTCCGCCGCCCGTCCGCCAGGGCGGCGGCGAGGTCACGGTCGAACGCGCGCCGGTTGGGCAGGCCCGTGAGCGGGTCGCTCATCGCCTGCTGCTCCAGCGCCGCGACCAGGGCGTCGGCCCGCCCGCGCAGCTTCGTGACCACGACGGTCAGCACGCAGTACGCGGTGACCAGGGCCGCGACGTCGGTGACCCCGACCTTGACCGGCTGCAGCGTGAACGTCACCGCGGCGTCGGACACGCTCGCGGCGGCGAGCAGCAGATAGGCGAGGTCCTGCCGCAGAAACGTCGCTCCGTAGAGCAGCGGCCACAGATAGTAGAGATGCGCGCTGACGCTCACGTCCTCGGTGGCGAGGTTCAGCCCACCGATGATCAGCACGCCGAGCATCGGCACGCCCACCCAGAACGGCTCGGGCACCCGCTCCGGCAGCACCCGGCAGCACGCGCCGGCCAGGACCATCGCGCCACCGGTCACCACCGTGGCGAACACGCCCGCGGTGGTGCCGCCGGCGAACCCGGGCACGAGCAGGGCGCAGGTGCCGACGACCGCGCCGCCGGCCATGAGGAAATACGCGACGGCACGCGTCGCGGCCACCCGGTCCCGGGCGAGGATCATCGACCGCCGCAGCGCCGCCACCCTGCTGCAATCGGCACACAGCGGGCGTATCTGAGCCAAACGGCGGGTGCGCCTCCCCCCTACGCAGGAAAAGGACCACCTACAATTCCCCGACGGTTCGCGGAAGACTGGTTGCCGCCGCAAGGATGCACGGCTACTGCATGATCGACGATCGGGGGCGCATTGCCTGCTCGGGGAGACGGCTTACCGCAGTCCGGCGAAGACGTCGTCGATCAGTGGGTGGGCGGGAGTGCGGCCGTGCTGGACGAACCACTCGCGCCCCATCAGGATCCGGAACAGCGGCTGCGGCAGTTTCAGCAGGACCGCCAGGGTGCGCCGGCCGGTGTCGGCCCCGGCCTGGCTGGCGTGCGCGGCCATCGAGGCCCGCTTGGCACCCGCGAAGCGCCGCACGTCGACCCGGTGGGTGAGCCGCTCCGGCGCGGCGAACGCACCGGCGAACCGCGCCGGGTGGAAGTCCGCCGGCACGCCGGGCAGCCAGTGCACGGCCCGCAGGACCCGCTGCAGCAGCCGCCGGTCGACGGTCGCCTCCAGCACCACCGGGGTCCCGGCCAGCTCCGCGGCCCTGGCGCCCACGGCGTGCACCTGCACGTGGTCGGGGTGCCCGTAGCCGCCGGCCGGGTCGTAGATCGTGAGCACGTCGGCGCGCTCCTGCCGCAGCAGCTCGGCCAGCCGCCGGGCCGCCTCCTCCGGGTCGGTGCCGGCAAACGCGTCCGCGGCGCCGGACGGGGCATCCGCCATCCCGGAGTCCCCGTAGCCGAGGCACTCGACCCGGGCGCACCCCAGCGCCTCGGCGGAGCGGTGCAGCTCGGCCAGCCGGCGCCCCGCGAGGGGGCCCTCCGCCAGGACCTCGGAGGACGCCAGCCCCGCCCCACCGGCGGTGGCCACGACCAGGACGACGCGGTGCCCCTCGGCGGCCGCGCGGGCGAGAGTCCCGGCGGTCAGCAACGCCTCGTCGTCCGGATGAGCATGAAACGACACCATCGTGTACGGCACCGGCCAATGCTCCCACCTTTCCCCGGGCGCCGGCCGCGACCGCTTCGGAGCCCCTGTTCATGAGAATCGCGCACGTCACCGACTTCTTCCTCCCCCGCCTCGGCGGCATCGAGATGCAGGTGCACGACCTGGCCGTCCGGCAGCAGGCGGCCGGCCACGAGGTCGAGATCATCACCACCACGCCCGGCGGTCCCGCCGACGACGGTGAGCTGCGGGTGCACCGGCTCTCCGAGCGCCTGTGGCTGCTGCCCGCCGAGGTGCGCCCCGGCGTGCTGCGGGCCGGCCGTGAGCTGCTGCTGAACGGCCGGTACGACGTGCTGCACGTGCACGCCGGGCCGGCCTCACCGCTCGCCTTCGCCGCCGCGGCCCTCGCCGACCGGGTCCCGACGGTGGTGACGATCCACTCACTGCTGTCACACCTGGAGCACGCGTTCCGCGCGCTGGACACCGCCTCCGGCTGGACCCGCTGGCCGGCGGTGTGGACCGCGGTCAGCGACGTGGCGGCGGCACCGCTGCAGCGCCTCGTCTGGCCCATGGAGGTGCACGTCCTGCCGAACGGGATCGACACCGACCGGTGGCGGGTCGACCCGCACCCGGCGGACCCGGCCGGCGTGCTGGTCGTCGCGGTGATGCGCCTCGCGGCCCGGAAACGCCCGATGCAGCTGCTTCGGCTGCTGCGCCAGGCCCGGGCGACCCTGCCGGCGGCGGCCGGCCTGCGGGTGGTCATCGCCGGTGAGGGGCCCCGGCGCCCGGCGATGGAGCGCTTCCTGCGCCGGCACGGGATGACCGGCTGGGTGAGTCTGCCGGGTAGGCTGTCCCGACCGCAGATCAGGTCCCTGTTCGCGCAGAGTGACCTGTTCGTCGCGCCGGCGATCCTGGAGTCCTTCGGGATCGCCGCACTGGAGGCACGGTGCGCCGGGCTCCCGGTGGTCGCGCGGGCCGAGGGCGGGATCGGCCAGCTCATCGCCGACGGCAGGGAGGGTGTCTTGGTCGACAGCGACGCCGCGATGGCGGACGCGATCGCCGCCCTCGTCATGGATCCGGCGCGGCGCGGGCGCATCGCCGCGCACAACCTGGCGACGTCGCCGCCGGTGGCGTGGCCGGACGTCCTCGCCAGGACCACCGGGCTCTACGAGCTCGCCGCGGCGCACCGCGCACCGATCGGCGCCGGAGCGTGACCCTGCGCCCCGTCACGGACCGCCCGGTCACGACCGTCCCACCCGTCCGCCGCCGTCGCCCGAACGTCCTCGGCGAGCTGCTGATCGTGGTGCTGCTGGTCAAGGTGTACGACCTGATCCGCTCCCTCGCCGCGGTGCGGGAGGCGCCCGCGCACCGGCACGGCGCCGAGGTGCTGTCCATCGAGCGGCTGCTGCACCTGGACTGGGAGCTGGCCGCCAACCGGTGGCTGACCGACCATCCGCCGCTCGCCCTGGCCGCGGTGTACTGGTACCAGTTCGCCCACATCGGGGTGTCCCTGGCCGTGCTGGTCTGGTGCTACATCGCCGGGCCGCACCTGTACCGGCCGATGCGCAACGCCCTGGTCATCACCAACGTGACCGGGATGACCGTCTTCTACCTGCTGCCGGTGATGCCGCCGAGGCTGATGCCGGGCGGCGGCTACGTCGACACGATCGCGGCCGCGGGGTTCAGCCTGGACCACGGCGGTCAGGTGCCCGCCGACCAGTACGCGGCGATGCCGTCGCTGCACCTGGCCTGGGCCGTGTGGACGGCGTGCGTCGCGTCGGCGCTGCTGGCCGGCCGGCGCGGGCGGGCGCTGTGCTTCCTGTACCCCACCATCACTGGGATCGTCGTGGTCGTCACCGCGAACCACTGGGTCCTCGACGTCGTCGCCGGGGTCGGCGTCGGGCTCGCCGCGGTCGCCGTGGCCCCGACGCTGCCGCCGCTGCCGGCCCGCCTCACGACCTGGCCATGGAAGTGGGCGGCGCTCAACAACGCGCCGCGCAACAACACGGCGCTCAACAACGCGCCGCGCAACAACACGGCGCTCAACAACGCTGCGCTCAACAACGCGCCGCTCCGGAATGCCGCGCTCCGGAGCGCGGCGCTAGATGATGCGCCGGCGCAGGAGCACCGCGAGGACGAACGCGCTGGGCAGCAGCGGCAGCCATACGGTGATCAGCCGATACCCCACCACCGCACCGAGCGCGACCGCGGAGGTGACGCCGATCGCCGCGAGCCCGGCCAGCATGGCGACGTCCAGCGCGCCGATGCCACCGGGTGACGGCACGAACGCCGACAGCGTCGACACGACCAGGTAGACCACGACGGCCGTGCCGACCGTCACCGTGACGCCGAGGCTGCGCAGCACCGCGTAGAGGATGACCGAGTGCAGCAGCGGCGTCGACAGCGACCCGAGCCACAGCGCCGCCGCCCGGTACGGGTCGCGCAGCACGCCCCACAGCCCCCGCAGGTCCTCCGTCACCCGCCGGCCCACGGCGGCGACCCTGCCGGTGAGCCGGTGCCGCCACGCCGGCCGCGCCGAGGCGACCAGCACCCCGGCCAGCAGCGCGGCGCACAGGCCCAGCAGCACCCAGCCGACCGGCTCCGCCGCGTGCGACGCCGCGTCCCGCCAGGAGCCGGGCACGTGGATGCCGCGGGCCAGGGACGGGCTGACCGCCACGGCCACCACCAGCAGCAGCGTGTGGGTCAGCATGCCGACGAGGGTGTTGAGCCCGACCGACCCGACCGCGGCACCCGTGCCGAGGCCGTGCCGGCGCAGGAACCGGATGTTGATCCCCATCCCGCCCGAACCGGCCGGCAGGACGTGATTGGCGAACGACGCGGCGACCTGCACCGCGAGAAGCTTGCCGACCGGGGGCCGCAGCGACATGGACCCGATCTGCGTGATCGTCCCGGCGACCCAGATGGACGCGGTGCCGAGCCCGGCGACGACCAGCCAGGCGCTGTTGGCGCGGGCCAGCCCGGCGGCGCCGGCGCTGACGGTCGACCAGTGCGTCACGGCGAGGACGACGACGGTGACCGCCACGGCGATCGCGAGCAGTGCCCGGGGCAACGACGATCCCCACACCGACTCGGTCGTGCCGCTGTCATGCGGCGCGTCGACCGCGGCCTCGTTCACTGTCATTGCGCTCCTACCGCTCCTGGGCCATGGCTGACCGACGCGCCGGATGCACGCGGAAGCGAGCGGGCCGCAGGGGGGATATCGATATCAATCAGTCGAAGTCCTGCAACTCGCTCAATCCGGGCGCCAATTCTACAGGTGGCGGGCGGTGCGCCGACCAGGGACCGAGCGGTGAACAGCGGGTGGTGCGACGGCTACGCCGCAAGGACCGCTTCGAGGGCGTCATACATGGCGTTGCTGCGGTCGTGGTCGCCGAGGCGGCGGGTGACGTACGCGAGGCTGTAGCCGGACGACTCGTCGCTGCCGGCCGAGGAGCCGCCGATGCCGCCCATGCCGAACCACGCGTCCTCGCGCCGCCAGCCGAGCGTCCAGGTGGCGTCCTCCTGCAGCAGCAGGTCGAAGCCGACCACCTGCGGGCCGATGGCCTCGGCGAGCACGGCCGGCGGCAGCAGGTCCGGCAGCGTGGCGTAGAAGGCGGCCAGGCCGCGGGCGGTCGCGTGGCAGTTGACCGCGGGGAGCTCGCCACCGCGCCAGAGCGGCCCGTTGACGACGTCGGTGGCGAGCAGGGCGGCCGGGCCCAGCGCGCGGGCCCACAGGTCGCCGTGGCCGCGCAGCTGCCGCTCGGGCCAGTCGGGGGTGGCGTGCTCGACCTCGGCACACCGGGCGGCGTCGGCCGGGGCGAGCCCGAAGTGGACGTCGAGGCCGAGGGTGCGAACGACGTCACCGACGCTCTCGCCGGTGGCGCCGCGCAGGATCTCGCCGAGGATCGTGCCGTAGGTGAGCGCGTGCTCGCCGACCGCGGTGCCGGGCTCCCATTCGAGGGGCGTCGCCGCGATCGCCGCCGCGAACCGCTCCCTGTCCAGAATTTCGGAAATATCCGAAGCGTTTGCGGCGGGCAGGCCGGCCGCGTGGGACAGCGCGTGGCGGACCGTTGCGGCCGGGTGCGGGAACGCCTTCCAGTACGACGCGATCGGCGCGTCGAGCTCGATCCGCCCGTCCGCGACCCGGCGCAGCACCGCCATGGCGGCTACCGGCTTGCCGGCTGAGAACACCGTCGACAGCGTGTCCGCCCGCCACGGCCGGGTCCGGGCGGCGTCGGCCCAGCCGCCCCAGAGATCCACCACCAGGGCCCCGCCGGCATACGCGGCGACGGACGCGCCCGTCTCCACCCCGTCGGCGAACAGCCGCTCGAACGTCGCACGGACCGTCTCGAACCCGGGAGCCACGGTGCCCCCCACGATGCCTGTCACGCACCGCACCCTACCGGCGCCCTTGCGGGCCGCTGCCTGGATTTCAGTCCTCGCGATCGCCGCCGCGGGTGGTGTACAGCGATGCCTCGAACTTCCGCTTGAGCGCCGGCACGCGGTCGGTGGCCCGCAGGAACGCCCGCTGACCAGCGAGGGCGAGCCGCCCGATCACCGGCCGGTGGACCAGCTGGTCGCCGCCCGTGCGGGCCTTGGAGGCGGCCACCGCGGCGAAGCCGTAGTCGCGCATCCGACGCTCGTAGCCCTCGATCCGGCCGGGCAGCGGGCCGTCGCCGGACGTGAGTGCCCGCAGGAGGTTGCGCGCGTCGCGCAGCGCGGTGTTGGCGCCGACGCCCTGGCCGGGGGTCATGGTGTGGATCGCGTCGCCCAGCAGCGTGACGTTGCCGGACGGCCAGGCCGGGACCGGCACCGAGGTGCGGATGGCGATCGGGAAGCAGCTGGCCGGGTCGGTGTCCGCGAACAGCCGCCGCAGCCCCGGGTCCCACCGCGGGGTCATGGCCAGGGTCTGCTCGATGAGCCGGGGGCCGTCGAAGCCGGTGACGCCGGCGGGGAAACGGTCGCGGTGGGCGGAGATGCCCCAGTTGACGTGGTCGCGGGTCGGGTCGTCCGGCACCGGCGAAGCGCCGTCCGGTCCCCACGGGAACTCCATCACGTGCAGGATGCAGGCCAGCCCGTGCGGGGCGAGGATCAGCCCGATGCCCGGGAACACGCCCTCGGGCAGCAGCGCCCGGGTCCGCTCGGTGAGGGCCACCTTCCCGCCGATCGCGACCACGCCGGAGTCCTCGACCCGGGCGTGCGGCAGCAGCTGGGCCCGCACCCGGGAGTTCGTGCCGTCGGCACCGACGAGCAGGTCACCGGTCGCGGTGGAGCCGTCGGCGAAGTGCGCGGTGACGGCGCCGTCGTGCTGCTCGTAGTGCGTGAACTCGCGGCCGAACCGGACCTCGATCCCGGTGTACAGGACCTGCCGCAGCGTCATCCGGCTCACCGACTTCTCGTCGTTGACATCGTCGGCCGGTGGGCGCAGCGGCACGGTCAGGGTGTGGCGCAGCCGCTCGTCGAGGAACGCGAACGTCTCCGGCGGGGCGGCACAGGTGCGCCGGAACAGGTCGTACACCTCCGGCGGCAGGCAGGCCTTCAGCGCGCGGCTGCCGTCGGGGTCGATGCCGACCCGGTAGCCGTGCAGGCCGTCCGTGCGGGTCCGGTGCCGCTCGAAGACCTGGACGTCGATGCCGGCCCGGCGCAGGCCGTGCGCGAGGCACATACCGCCGGTGCCGCCGCCGATGACGATCACGCGCATGACTTCTCCTCGAAGTTCTTATTACTCGACTTTCTAGTTACTTAGCCTACGAGGGGTCCCGTAGGATCGGCAAGTGTGGGAACGACCGCACGCGCCGACCTGCTCGCCGAGCTCGGCCAGGTCATGCAGACCTATCAGCGCGCCATCGACGTGCTCGACCAGCGCGTCGCCGACCGGCTCGGGCTCAACCGCACCGACATGCGGTGCCTGGAGCTGCTGTTCGCGCCCTCGCCGCTCAGCCCCGGCGAGCTCGCCACCGCCGCCGGACTCACCACCGGGGGCGTGACGACCGCCATCGACCGCCTGGAACGCGCCGGGTACGTGACCCGCGAGCGCGACTCCGCCGACCGGCGCCGGGTCACGGTGCACCCGACCGACCAGGCCCGGCGGGTGGTCGCGGAGATCTACGGGCCGATCGTGGCCGAGGGCGACGCGCATCTCGCGCGATACGACGACGCCACCCTCCGCCACATGATCGAGTTCCTGACCTTCGCCACCGACCAGCAGCACCGCCACGCCGAACGTCTGACCAGGTAACCCGCGCGTCGCTCTGTCGCCGGGTTGCGGGGATCTCCTACAGTCCTCGTGTGACCGACGCGCCGCCGCCCTCACCAGACCATCTCGACCAGGGGCCTCCGCGGGCTCCGTACGCGGCGCCGTTCGATCCCGCCGCTTTCGAGTCCGTGCCCGCCGACTCGGGGTCTGTGCCTTTCGAACCCGGGCACACGCCGCCGCCGTCGCCCGACGGCGTCGACGACGGGCCGCCGCCCGGGCTGTGGAAGAAGATGCGCGCCGACCCCGAGTACGCGCCGGAGTACCTCGCGATCGAGGCGGTCACCCGGATCGGCCCGAAGATGGTCGTCGAGCTGCAGAAGCTGCGCGCCATGAACCCGGGCGCACCGCCGGACGCCCTTGCCAGCATGGTCGTCTACCGGTACACCAACCACGCCCGCCTCTCCGGCGCGGTCTCCGGTGCCGTCGGCCTGGCCGGCGCGGTCCTCGACGTCGGCGTCCTGGCCTGGACCCAGGCCAAGATGGTCCTGCTCATCGCCGTCATCTACGGACGCGACCCGGCCGACCCCGAACGCGCCATCGAGCTGCTCGTGCTGCAGGGCGTCCACAAGTACACCGACACGGCCCGCGCCGCGCTGCAGGTCGCCCGCGGCCGCCAGGGCATCGAGACGCTGCTGCCGGACAAGCGCCGGCCCTTGAACCAGATGCTGATGCGCCTCGGCCTGAAGCTCGCCCAGATGGCCGGGATCAAGGCCGCGAAGCGCATCTTCGCGAAGCTCGTCCCCGGCGCGGCGATCATCCTCGGCAGCTTCGCCAACGCGGGCGCCACGAAGGCCCTCGCCCAGAAGGCGATGGCGCTCTACAGCCGGCCCCAGCTGCCCGGCCAGCGCCCGCCGCTGCAGCTGCCCTCCGGCGAGCCGCGCAAGTACTAGTCGGGGATCCGCAGCAGGTGGCCCGCCTGCCGCGCGACGGACTCCATGGTCGCGCGGTAGGCGGCCCTGGTCGTCGTGCCCTCCAGCAGCCCACGCACCGCCGCGATCTCCACGTCGTCCGGCGCCTCCCGGGCCCTGCGTTCCAGGTGGGCCCGGGCCAGGTGCCGCGCGATCAGGACGCAGTAGACGACCACGAGCAGCGCGGCAACGGACATCGTCGCGAACATCCTGAAGACCCTACTGGGCGCCCTCACGCGGTCCGGCGCAGCGTCGCGAAGACGACGACGTTGCCACGGTACGAGCGGCGCAGCCGGTCGAACGTCCCACCGCACGTGATCAGCCGCAGCGCGGGCCGGTCGACCGGGCCGTAGACCTCGCCGGAGGGGAACCGCTCCTTCGGGTACTCGACGACCCGGTCGACGCCGAACACCGCGGTCCGCCCGTCGGCCCTGCGCACGCTGACCTCGTCGCCCGGGCGCAGGTCGCGCAGCTGGTAGAACACCGCCGGCCCGTCCCGGGCGGTGTCGACGTGCCCGAGGATCACCGCCGGCCCGACCTCGCCCGGGGTGGCGAGGTTGCGGTACCAGCCCGCGGGCGCGCCGGCCGTCAGCGGCGGCACCGCGATCGTGCCGTCGGGGTTGAGGCCGAGCTCCATGAGTCCGGTGCTGACCCCGATCGCCGGGATGTCGAGGTGTACGGGCAGCGAAGCCTCCATCCCCACCACCGCCGGGCCGCTCGTGCCACCCGGTGTGGTCGCGGTGGTGGTCGCCGCGCTGGTCGCGGTGCTCGCGGTCGCCGGGCTGGGGCCGGGCGGTCCGAGCGGCTCCTGCTCCGCGGCGATCTGTTGCCCGGCCCGGCGCTGCTGCTCGGCCCGGCGCTGCGGCTCCTCGGCCGGCGCCGCGCCGATCACCACGAGCGTGAGGCCCGCGACCGCGCAGACGGCCGTCACCACGTCGACGATCCGGCGCCGCCGCCGGGGCTCCATCGCCCCGATCCGCTCCCGCATCCCGCGCACCACACCACCACGCCGCCGCGGACCGGACGGTGGTGGGCCGGGGTGCATCAGCGCCAGCCGGTGGCCGGTCGCAGGCGGAACACGACGAGCGCCGCGGCCGCCAGGAGCAGGGCGATGCCGGTGCCGGCGAGCAGCGGGGAACGCATGCCGAGACCACCGCCGCCGCCCGTGCCGGGGGCGCCGCTCGGTGTCACCGGGCCGGCCGTGGTCGTCGCCCCACCGCCCGCCACACCCGCGGAACTGCCGCCCGCCGTCGCACCGCCGCCGGCCGTCGCACCGCCGCCCGCGGCTGTCGCGCCGCCGCCGGTCGCGCCCGCAGAGCTGCCGCCTGCGCCGGTCGAGGAGCCGCCGGTCGCGGTGCCGGCCGGACCCGAGGAGCGGCCGGCCGCGCCGCCGCCCGTCGCGCCGCTGCCGGCGCCGGTCGAGCCGCCGGTGGCGGGGCCCGAGGTGCGGGCGGCGCTGCCGGACGGGCCGGGGTTGGTGCGGGTGGCGGTCGGGGATGCCGTGCCGGTCGCGCCGGGGGTGCCGTTGCGGCGGAGCGCGGTGCAGTACGACAGCAGCAGCACCAGCAACACCAACAATGCGACCGCGAGGACCGCGGCCACCATGCGACGCTCGGCCGGGGTGCGCCTCGCGTGTGCTCGCCTCACGGGTTCGGACATCGAGCCATCCCTCCGTGAAGTCGGGGTCACGGGTGTCTGGAGGTGATACCCAACCGTCAGCCTCGCATAACGCACGGTCGATAGCACCTGTCGCCCGAACGTGGGCGGGGCGCGCGAAGGTCAGCGGGCCGCCGTCGATGCTCGGCGCGCCGCCGTCGCTGCGCGGCCCGCCGCTCGGGGGCGCCGGTCCCACAACACCAGCAGCCCGAGCCCGGCCCGCAGTGACACGGCCCCGACCAGCACCCACACGACCCACGGCATGACCGGTACATGCCCCGCGGATCGATGCTCCAACCCGCCTACTCGAACAGCGAGTGGTGGCCGCCGCGGGCGTGGCGGCGGCGCTGGATCACGACGAGGTCGACCGCGGCGACGGCCGCGAGGAACACGAACAGCCAGGCCGGCAGGGGCAGGTCGGCCCGGAACAGCAGCACCGCGAAGACGACGGACGTGACGAGCCCGAACGTGGCCAGGACCAGCCGCAGGTTCAGGGGGCTGTACGGGTGCCCGACGGTCCCTCGCCGCCCCGGCGGTTGCGCGTCGATGGGCATACCGGTCCCGTACCCGCCGGGCCCGGCGCGAACCCTGGCACAGAGGAAACTCGATGGTCGGCGGCGGCGGTGGTCGGTACCGTGGCGGCATGTCCGCACTTGATCTTCGGGGGGAACCGTGAGCGGGCGGCTGCGGGAGATCGCCCGGCAGAGCGTCGCGATCGCGGCCGCCGGCGAATACCGCAACCAGGCCGGCGACCTGGTCCGCATCGGCCCTGCGGTGACCGCGGCCGTCGCCGGGACCAGGCTGTTCCGGCCCGACGACCCGCTGCCGCCACCCGCCGGCCCGGCCGCCGTGCCCGCCGTCGAGGTCACCGGCGAGTCGACCCTGGCCGCGGCCCGCCGCCTGGCCGGGACGCCGGGCGGCGTCGCGTGTCTCGTGTTCGCCTCCGCGAAGAACCCGGGCGGCGGCTTCCTCGGCGGCGCCGAGGCGCAGGAGGAGAGCCTGGCCCGCGCGTCCGCGCTGTATCCGTGCCTGCGCGCGGCACCGGAGTTCTACGCGTTCCACCGCGAGCACCACGACCTGCGCTACAGCGACCGGGTCATCCACTCCCCCGGCGTCCCCGTGTTCCGCGACGACAAGGCCCGGCTGCTCGACGCGCCGCACCACGCCACGTTCCTGACCGCCGCCGCGCCGAACCTCGGTGCGATCCTGCGCAACCAGCCGCAGGACGCCGCCGACGTCCCGGCCGTGCTGCACCGCCGGGCCCGCCGCGTGCTGGCCGTCGCCGCCGCGCACGGGCACCGCACCCTGGTCCTCGGCGGGTGGGGCTGCGGCGTGTTCCGCAACGTGCCCGCCGACGTGGCGACCGCGTTCGCCGCCGCCCTGGCCGACGTCCAGCACTTCGATCGCGTGGTGTTCGCGGTGTACGACCGGCTCAAGGGCACCCCGGTCCACGCGGCCTTCGCCGCCGTCTTCACCTGACGCGTCAGGGGGCGGCCGTCCAAATCGCGACGGCCATTCCGGTCCCGCACTCCGCCGTTGGTTGACGTGCCAGCGCGTCAACGGGATGGGTCGATCACCTCGGGCCTGACATCCAGCAGCATCTCGGCGGTGCGGGTGGCGACGCCGTCGAGGCCGCCGCCGCGCATCACGGCGCGGACCGAGGCGCCGTCGAACAGCATCAGCAGTTGCGTGCCGAGCTGCCGCGGATCCGGGGCGCCGAGCCGGGCGGCCTGGCGCTGGAAGTACACCTCCAACTGCAGTTTGAACTCCCAGGCGACGCGGCTGGCCTGGTGCGACGCGTCGTGCAGCTCGATGGTGGTGTTGGCGAACGGGCAACCGTGGAAGCCCGGCGCGCCGGACTGCTCCTCGAGGACCCTGAACACGTGCAGGATCCGCTCGCGCGGGGTGAGGTCGGCGTCCTCGGGCGGGAAGTAGTGCGCGACGATGGCCGGCCCGTGCACCCGCAGCGCCTCGGCGACCAGGTCGTCCTTGGTCGCGAACAGCTGATACATCGACCGTTTCGACACGCCCGCGGTCTGGCACAGGCGCTCGACGCCCACCGCGCCGACACCTTCGGCATAGAACAGGTCGGCGGCGGCGCGCAAGAGGCGTTCGCGTGTCGGTGACGTCACATGCCAAGTGTAAACCGATCGGTTTATGGTTGGCACGTTCACCGGAAACCGATCGGTTTATTGAGGAGCTCGGCATGGATCTCAAGACGGCAGTTGTCCTGGTCACCGGCGGGAACCGGGGCATCGGCAAGGCGCTGGCGGCCGAGGCCGTCGCCCGTGGCGCCCGGAAGGTCTACGCCGCCGCCCGCGACCCGCGCACCGTCACCACCCCGGGCGTCGAGGCCGTCGCCCTCGACGTCACCGACCCCGCGTCGGTCCTCCGGGCCGCCTCGCAGACCGGCGACGTCACCGTGCTGATCAACAACGCCGGCATCTACGTCGGAGCCAGCCTCGTCACCGGCGACCTCGACGAGGTGCGGCGCGAGTTCGAGACCAACTTCTACGGCCCGATCCACGTGACCCGCGCCTTCCTGCCGCAGCTCCTCGCGAACGGCGGCGGGCGGATCGTCAACGTGCACTCGGCGCTGTCGTGGGTCGCGTTCGGGCAGTCGTACAGCGCCACCAAGGCCGCCCTCTGGTCCGCCAGCGACGCGCTGCGCCTCGAGCTCGCCCCGCAGGGCGTCGGCGTCACCGGCCTGCACGTCGGCTACGTCGACACCGACATGGCCGCGTCCGTCGACGCCCCGAAGATCAGCCCCTCGTCCGTCGCGGCGCAGGTGTTCGACGCGGTCGAGCAGGACCGCGACGAGGTCCTCGCCGACGACACGTCCCGCGGCGCCAAGGCCTCGCTGACCGCGGACCCGGCGGCGCGGTACGCGGCGATGGCAGGATAGGACGTATGGGTGCCTACCGGTCGACCGGCGAGTTCCAGCGGGACCGGAACTACATCACGTCCCGCATCACCGCCGACGGCCGCGACGGCTACCCGGTCGAGCCCGGCCGCTACCGACTGGTGGTGAGCCGGGCCTGCCCCTGGGCCAGCCGCGCGATCATCGTGCGGGAGCTGCTCGGGCTGCAGGACGTGCTGTCGATGGGCGTCTGCGGACCCACCCACGACCAGCGCAGCTGGACCTTCGACCTCGACCCGGGCGGCCGCGACCCGGTGCTGGGCATCGAGCGCATCCAGGACGCGTACTTCGCCCGTTTCCCCGGCTACGAGCGCGGCATCACCGTGCCCTGCATCGTCGACGTCACCACCGGGCAGGTCGTCACCAACGACTACGCCCAGATCACCCTCGACCTGTCCACGCAGTGGGCGCAGTTTCATGCTCCCGGTGCGCCGCAGCTGTATCCCGAGGCGCTGCGCGAGGAGATCGACGAGGTCAACGACCTGGTCTTCCGCGACGTCAACAACGGCGTGTACCGGGCCGGTTTCGCCGGTTCGCAGGAGGCCTACGCCGCCGCGTACACGCGGTTGTTCGACCGCTTGGACTGGCTCTCGGAGCGGCTCTCGACCCGGCGCTACCTCGTCGGCGACCAGATCACCGAGGCCGACATCCGCCTCTTCACCACCCTCGTCAGGTTCGACGCGGTCTACCACGGCCACTTCAAGTGCAACCGCGACAAGCTCACCGAGCTGCCGGTCCTGTGGAACTACGCCCGGGACCTCTTCCAGACCCCGGGCTTCGGCGACACGGTGAACTTCGACCACATCAAACGGCACTACTACGAGGTCCACCGCGACATCAACCCGTCGGGCATCGTCCCGCTCGGCCCCGACCTGTCCGGCTGGGACCTCCCCGTGGCGCCTAGGATCTGACCATGGACCGGGTCACCATCGTCACCGGCGGCAGCCGGGGCATCGGCGCGGCGACCGCCGTCCGCCTCGCCGGCGACGGCCACCGCGTCGCCGTCGGCTACCAGCGCTCCGCGGACGCGGCGGCCGCGGTCGTCGCCGCGGTCGAGTCCACCGGCGGGACCGCCGTCGCCGTGCAGGTCGACACGTCCGCCGAGGACGACGTGGTGCGGCTCTTCGCGACCGCCGCCGCCGCGCTCGGCCCGGTCACCGGCCTGGTCAACAACGCCGGCACCACCTCCGCGATCGGCCCGTTCGCCGACCTCGACACCGCCGACCTGCGCCGCGTCGTCGACGTCAACATCGTCGGCGCCTTCCTGTGTGCCCGCGAGGCCACCCGCGTCCTGCCCCGCGGCGGCGCCATCGTCAACGTCTCCTCGGGCGCCGCGACCCTGGGCAGCCCCGGCGAGTACATCCACTACGCGGCGAGCAAGGCCGCCCTCGACACCCTCACGATCGGCCTGTCGAAGGAGCTCGGCCCCGCCGGCATCCGCGTCAACGGCGTGGCCCCGGGCATCATCCGCACCGAGATCCACGCCGTCTCCGGCGATCCCGACCGCGCCGAACGGGCCGGCCCGGGCGCCCCGCTCGGCCGCCCCGGCGAGCCGTCCGAGGTCGCCGAGGCGATCGCCTGGCTGCTGAGCCCCGCCGCCTCCTACGTCACCGGCACGACGCTGCGGGTGGCCGGCGGCCGCTGACCGCCACCCGTTGCCTTGCCCTTGCCCTTGCGCTGCCCTTGCCCGAAGCGCGTCGCGCGTCGCGGGTCGCGCCCTCGTCCTGCTTCCGTGATCGAAGTCGCCCCACGGCCGTCCGGACGACCCGGCCGCGACTTCGATCTGTGAGCGGTGCGCGGGATGCGGCAAACCGTTGGGCGGGCGGCCTGCGGGCGTTGATCGGAGTCGCGGACCGGTCACTCGTGACGGTTGCGGGGGTGGTCAGCGCTCGCGCAGCGTCTCGACGTCGGCGCCGTGGTCGAGCAGGAAGCGCACGGCGCGGTCCAGGTCCGCCTGGCGCAGCACCAGTGCGCCGACCCGGGTCCGGCGGGTGTCCTGGGTGCCGCGATCGTAGACGTCGACGCCCCGCGCCCGCACCTCGAGCCGCCACCGGCCGTCCCCGGTGACGAGCACCCGCATCCCCCGCACCGCATGATTCTCGGCGCGAAGGCACCAACATGTCGGAAATATCCGAAAAAAGCGGCGGCCTCGCCGCTCAGTACACGGCGGCCGTGGGATGGGCGGCGGCCCAGGCGGCGCCCAGCAGGGCGGCGTGCTCCGTGTCCGACACCGGGCGGGCGGGCAGGGTCAGCGCGAGGGCGGGCTCGATCAGGTCCCAGGCGCCGGTCATCGAGCCGCCGAAGACCACGACCTCGGCCTTGAAACGGGTGAGCCAGTCGGTGAGCAGCACGCCCAGCGCGCCGAACGCGGTGTCGATGACCGACTGCGCGGCGGCGTCGAGTTCGCGGGCCCGGGTGGCGAGGCCGCGCATGCCGTCGACGTCGACGCCGGTCAGCGACCGGTACGCCCGGATCAGCGCGCGGTCGGAGACGACCTCCTCGAGCTCGACGCCGTCGATGGTGCAGAAGTGCACCTCGCCGTCGGGCGGCACGTCGGGGCCGGTGGTGACCACACTGCCGTCGGCGAGCCAGGCGGAGCCGATGCCGGTGCCGAGGGTGATGGCGACGCAGCGGGCCGCGCCCTTGGCGGCGCCGTCGACCCATTCGCCGAGGAGGAAGGAGTCGGCGTCGTTGACGAAGGTGAACGCGTCCGGGGCGGCCGGGATCGCGTGTGCGAGCGCGGCGCGCAGGTCGACGCCGCGGAGGCTGTCGAACTTGCCGACGCCGGCGTGCAAGGAGACGCCGGTGCGGTAGTCGAAGGGGCCCGGCATCGCGACGGCCCAGCGGTCCCCTGGGTGCGGTTCGAGGAGCTTCGCGGCGGCGGCGAGCGCGTTCACGATGCCGTCGGCCGCGAGGCCGGGATCGAGGGGGTGGCGTTGCCGCTGGATCACCTTGCGGTCGTCCAGCAACACGCCGGCGGCCGTGACGTGGCTGCCCCCGATCTCGAGGACCCACACCGGCCGGGAGTCTGCTTCGGGCGCGTGCACGGGCGTAACGTTATCGCACGCATGATCGTCGGATTCATGAGCGACCGCTGCCGGGAGGTTTCCACGTGCACGACCCGAACCAGTTGCTGGGCCCTGACGGTGGTCTGCCCGAGTCTGTCCCGCCGTGGCCGGCCCGTGACGCGCTCAGGATCACCGCGGTCCGGCCGATCGTCACCGCGCCGGAAGGCCTGCCGCTCGTCGTGGTGAAGGTCGAGACGACGGAGCCGGGGCTGTACGGGCTGGGCTGCGCGACGTTCACGCAGCGCTACGCGGCCGTGGCGGCGGCGGTGAAGGAGCACGTCGGCCCACTCGCCGTCGGGCGGCACCCGGCGGACATCGAGGACATCACCCGCACCGTGCACTACTCGTCGTACTGGCGCAACGGGCCGGTCCTCAACAACGCGCTGTCGGGGCTGGACCAGGCGTTGTGGGACATCGCCGGGAAGCGGGCCGGCCTGCCGGTGCACGAGCTGCTCGGCGGGCGGGTCCGCGGCGGGGTCGAGGTGTACACGCACGCCTCCGGCAACGACACCGGCGAGGTGCTCGACGAGGCCGAGCGGCTCATCGCGCAGGGGTACCGCTGCATCCGCCTGCAACGGGCGGAGCCGGGTCTGGGCAGCTACGGCGCGGCCGGCACCGGCGGGCACTACCCGGACTCGCCGAACCCGGACGGCTGGGACCCCGAGCGCTACCTGCGGGGCACGCCGTCGCTGTTCGCGGCCGCCCGGGAGCGGCTCGGGACGGGCGTGAACCTCATGCACGACGTGCACAGCCGGCTCACCCCGAAGCAGGCGGTGGTCCTGGCCCGGGCCCTGGAGCCGTTCGGGTTGTCGTTCCTGGAGGACCCGATCCCGTCGGAGCTGTACGACCGGCTGCCCGAGATCAGGGCCGCCTCGCCGGTGCCCCTCGCGGTCGGTGAGCAGATCAGCTCGGTCGCGGACGCGGCGCGGCTCATCCGCGACGGAGGGGTCGACCTGATCCGGTTGCACACCTCGGCGGTCGGCGGGCTCACCCCGACGCGGAAGCTGGCCGCGCTCGCCGAGCTGTGCGGCGTGCGGACCGCGTTCCACTCCCCCGCCGACGTGTCGCCGGTCGGGGTCGCGGCGAACCTGGCCGTCGACATCTCCAGCCACGCGTTCGGGTTCCAGGAGTCGCACGAGTACAACGAGGCCACCCACGAGGTGTTCCCCGGCTGCCCCGACGTGGTCAAGGGGTACATGTACCCGTCGGAGCGGCCCGGCTGGGGCGTCGACGTGGACGAGGTGGAGGCGGCGAAGTATCCGCCGACGAAGTTCCTGTTCGACCGGTGGGCCGCCGTCGTGCGCCGCCCCGACGGCGCCCTGGAAGCACCGTGAGGGTCGTCGTCACCGGCGCCGGCGGCAACATCGGGCGGGCCGTCGTGGCCCGCCTGCGCCGGCAGGGCGTCGAGGTCGTCGCCCTCACGCTGGAGCCGGCCACGTTCGAGCACGCCAGGGTCGTGGTCGGCTCGGCCGGCGACCCGGACGTCGTCGCCGAGGCGTTCCAGGAGGACACCGACGCGGTCATCCACCTGGCCGCGATCCCGGCGCCGACGCTCGGCACCGCCCTCGACGTGTTCGCCGGCAACACCCGGGCCACGTTCGTGGTGCTCGACGAGGCCGCCCGCCGGGGCGTGCCGCGGGCCGTGCTCGCCAGCAGCTACGCGCTGCTCGGCATGCCGTTCTCGCCGCACGACCTCCATCCGCCGTACTACCCCCTGGACGAGCAGGCACCGCCGCAGATCGAGGATCCCTACGCGCTGTCGAAGCTGGTCGACGAGCTGACCGGCGAGATGGTCCACCGCCGGCACGGCATGGACGTGGTCGCGCTGCGGTTCCCGTTCACCGGCGACACGCCGAGGCTCGAGAAGGCCGCCGCGGACGTGCGCACCGACCCGGCGACGGGCGCCCGGAACTCGTGGGCGTACCTGCACGTCGAGGACGCCGCCGAGGCCGCGTGGCTGGCCGCCTCGGCGCCGCTGCACGGGTTCCACCGGGTCTTCCTCGCCGCCCCGGAGACCCTGAGCGACCGGCCGACCGAGGAGCTGATCGCCGCCCACCACCCGGGTGTGCCGATCCGCACGCCGGTCCCCGGCCGCCGGGTGCCGATCGACACCGGTGCCGTCGAACGGCTCCTGGGGTTCCGGCCGGCCTACAAGCTCCCCGGACAGGACGGGTAGGGCGTCGTCTTCGCCCCGGTGACGAGCGCGTCGAAGAAGGCGTCCGTCACCAGGGCCCGCTCCCCGTAGCGGCGGACGAGCTCCGCCGCCACGGCGGGCCCGAGGAACGGCGCCTCGCCGCGTAACACCGCCGCCCGTGACGACGGTCCACGGAACTCCTCGGCGAGCCAGGTCGCCAGGTGCCCGGTCGTGTACCGCAGGTCGTAGTCGACGTGTTCGCGCAGCCACGCGCGCTCCGGAGCGGTCAGGTCGAACCCCTCGTGCAGGGCGAGCCCGTAGTCGGCGAAGTACACCTGATCGCCGTCGGTGAGGACGTTGTTGAAGTGCCCGTCGAAGTGCCACAGCCCGGCGGCGTTCATGAACGCGATCGCGTCCCGCAGCCGCGCGTCGACCCGGCCGGCGGCGGACGGGTCGGCCCGCAGCAGGTCGTGCACGGTCCGCGGGAGGTGCTCGAGGAACAGCACGAGCCGCGCCGGCGCGTCCTGGAGCTGCGTCAGCCGGTGCCGCACGGACGGCGCGCCGCCCCAGTACGCCACCCGCTCCTCGATGTCGACGGGCTGCCACGCGAACCCCGCGGGCAGGACCCGCCAGTGGTGCAGGATCGGGAACGCGGCGTGCCGCCCGGCGAGGACCCAGCCGGTCGTGATCCGGTGCGCGGCGAGCTCACGCCACGCGCCGAAGCCGGTCGAGCCGACCCCGTACTGGCAGTACATGGGCAGGCCGAACAGGTTCGCGGTCGAGTGCGGGTGCTGCAGGTCCAGGGCGGTGACCGGGACCTGCTTGATGAACACCGGCGAACCGGCCACCGACAGGGTCGCGGTGTGCCCGCCGATGCCGACCGCGTCGGGCCGGGCGTGCTCGTCGAGCAGCGCGGCCACACCGGCGTCGCTGAGCAGGGTGAGGGCCGCCGACACCCGCTCATGCCGGAGCGCGCGGGTCACCGCTGCCGCCCGCACCAGACGAGGAACACGGTGAGGACCGCCGACGCCCGCTCGTGCCGGACCGCGCCGGTCACCGCTGCCGCCCGCACCAGACGAGGAACACGGTGAGGACCGCCGACGCCCGCTCGTGCCGGAGCGCGCCGGTCACGGCTGCCGCCCGCGCCAGATGAGGAACACGACGAGGGCGACCAGCAGGACGCCGCCCGTGACCGCCGCGGCGATCTTCGGCACGCTGTAGGGCCGTTCGCCGGCCACCTCGCCGGTGCGGCCGTTGACCTGGATGTTGTAGGTCCTCCCGGCGTACACGTAGCAGGCCAGCCACACCGGCAGCAGCATCAGCTTGAACGTCAGGTCGGCGTAGGTCGTGTCGACGTGTTCGACGCGCTGCTCGTCGCCGCCGATGTCGGCGCGGCATTCCTCCTCGATGACCACCGCCATGAGCGCCTTCGCGGCGTCGAGGGCCTGCTCCGGCTCGACGTCGTAGCGCAGCGTCTCGTGCCCGGCGAGGTAGTCGGGGCGGAACGGCGCGGCGTCGGTCAGCGGCCACGGCTCGAGGGCGTCGAGGTGCTCCCGGGTGACCTTCGTGGTGCCGGTGACGAGCACGTCGTCGAAGTCGCTGGCGACGGTGCCGGACGCGCCGCGCCACCGGGTCCGCCGGACCTGCCGGGTGCGGGTCTCGCCGTTGGCCTGGTACGTCTCGGTGTCCCAGTAGTGGTCGCCGCGCTGCCCCTGGTACTGCGACACGGTGCGGCTGTCGTAGGTCCAGTGCGGCAGATACGTGCTCTTCGCCGACTCGGCCTCGCTGACCTTCTTCAGGCCCGACGGCGCGAACCAGCGCGACGCGGCCCAGGCGCCGAGGGCGGCGCGCAGCGCCGGACGGTCGACGGTGAACGGCAGCACCGCCTCCGGGACCACCTGGTCGACGGGGTCGACCTGGGCGACGACGGCGGCGCCGCAGAACCGGCAGCGGTCGGAGACGGTGTCGCTCTCCGTCTGCGCGCCGCAGCCACCGCACACGTAGACGTTGGCGGCCAGCAACGCGATCGGCTTGCGGGGCAGCGCCGCGAACTCGGCCCAGTCGTGTTCGCGCACGACGCGGTCCGGCTGCCGTTCGATGACGGTGGTGTGTCCGCAGTACGGGCAGCGCAGCGCGTTGGTGCCCGGGGCGAACTCGACGGTGGCGCCGCAGCCGGCGCACGGATACTGCCGCATCGGCGGGCTACGCCTGCGGGGGCAGCGGCGGGGGGACGGCGGCGAACAGGGCGCCGAGCTCCGGCACCTGACCCGCCGGGGTCCACTGCGCCATGCCGTTGTGCCACACGAGCGTCTCACGGGTGACGGTGCCGCCCCGGATCTGCGCGCCGAGCCCGGCCAGGTCATACGGCCCCTGCTGGGCGCCGCCGATGCCGGCGAACCACTGATCCTGCTGGGGCAACGGCGGCGGGCCACCGGACGGCGGGGCGCCCTGGGTCGCGGCGTTCGTCATCCGCTGTCCGGCCGCCATGCCGAGACCGAACCCGAACGCCTCGCCCGCGCCGCCGGAGTTGTTCGCGGCGTCCTCGATCGCGTTCGCCGTCTGGAACCTCGTGTAGTTGTCCAGGTTGCCGACGACCCCCATCGAGGTGCGCTTGTCGATGGCCTCCTCGACCTCCGGCGGCACCGAGATGTTCTCGATGACGAACTTCGGGATCTGGATGCCATACCCGGTGAGCTCGCTCGTGAGGACGCCCGCGAGCCGCTGGCCGATCTCCAGCTGCCGTGCGGCGAGGTCCAGGACCGGCACCTGCGCGGTCGCCAGGGCGCTGCCGAGGTGCCCGACGATGAGCTGCCGGACGAACTCCGAGACCTCCTCGGTGCGGAACTGCGGGTCGGTGCCGACCAGCTCGCGCAGCAGCTTGTCCGGTTCGGTGACCTGCAGCGCGTATGCGCCGAACGCACGCAGCCGCACCATGCCGAACTCGGCGTCGCGGAGCATGACCGGGTTCTGGGTGCCCCACTTGAGGTCGGTGAACTGGCGGGTGTTGACGAAGTAGACCTCCGCCTTCCACGGCGACTCGAACCCGTACTTCCAGCCCTTCAACGTCGACAGGATCGGCAGGTTCTGCGTCGTCAGCGTGTGGGTGCCGGGCTTGAAGACGTCGGCGACCTGCCCCTCGTTGACGAACACGGCGGTCTGCGACTCGCGCACGATGAGCTGCGCGCCCATCTTGATCTCGTTCTGGAAGCGGGGGAACCGCCAGACGATGGTGTCCCGGCTGTCGTCGAGCCACTCGATGATGTCGACGAACTCGCCCTGGATCCTGTCCCACAGTCCCACTTCGCGCCCCCTGCCGATCGTCAGACGTCCGGTCGGGGACGCCGGCACCCAGTCTGCACCGCCTCCGCCACTGGTGTCTCAGCCCGACCCGGAAAGTAACTGGGCAGCGTCACGCAGCCACTGAGCGTCAACTTCGGCGCAGGCGGTTGACACGTGGACGGACTGGGCGAAGTTGTGCACGTGTCCCACCGCGGTCCGGTGTACGACCGGCACACCGGCCGCGGTGAGCCGTTGCGCGTACTGGCTGCCGCCGTCGCGCAGCGGGTCGTGTTCGGCGACGGCGACCAGGGCCGGCGGCATGCCCGTGAGGTCCTCGGCCAGCGGATCCGGTGCCTTCTCCGGCGCCCACCAGCCGATCCACTCGCGCAGCTGCGCGACGTCCAGGGTGTAGCCGGTGCCCTTCTCCGCGACGCTCGGCTGGGTCGCGGCCGGCAGGGTGACGTCGATCAGCGGGCAGACGAGCAGCTGCGCGTCGATCCGCTCCCGCCGGACCAGGGCGGCCTGGACGACGAGGAACCCACCGGCGGAGTCCCCGGCCACGGCCACCCTCGCGGCGGTCTGCGCGTCCAGGACGGTGAGGACGTCGTCGACCGCGGCCGGGAACGGGTCCTCCGGCGCCCGCCGGTAGTCAACGGCGACGACGGTCCGGCCGGTCGCGTGGGCGAGCCTGCGGACGAACGCGTCGTGCGTCTCGAGATCGCCCAGCACGAAGCCGCCGCCATGGGCGAAGACGATGACCGCGTCGCCGCTCTGGTGGTACACGCGGACCCCGACGCCGCCCACGGTGCGGTCCTCGACGGGCATCGCCGGGCCCGGCGGGCGCAGCGCGGCGCGCGCCTTCCCGCCCCGGCGCAGCTCGGCGACGCTCACGGCCAGTTGGGGTTCGCGGGATGCCGCGACCATGGCCGCGACGGCCTGGTCGGCGAAGACGTCGGCCATCAGTCCCGGCCCTGCCAGGTCGTGACGCAGACCTCGTTGCCCTCGACGTCGGCGAGGATCCAGAACGCCGGGGCCGCCGCCTCCGACACCAGGATGCCGCCGGCGGCGAGGGCCGCGGCGATCCGGCCTTCGGCCGCGTCGTGCGGGACGCTGATGTCGAAGTGGATCCGGTTGCGCTCGACCCTGGGCTCGGCCATCTGCTGGAACCACACGGCGGGCCCGAGCCGGTGCGGGTCGACGACGGCCGCGCCGGGGTCGCCGGCGTTGCCCTCCTCGTCTTCGTAGCCGAGGACGGCCTTCCAGAAGGGGCGGACCGCGGGGATGTCGAGGGCGTCGACAGCGATCTCGAGGAGCTGCACCGACCGCTCGGTCGCGGGTACGGTCGCGAGGCCGATCTCCCGCAGGGATCCGCTGAGGGCCCGGGCCAGCTCGATGTCCCGGACGGTGACCTTGGCCGCACCGAGAGTCTGCAGCGTCAGCAGGACGTGATCGGCGCGCAGGTCGAGCCACAGGTGCCGGTCGGCGTCGTCACCGGCGACGGCGGTGCACCGGGCCGCGACCTCGGCGGCCTGCCCGATCGAACCCACCGGCACCGTGGTCATGATGGTGCTCAGGATGTACCGCCATCCGACGTCGATGACCGCGTCGCTGATCTCCTGCCGGTTCATCCGTCGAATCTAGTGCCTACAGGTAGACGTCGACGCCCTGGCCGTCGGTGATGTTGTTGGCGACGGCGGTGTTGTGCCTGGTGCCCATGAGGGCGCTGAGCGTGTCTGCCTGGGCGTTGACCTGGGCCTGCGCGGTGTCGGGGTCGACGCCGCGACCGGCGGGCGGGACGCTCCACGTGATGGACGAGGCGATCTGGGCGACGTTCATGCTGCGCTCCTCTCGGTCGTGTCCCCCATCGGCGGCGCGCCGCCGACCTGAAGGGTTATGCGGTCCGGGTCAGCCGCCACTGGCTGAGCAGGCCGGCCCCGGCCGCGGCGAGGATCACGGTGCCGTACAGCACGACGGTGGTCAGCAGGCCGAGCGGGGCGACGAGCTGGCCGGCGACGATCGCGGGGATGCCGAAGGACAGGTAGGCGACGAGGAACACCGCGGCGAACAGTCCGGCCCGCTGGTGGGTCTCGGCCAGGGGCCCGACGGCGCGCAGCGCCCCGGAGAACGTGGCGCCGAAGCCGGCGCCGCCGATGATCCCGCCGACCCAGACCAGGGGCAGCAGCACGGCGAGGATGCCGGTGAGCACGACCGCGGCGCCGAGCAGGACCGCGGCGCCGCCGAGCAGGATGGTGCGGCGCGGGTGCAGGCGGCCCAGGACGTAGCCGGCGATCGCGGCGGACGCGGGCGGCAGGAACGCGGTCGCGCCGTTGAGCAGGCCGCTGTCGAGGTGGAAGATGTCCCGCACGATCGTCGGGGCGAGGCCCATGAACAGCCCGGCGAACATCCAGCTGGCCAGGTGCACGGGGATCGCGGCGCCGAACTCGCGGCGGGCGGCGCGGGGCACCGTGACCCGGGGCTTGAGCGAGTCGAGGGCGCCGGCCCGGCGGGTGGCGGTCTCGCCGGAGAACGCGGCGGTGAGCGTACCGAAGACCATGATGACGGTGAGCGCACCGAAGACGATGAGGTTCGCCGAGTGGGTGAACTGCACGGCGGCGCCGGTCAGCAGCGCGCCGAGGCCGAGCCCACCGGCGGGGGCGGCGCCGGCGACGATCGTGCCGAGCCGCTTGCGGTGCGGCGGGGCCAGCTCGACCAGTGCCGCGGTGAACGCGCTGCTGGCGGCGCCGGTGGCGATGCCCTGCACGACGCGGGCGGCGATGACCCAGCCGATGTTCGGCGCGAACACGAACATGAGCATCGCGGCGACCTCCACGCTGAGCGCGCCGACCAGGACGGGCCGGCGGCCGACGTGGTCGGACAGCGACCCGACCACGAGCAGCGCGGCGAGCAGCCCGAACGCGTACGCGGCGAACGCGACGGTCAGCACCCACGGCGCGAAGCCCCACTCCCGTTCGAACAGCACGAGCAGTGGCGTCGGTGCGCCCGCGGCCAGGTACAGCGACGCGAACGCCAGGCCGGCGCCGGCGAACGCGGCCCCGGCGGGCAGTGTGACGGGTCGGACCAGTGCGGTGGTCATGCCGTACCCCCTAAAGCAATTTTCGTTGCGTTAGGCTGAAGCTACTCGCTTGCTTTGGGCTTAAAGCAATTTTCGTTGCGTTAGGAGCGTCACATGCCTGAGAAACGGACCGGCGGTCGCAGCGCCGTCGTGGTGGCGCAGGTCAGGAGCGCGGTCGAGGAGCTCGTGCGGGAGCGCGGCGCGGAGCGGGTCACCATCCCCCTGATCGCGGAGCGCGCCGGGGTCAACCCGACGTCGATCTACCGGCGCTGGGGTGACCTGCCGACGATGCTCAACGACATCGCCACGTATCGGCTCGACTCCGACCGGCCGCTGCCCGACACCGGTTCGCTGCGTGCCGATCTCATCGCCTGGGCCGGCGAGATCGTCGCGCACTACGCCAAGCCGGTGAACGCGGCACTGCTGCGCGGCGGGGCGGCCTCGGCGGGCGACACCGAGTCCGACTGCCTGCGCAACCGGCGGGCGGAGGCGCAGGTGCTGGCCGACCGGTCGTCGTCCGCCTTCGCCGCCGACGACCTCATCGAACTGGTCATCGCGCCGATCATCTACCGCGTGATCTTCCTGCCGTGGACGCTGACGCCGGAGCTCGCCGTGCGCTGCGTCGACCGGCTGTTGTGTCATACCCCCGAGGTAGCGTCGGAGGCATGAAGATCCCAGGGCCCGACCACCCGATCACCGTGACCCCGACCGGACGGCGCGTCACGGTCCGCGTCGATGGCGTGACCGTCGCCGACACCACGGACGCGCTGACGCTGCAGGAGTCGACGTATCCACCGGTGTACTACCTGCCGCTGGACGACGTCGACCAGACACTGCTGCGGCGGACCGAGCACTCGACGCACTGCCCGTACAAGGGCGACGCCTCCTACTACAGCGTCGTGACCGCCGACCGCGAGCTCACCAACGTGATCTGGACCTACGAGACGCCCTATCCGGCGGTCGAGCCGATCACGAAGCGGGTCGCCTTCTACACCAACCAGGTCGACCTGACCGTCGAGTGAGCGTTTTGCACGCTTTGTCGGATGGGCCCGCGCGAATGATCGTCGTCGCATGCAACGTGAAGGGTTTTGCGAGACGTCTTCGTGTGGGTACCGTTCGCGAACGGGGAGGGTGCGAATCATGCTGAGTCGTCGCAAGATGCTGGTCACCGGTGCGGGAGTCGCCGGTGCTGTGGTTGCCGGGTCCGTCCTGGCCGGCTGCTCCGACGGAGCCAAGAAGACCGGCGGTGCCGCCACCGGCGCGACCGGGGGGCCGGGCGGGGGCGCCGCGCAGCAGGTGAAGCTCACCATCACGCCCGCCGCCGACGCCAAGGACGTCCCGCCGGGCAGCCCGGTCACCGTCGCGATCGAGAACGGCACGCTCGACACCGTCACGGTCGCCGCCAGCGGCAAGTCCGTGGCCGGCACCCTCGCCGACGACAAGCACAACTGGCAGTCCACCGGCGCCCTTGCCTACGGCCAGACGTACACCGTGACGGTCACCGGTGTCGACGCGACCGGCACCGCCGTGAACCAGACGGCGACGTTCACCACGCTGAAGCCGGCCAGCACCGTGTCGATCACGTTCCAGGCCAACCCGATGCTCGCCCTGAAGAACGGCAGCACCTACGGCGTCGGCCAGCCCGTCATCGTCTTCTTCAACAAGGCCGTCACCAACAAGGACGCCGTCGAGCAGGCGATGAAGGTCAGCACGTCCCCCGAGGTCGAGGGCAAGTGGCACTGGGTGAGCGGCCAGAGCGCGCACTGGCGCCCCGAGAAGTACTGGGCCCCCGGCACCAAGGTCAAGGTCGACGCCAACCTGCTCGGCGTCGACGTCGGCAACGGCGTCTACGGCGGCACCAACGCCTCGGCGAACTTCTCCATCGGCAAGTCCCGCATCGCCATCGCCGACTCCAACACCAAGCAGATGGAGTGCTACGTCGACGGCCAGATGGTCCGCAAGATCCCCTGCAGCATGGGCCGCGGCGGCAAGGGCACCATCGGCTCCAAGGGCGAGAAGATCGACTACCTGACCGCCAGCGGCGTGCACGTCCTCATGACGAAGGAACCCCTCGTCACGATGAGCTCCGCCAGCTACGGCGTGACCAACAAGAACGACCCGAACTTCTACGAGGAGAAGATCCGGCTCGCCTGCCGCATCTCCCTCTCGGGTGAGTACGTCCACCTCGCCGACTGGAACATCCCCAAGCACGGCAAGGAGAACACCTCGCACGGCTGCATCAACGTCGCCCCGGACCACGCCAAGTGGTTCTACGACAACTTCGACGTGGGCGACGTCGTCGAGGTCCGCAACACCCCGAAGAACCTCCCCCTCACCGACGGCCTCGGCGACTGGAACATCCCCTACGCCCAGTGGTGACCCGCTCCAACCTCCACCGCCCCGGGCCGTTCGATTCGCTCCGCTGTTCGGGGTTTCGCCCCGCAGTTCGGCCTTGCCGGGGCAGTTCGGCCTTGCCAGGGCAGTTCGGCCTTGTGGGGGCTGGGATCTTCGCCGCGTAGGCCCCTGCCACATCGCGCGGCCGTGATCGCGCGGCCGTGAGGTCGCGTCCACTGGTGTGGTGTACGGCCTTCGTCCTGGCCGCGACTTCGGTCACGGTTGCCGATCATCCGCCTGGGATCGGTGCCGTTGGTGGTGGTCGTCTCCCGAGCGTCTGTGGCAGCTGTCGGTTGCGGTGGTTGGTGTGGGTGATCCGCGTGGAGTGGATCCGGGTGTCGGTCCTCGGGGCTCGGTGGTTTCGCACAGCCGCTTCGCGGCAGTGCGGGACGGGTGGCGTGGTCGCGGTCCGTGCCGTGGCCGCGGTGATCCCAAGCCAGGTCCGAACTCACCTGATCCGGCGCCGTGCTGCAACACCGTCGCCGGGAAGAACGAATCCCATCGATGACCAAAAACCTGGCAGCACCGCGATCTTGCAACTACCTGGTTGATTACTGGCTCTGGAACACCACCGATCAACCAGGTAGATGCGGTTTCCCGCAGTCTGGGCGGCGCGGGCAACGCCCGGGGCGCCCGGACAGGCCGGGTCGCCCACCGAAAATGGGGGCACGCCGCGGTCCGGCCGGTCGTACACCACCCGAGCGGACGCGACCCGGCCGTGATCGCGCCGCCGTCATCGCGCCGCCGTGATCGCGCGGCCGTGATCGCGCGGCCGTGATCGAAGTCGCGGGACAGTCGCCACCACGACCAGATCCGACATCCGATCGCGACGCAACACAGACAGCCGGCGTGCCGGGGACGACGATCGCCGGCTGGTGCGCGGCCCCGCGTCGAGCTGCGAAGGTTGATCCAAGTCGTTCCATGGCCGTCACGACCAAGGACGCCGTCGATCCGCCAACGGTCTTGCCAGGCGAGATATCGCGACAAGCCGAACGATCTCCGGGGTCAGGCACCCGGGGATCCTTCCGGTTGTGGAAATCCGGCAACGACGTCGTATGCCGCCGCCCGATCCAGCACCACCCATGTCCAGATCAGCCGCTTTGCCCGCCTGTTCTGCTCCGAGAGTGGATCTCCCCGGTAGTCGAAGCCGGCTGGGACGTGCATGCAAGCGGTCAATCCGGACAGGTATCGATCAGGACTTCAACCGAGATGCACAAGAGGTGTTGTGCAATTGTTCTTGTGTGTGGCATGGTGGGGGTGTGACGGGACAGGGTGTTACTCAGGTTCGGGATTCGCGGGTGCTTGCTGCTGCGTCGCATCCGTTGCGGCGGCGGTTGATGGATGTGCTCAAGGTTGAGGGGCCGGCCACGGCGAGCATCCTGGCGGCCCGCACCGATCAGGCCGTCGGCAATGTCAGCCACCACCTGAAGGTGCTCGCCGCCGCCGGCCTGATCGTCGAGGTGCCGGAGCGGGCGCGGGACAAGCGTGAACGATGGTGGAACCTCGCCTCGACCGCCCTGCGCTGGTCCGATTCGGACTTCGCCGACGACCCCGTCGGGCAGGCGGTCGCCAGTGCCGCCATGTCGATCAACCTGGAGCGGCAGGTCGGTCTCGTGCGGGCCTGGCACGGGGCATCCGATGAGCAGCGGGCCGACTGGGGCGACGCGCCGTTCTCCACGGACAAGTGGCTCTCGATGTCCGCCGAGGAGCTCGCGGCCTTCGAAGGGGAGTTGCAGGGCCTCATCGACAGGTGGGCCAGCCGGGCGGTTCCCGACGACGGTGCCCGGCGGGCGCCGGTGTTCTTCTTCGCGCACGGCGTCCCGGCGAAGCCGTGACCGCGGCCGTGCGCCACGGCGCGCAGGCCGTGCACGACGGAGGCCGGATCGGGCAGCGTGCGTTCCGGCTGTTGTGGGCCGGTCAGGCGACCAGCAACCTCGGCACCAGCGTGACCTCGGTCGCCCTGCCGCTGGTGGCGATCACCATGCTGGACGCCTCCGCGTTTCAGGTCGCCGCGCTGTCGGCGGCCACCTGGGTGCCGTGGCTCCTGATCGGGTTGCCGGCCGGGGCGTGGGTGGACCGGTTGCCGCCCCGGGCGTTGATGATGTGCTGCGACGCCGTGTCGCTGGTGCTGTACCTGAGTGTGCCGCTGGCGGCCCTGGCCGGCGCACTGTCCACTGTGCACCTGTTCGCCGTGGCGTTCGGGACCGGCACGGCGAGTGTCTTCTTCAAGACCGCGTACCAGGTGTTGCTGCCCTCCCTGCTCCGCCCGGCCGACCTGCCGGCCGGCAACGCCAGGCTGCAGGGCACGGAGGCGATCACCCAGGTCGGCGGGCCTGGGCTGGCCGGGCTGATCGCCGGGGCGTTCGGCGCCGTGTGGGCGTTGCTGTTCGACGCGGGAACGTTCCTCGTCTCCGGGCTGTGCCTGCTCGCGATCCGCCCACCCGCCGTAGCACGGAAACCAAGAAGTGCGCCGCTGCGGCAGCAGGTCGCCGACGGGATCCGGTTCGTGGGCCGGGACCCGTATCTGCGGGTGTTCGCGGTGTACGGGGCGGCCAGCAACCTCGGGCTCGTCGCGTATCAGTCGATCCTCGTCGTGTTCCTGGTCCACGACATCGGCCTGGGGTCCGTGGCCGTCGGCGCGGTCGTCGCGGCGATGAGCGCCGGCGGTGCCCTCGGCGCGTTCGTGGCGCCCGCGCTCGGCCGGCGGCTCGGCACCGCGCGGGCGACCCTGCTGTGCCAGCTCGTGGCGATGCCCGCGGCGTTGCTCATCCCGTTGACCGGTCCCGGCCCGCGGCTGGCGGCGGCCGTGGCCGGCGGCGTCCTGATCGGCACGGGCGTGGTCGCCGGCAACGTCATCAAGGCCAGCTGGCGGCAGACGTACACGCCGCGCCAGCTGCTCGGCCGGGTGGTGGCGAGCATGCATCTGCTCAACTTCGGGACGATGCCGCTCGGGGCGTTGATCGGCGGGGCGCTGGCGAGCTGGCTGAGCGTGCGCGCCGCGATCTGGTGCGCGGCCGCGTGGCTGGCGCTGACCTGCGTCCTGCTGCTGGCCAGCCCGATCCGCGCACACCGCGACCTGCCATCGAAGCCGGCAGAGAAGCCGGAAGAGAAGCCGGAAGCGCAGGACACGAACAGCAGCGCTACGAACGTGGACCATGACGGCGCCGTCACGGTGCTCCGGCGACGCTCGTGAAGTACTGGTCCAGGAACACCGTGTGCCAGGTGGTGCCGGTGGCGTCGGTGTAGCCGGCGGCGAGGACGACGCCGGTGTTCGGCGAGACCAGGATGCTGCGGCCGCCGTGCTCGCCGGGGCTGGGCTGCGGGCCGGCGCCCTCCGGGCCGGTCACCACGACACCGACGCGGCCGGACGGGTCGGTCGCCTCGGCGCCGCAGATGATCCCGTCGGTGCGGGCCAGGAAGCGCAGCAGCGCGATCCGGTGCTCGCGGTCGAGGATCCGCTGGCCGACCAGTTCCTCGACGCCGGTGATCGCCTGGGACGGGCCGTTGTCCCTCGGCTGGTAGAGCGCCTCGGCCATCGCCGCCGGGTCCGCGGCCGGGACCTGCTTGCGCGGGGTGCCGGCCGGCAGGTCCTCCTCGCGGGTGCCGGTGTGCGGCAGCCACGACGGGTTGTTCCGGAAGAAGGTCCGGGACGCCGCGTCGGCGTATTCGGGCTGCTGGTTGACGATGCGGCGATGCACCGATCCGTCCTCGGCCGTCCACGTCCGGGTCTCCACCTGATACGTGAACCTGGCGAAGTTCCCGTTCGGCATCTGCACGGTGCTGCCGCTGGTCCCGGCCGTCCGCAGGTACTCGTACGGGCCGCCGACCCCATCGCGCATGTCGGTCATCGCGCTGTCGGCGAGCCGGTCCAGGCAGCCGGGCGTGCCGCTCGGCGCCGGCACCACCGGGGGCCCCGCGGGCGGCTGGTCGCCGCCGCGCAGCAGGATCGCGGCGGTCGTGCCGGTGACCGCGGAGACGGCAAGGATCGCGGCGGCGGCGGCGAGGACCCGGCGGCGGCGCACCGGCGGGCGCAGGTCGTAGCCGGTGACGTCCTGGGTGGCGCGATACAGCAGGGCCTCGACGTCGCCGGGGGCGACGGGCACGTCCCGCGCCGGGTCGGCGGCGGTCAGCAGGTGCATGATCTGCTCGTTCATCGGGTGCCTCCCACCGGCGACGGGGTCTCGGCGACCAGGGCGGTGAGCCGGCGGCGGGCGCGGTGCAGCCGCACCTTGGCCGCGGTCGCGCCGCAGCCGAGGACCAGGGCGGCCTCGGCGACCGTGAGCTGCTCCCACGCGACGAGCCGGAGGATCTCCTGGTCGTCGTCGGAGAGGCGGGTCAGTGCCGCCCGCACGTCGAGGAGGTCGGTGACGCCGTCGTGCCGGTCGGCCGCGGGATGCTCACCCAGCTCGTCGTGGAACGGCAGCGCACGCTGGGCCCGCCAGTGGTTGGCGAGGAGGCGCCGGGCCACCCCGTACAGCCACGGCAGGGCGAGCGGGGGCACGTCCCAGCGGCGGCGCCAGGCGACCAGGAACACCTCCTGGGCCAGCTCCTCCGCCGCCGGGCTGCCGTCGAGCCGGCGCAGTCCGTAGCGCACGACGTCGGCGTAGTGCCGGGCGTACACGCTCCGGAACCAGCCGGTGTCACGATCGTCGTCCATACCCCGTTCTATGTCGCCGGTGCGGTGATGGTTACAGCAGGCTCCGCAGATACTCGAGATTGTCGGCGGTCCGCTGCTCCAGGGGCAGGGCGGTGGAGAAGTCCTCGACGGTGACCCAGCCGTCGTAGCCGTGCGCGACGAGCGCGGCGAGGTACCGGCCGACGTGCGCCTGCCCGGTGCGCAGCGGCGCCCAGTCGTGGACCCAGGTGACGGTGCCGTCCGGGGCGGTGTCCGCCGGCAGCCAGGCGACGTTCTTCACGTGGACGTGCTGCAGGTACGGGCCGAGCAGCTCGAACGCGGCGCGGTGGTCCTCGTGCCCCTCGATGACGAGGTTGCCCAGGTCGTGGATGACGCCGATGTGCCGCGGGTCGAGGCCGTCGACGAGCCGCATCGCCGCCGACGCCGAGGACACGATCGTCTCGTGGTGCAGTTCGACCAGGATCGTGACGCCGTGCCGCGCGGCCAGCCCGGTGGCCCATTCGAGGTCCTTGCGGGTGGCGTCGAACAGGTCCGGGTAGCGGCCGGTCGACAGCATCGGCATGGTGACCCGGACCCGGCCGGCGCCGAGGGTCGCGGTCGCGGCGAGGAGCCGGGCGACGTCGTCGTGCTCGAAGCTGCGGGCGTAGCCGCCGATGCCGGAGTACTCCAGGCCGGCGCCCCTGGTGAGCGCCGCGAGCTCCGGCAGGGCCGCCTCCAGGCCGGTGAGGGCCCAGGTGGCGCGGTTGCCCTTCCAGAACCCGGGCTCTGGGGCGTCGTCCTGGTCGACGACCCGCCATTCGATGCCGTCCCAGCCCTGCCCGGCGAGGTGCCGCACGGCCTCCTCCGGGGTCCAGTCCGGGGTCGACGCGGTGAAGACCGAGAACCTCACGCCTGCTCCTCCTTGATCACGTCGGTCACCGCGGGGCGCACGTCGTCGTGCACCCCGTCGAGGACCTGGTCGAACAGCACCGGACGGCCGAGGGTGGCCGCCACGTAGACGGCCCGCACCGTGGCGAGGGCGAGGAGGCCGTCGGCGACCCGCACGCCCGGTGGGCGCCGCTCGTCGATGGCCTCGACGAGGTCCTGGTACTGGCGCAGGTGCCCGAGCACGAAGCCGTCGGCGGGTTTCGGCGCGCCGGAGATGTGCTCGGGGCCGACGAGGTCCGTGGCTGTCTCCTCGGAGCCGGCCGACGAGAAGTACTCCAGCTGGTCGTCGTGCAGGACGGCGGATCCGCGGGTGCCGTGCACCTGGAGCCGCACCGGCAGCCCGGGGTGGGCGCTGGTGCTGGCGTGCAGGACGGCGAGGGCGCCGCCGGCGAAGCGGAGCGTGGCCACGGCGAGGTCCTCGACCTCGATCCGGTCGTGGGCGATGCGGGCGGTGCGGGCGGTGACCTCGACCGGCGGGCCGAGCAGGGCGAGCATCTGGTCGACGAGGTGGATGCCCTGGTTGGCCACGGCGCCGCCGCCGTCGAACTCCCAGGTGCCGCGCCAGTCGGCGGAGTCGTAGTACGCCTGGTCGCGCCACCACGGCATGGACACGACCGCGGACGTGAGCCGGCCGAGGCGGCCCTCGCGCACCGCCCGCTGCACGGCGACCATCGCCGGGTCGAACCGGTGCTGGCTGACCACGGCGCAGACGAGCCCCCGGTGCTCCGCCTCGGCGGCGACCTTGGCGAACGCGCGGGCCTTCGGCAGCGACACGTCGAGGGGCTTCTCGACGAGGAGGTGCGCGCCGGCCCGCAGCGTCTCCTCGGCGGCCTCGACGTGCAGCCCGCTGGGGGTGCAGATGGCGACGAGGTCGACCTGCTCCGCGGCCAGGGCGTCGCCGAGCGTGCGGTGGCAGGAGGGGGGCGGGTCGATGCGGGCGGCGAGGGCGGCGTTGGCGGCGTCGACGGCGTCGACGAGGGCCACGATCCGCAGACGGGGATGGCGCAGGATGGCGTCGGCGTGGTTGCCGCCGATGATGCCGCTGCCGACGATCGCCACGTTGATCAGGTCTGTCATTTCACTCCCCCGGCGGTCAGGCCGCCGACCAGGAACCGCTGGAACACGAGGTACAACACCACCACCGGCAGCGCGCAGATGAGCGCGGAGGCCATCAGCTGCCCGTAGATCGGGATGGCGCCACCTTCCTGGGTGGCGCCGAACACCTGCAGGGCGACCGCGACGGTGCGGCTGTCGGGGTTGGTCATGACGGAGGCGAACAGCACGTCGTTCCAGCCGAGGAGGAACGCGAAGATGCTCGCCACGACGAGGCCGGGCCAGCTGAGCGGGATGATGATCGAGCGCAGGATCCGCCAGGACGAGGCCCCGTCGAGGCGGGCGGCCTCGTCCAGCTCGGCCGGCAGGCCGCGCAGGTACGTGACCATCACCCAGGTGGAGAACGGCAGCGCGAACGTGAGGTACGTGACGAACAGCGCCCAGCGGGTGCCGATGACCTGCATGCCGAGGACCGCGGACAGGTTCGCGAACAACACGAACACCGGCAGCAGCATGAGCGTGCCGGGGATGGACTGCAGCGCCAGGAGGCCGCGCAGGATGAGGCCGCGGCCGAGGAACTGGAAGCGGACCAGGACGTAGGCGGTGGCGACGGCGACCAGCGCGGACACGAGCGCGACGCTGCCGGCGACGACGACGCTGTTGGCGAGGCCGGCGCCGAGCTCGACCGTCGACCAGATCTTGGCGTAGTTGTCCAGGTGCAGGCTGGTCGGCCAGAACGCGCCGCGGGCGACCTCGAGGTCGTCGTTGACGGACGCGAACAGCATGTACAGCACCGGCGTCATGACGAACACCAGCAGCACCGCGATGACCGCAGCCTGGACCCATCTCGGCAGCAGCCTCTGGACATCAGTTCTCATGCTGGTTCAGCCTCACCGCGCGCAGGTACACCGACAGCGGGATCGCGACCAGGACCAGCGACAGCACGGCCATGGCGGCGCTGAGCCCGAACCGGAAGTTCTGGAAGCTCTCCACATACGTGAGCACCGGCAGCACCTCGACGTCGTGCGGGGCGGGCACCCCGAACAGCACGTACGGCAGCGTGAAGCTGTTGAGGTTGTGCAGGAACGCGATGATGAGCGCGAGGGCCAGGACGCCGCGCAGGTGCGGGAAGATCACGTAGCGCAGCTTCGCCCACCAGGCGGCGCCGTCCAGCGCGGCCGCCTCGTGCACCTCCTCGCTGATGCTCTGCAGGCCGGACGCGGCCAGCAGGTACAGCAGCGGCCAGGACGTCCACAGCTGCACGACGACGAGCGTCCAGTAGCTGTTGGGGCCGTTGAGCCACAGGTGCTGCTCGCCGAGGACGCTGTTGGCGGGGCCGGCCGGCATGAGGATCGTGCGCCACACGGTGCCGACGACGAAGGCCGGCAGCACGTACGGGATGAGGAATGCCGACCGGACCAGCGCGCGGCCCTTGAACCGTTGCTGGGTCGCCAGGGCGGCGGCGAGCCCGACGGGCAGGGTCGCGACGGTGACGAGGGCCGAGTAGCCGACGGACACCCAGATGGCGTGCGGCAGCGCGGTGTCGGTGACCGCCTCGACGTAGTTGTCGAACGCGATGAACGGCGCACCCGTCCACTCGCGCAGCGTGTACTGGTCCAGGTCCAGCAGCGACACCGTGAGCGCGACCCCGAGCGGCACCAGGATGACCAGGACGAGCAGGATCCCGCCCGGTGCCAGCATCCACAGTGGACGGTTTCGGTTCCGGCGGCGGGGCGGCGGCCCGGGGTTGGAGTCCCGGGCCGCCGGCGGTGCGACAGTTTCGATCGCCATGAATCTATTTACTCTTGTCCAGCGCGTCCTGCGCGGCCTTCTGGCCGTCGGCGATGAGCGCCTTGAGCTTCGCCTCGTCGAGCTTGCCGTCCTTCAGCGCCGGGATCGACTGGACGACCACGTTGACCAGGGCCAGCTGGACCTGGCTCCAGGCGCCGTTGAACGGGGTGCCGCTGGCCTTCGACGCCGAGTCGATGATCGGCGCGAGCGCCGGGTCGGACTGCAGCTTCTTGGCGGCGGTCGCGTTGGTCGGCAGCTCGCCGAACGTCTTGTAGTACGACTCCTGCTGCTCGGGGCTGGTCAGCAGCTTCACCAGCGCGAGGGCGAGGTCCTTGTTCTTGGTGTACTTCGCCACGACGAGGTTGTCGCCGGACAGGATGCTGGTCGCGCCGACCCCGTTGCCCGGCTTGCTGGTCTGCCCCGGCGGGATCGTCGGCATGATGGCGTAGGCGTACTTGCCGGCGACGGCGGACTTGTCCAGGGTGACCTTGGACGTGGCGGAGACCATCGGCAGGAACGCGGCCTTGCCGGCGCCGAAGTCGGCGATCGCCTGCGCGTTCTTCCAGCCGACGGCGGCCGGGTTGACGACCTTGTCGGTGGCGAGCCAGCCGAGGTAGGTCTGGTAGGCCTTCAGCGTGCTCGGGTCGCTCAGCGACGCCTTCTTGTCCTTGACCAGGGGGTTGCCGGCCTGGACGCTCATCGCCCAGATGAACTTCCACGGGTCGAACCCGTCGGCGTAGGCGACCGCGAGGCCGTAGGTGCCGCCGCTGGTCAGCTTCTTCGCCTGCTCGAGCAGGCCGTCCCAGCTGTCCGCCGGCTTGTCGATGCCGGCCGCCTTGAGCAGGTCGGTGTTGTACGCCATGACGAACGGGCGGCTGGTGAACGGGATGCCCACCTGGTGCTCCGCGTCCGGGCCGGAGATGCCGAGGGTCGCCGGCAGGAACGCGTCCTTGCCGCCGAGCTTCTTCCAGTCGTCGTCCTTGAGCTCCAGGAACGCGCCGGTCGCATACGCGGTCGGGGTGAACGTGGTGCCGAGGGAGTAGATGTCGGGGCCCTGACCGGACAGCACCGACGTCTGGATCTTCGTCAGCTCGTCGTTGGGCGAGGCGAACGTCTCGAACTTCACCTCGGCGCCGGTCTGCGCCTTGAACTTGTCGTTGATCTCGGTGAACCAGGCGCGCTGCTGGTCCGGGTAGATGGTGTTGGCCTGGACGAGGACGTTGAGCGTCTTGCCGGCGCCGTTGAGGCCGGTCTCTTCCGTTTTCGGGCTGTCGCCGGAATTGCCGCAGGCGGCTAACAGCAGGCTGGTCGTAACAATGGCGATGATTCGTCTCATGGGGGTGTCCACTCCTCGTGAGCGGTGCGCCTTCGCCGGCGTTCCTGGGGGTGTGGCTGGGGCGCATCGATGCTGCTTGACGGCGGATTGAGCCGGACGCTATCAGCGGCGCATTCATGGCGGCAACCGCTTGCCATCGTTTGCCATCGTCTGCTCTGCTGTTGGTCATGCCCCGTGCACACCAGTTCGGATCCGGTGACCGGCCGGTCACCATCAACGACATCGCCGCGGCCACGGGGGTCGCCGCGTCGACGGTGTCGCGCGCGTTGAACAACCCCGGCCGGGTCAACCCGGCGACCCGGGAGCGGATCGAGGCCGCCGCCCGCGAGCTGCGCTACGTGCCGAACTCGCAGGCGCGCGCGCTGAGCTCCGGGCGGACCGGCGCGATCGCGGTGCTGGTCTCCGACGTGACCAACCCGTTCTACTTCGGCGTGCTGCGCGGCACCCAGATGCAGCTGAAGGCGGCCGGCTACGCGCAGCTGCTGATCGACACCGAGGACTCCGGGGACCTGGAGGTGGAGCTGCTGCACAAGATGCGCCGCTCCCTCGACGGCGCCATCCTCGCCGCGTCCCGCCTGCCGGACCGGGCGCTCGCCGCGCTCGCCGAGGACATCCCGCTCGTGACCATCAACCGCAACGTCCGCGGGGTGCCGAGCGCGATCATCGACACACCGGCCGGGATGGGCCAGGCGGCGGAGCACCTCATCTCCCTCGGCCACCGGTCCATCGCCTACGTGTCCGGGCCCGAACGGTCCTGGCCGAACGAGGCCCGCTGGCACGCGGTCAAGGCCGTCGCGGCCCGGCACCGGTTGACGTTCACCCGGGTCGGGCCGTTCCCGTCGGGGCGCCGCTCCGGCTCCGCGGCCGCCGACGCGGTGCTCAACACCGGGGCGACCGCCTGCATCGTGTTCAACGACCTCCTCGCCATCGGCGTCCTGCAGCGGCTGCGCGAGCGGGAGATCCGGGTGCCGGAGGATCTCAGCGTCGTGGGCTGCGACGACATCTTCGGCGCCGACTTCTGCCACCCGCCGCTGACCACCCTCACCGCCCCGATCGAGCAGGCCGGGCGGGTCGCGGTGTCGATGCTGCTGTCCCGTCTCGACCCGAGCGCCCCGGCGATGCGGCAGTCGGTGATGCTGCCCGTGCATCTGACCGTGCGGGGATCCACCGGACCGCGCCTCAGCGAGTGAGCCGCCCGAGGATCGCCGAGGCCACGACGATCGCGACGGCGGCGGAGCCGACCAGGACGCCGTAGTCGAGCAGCAGCCGGGCGTGCGTGCCGATGAGCAGGCCGCGCAGCGCCTCGACCTCGTAGCTGAGCGGGTTGACGTGGTTGAGGACCTGCAGCCAGCCGGGCATGACGGTGACCGGGTAGAGCGCGTTGGAGGCGAAGAACAGCGGCATGATGATCGCCTGGCCGATGCCCATCATCCGGTCGCGTTTCAGCACGAGGCCGGCGAGGGTGATCGACAGGCAGCAGAAGAACGCCGAGCCGAGGACGAGGACGGCGGCGACGCCGAGCAGGTGCAGCGGGTTCAGGTCGAAGGAGACGCCGAGCAACGCGGCGAGCACGACGACGACCAGCGCCTGGGTGAGGGCCCGCACGCTCGCGGCGAATGCCTTCCCGGTCACCAGCGCGGCCCGTGGGGTGGGTGTCACCATGAGCTTCGCGAGCACGCCGGCGTCGCGCTCCCAGATGATGTGGATGCCGTAGAAGATCGAGACGAACAGCGCCGACTGGGCCAGGATGCCCGGGGCCAGGAAGTCGAGGTACGGCACGTCCCCAGTGGGCACGACGCGCAGCCGGGTGAACGTCTGCCCGAAGATGATCAGCCACAGGGCCGGCTGGATCGCCCTGGTGACGACCTCGGTGCGGTCCCGGCGCAGCTTCTGCAGCTCCACCAGGCACAGCGCGAACGTGCGCGAGGCCAGCAGCCGGACCGGCTCAACGGGCGCGGCGAGCGACACGGACATCTTTGAACCCTCCCCCGTCGAGGTCGTCGCCGGTGTATTCCCGGAACACGTCGTCCAGGTTCGCCGCCTCCCCTTGCAGCGACGCGACCAGCGCGGCCGGGGTGTCCAGGGCGCGGATCCGGCCCCGGTGCATGAGGGCGACCCGGTCGCAGTTGGCCGCGGCCTCCTCCATGTAGTGGGTGGTGACCAGGACCGTCATGCCGGTGCGGGCACGGGTCTCGTGGATGCGCTCCCAGACCCCGGCCCGGGCGACCGGGTCGAGGCCGATCGTCGGCTCGTCGAGCACGAGCAGCCGCGGCGCGCTCACCAGGGCCTGCGCCAGCTCGAGGCGGCGGACCATGCCACCGGAGTAGGTGCCGGCGGGCCGGTCGGCGGCGTCGGCAAGGCCCATCGCGTCGATGACCTCGGCGGTGCGGTCCCGGCGCTGCGCCCGCGGCACGTCGAACAGCCGGGCGAACAGCGCGACGTTCTCCCGGCCGCTGAGCGCGGGGTCCGCGGACAGCGCCTGCGGCACGTAGCCGATCAGCCGGCGCACCGCCATCCGGCGGCGGCGCACGTCGAGGCCGAACACCTCGACCGTGCCGGCCTGCGGCGGCAGCAGGGTCGTCAGCACCCGGATGGTCGTGGTCTTGCCGGCGCCGTTGGGCCCGAGCAGGCCGAAGATCTCCGCCCGGCGGACGACCAGGTCAAGGGCGTCGACCGCGACGGTCTCCTTGAACCGGTGCCGGAGCCCGTCGATGCGCACGGCCGGTTCGTCGGGTTCCACACCGCCAATATAGCTCGTTAGCCGGGCTAATGATCCCTACGGCGTGTCGCCGGCCTGGCGCCAGCCCCGGGTGTAGACGACGGCCAGCTTGTCCTCGACCGCCTGTCGCAGGTCGATGCCCATGGTGTGCGCGGTGACGAACGCGGTGATCACCACGTCGGCCAGCTCCGCCTCGACGTCGCTGAACGGCCCCGGCCGCCGCGCCATCCCGGCGTGCCGGCGGACCGCCCCGACGAACTCCCCGACCTCCTCGGCGAGGGCCAGGGTCTGCCGCAGCTGCGCCGACTCGGTGAACCCGGCCGCCTCCAGGTGCTTGGCGATGTCGGCCGCCGTGTCGGGCAGGTCGTTCAAATCGAATGGCATCCCGGCACCCTAGCCCTCTACGGTTTCCTCGTGCCCGTCCCGTACCAGGAGATCCGCGCCGTCCACGACGACGAGACGATCACCGTCTACCAGGCCTACTCCCCCGCGATCGCGGTGCCGGCCGTCGCCGCGCAGCGGTTCGTGCCGCCGTTCAAACGGGACCGGATGACGTGGGTCAAGCCGTCGTTCCTGTGGATGATGTACCGCAGCGGCTGGGCCATGAAGGAAGGCCAGGAACACGTGCTCGCGGTCCGGCTGCGCCGGGCCGGGTTCGATGCCGCGGTCGCCGGCGCGTGCCTCAGCCACTACTCCCCCGCCGTGCACGCCAGCCGGGCCGACTGGTCCCGGCGGCTGCGCATCAGCCCGGTCCGCGTCCAGTGGGACCCGGAGCGCTCGCTGCAGCTGCAGCCGCTGGGCCACCGGTCGCTGCAGCTGGGGCTCAGCGGCGACGCCGTGCACCGATACGTGGACGACTGGACCGTCTCCATCAGCGACGTCACGCCCCTCGCCCACGAGATCCACGCCCTGGTGCGGGCCCGGTCGCTGGACGAGGCACAGGCGCTGCTCCCGGCGGAACGCCCCTACCAGCCGGTGACGATCACGTAGCCCTTCGGGTCCCGGACCGTCCCACCGCCGTCGAACCACCGGGCGGCCTCCGCCGCGATCCGCGCCACGACCGCCGGCCGCGCCGGGTCGTCGTCGCTGACGCCGAACCCGGTGAGCATCGACACCGCGTACGCCACGAGCGGCGCCGGCTCGTGGAACACCAGGGCGTTGTCGTGCCGCTCCACGCGCGTCTCCCCGAACACCGCCGCCACCAGGCCCGGCAGGTTGTCGCCGTGCACCGGAACGGTGTAGACGCCGGGGTCGAACCCGTGCGCCGCGACCGCGTCCCTGATGAGCCCGTGGATCCTCGGATACGCGTCCCGGATGTTGACCACGGCCGCGAACCGCCCGCCGGGCCGCAGCACGCGCCGCGCCTCCCGGATCGCTTCGACGGGTTCGCCGACGTGATACAGCATGTGCCGGGCGGTGACGACGTCGAACGTGCCGTCGGGCCACGGCAGCGCGGCCGCGTCACCGAGGCGCACCTCGACCCCGGGCAAGCCGTCGAGCGCGGCGACGGCGGCCGGCGAGGTGTCGACCCCGGCGGCCTTCACCGTCGCTCGCGGGTTCGCGCTCGGGATCGCGCTCAGGGGCCCGCCGGAGGTTGCCAGCCGGCGCAGGAACGCTCCGGTGCCGCAGCCGACGTCGAGCACCGCATCGGTGGCGGTGTGCCCGACGGCCGCGAGGACGGCGGCGTCCACGTCGTCGTCGTGATCGCTGTGCCGCAGGTGTGTCTCGATGCGCACCCGCAGCGGGTCGAGCGTCCGATACTCCAGCATCCCCCGAGCCTAAGGCGTGTTTGGTAAGTGGGGTCGGAGCGAGGCGAGGCCCAGACGTCGGCTGGGGCCGCGCCGGGCGCGGCCGGATGCCGGGGTTGTATCCGGGTGTGACCGGCGTGGTTCCAGGCGGCGTCTGGGTCCGCCGCAGCCCGGCATCCACTTACCAAACGCGCCTTAGTCCGTGAGGCTCGACCGGAGCCGGTGCACGAGGGCCGGGTCGACGGGGTTGTCCCAGTCCCGGTCCCGCCGGACGGCGGCGCCGGAGTGGAACGCGGTCACCCCGGCCGCACGCAACGGCGCGATGTGCTCGTCGCGCAGCCCACCCCCGACCAGCAGCCGCGGGCCGCTCGCCGACGCCTCGCCCAGGACCGTGGCGAGCCCTTCGGAAAGCCCTGCCGGGGCACCGGCGGTGAGCACCGTGTCGAGCCCGGGCAACCCGGCGAGCGCCGCCCACACGGCGGCCCGGTCGCCGGCGTGGTCGATCGCGCGGTGAAACGTCCACGGCGCGCCGTCCAGGGCGTCGACCACCGTGCGGACCGCCGGCAGGTCGACGTCGCCGTTGCGGTCCAGGAACCCGAGGACGAACTGGTCACCCCCGGCGGACCGCAGCTCCTGCGCGGTGCGCCGCAGGGCGTCGAGGTCACCCGCCGCGAAGTCCGCCCGGGACCGCAGCATCACCCGCACCGGCAGGTCGACCGCCGCGCGCACGGCGGCAACGGTCGCCGGCGCCGGGCTCAGCCCCGCCGCGGCCATGTCGCTGACCAGTTCGACCCGGTCCGCACCACCGTCACACGCATTCCGGGCATCTGCGGCATCAAGGGCGATGACCTCCAACAGCGGCATGATCATGACCCAATCCTGCCAGCGCCGTCCGCCCTCGGCCCGTTTCACTGCTGTGATCCGGAAGACCTCGAGCACCCAGGGGCGCACCGGGTCTTCCGGATCACGGGAAAGGCGGCGAGGGCCGGGGTCACCCGGTGCTCCAGGAGGAGCGCGTCGCTGGAGCGACCCCGCGTCCCCTCCGGGCGCCGACCTGATGCTGACCAACGTGATGCTGTACTGGCTGACCGACACCATCGCAGTTCGACCCGGCTCTATGCACTGTCGCCGCCGGGGCCGCGGGAGGTGATCCAGGTGCCCGCGCCGGTGCTGGTGACCGACGAGCCGTGGCTGCCGGTGCCGCCGGAGGAGTGGCTGCGCCGCGCGTATCCGCGGCTGACCCGGGTCGCGCACGCGGGCACCGGCGGGCACTTCCTGGCGGCTGAGCGGCCCGCACTGTTCGTGAGCGGGATTCGCAATGCCTTCCGGGAAGACCATAAACTCACGTGATGCAACACAAACGGCCAACCCTTGACGACGTCGCGCAGGTCGCCGGGTTCTCCAGGGCCACCGTCTCGCGGGTCATCAACGGCAACTCGCGCGTCGCGGAGGAGGTCCGTGAGCAGGTGCGGCGGGCCGTCGAGCAGCTCGGCTACCGGCCCGACCCGGTCGCCCGGGCCCTGGCCCGCGGGCACGGCGACGTCGTCGAGCTGATCGTCGTCGACGACGAGCCGACGTGCTTCGGCACCAACCCCTACTACGGGCGGGTCGTCGCCGGGATCGTCGAGGGGCTGCGGCACTCCGAGGCGCAGATGCGGGTGCACGTCGTCGGGCTGGCCGAGGCGTCCCGGCTGCTCGACCGGGTCGCGCACTCGGCCAGCGTGGGCGCGATCCTCGTCAACGTGCCGCCCGCGCTCGCCGCGGACTTCCACGCCGTCTGCCCGCGGGTCGTGTCGATGGGCCGCACCGCCGAGCCGGTGCCGTCGATCGTGCCGGACAACACCACGGGGGCGTATGAGGCGGTCCGGCTCCTGCACCGCAACGGGCGCAAGCGGATCGCGGCCGTCCCGGGGCCGGCGCACATCAGCGACGCCGTCGACCGGCGGGCCGGGTATCTCGCCGCGATCCACGACGCCGGCCTCGAGCCGATCACCGGCGAGGGTGGCGAGTTCAACCGGGAGACCGGCGCCGCCACCACCCGGCAGCTGCTGGCGGAGCACCCGGATCTCGACGCGCTGTTCGTCGCCTGCGACCTGATGGCCTCCGGGGCGCTGCAGGTCCTCGCCGCGGCCGGCCGGCGGGTGCCGGAGGACGTCGCGGTCATCGCCTTCGACGACAGCCTCATCGCCGCGTGCACCACCCCGCCGCTGACGTCGGTGCGCCAGCCCGTCGAGGAGATGGCGGCCGCCGCGACCCGGGCCCTGCTCGCCGGCGAGGTCGGCGCCGGCTGGCACGGCACCTTCCCGACCTCGCTGACCGTCCGCCGCAGTTCAGGCTGAGTTCTCCCGGGCGACCCGCACGGGAGTTACCTTGCGGGCATGGCTGCCCGTCAGACATTGATCTCGGGGGTACTGACCACCGCCGCCGCCGGCACGCTCGTGCTGCAACTGCTGATCCTGCCGGTGTGGCTGCTGCCCGCCGACCCGCGCTGGGGCTGGCTGCTGGTGCCGGTCGTGCTCACCACCGTCCCGCTGTGGTCGCTCATCCACGAGGGGATCCACGGGACCCTGCTGCGCGACCGCCGCTGGAACGACCGCCTCGCCCGGGTCCTGGCCACCGGCTACGGCGCGCCGTTCGCGCTGCTGAAGGTCGGGCACCTGCTGCACCACCGCTACAGCCGGACCCGCCGCGAGCGGACCGAGGTCTACGACCCGGCCGTCACCACGTGGCTCGCCGCGGCGCGCGGCTACTACCCGCGCCTGCTCGGCGGCCTCTACCTCGTGGAGGCCGCGTCGGTGGTCCTCGCCGCCGTGCCCGCCGCCGGGTGGCGGTGGCTGGTGCGCCACACCGACTCCCTGGACTCCGTCACCGGCCTGCTCCTCGACCGGGTCTCCCGGCGCGACACGCTGCGCCGGTTTCGGGTCGAGGCGCTCGCCGTCGTGGCGACCTACGCCGCCGCCGTGGCCGGCTACGGGCGGCACGCGTGGATGCTCGCCGCCGCCGTCGGTGGCCGGGCGCTGCTGGTGTCCCTCGCCGACAACGCCTACCACTACCGGACCCGGCTCGAACGTCCCCTGGACGCGATGAACCTGCGGCTGCCGCGGCCGCTAGAGCTGTTCGTCCTCGCGTTCAACCTGCACAGCGTGCACCACCGGCACCCGGGGCTGCACTGGTTCGAGCTGCGCGCCGCCTTCCACGCCGACGCCGACGAATGGCACCTCGGCTGGGCCACCGCCGTCGGCCGCCAGCTGCGCGGGCCGGTCCCGGAACCGGCCCTGCTACGGCTCGAGCCGCTCAGTCCGTCACGGTGACGAACCCCTCCGTCCACTGGTCGTCGTCGACGACGGAGGCCGCGATGAGGAAGCAGTCCGGCTCGTCGGAGAACCCCGGAAGCTCACGCGCCCGCGCGATGCGCTCCCGGGCCCGCTCCTCGGTCGAATAGACCCCGAGGATCTTCACGTCGTCGCCGTCCGCCTCGTCCCAGCTCAGCTCGCCGTCGGTGTCACGGTGGTCAGGGCCCGCATGGTGCACGTGCCACAGCAGGAACACGTCCATGCCCGGAAACCTACATCGATGCCAGCCACCCTTGTCGGGTGAGATTCACCGAGTGCCGAACCGGTGTACCGACGGTGACCGCGCGCCGGTCACGCCGTCGGGCTGCCGGGTGCCGGGGACAGCGGGTGGGCGCCCCGGGCCCGCGCGCCGCGATCCCCGTGGCGGGGGCGGTCGGCGTACGGGGCCCGGGCGCCCCACGGCGCCGGGCTCGGCGGAAGGGCCGCCAGATCGCCGGTGGCGTTGAACGCCATGCGGTGACCGCCTCGGACGCTGCGGGTGCCGGCCACCACGAGCGCCGCCGGCACGGCTTCCAGGAAGCGTTCCAGGTTGTAGTGGCATTCCCGGGCGCGCAGGTAGGAACGGCTGGACATGCCGACGGTCGCGCCGTCGACCTCCGCCCGCCAGACCCACTGCCCGTTGGACTCCACGGCGGCGACGGTGCTGCGCACCGCGGCGAACCCGGCCTGCAGGCGCAGCACCGCGTCCCGGCACGCGCCGTAGGTGTCGAACGTCCGTGCCGCTCTGCCCAGCGGCCGGTTGTTCGGCGACACCAGCATCCAGGTGGTGGCCGCGGCGACCGTGCCGTCATCGGCGGCCGCCCCGGCCAGTGCTAAGAAGACGAACCTCGATTGGTGCACCCGCTGCTCCCTCGCCCGCCAGGAACGCCCACCCACTGGGACACACGTTCGGGACGGCGCATGACCAACAGGCGCGGCCACGCGCGCACGCCGGACATGCAAGAGGTGAACAACAGGAAGGGGCAGGACCGTTGCTATACCACCGTTCCACCGCAAACGTCGAAAACGGGTCTTGACGCCAGACATCGATATCCGTTAGACCTTTGAGATTCCTAATCTTCGATGGAGGACATCGTGGTCCGAACTCGTGTCGCCGTGGTCGTGCTCGCCCTGATCGCCACCTCGGCGTTCGCCGCCACGCCCGCGCAGGCGTCCGGCGAGCCCGTTCCCACCGGCGGGCCGTGCGCGTACACGCCGACACCGGACGATCCCGCGGTCCGGCCGGTGCCACTGCCCAGGGATCCGCGGCACACCCCGTCGCGGGGCACGGTCACCGTCACGCTGGTCACCAACCTGGGCCTCATCCCGCTGACCCTGGACCGGGCGCAGGCGCCCTGCACGGTGCAGAGCTTCCTGCACCTGACCCGGCACGGCTTCTACCACCGCACCGTGTGCCACCGGCTGACGACGTATCCGACGCTGAAGGTCCTGCAGTGCGGCGACCCGTCCGGCACCGGCGAGGGCGGCCCGGGGTACCGCTACAAGGACGAGCTGCCCACGAACCTGCCGCCGGCGCCGACCGACCCGACGGGCGCGCGCAAGGTGTACGCCCGCGGCGTCCTCGCCATGGCCAACGCCGGCCCGGACACCAACGGCAGCCAGTTCTTCCTCGTCTTCGCCGACTCGGCGCTGCGGCCCAACTACACGATCTTCGGCCAGGTCCGGCCGCTGGGCCTGCACACCCTGGACCGGATCGCCGCCGGCGGGGTCGCCCCGACACCCGAGGACCCGGCCCCGGTCGACGGCGCCCCGGCCCTGCCCACATCGATCATCCTGGCCGTGTAGCGGCCGGTACATTCTGCGGCGTGGCTCATCTCAGCAGGCTCTACACGATCGTCCTGGACGTGCCCGCCGCCGACCACGACGCGACGGTGACCTTCTGGCGGGGTGCCCTCGGCGCCCCGCTGGAACAGGTCGGCCGGTATCCGGAGTTCCACGGGGCACTGATCCCGCACCACGACCTGGTGCTGCTCGCCCAGCAGCTCGGCGACGGCGGGCCGCGCGTGCACGTCGACATCCACACCGACGACCTCGACGCCGAGGTGGCCCGCCTGGAGGCGCTCGGCGCGACCCGGGTCGAGCGTCAGGACCGCTGGTGGGTCATGCGCGACCCGGCCGGCGTCACCTTCTGCGTCGTCCTGGACCGCCCCGGCATCCTCACCGAGGCCAACGCCACCCGCTGGCCCTGAATCACGACTTGCAGCCTAGTGGCCATAGGGCTAATATCGCCGCATGACGACACCGGACTGCATCCCAGATCGGTACCATCGTGGTATGACGACACAGATTGCCGTGCGGTTGCCGGACGACATCGTGAAGTACATCGACCAGGAGATCGCCGACGGCACCGCGACCAGTCGCGCGGCGGTCGTGCTGCGCGCACTCAAACGCGACAAGAGACATCAGGACGCGGAGCATGACGCACGGATCTACGCGGCGGACCAGTCGGACGAGTTCGCCGACTTCCATGCGTGGGCCGCTGCCCGGCGGCCGCTGGACATCGACTGATGCGGCAGATCCGCCTGGCGCAGACAGACAAGCCGCGTCCGGTCCTCGTTCTCACCCGGGAACGGATCCGACCGCATATGCGATCGGTGACCATCGCACCGATCACGACAAGGATCCGCGGCCTTCTCACGGAGGTGCCGGTCGGCCCCCAGAACGGCCTCGACAGGCCATCGGTGGTGTCCTGCGACAACATCGAAACCGTGGACCGTGATGCGCTCGGTCCCCTGGTGGGATACCTGCTCCCCGATCAGGAGCAGGCACTCGCCAGAGCGATCACGGTCGCGTTCGACCTGGAGACCTGACGCGGCCGGTCAGGCGACCGTGTTGCGCCAGGCGCGGCCGCTGCGCTCGATGAGGCGGTTCGCCTCCGTCGGGCCCCAGGAGGCGGCCTCGTAGGTCGGGATCGGGCCGGTGTCCTCGGCCCAGCGCTCCAGGATCGGGTCGACGATCCGCCAGCACTGCTCGACCTCGTCGGAGCGGATGAACAGCGTGGTGTCGCCGATCAGGGCGTCGAGCAGGAGCCGCTCGTAGGCCTCGGGGGACTCCTCGCGGAAGGTCTTGTCGTAGGAGAAGTCCATGCTCGCGGAGCGGACCCGGAACGAGTGGCCCGGGACCTTCGCGCCGAAGCGCAGGGCGATGCCCTCGTCGGGCTGGATGCGCAGGATGAGGGCGTCGGGCTGCAGCTCGGTCAGCTGCCGGTTGGGGATCGGCAGGTGCGGCGGGCGCTGGAACTGCAGAGCGACCTCGGTGACCCGGCTCGGCAGGCGCTTGCCGGTGCGGACGTAGAACGGCACGCCGGCCCAGCGCCAGTTGTCGACGTCCAGGCGCAGCGCCGCGTAGGTCTCGGTGCGCGACAGGGGGTCGACGCCGGGCTCCTCGCGGTAGCCGGCCATGAGCTCGGAGCGGGAGCCGCCGCGGGTGTACTGCCCGCGCACCGCGATGTCGTCGATCGCGCGGCCGCTGGGCAGGCGGATCGCCTGGAGGAGCTTGACCTTCTCGTTGCGGACCGCCTCGGCGCTGAACGACGCGGGCGGCTCCATCAGCGCGAGGGCGAGGACCTGCAGCACGTGGTTCTGCACGATGTCGCGCATCGCGCCGGCGTGCTCGTAGAAGCTGCCGCGGGTGCCGACGCCGAGGGTCTCCGCGACGGTGATCTGCACGTGGTCGACCCAGGTGCGGTCCCAGATCGGCTGGAAGATGGCGTTGGCGAAGCGCAGCGCCAGCACGTTCTGGACGGTGTCCTTGCCCAGGTAGTGGTCGATGCGGAAGACCTGCGACTCGTCGAAGGCGGCGTGCACGGTGGCGTCGAGCTGCTTGGCGCTGGCCTCGTTGTGCCCGTAGGGCTTCTCGATCACGAGGCGGGCGAAGGAGTCCTCGCGGGACTGGTGCAGGCCGGCGCCGGCGAGGCCGTTGATGACGAGCGGGAACGCCTCGGCGGGGGTCGACAGGTAGAAGATCCGGTTGCCCGCGGTGCCGCGCTGGTGGTCCAGCTCGTCGAGCACGGTGGCCAGGCGCTTGTACGTCTCCGGGTCGTCGTAGCCGCCGGAGATGTACCGCACCGCGCCGGCCAGTTGCGGCATGCCCGACAGGCCCCGGTCGCCGAGCACCGCGTGGATGAACTGGTCGTCGTCCATCGGGGTCCGGGCGACGCCGACGACGGCGAACCGCTCGGTGAGCCGGTTGTGCCGGGCCAGGCTCTCGATCGCGGGGATCAGCTTGCGCCGCGTCAGGTCTCCGGAGGCACCGAAGATGACGACCGTCGCCGGTGGGGCCTGCCGGTCGTCGGACTCCTGCGGGATGGTGACGTGCTCGCCGATCGTGCCGTTCTCGCTGGGCATGGATGCGCGCCTCTCCTCGGACTGCCGCCGTGACACTACGAGTCAACCGCCACGCACAGCAACGATTCCAGAACGTGACCGGCGTCTCGCGAATCCCAGCCTACGGTCAGGCAAGCGGTTGCACGGCCCTCGATCCCGCCGCACCTCATGGAACACACGGGGAACACTGGGCACCGGGCTGGTGGGCGGCGATCATGACGGGTAACGTGGAGTCGTCAGGAGCATGCGGAGAGTAATCGGGTCGCAGGACGGGGATGCGCGATGTCGATCACACCGGTAGCAGCCACCACCACGGGCATCACGGCCACCACGGCCACCCAGGTGCAACAGCAGCGCCAGACCGACCTGGTGGCCCAGCAGCGCCTGGACGACCAGCGGACCCAGGACCGGCAGCAGGAGCAGCGCCTGCAGGACCAGCGCCGGGTCGAGGACCAGCAGTCGGTCCGCCAGGACCTCGTCCGCCAGGACCAGCGCCGCGCCGACGACGTGCAGCAGTCCCAGGACGACCAGTACCGCATCCAGCAGCAGCGGGTGCAGGACCAGCAGCGCCTCGACGACCAGCAGCGCATCCAGGACCAGGCGCGCCTGGAGGACCAGCTGCGGCAGCGGGCGGAGGAAAACCGGCTGCAGCTCGACCGGGCCACCGACGCCGCCGCCCAGGCGCGGCTGGTGCAGGGCAACGGCATGTTCAGCGGCCGCCTGGACGTCTACCTGTAACAGCTCAATCTCTAGCCGGCCGCCAGCCGGGCCAGCCGCTCCGGGGTGGGCCAGCGCACGTCCCACGCCCAGCCGGCCCGTTCGAAGCGCCGGATCAGCCACGCCGAGATGTCGATCTGCCCGGGCAGGACGCCGTGCCGGGCGCTGGTCGGGTCGGCGTGGTGCAGGTTGTGCCACGACTCGCCCATGCTGAGCACGGCGAGGGGCCAGAAGTTCGCGGACCGGTCCCGGGCCGCGAACGGCCGCTCGCCGATCATGTGGCAGACGCTGTTCACCGACCAGGTGACGTGGTGCAGGGCGGTGACCCGGACCAGACCGGCCCAGAAGAACGCGGTCGCCGCGCCCCACCAGGTCCAGGTCGCGAGGCCGCCGATGACGGCCGGGAGCAGCAGGGTCAGCACCGTCAGCGGCCCGAAGAGCCGGTGCACCAGCCGGATGTCGCGGTCGGCGAGGAGGTCCGGGGCGAAGCGCCGCTGGTTGGTCAGGTCCCGGTCGAGGACCCAGCCGAGGTGGGCGTGCCAGAACCCGCGGGCGAGCGCGGCGGGACCCGTGCCGAACAGCCACGGCGAGTGCGGGTCGCCCTCCTTGTCGGCGAACGCGTGGTGCCGGCGGTGGTCGGCGACCCAGTGCAGGATCGGCCCCTGCACCGCCATGCTGCCGGCGACGGCGAGGCCGATCCGCAGCGACCGGCGGGCCTTGAACGCGCCGTGGGTGAAGTACCGGTGGAAGCCGACCGTTGTGCCGAGGCACGTCGCGGTGTAGAAGGCCGCCGCGAGGGCGACGTCGAGCCAGCTGAGGCCCCAGCCCCAGGCCAACGGGACCGCGGCGACGAGGGCCAGGAACGGCACCGTCACGAACGCGTACACCGCCACCTGGGCGGGCAGTGGCCGCTTCGCGGCCAGCATCGGGAGTGCCACGCCGGCACGCTAACCCGCCGCGATGACCGGCACCCCGCGCGCAGGATGCCGGTCCGCGAAGTTCAGATGGCGTGGTTGGCGACGAACAGCCCCGACGGGTCCACCCCGGCCCGGACCGCCCGCAGCCGCCGCAGGGTGGCCGGCTCGAACGCGGTCTCCGCCGCGACCGGCACCTCGGCGAAGTTGAGGTACTGCGAACCCGTCGCCCACGGCGCGAGCGCCGACACGACCCGGCCGGCGTCGGCGGCAGCCGCCCGACCCATCTCAGGCGTGGCCGCGATCCCGCAGGAGAACAGCGCGAACGCCCCGTCGACGGACGACAGCGCGCCGCCGCCAGGGGCGGGCCGGCCCAGCGCTCCACCGAGCTGCCGCAGTTCGGCGGGGACCAGCAGCGACGTGCCGGAGTCCGGGCCGGCCGCCGCGAGCAGCGCGTCGACCGCCGCCCCGGACAGGTCACCCAGCAGCGCCGTCCTCGACACCGTCGGGGTCGGGCCTTCCGGGTCCAGGTGCAGCCGGATCAGCGAGGCGGCCGGCACGTCGGCGAACGTGTCGAGGAACGGTCTGAGCGCCCGCAGCGGCGCGAGGACGTCCGAACCGCCCAGGACGGCGCCGTCGACGACGAGCAGCTGGCGGCCCTGCAGCGCCGGCGGGAGCTGCGGCAGCGGCGGCAGCTGCAGCAGCCGCAGGGCGGTGGTCACCTCGTCGGGTGCGGTCGCGGCCCAGTCCAGCCACGCCGGCAGGACCCGGGCGGCCTCCTGCCAGTCCCAGGCGAGCAGGCCGGCGTACGCGGTCCTGATCGGGAACAGGTCGAACTCGACGGCGGTGACGACGCCGAAGTTGCCGCCGCCGCCGCGCAGGGCCCAGAACAGCTCCGGCTCGTGGTCGGCGTCGACGCGCACCAGCGTGCCGTCGGCGGTGACCAGCTCGGCCGCGGTGAGGGCGTTCGCCTGCAGGCCCAGGGCGCGGGAGTACCAGCCCATGCCGCCGCCGAGGGAGTACCCGACGACGCCGACGTCCGGCGACGAGCCGTGCAGCGCGGCGAGCCCGTGCGGGGTGGCCTGCTCGACCACGTCGATCCACAGGGCGCCGGCCTCGACCCGGGCGGTGCGGCCGGTGACGGTGACGCCGGTCATCGCGGACGTGCGCAGCAGGACCACGTCGTCGAGGGGGCCCAGCGGGCCCGCGTTGTGGCCGGTGCCCTGCGCCGCGACCCGCAGCCCGGCGCCGGCCGCGGCGCGGACGACGGCGGCGACCTCGGCGGCGTCGGCGGGGTACGCGACCGCCGCCGGCCGCTGGTCGACCGCGACGTTCCACGGGGTCCGTGCGGTGTCGTAGCCCGGGTCACCGGGAAGGTGGAGCGCGCCGCCGCAGAGGCCGCGCAGTGTGTTCGCAACAGTGGTCATGCGCTACAAGCTGCGGCAACGCCCTTGGATCCAACTTGCGAGAGACCTGAGTCAGACGTGCGCCCGCAGCTCGGCGAGGGTGGTGACGCCGAGTTTGCGGCGGATCGCGGCGAGGGTGTCGCTCACCGTGTGCGGGGTCAGGAACAGCGCCTGGGCGATGTCGCGGTCGTCGGCGCCGCCCACGGCGAGGGAGGCGATGCGGCGCTCGCCGGTGGTCAGCGACGCCGACGGCTGGGCCGGGACCTGTTCGCCGAGCCCGGCGAGGGCGGCGGCGACCTGGGACCGCAGCGGCGCCGCCCCGCACTCCTCGGCGAGCCGCAACGCGTCGCGGAGCATCGGTGCGTCGCGGTCGAGGTCGCCGAGGGCGAACAGCGCCCGCGCGTGCTCGAGCCGGGCCTGCGTGCCGGCCAGGGTCTCGACGGCGGCGGCGAGGTCGGCCCGGTCCCGGCGCAGCTCGCCCAGGACCCGCAGGGCACGCCCGACCCCGCGCGGCGTACCCCAACGCCGTACATCCGAAATATCGGACAACGCCAGTGCCACCGCCTCGTCGGTGCGCCCCAGCGCCGCCAGCGCCGAGGCGCGCAGGCCACGCTCCTCGAACCACATCGGATTGCCGGAGTGGCCGGTGCCCAGCAGGGACAGGGCCCGCTCATGCTGCCCCTCCGCCATCAGCAGCGTCGCCGAGGCCTGGTTGAACAGCCGGATGCCGTCGCCGACGCGCGGGCGGCTGCCGTGCTCCTCGACGAACGCCCTGGCCTCGCCCACCTCGCCGCGGTCGACGAGGGCCCGCACCAGGTACGCCTCGCCGTAGGAGATGCCGATCGCGGGCACGCCACCCCAGCGCAGGCTCTGCTCGTTGGCGGCGACGAGGGACGTGCACGCCTCCGGCAGGTCACCCCGCTGCCATTCCCGCCACCCGCGCCACAGGTGCGCGGCGAGGACGGTGAACAGCGACCCGCGGGTGTGCCCGAGCTTCAGCCCGTCGTCCCACAGCGTGCCGGCGTCCTCGTCGGCCTCCTCGAGCACCACGCCCGCGATGACCCAGAAGAGCCCGGGATCGCCGCGCAGCAGGATCCCGTCGGCCAGGGCGAAGCGGGCCAGCCGCACCGCCTCGCCGCGCCGCTCGCCGTTGACGAAGGCCTGCCAGGCGTGGCACACGGCGAGCATCCGGGCGCCGAGCCCGTCGCCGGAGACCTCCGGGGTGTCCGCCGGGAACGCGTCGGGGGCGCCGCTGTACATGTACCCGGCGATGCGCTCCAGGGCCTGCATGCCCTGCCGCTCGTCGGTGAACGACGCGTCCAGGCGCGCCGACGCCCGGCGCGCGAACTCCGGCGCGTTGCCCTCGGGCCCGGTGAAGATCAGCGTGTGGATGAGCATCCGGGACACCGCCGCGAACGTCGCCGGGTCGGTGACCGGATCGTCGTACGCGGCCCGCAGGTGCGCGATCGCCGCCGGGCCGTCGTTGAGCGTCTCGACCTGCCCCAGCTGCAGCAGCACCGCCGGTCGCTGCTGCGGCACGGGCGGCTCGGCCAGGGCGCGGCGCAGGTAGGCGGCGGCACCGTCGGGCGCGCCGCGGTGCAGCGCCGTGTCGGCCGCGGCCCGCAGCACGTCGACGACCCACTGGTCGGCGCGTTCGGGCATCTGCAGCAGGTGCGCGGCGACCTGCTCCGGCGCCGCCGACAGCCCGCTGAGGACCCGGGCCGCCCGCTCGTGGTGCAGCTGCCGCTCGCCGGGCGGCAGGTCCTGGTAGACCGCGTCGCGCACGAGCGGGTGGACGAACCCGACCGGGTACTCGTGCCGCACCACCTCGGCCCGCGCGAGGGCGGCGACCGCCGCCGCCGCGGCCGGCTCGTCGACACCGGCGAGGGCCGCGATCGTGGGCAGGCCCGCACCGTCGCCGAGGACCGCGATCGCCCGGGCGACGGCGGTGCTCGCCGCCGGCATCCGCCGCAGCCGGATGAGGACCATGCTGGACACGGCCCGCGAGCCGATCGCGGTCACCGTGCCGGCGTGCGCGTCGGTGGGCCGGACGTCGTTGGTCTCCAGGGCCCGCAGCAGCTGCCGCAGCAGCAGCGGGTTGCCGGACGTGGTCCGGTGGCACGCGGCGACGAACCGGGGTTCGGCCTCGTCGCCGAGCCGCTCCCGCACGAGGTCGGCGACGCCGGCGGCGCTCAACGGACCGGGCCGCACCGGGGTGGTCGCCGGGTCGAGCTGCAGCTCCGAGATCAGCGCGTCGTCGTCGTACTGCTCACCGGTGCGCAGCGTCGCCACGAGCAGCACCGGCAGCCCGTCGAGCCGGCGCACCAGGTACGCCAGGAACCGCAGCGAACCCGTGTCGCACCACTGCAGGTCGTCCACCACGATGGTCAGGGGGCGCGTCGCGGCGACGTTCGCGGTCAGCCAGTAGAGCCCGTGCAGCGCCGCGAACGTGTGATCGCCCCGCTCGGAGTGCTCACCCGCGGCGAGCCCGATGTCGAACACGGACGCGGCCGACGCGGCGGCGCCGGCCAGGAGCCGTTCCCGCGCCACCGGGTCGGTGAGCAGCGCCTCGAACAGCTGCCGCACCACGCCGAAGCCGAACTCCTTCTCCAGCTGGCTGCCCCGCGCGGTGAGCGTCACCGCCCCGTGACCGTCCGCGATCCGCCGCGCCTCGGTCAGCAGCCGGCTCTTGCCGATCCCGGCCGGCCCCTCGATCATCGCCAGTCTCGGCACCCCACCGAACGCGTCGCCGGCCGCGAGCCGCAGGTCCGCCACCTCCTGGTCGCGATCCACCAGGTGCTCGTCCGTCGTTTTTCGCGGGGGTACCGGCAATCCCTCCGACGGCACGTTCCGGCCCGGACCGGTCGCCGCCTCCGGCGAGGAGTTTCCCCTGGAGGTGCGATCCGCTGCCTCGTGGTGCTCTCCCGGAGCACCGTCCTCCCGCGCACCCGGACGCTGCGGCGCGCCTTCCCGGGCGTCCGGCCCAGCTGTGCCGGCGGCCCCCGGCCGCGGTGGCGCGTCCAGGGTCTCGGCCTGGGCCAGAACCTCGGCCTCCAGCGCCCGCAGCGCCGGCCCCGGATCGACGCCGAGCTGCTCGGACAGCGTCTGCCGGGCCCGCCGCAGCGCACCCAGGGCGTCACCCTGCCGGTGCGCCCGGTACAGGGCCAGGACCAGCAACCGCCAGCGCTGCTCCCGCAGTGGTTCCTCGGCGACCAGCTGCTCCAGCTCGGGCACCAGCAGCGCGCTGTCGCCCAGCGCGAGCCGGGCCGCGAGCAGCTGCTCCCGGGCGACCTCGCGCAGCTCGGCGAGGCGCGCCACCTCGGCCTGCGCCCACGGCTCGTCGGCGTACTCCGCGTAGGCCGGTCCCTGCCACAGCCGCAGCGCCGCCTCGAGCAGGTCCCGCTGTGCGCCGTGGTCGCCGGTGCCGAGCGCCGCGGTGATGGACCGGTCGAAGCGCCACGCGTCGACGGCCTCCGTGTCCAGCGTCAGCGCGTATCCGGGCGGTCGCGACGCGATCACGTTGCCACGCGCCCGTGCCGTCGCGCCGGGCTCCAGCCTGCGGCGCAGGTGCGACACGTACGCCTGCAGCGCCCCGGCGGCGTTCGCCGGTGGCCGGTCGCCCCAGACGCAGTCGATCAGCCGGTCGGTGGGCACGACGTCACCCCGGTGGAGCACGAGCACCGCGAGCACGGCCCGCTGGCGCCGCCCGCCCAGGTCGACGAACGCGCCGTCAACGGTCGCGGTCGTGTCCCCGAGCACACTGACCCAGAGCCTGCCGGACAGCGGCGTGACCTGCACCGATCCTCCCTGACGCACCGATCCGAGCGATCAAGGTACCGCGCCGCGCCCGGACGTCTCCTCAGCCGTTCAACCGGATCTGCGCGATCGGCGTACCTTCGGGGATCGGACCGTCACCGGATGAGAGGTTTCCGCCATGGAGGCACGATCGCCGCGCATCGTCGACGCGAGCTGGGGACGGCTCGAGGTCGAAGGGCTGGGCGTGGTCAAGGACCTCAAGGTGTGGCCGGGCGGCGGCCGGGCGTGGGACTGGGGCGAGACCGGGACGCGGCACTCCCCCGGCATCCAGGTCGCCGACGCCGAGGAGCTCCTCGAGCACGGCGCCACGGTCGTGGTGCTGTCGCTGGGCATGGACGAGCAGCTCGGCGTGCCGGACGCCACGGTCGACGCGCTGGAGGCGCGCGGGGTCGAGGTGCACGTCGCGGAGACCCGCGAAGCCATCGACCTGTATAACAGTCTGATCGGGTCCACGGCGGTCGGCGGGTTGTTCCACAGCACCTGCTGACGCCGGTGAGCACAGAACGGGGCGGCAGGGTGCGACGGGTGTCGGTGGTGGGCAACTCCGGCTCGGGCAAGTCAACCCTCGGCCGGGCGCTGGCGGCCCGGCTCGGGGTGCCGTTCGTGGAGCTGGACTCGATCCACCACCTCCCGGGCTGGGAGCCGATCGGCGTCGACGAGTTCCGAAAGACGGTCGGCGCGATCGTCGACGGCGACGGCTGGGTGATCGACGGCAACTACAGCGCCGTCCGCGACCTGGTGTGGGCGCGCGCCGACACCGTCATCTGGTTCGACCTGCCCCGGCGCACCGTCATCCGGCAGGTCCTGTGGCGCACGATCCGGCGGGGCGTCACCCGCGAGGAGCTGTGGAACGGCAACCGGGAGCGGCTCAGCAGCGTGTTCCGGCTCGACCCGCAGGAGTCCGTGGTGCGCTGGGCGTGGACCCGGCACCGCGTCTACCGGGAGCGCTACTCGCGGGCCGCGGCCGAACGCACCGAAGTCGAGTTCATCCGGATCCGCTCGCACAAGGACGCGGCCCGCCTCCTGAAAGTTTCGCCCACTTTTCGGAACAAACCCGCCTGAACGCGGCACGAGCCGCTCTCCCGCACCGGACAGCACTCATGGTGCTCGATGGAAGGGAGAGACCATGAGCAGACACCTGCGCTCCGTGCTCGTCACGGGGCTCGCCGCCGTCGGGCTCGTCGCCGCCGCCGGGACCGCCATCCTGGCCGCCGCGACCAGCGCGCACGCCGACACCACGATCTGCGAGAAGTACGGCTCCACGACCATCCAGGGCGGACGGTACGTGGTGCAGAACAACGTCTGGGGCACCGACCAGACCCAGTGCATCAACGTCACGAGCACCGGCTTCAGCATCTCGCAGGCGAACCACAACGTGCCGACCAACGGGGCGCCGGCCTCGTACCCGTCGGTGTTCTACGGCTGCCACTACACCAACTGCAGCAGCGGCACGATCCTGCCGCTGCGGGTCAGCGACTCCCGGTTCGCCACCATCCAGACCAGCGTCAGCATGAGCTACCCCGGCTCCGGCCAGTGGGACGCCGCCTACGACATCTGGTTCGACCCGACCCCACGCACCGACGGCCAGAACACCGGCGCCGAGATCATGGTGTGGGTGAACCACGCCGGCGCCCCGCAGCCCGTCGGCAGCCGGGTCGCCACGGTGAGCCTCGCGGGCGGCACCTGGGACGTCTGGTTCGGCAACATCGGCTGGAACGTCATCTCCTACGTGCGGACCCAGGGCACCGGCTCGGTCAGCTTCGCCCCCGCGACGTTCCTCAACGACGCCGTGAGCCGTGGCTACGCCCAGACGAGCTGGTACCTCACCAGCATCCAGGCCGGCTTCGAGCCGTGGACCGGCGGCCAGGGCCTGGCCGTCAACAGCTTCTCCGTCACCACGGGCGGCACGCCGCCGACCTCCCAGCCGCCGACCTCGTCTTCCCCGCCGCCCAACCCCGGCAACGGCAGGTGCGCCGTCACGTACACGAAGAACGACTGGGGCACCGGCTTCACCGCCGACGTGAAGGTGACCAACACCGGCACCGCCCCGCTGAACGGCTGGACGGTGGCCTGGACGTTCAGCGGCAACCAGCGCGTCACCAGCTCCTGGAACGCCACGGTGACCCAGTCGGGCACCTCGGTGACCGCCCGCAACCTGTCCTACAACGGCACGATCCCGCCGGGCGGCTCAACCACGTTCGGCTTCCAGGCCACGTACTCGGGCTCCAACCCAGCACCCGCACTCGCCTGCAGCTGAGCCGCCGCTTTCTCATGATCCGGTAGACCTTGTGTACCTGGTACCTGCACAAGGTCTACCGGATCATAAGAGTGGGGCAAGGGCGGCGCGGTCATCATTCGGTGCTCCAACACCGCCTTCGGTCAAAGCACGAACACCATCGATCACTGGACCGGTCGGTGCCAGCGCTCCCGAACGGCAATCTTGAACTACCCGCGGCAACGCGCTCACGGTGGTCTTCGAGCCCTGCATCTTGCACCAGCATCACCGCCACGGCGAGGGCGGATCTACGCACTACGGGGTCCAGAGCGTCGAGGACGGGCCCGACGGCGTCGAACACCTGTGGCCGGACCTGCCGGACCGCATGCCATGGTGAGTCCGGGTGCTCGATCGGCGAGAAACCGGCGAGCTCGACGAAGTGGCGGACACTCGCGTCATTTACCGACCGGAGCGCTGCTTCCAGCCACGCCAGCAGGTGCGCCCGCAACGGCAGCAGCCTGCTGTCCGAGCTGGACTTGAGCACAACGTCAGGCAGCGGTTCCGTCAGGAGCGCGGCCACATATCGAACCGCCGGCGCCGTTGCCGGGTGCACGTTCGGGTGCTCTGCCACCAGGTCGTGCATGAGGTGCCAGAGTCCCGCTTCCACGAGTGGCAGGTTGTCGGATGCCAACCCTCGAAGCCGGACGGCCGAGTCCAGCGGAGGCCACCCTTTGGCGATGTCGTCCCAGTTCTCGAAGCCGCGCCAGTCGGTTTCGTCGAGGATGCCGCGTGATGCGGCGAACCCGTCGGCCACCTGCGTACTGTGTCAGCTCGCGGCCATGTTTTCGACCCCGAAGACCACGTGCGGCAACAGTGCGCCATCCTCATCCTGTGTAGCGACTGCTCTCGACGCGGTGCAGGGCGAGAATGGCCTGCACGATGGCGGTGGCGCGGCGTGGGCAGCAGCGGAGCGAGTGCGGAGCGAGTGCGGACCGGGCTTGGCATCACCGCAGGACGGCACGGACCGGGACCACGCAACCTCAGCGCAGCGAGGCGAGGGCAGCGGCGAGCAGCGCCACACCCTCCTCGATGGCCCGCTCCGACAGCGACCCGTACCCGAACAGCAGCCCCGGCTCCCCCGCCGGATCGATGCGATACCGCCCGACCCCGAACACCGCCACCCCCCGCGCCAGCGCCGCCGACTCCACCGCCGCCTCGGACAGGTGCGACGGCAGCCACGCGACCAGGTGCTGGCCCGCCGCGATCCCGGAAGGCCGCAGCTGCGGCAGGTGCCGGGCCAGCGCGGCGAGCAGCACGTCGCGGCGGCGGCGGTACAGCGGTCGCATCCGGCGCAGGTGCCGGTCGAACTCGCCGCGGGTCAGGAAGTCGGCGAACGTGAGCTGGTCGATCGCCGGTGAGCCGCGGTCGGCGAGGAGTTTCGCCGCGACCACCGGGGCGACCAGCCGGGGCGGCAGGACCATCCAGCCGAGCCGGAGCCCCGGCGCCAGGGTCTTGCTGGCCGAGCCGACATACGCGACCCGGTCCGGGGCCAGCCCCTGCATGGCGCCGACGGCGGCACGGTCGTAGCGGTACTCGGCGTCGTAGTCGTCCTCGACGACGAGCGCGTCGCGGGCCGCCGCCCAGCGGATCACGGCGGCGCGGGCCGGGGCCGGCAGCACCCCGCCCGTCGGCCACTGGTGCGACGGGGTCAGCACGAGCGCGTCGGCGTCCACGGTGGACAGTGCGGTGACGTCGACGCCGTCGGGGCCGACCGGCACGCCGATGATCGACATGCCGGCCGCGGCGGCCAGGGTGCGGGCGTCGTCGTCCGCGGACGGGTCCTCGACGGCGAGGCGGGTTCCTCCCAGCACCTGGATCAGCAGGTTCGCCGCCTGGGCGTAGCCGGCGCAGATCACGATCGTGTCGGGGTGGGCGTCGGTGCCGCGGACCCGGTTGAGGTATCCGGCGAGGGCGGCCCGCAGCTCCGGGGCGCCCTGCCCGCTGGTGTAGCCGAACCGGTCCGTCGGCGCGGTCGTCAGGACCCGGCGGACCGAGCGGAGCCAGGCGGCGCGCGGGAACTGCGAGACGTCGGTCCGCCCGTAGCCGAAGTTGACGGTCACCGCGGGTGCGACGGGCGGCGCCGGGGCCGGGGTCCGGCCGGCCGCGCCGGCGGCGATCGTGGTGTAGCCGCCGGAACGGCTGGTCAGGTACCCCTCGGCGGTCAGCTGCTCGTATGCGGTGACCACCACGCCGCGGGAGACGCCGAGGGACCCGGCCAGGGCGCGGCTGGGCGGCAGGGCGCTGCCCGGGACGAGCCGCCCACTGCGGATGCCGGCCCGGATCGACGCCTCGAGCTGGCGGTGCAGCGGCCCGCCGCCGGCCCGGTCGAGTTCCACCAGGAGGTCCACGGCTGAATTGGTCTTCTCCCCCGCCATGGAAACGGACCTTATCGCAGGGACCAATCGGCGGGAAGCTCGATGCATGACGATGACAGGGACAGCGGAGGTGCTCCGCCCCGGCGACCAGGACTACGACCGGTCCCGGCAGGTGTGGAACGCGATGTTCGATCGCCGCCCGGCGATGATCGTGCGGTGCCGGACGGTCCAGGACGTGGTCGGCGCCGTCCGCGACGCCCGGGAGCAGGGCCTGGAGGTGTCGGTGCGGTGCGGCGGGCACAGCGCGGCCGGGTTCGGCGTCACCGACGGCGGGCTGATGATCGACCTGACCCCGATGGGGGCGGCGAGCGTCGACCCGGCGCGGCGGCGGGCGCGCGTGCAGGGCGGCGCGCTGCTCGGCGCCCTCGACGAGGCCGCCCAGCGGCACGGCCTCGCGACCACCGCGGGCAACGTGTCGCACACCGGTGTCGGCGGGCTCACGCTGGGCGGCGGCATGGGCTGGCTGGCCCGCCGATACGGCCTGGCCTGCGACAACGTCGTCTCCTACCAGCTCGTCACGGCCGACGGGGACGTCAGAACGGTCAGCGCCGATGAGCACCCGGAGCTGTTCTGGGGGCTGCGGGGCGGCGGCGGCAACTTCGGCATCGTGACGGAGTTCGAGTTCGCGCTGCACGACACCGGCACCGAGGCGCTGGTCGTCGAGTGCACGTTCACCGGCGACCGGCGGCGCGAGGCGATGCGCCGGTGGCGCGACGAGCACCTGACCGCGCCGCGCCAGGCGACGTTCACCGCGGCGACGGCCCCGGGCACGCTCACCCTCGGCTACGTGTGGACCGGCCCCGACACCGGCTACCGGCCCACCTTCACCAACGGTGGCGTCGAGCGGCGGATGCCGATGTCGTACCTGCAACTGCAGCGCCGCGACGACACCGACGGGCGGCACGCGCTGCGCCGGTACGGCCGCTCCCACTACCTGAAGTCGATGCCCGACGCGGCCGTCGACGCGTTCATCGCCGCCGGTGAGCACTGCGGCGCCGGCCTGCAGGGGTACGGCGGCGCGATCGCCGACGTGGCCGAGGACGCCACGGCGTTCGGGCACCGCGACACGATGTTCGAGTTCGGCGCCGGCTCCTCGTGGACCGACCCGGCCGACGACGACGCCCGCCGGGACGGTGCCCGGGCCGCGGCGGCGCTGCTCGAGCCGTTCGCCGGCGGCGTCTACGTCAACTCCCTGGGTGAGGAGGGTGCCGCCGGGGTGCGCCGCGCGTACCCGCCCGCGAAGCTGGCCCGGCTGACCGCGCTCAAGGACCGCTACGACCCGTCGAACGTCTTCCACCTGAACCAGAACATCACGCCCACCGGAGACCACTCATGATCGTCGTGCACATGCAGACCACCCTCGACCACCGGATCGCGACCGCGGGCGGCACCTTCTGGGAGCCGTTCCGGTGGGGCGAGCAGGAGCAGGCGCACATCAACGACTGCTACCGCAAGGCCGGGACCTGGGCGATGAGCAGCGTCCTCTACGACGCGATCGTCCCCTGGTGGGAGCAGGTCGCCGCCGGGAAGGTCCCCGCCAACGTCGACGCGATCGGTGCCGCGGACCTCGAGTTCGCCGAGCTCCTGGCCGGGATGCGCAAGGTCGTCTTCACCAACGACCCGGAGTTCCGGGACGCGCCGGTCCTGCGCGGGGATCTCGCCCCGCAGCTCGCCGCGCTGCGGCACACCACCGACGGCGACGTCATCCTCTCCGCCGGCCCCGCCACGCTCGCGGCGCTGTGGCCGGTCGTCGACGAGGTGCTCCTCGCCGTCCACCCGGTCGTCATCGCCGAGGGCCCGGCCCTGTTCACCGTGCCGCTGTCGCTGGAGCACCGCTCCACGACGACGTTCCCGAGCGGCGTCCAGGTCGTCCGGTACGCCGTGGCCCGATGATCGTGATCCATGCGACGCGGGATGAAAATGGGTTAATACGGATCGCGAAGAAATACTAGGCTCCCGGCGATGGCACTCGTGGAGGCTCGACAACTGACCAAGGTGTTCCGCCGGCCGGACAAGGATCCGGGCATGCGGGGCGCCGTCAAACATCTCTTCGTGCGGCGGTTCGTGGACAAGACCGCCGTCGACCACGTCGACCTGTCGATCGACGCCGGTGAGGCGGTCGCCTACGTGGGACCCAACGGCGCCGGCAAGTCGACGACCGTGAAACTGCTCAGCGGGATCCTGCAGCCGACCTCCGGCGAGGTCCGCATCGACGGGCTGTCGCCGCAGAAGGACCGCATCGCGGTGTCGCACCGGATCGGGGTGCTGTTCGGGCAGCGGACCCAGCTGTGGTGGGACCTGCCGGTGTCGGAGTCCCTGGCCGTCCTGCGCGACGTCTACGGCATCGACCACGGCACGTACCGGCGCCGCATGGCCAGGTTCGAGGAGGTCCTGGAGCTCGGCGAGGTGCTGCCGGTCCTCGGCCGGAAACTGTCGCTCGGCCAGCGGATGCGGGCCGACCTCGCCGCGGCGCTGCTGCACGCCCCGCCGGTGGTGTATCTGGACGAGCCGACGATCGGGCTCGACCTCGCGGTCAAGGACCGGGTCCGGCAGTTCTTCCGCACCGTCCGCGACGAGGGCACCACGGTCATGCTGACCAGCCACGACCTCGGCGACATCGAAGGCTTCTGCCGGCGGCTGGTCATCATCGACGAGGGCCGGATCATCTTCGACGGCGACCTGGAGGCGGTGAAGGACGCGTTCGCCCGCGAGCGGATCCTCAACGTGCAGACCGAGACGGTGGTGCCGCTGGAGGCCGCGCGGGCCGCGCTGCCGGGTGCCGCGATCGAGGCCGGGGAGACGCCGCTGCACCTCGGGGTGCGCTTCGACCGGTTCACGATGACCGCCGGGCACGTCGTGTCGGCGCTCGCGCCGCTGGCCAACCTCGTCGACTTCAACGTCGACGAACCGTCCATCGAGGACGTCATCCGGCGGGTCTACAGCGGCGAGCTGGTGCTCCAGCCGTGAAGCCATACACCGCACACGCCCGGGCGGCGGCGCTCAGCGCGCTGGCGTACCGGGGCAACTTCCTGCTGTCCCTCGGGGGGGCCGCAGTCCAGTTGATCGCGCTGCTGGCGGTGTGGAAGGTCCTGCTCGCCGACGGTCAGGTCGGCGGGTTCGACTGGCCGCACATGCGGGCCTACCTGGTCGTCGCGTTCGCGTCGGCCACGCTCGTCGGCACGTTCGTGGACTTCCGGATGTCGCACCGGATCCGCTCCGGGCTCGTCGCATTGGACCTGGTGAAGCCGGTGGACTACCAGCGGGCCCGGTTCGCCGAGACGGCCGGTGGGGTGTGGATCGAGGCCGTCGCCGTGATCGTCGTCGTGGCGATCACCGTCGCGATCGGCGGGGCCCTCGACACGCCGCCGGGGCCGATGCTGGGCCTGTTCGCCGCCAGCATCGTGCTGATCGTGCCGTTGAAGTTCGCCGTGTCGTACCTGAGCACCCTCGCCTGCTTCTGGACGGAGAACTTCGTCGGGGTGCTGTGGGCCAGGCAGGCGCTGACCGGGCTGCTGTCCGGGGCGCTGGTGCCGCTGGCGTTCTTCCCGGGCTGGCTGGCGACCACGGCGCAGTGGTCGCCGTTCGCGGGGCTGACCTCGACGCCGGCACTGATCTTCATCGGGCAGGCGTCGGGCACGCACGCGGTGCTCCTGGTCGCCACGCAGCTCGGTTGGGTGCTCGTCATGTGGTACGGCGCCCGCCTGCTCTTCCGGCGGGGGCTTCGCCGGCTGACCGTGAACGGGGGATGAGATGCGCACCATCCGGCTGTACGTCCGGCTGCTCGGTGCGCACCTGCGCTCCCTGCTGGAGTACGAGAGCGACTTCTGGATCATGATGGTCGGGACCGTCATCATGCAGGTCGTCAACGTGGTGTTCCTGGCGGCGATCTTCGCGAAGGTGCCGCACATCAACGGCTGGTCGTTCTGGGCGGTCGTGGCCATGTTCGCGCTGGTGGCGATCGCCGAGGGCGTCGGCTCGCTGTTCTTCGAGGGCATGTGGAACCTGGCCTGGCAGATCAACCAGGGCGACCTCGACTACATGATGGTCCGCCCGTATCCGATCGTGCTGCAGGTCAGCAGCATGCAGATCGGCGTCAACGGCATCTCCAACATCGTCACCGGCGGGCTCATGCTCGGCTTCGCGATCGCCCACCTGGGCATCGACTGGACCGTCGGCAGGATCGCCGGCGGCGTCATCGTGCTGCTGTCGGCGATCGCCGTGAAGGTCGCGATCAACCTCGCCACCAACTCGGTGTCGTTCTGGATGCAGAGCCCGAGCCCGCTGTTCGCGTTCGCCGTGCACCAGGTCGGCGACCTGGCCCGCTTCCCGCTGTCGATCTACCCCCTGGCCCTGAAGGCGGCGCTGGGCTTCGCCCTGCCGTTCGCCTTCGTCAGCTTCTTCCCCGTCACGTTCGTGCTCGACACGGGCGACGCGTGGGTGGGCCTGCTGACCCCGGTGGTCGCCGCCTACTGCCTGGCCGTGGCCTGGTTCATCTTCTCCCGTGGCCTGCGCCGCTACGAGAGCGCCGGCAACTGACGGAGACCTGCGCCACATCGCGGGAAAGGAGCGCCGTGCGATAGTTCACCGGCGGAATGTTTGACTCGGCAGCTATGTTCTACTGCCCGTCAGACCTGAGAGCTTGGAGCGTGCGAGATGCAGTTCGGAGTGTTCACCGTCGGTGACGTCACGCAGGACCCGACCACCGGGCGGGTGCCGACCGACGCGGAGCGGGTCAAGGCGATGGTGACGATCGCGCTCAAGGCCGAGGAGGTCGGCCTGGACGTCTTCGCGCTCGGCGAGCACCACAACCCGCCGTTCGTGCCGTCGTCGCCGACCACCATGCTGGGCTGGATCGCGGCGAAGACCAGCCGGCTGCAGCTGTCGACCGCGACCACGCTGATCACGACCAACGACCCGGTCAAGATCGCCGAGGACTACGCGATGCTGCAGCACCTGGCCGACGGCCGGGTGGACCTCATGATGGGCCGCGGCAACACCGGGCCCGTGTATCCGTGGTTCGGCCAGGACATCCGCAACGGCATCGCCCTGGCCGTGGAGAACTACGCGTTGCTGCGCCGGCTGTGGCGCGAGGACGTGGTGGACTGGGAGGGCAAGTTCCGCACCCCCCTGCAGGGCTTCACGGCGACCCCGCGCCCGCTCGACGGTGTCCCGCCGTTCGTGTGGCACGGCTCGATCCGCAGTCCCGAGATCGCCGAGCAGGCGGCCTACTACGGCGACGGGTTCTTCGCCAACCACATCTTCTGGCCCAAGGAGCACACCCAGCGGATGATCGGGCTGTACCGCCAGCGCTTCGAGCACTACGGGCACGGCGGCGCCGACCAGGCGATCGTCGGGCTCGGCGGGCAGGTGTTCATGCGCAAGAACTCGCAGGACGCCAAGCGGGAGTTCCGGCCGTACTTCGACAACGCCCCGGTCTACGGGCACGGCCCGTCGATGGAGGACTTCACCGCGCAGACCCCGCTGACCGTGGGCAGCCCGCAGGAGGTCATCGACCGGACGCTGTCGTTCCGGGAGTACGTCGGTGACTACCAGCGCCAGCTGTTCCTGCTCGACCACGCCGGGCTGCCGCTGAAGACGGTCCTGGAGCAGCTCGACATCCTCGGCGAGGAGGTCGTGCCGGTGCTGCGCAAGGAGTTCGCGGTCGGCCGCCCCGCGCACGTGCCGGACGCCCCCACGCACGCCTCCCTGAAGGCGGCCCAGACCGAGAAGGTGGACGCATGAAACGCCTCGTGGTGATCGCCGCCGGGCTGAGCCAGCCGTCGTCGACCCGGCTCCTCGCGGACCGGCTCGCCGCCGCGGCCGCCCGGGAGATCGGCACCGGCACCGAGGTGCGGGTGGTGGAGCTGCGCGACCACGCCCACGACATCACCGACCACCTGCTGACCGGCTTCCCGGCACCCGAGCTCAAGGACGTCCTGGACGCGGTCGCGGCGGCCGACGGGGTGATCGCGGTGTCGCCGATCTTCAACGCCTCCTACAGCGGCCTGTTCAAGTCGTTCTTCGACGTCCTCGGCGACGACGTGCTCACCGACAAGCCGGTGCTGCTCGGCGCGACCGGCGGCACCGCCCGGCACTCCCTGGCCCTGGAGCACGCGCTCCGGCCGATGTTCACCTACCTGCACGCGGTGGTGGCGCCGACGTCGGTGTTCGCCGCGACGGAGGACTGGGCCGGCGGCGGCGACGCGACCCTGCACCGGCGCATCGACCGGGCCGGCCGCGAGCTCGCGGACCTGGTCGGCCGGCGGGAGTCGCCGGTGGTCGCGGACCCGTTCGCGCTCACGACCACGTTCGACGCCCTGCTCTCCGGGCAGGGCCGGGCGGTGACGAACGACCTGCGTCTCTAACCCTTCCGCAACAACGGCGGATACAGCACCGGGGCCGCCCCGCGCACGAACAGCTGCGCGGGGCGGCCCCTTTCGCCTGCGGTGGAGCGGCCGGTCGCCACGACGAAGCCGTCGGTGGACGTCACCTTGCGGTGGAAGTTGCGCGGGTCGAGCCGGGTGCCCCAGACCGACTCGTACACCTGGCGCAGCTCGGCGATCGTGAACTCCGGCGGGCAGAAGGCGGCCGCGAGGGGCGTGTACTCCAGTTTCGCCCTGGCCCGCTCGATCCCGTCGGCGAGGATGCGCCCGTGGTCGAACGCGAGGGGTGGCAGCGCGGCGACCGGCACCCAGTCCGCTTCGGCGGCGTCGCTGCCGGCCCGCGGTGACGGCGCGTCCGGGACCAGGGCCAGGTAGGCGATCGTGACGACCCTGCCGCGCGGGTCCCGGCCGGGCGCGCCGTAGCTGCCGAGCTGCTCGAGGTGCCCCGCCCCGCGCAGCCCGGTCTCCTCCACCAGTTCGCGCTCGGCGGCGTCGTCGAGGTCCTCCTCCGGCAGCACGAAGCCGCCCGGTAGCGCGCTTCCGCCCTGGTACGGCGGGATCGCCCGGCGGATCAGCAGGACGCTGAGGGCACCCTCGCGGATCGTCAGCAGCACCAGGTCGACGGTCACGGCGAACGACATGTATTTATCACCACATTGACGAGAAAGGTCGACGACTTATATCGTCAAGTCGACGATAACTCATTGGGGAGGGCCACCATGGCCGATGTGACCACCCGCTTCTTCCTGCGCCACCTGCGCGGCGCGCCGACCTCCTGGGTCCGCCACCACGTCAAGGGCAAGGTCCGGCACGAGGGCATCGGCCAGTCGTTCTACTACCGGCCGCTGACCGCCGTGCTGTCCGAGGTGCCCGTCGACGACCGGGAGCTGCCGCTGCTGTTCCACGCCCGGACCGCGGACTTCGCCGACGTCACGGTGCAGGCGACGGTCACCTACCGGATCAGCGCCCCCGACGTGGCCGCCTCCCGCCTCGACTTCTCCGTCGACCCGCAGGCCGGCTCGTGGCGGGGGCAGCCCCTGGACCAGGTCGCCACGCTCCTCGCCGAGCTCGCCCAGCAGCCCGCCCTGGACCTGCTCGCGCGGCTGACCCTGACCGACGCGCTGACCACCGGCATCGCCCCGGTCCGCGAGGCGGTCGCCGAGGCACTCGGCGGCGACCCCCGCCTCACCGACACCGGCGTCAGCGTGGTCAGCGCCCGGGTCGTCGCGATCCGCCCCGAGCCGGACCTGGAGCGGGCCCTGCAGACCCCGACCCGCGAGGCGGTGCAGCAGGAGGCGGACAAGGCCACGTACGCCCGCCGGGCCCGCGCCGTCGAGCAGGAGCGCACGATCGCCGAGAACGAGCTGCAGAGCAAGATCGAGCTGGCCCGCCGCGAGCAGCAGCTGGTCGAGCAGCACGGCGCCAACGCCCGCCGCAAGGCCGAGGTCGACGCCGCCGCGGCCCTCGTCGCGGCCCAGGCCGTGGCCGAGCGCGAGCAGGTCGCGGCGACCGCGGCCGCGGAACGGTCGAAGGTGACCGCGCTCGCCGACGCCGAGCGGGCCCGGCTCACCGCCGCCGCCGAGGCCGACGCCGACCGGGCCCGCACCGAGGCACGCGCCGAGGGTGTCCGTGCCGTCGGGCTCGCCGAGGCCGAGGCGGAGACCGCGCGCCTGGCCGCGTACCGGGACCTGGCTCCCGGCATCCTGCAGGCCCTGGCGCTGCGCGAGCTCGCCGGCAACCTGCCCGAGATCGGCCAGCTGACGGTCACCCCGGACGTGCTGACCGGCCTCGTCGACCGCCTCGGCCGCTGACCCCCCCCATTCCGTGATCCGGAAGAGAAGGGAGCACGTCATGAGTGCATGGGCAGGGCCGTCATGAGCACGCTCGCGCCACGGGTGGTGCTGGTGTCGCGGCGCAGCGAGCTCGACGAGCTGCTCGCCCGGCACGGCACCCGCGCCGCCGCCGCGTACTTCCTGCGCCAGCGCGGCCGCGACCTCGACGAGGTCGCGGCCCGGCACACGGCCCAGCAGGCCGCGCTCACCACGGCCGGCGCGGCCGTGCCCGCCGACTGGCGCCGCGGCCACCTCGACCGGGCCGACCTGTCGCGGTTCCTGTTCGCGCCGGAGGACGTCGTCGTGGCGGTCGGGCAGGACGGCCTGGTCGCCAACGTCGCCAAGTACCTCGACGGGCAGCCGGTCATCGGGGTCAACCCCGCGCCCGAGCGGAACCCGGGCGTGCTCGTCCGCCACCCTCCGAAGGCGCTGCGGCGGCTGCTGCGCGACCTGCCCGGCCTGCCGGTCCAGGACCGCACGATGGTGTCCGCCGCGCTCGACGACGGTCAGGAGCTGCTCGGCCTCAACGAGATCTACTTCGGGCACGTCACGCACCAGTCGGCCCGGTACACACTGTCCACATCGGACGGTGCGCGGGAACGGCATTCGTCCTCCGGGGTCGTCGTCGGCACCGGGACCGGCGCGACCGGCTGGTGCTCCTCGATCGCCCGGCAGCGCGCCGACGCCCCGGACCGTCCCGCCCCCGCCGAGCCGGCGCTGACCTGGTTCGTCCGCGAGGCGTGGCCGTCGCCGGCGACCGGTGTCACGCTGACCAGCGGCCGCCTCGAGGGCACCGCGACCCTGGAGCTGACGAGCGAGGGCGAGGGCCTCGTCGTGTTCGCCGACGGCCTGGAGGCCGACCGCCTGGAGCTGTCGTGGGGGCAGCGGCTCACCGTCGGCGTCGCCGCCAGAAAACTGCGTCTCGTCATGTGACCTGCGGTGTGACACCATCTCTGGCCATGATCCGTGAACGGCTCCACGACCACGCGGTGCTGCTGCACCGCCAGGGCAAGGACGACCCACTGCCCGCCGGTGGTGCGCCGTACCCAGACGATCAGCGCCCCCGCACGGGCATCGGCGGCGACGCCCGGCGGGTCGGCGCGGACGTCGCGAAGATCCTCGACAAGCACTTCGCCTCGCCGGCTGCCGCACCCAGGGCGCTCGTCGGGGCGTTCGACGGGGTGTACGTGCCCGTCAACGACAACGAGCACGTCGCCGCCGCGGCGCTGCGGGCCGGTCGCAAACGGGTCCGGCGGACCGGCCGGTGGCTGGTCCGCTACGGCGTCGACCGGCGCGAGGTCGCCGTCGGGCTGGCGCTGCTCGGCACCGACGAGACCGCCTCCGACAAGGACATCGAGCTCATCCGCACGATCGGCCTGCTCTCCGCCGAGTTCGGCGCCCTCGCCGTCGAGTCGCTGCGCCACCGCGGCGACGCCGGCATCGAGGCGCTGCTGTGGCTCGCCGCGCGGACCCGCGGCTGGGGCCGGGTGCACGCCATCGAGGCGCTGTGCACCGTCGCGGTCCTGCCCGAGGTGCGCGACTGGCTGCTGCGGCACGCCTGTGCCGGCGACGACCTCGACGCGGTGACCGCCGTCGCCGTCGCGACCGCCGCGCACCTGCACGCCGCGATCATCGACCCCGACGCCGACGACGAGGTCGTCGACCACGCCGCGGCGCTGCTGCGGGCCATGGCCGACGGCTCCGGCCAGGGCATGAGCCTCGCGGACTACCCGCCGGCCCGGCACGTGCTCGCCGCCCACGCCCGCCGCCTGGCCCGGCAGAAGCCGACCTGGGCCCGGTTCGCCGCCGCCGCCGTGATCGCCGACCGGATCGCCCGCCTCGAGCCGGAGCAGCTCGGCTGCACGAAGAAGCAGCGCGAGCGGCTGGTCGAACGCTACGAGAAGATCCTGCGCCAGCGGCGCTGGCAGGCCGTCGTCCCCCGCCGCAAGGCCAAGAGCCGCGGCAAGGCCAAGCCCGCCCCCCGCCGCCGCACCAACCGCCGGACCGCCCGCTGACCCGGCGCCGCTGACCCGGACCCTCTCACCCGGACCCGCCGACCCGGACCGGCACTCTTGCCGGGGCCGGGGCCGGGCCGGGGCCGCCGGGATGGAACGCCGATTGACGGATCGCTATGATCGGCGCCATGTCCGATCCGGGCGCCGCCGGCGTCACCGTCCTGTTGTGGGCCCTCGGCTGCGCGTCGATCTACCTGGTCGTCCGGGCCGCCGTGCGCGCCGGCATCGAGGACGCCTGGAAGCGCCGTGCCCGCCGCGAGGACCCCCAGCCGTAGGTCCGGCCGGGGGCCCACCGCGCTGCCGTGCGGGTGCGCAGCGAACCCCAAGCTGGAACCCGGGTGCGCAGGCCGTCCGCGCGGGCATCGGGGCGGTCGAGGGGCAGGGAAGCGGCACGCCGCTCCCGGGCCAGGCGCGGGTCGTGCCGGCGCTCCCGGAGTGACCCGCCGGGGTCAGGCGGCCCGCGGCGCGGCGCGGCCCTGCAGCACCAGCGCCGCCACCGCGAGGCCGGTCATGACCAGGCTCACCGTGAGCCCGATCAGACCGCCCTCCATGCCGGCCGCGACGCTCACCACCGCGCCGACCAGGTTGACGGCGCCGATCGCGACGACCGCCGCCGCCCCCCACGAGGCCTTGGCGAGCAGCGCGACCGCGGCGCCGAGCCCGAGCAGCCCCAGCAGGCTGACCAGGATCCGGACGGGCATGGCCAGGCCGGCGCCGCCGTCGTCCAACGCGAACGGCAGGTTCATCAGCGACATGACGACGGTGGCGAGCGCGGCCGTGTACCGGATGGTCCTCATGACATCTCCTCAATGGTTGTCGAAGTCCATCGAGCGTGCGGGCGCGGCCGTACCCCGGCCCAGGGCTGCCGTTCCCGACCCGCCGGGAGGAACTCCCGCCCTCACGGGAACGCCGGCCATTGCCGCACCGGCCGGCCGGGCGCGATGCTCATCGCATCGACACCGCCCGCGAACCCAGCCCCGCCGCCGCCCGATGCGCGGCGGCGACCCTGGCCGTCGTCATCACCGGCGTCGTCTTCCTGCTCGCGTGGTTGGCCGAGGGGCACCGGGCGCCCGACGAGCAGGGGTGGCTGGAGTCCCTCGCCACGATGGTGTCCTACGGCGTCGCCGGGGCCGTCCTCATCCACCGGCGGCCGGACCTGCCGTTCGGCTGGCTGCTCGCCGGCGCCGCCGTCCTGATCGTCGTGCAGGTCGTGGCGGTGCTGCCGGCGTACGAGGCGGCGGGTCGCGGCGCCGACGGCTTCCTCATCCGGTGCGGCCTGGCCGCCACCAGCTTCGGCTTCCTGCCGATCGCCGTGCAGGGCCTGATCAACGTCCGGTTCCCGGCCGGCCGCCCGGCGACGTGGCGCGGACGGGTCCTGGAGATCGCGCTGGTCACCGGCACGGTCCTCGTCGTCGTGGGCGGCATCGTGGTCGCGGTGACGGCCGAGGAGCTGGGCGGCCTCGAGCCGAGGGGTGCCGCGGGCGAGGCTCTCATGGTGCTCGCGCCGGGCGTCGTGCTGCTCGGCCTGGTCGCCGGGCTCGGCGTCGTCGTGCGATACCTGCGGGCCCGCGGCGTCGAACGCCAGCAGCTCAAGTGGCGCGCCGCCGGCATCCTGGCCGCCCTGGCCCTCTTCCCGCTCGCCGTCACCGACCACTTGGGCGGGTTCAACGCCCTCGACCCGGTGCTGTTCGTGCTCACGCTCGCCGTGCCGGTGCTGCGGTACCGGCTCTGGGCGATCGACACGATCGTGGCGCGCTCCGCCGTCTACGCGTCGGTCACGGCGCTGCTCGTCTGCGCGTACCTCGGCGTCTCCGCCCTCCTCGTGCGGCTCACCGCCGACCGGCTCGCCGCCCCGGTCGCGGCCGCGGCCGTCGCGCTGCTGTTCGCGCCGGTGCGGGCCCGGGTGCAGCGGCTGGTGGAGCGGCTGTTCTACGGCGACCGCAGCGACCCGTACCGCACGCTGCGGGAGCTCGGCCGCCGGCTGAACGCGGTCCCGCAGCGCGACGTCCTGGCCTCCCTCGTGGAGTCGGCGGCGACGTCGCTGCGCCTGCCCTACGTCGCGATCGAACGCGCCGACGGCGCCGTCCTCGCCGGCACCGGATCCCCCGGCCCGCTCGTCAGACGTTGGCCGCTGCGGTACGAGCAGCGCGTCGAAGGCTTCCTCGCGGCCGGACCGCGCCGTGGTGAGGACGGCTTCGACGACCGCGACGCGGCGCTCCTCGACGACGTCGCCAGCCAGCTCGGCGTCGCCGTGCACGCCGCCGGCCTCACCGCCGAGCTGCTGCGCTCCCGCGAACGGCTCGTCACCGCCCGCGAGGAGGAACGCCGCCGCCTGCGCCGCGACCTGCACGACGGCATCGGCCCGGTGCTCACCGCGGTCGGGCTCACCCTCGACGCCGCCGCCGCGCGGCTCGACGCCGACCCGGCCGGCGCCGCCCGGTACGTCGGCGAGGCCCGCGAGGCGACCACCCAGGCCCTGGCCGAGCTGCGCCGCCTCGTGCACGGGCTGCGCCCGCCCGCGCTGGACGAGCTCGGCCTCGTCGGCGCGCTCCGCTCCCAGGCGGACCGGCTCCGGGCCGGCACCGGCCCCACGGTCACCGTCACCGCCGGTGACCTGCCGGAGCTGCCCGCGGCCGTCGAGGTGGCGGTGTTCCGCATCGCGGTGGAAGCGGTCACCAACACCGTCCGGCACAGCGACGCCGCCCACTGCCGGGTCCGGGTCGCCGTGCGGGAGCGCGACCTGGTCTTGGAGGTCGGCGACGACGGCACCACCGGCCGGCCGTGGCAGCCGGGCGTCGGCCTGACCGCGATGCGCGAGCGCGCCGAGGAGCTGGGCGGCACGCTGCACGCCGGCCCGGCCCCGGCGGGCGGCGCGTCCGTGACGGCCCGCTTCCCGCTCCCGCCACCCAGCGACGACCTCCTGATCCCGCCGGGCAACGCACCCCCCATCCCGCACGGCGGCGCCGCATCGGACCCGCGGTCCGGCGTGGCACCGCTCCCGCGGTCGGGCGCGGTAGCGGCAGACACGACCGGCACGGAGAAGGCGGTGGCGTCGTGACCCGGGTCCTGCTCGCCGACGACCATCCCCTCGTCCGCCAGGGGCTGCGGGCGGTGTTCGGCACGGTCGAGGACATCGAGGTCGTCGGCGAGGTCAGCGACGGCCGGGAGACCGTCCGGCGCGCCGTCGAGCTCGCCCCCGACGTCGTCCTCATGGACCTGCAGATGCCCGGCCTGCACGGCATCGAGGCGACCCGGGAGATCCTCGCCCGCCGCCCCGCGACCGCGGTGCTCGTGCTGACCATGTTCGAGGACGACGACACGGTCTTCGCCGCGGTCCGCGCCGGCGCGCTCGGCTACCTGGTCAAGGGCGCCGAGGGCCGCGACATCATCGCCGCCGTCCGCGCCGCCGCCTCCGGCCAGCCCGTCTTCGGCGCCGCCCTGGCCGGCCGGCTCCGCGATTGGTTCGCCGCGCCGCCGCCGAGGGACCACCCGTTCCCCCAGCTGACCGCCCGGGAGCTGGAGATCCTCGACCGGCTGGCCGCGGGCCTGTCCAACACCGAGATCGGCCGGATGCTGCACCTGTCCGGCAAGACGGTCGCCAACAACGTCTCCACCATCCTCACCAAGCTGCACGTCCCGACCCGCACCCAGGCCATCGTCCAGGCCCGCGAGGCCGGCCTCGGCCGCCCTACCTGATCGGACGGCGCGCCGCCCATCAGGTGCCGGACCGCGGCGGCCACGGGCGGTGACATGGCACGCAGGAGTCGCACGGCGCGGGTCGATCAGGGCCACGGCGGCGGCGAACGCCGGGTCCAGGGCCGCGGCGAACTGGATCGCCGGGCCGCGCTCGACGGTGTCCAGGAACGCCACCGCGGCGCCGGCGAGCCGGTTGTAGCGGCGGCGCGGCAGGCCCGGCGTCGCGCCGCAGAAGTCCTCTACGTCGCGGGGTTCACGCGGAGGCGCGCAGGATCAGCTCCGGGTTGAAGATGACGGACCGCGGGGAGCGGCCGGGTTCGCGGATGCGGGTCAGCAGCAGTTGCGCCATCTCCCCCGCCATCTCCTCGACCGGCTGGCGGACGGTGCTCAGCGGCGGGTGGCACTCCAGGGCGGCGGTGCTGTCGTCGAAGCCGATGACGGCGACGTCGTCGGGGACGCGCCGGCCGGCTTCCTGGAGGACGCGCAGAGCACCGTCGGCCATGAGGTCGTTGGCGACGAAGACGCCGTCGACGTCGGGATGCGAGGCGAGCAGGGTGCGGGCGGCCCGTTCGCCGCCGCCGCGGGTGAAGTCGCCCTCGACGTAGGGGACGTCGGTCTGGCCGTGGGCGGCGACGGCGGCGCGGAAGCCGGCGAGGCGGTCCTGCGCGGCCGGCATGTCGAGGGGGCCGGTGATGGTGGCGATGCAGCGTCGGCCGAGGCCGGCGAGGCGGTCGACGGCCATGCGGACCCCGGCGCGCTGGTCGACGTCGACGTAGCTGGTGTGCACCGGCTGGCCGGGGCGGCAGGACAGCACGCACGGCACGCCGAGGTCGACGAGCTGGCCGGGCAGCGGGTCGTCGACGTGGCTGGAGATGAGCAGGGCGCCGTCGACGTGGCCCTGCCGGAGGTACCGCATGACGTGCTCGCGGGCGGGCGGGTCGGCCAGGAAGATGACCAGGTGGATGCCGAGCGGGCGGAGCACCTCCTGCGCTCCGGCGGTGACCCGGCCCAGGTAGGGGTCGGTGAACGTGCGGGTGAGGAACGGCGTCTCGTAGCCGCGGTTCTCCGGCTCGGACACCACGAGGGCGATCGAGTCGGTGCGGCGGGTGACGAGCGACCGGGCGGCGAGGTTGGGCACGTAGCCCGTCGCGGCGATCGCCCGCTCGACGGTGCGCCGCAGCTCGGGGTCGACGGTCTGCACCCCGTTGATCACCCTGGAGACCGTCGCGCGGGACACCCCGGCGTAGTTGGCGACCTGTTCCAGGGTGGGTGGTCGCGTGTCGCTGCCCGTCATGAGTCTCACGGTAGATCGTGCCCCCGCGCGGTGAGAAAAAGGGAGCCGTGGATGGACGGCAACTGGGGCACGTCCATCCACGGCCGGTTCTTAAATACCTAGGCTTGCCCGTTTGCGCCGCACTTGACCTTCAAGCGGATGCAGTACGCGACCCGGCGGTCCATCTCGGCCTGTGGCCAGGCGTTGAAGAAGTCGCCGTGCATGGTGAACCCGGCGCCCGAGCTGAGCCGGATGCGTGCGGGGTCACCGTTCACCGGGTACCGCAGGACCTGCCGCAGCTTCGGCACCGCGACGGGGTGCGTGGCGGGGCAGGCGCCGTTGACCGGGTAGGCCATGTGGCTCTTGTGGTCGGCCGAGTCCAGGTCACGCCCGTTCCAGCACTGCGGGAAGTCGAGGTACGACTCCAGCATCGAGTCGGCCGGGCAGTTGATGAAGTCCTTGCCCGCGCCGGACTCGTTGTGGTGCAGGCACGACCACCGGGAGATGGTGGTCGCGTCGGGTGCGGTCGCCTTGGCGTTGCCGGCGACGATCCGCAGTCCGAAGGGCAGCGACTGGGTGTTCTCGCGAACGGCGTCGTTGACCCCTTCACCGAGGTAGTAGAACGTGGTGATCACGGGCTCCTTCGCGACCCCGTCCTGATACAGGGTGGGCACCCAGTACGAGGACTTGTCGACGGCCGGGTTGCAGTTGCTCGGGCCGTTGGCGAGGTCGGTGACCGTGCTGTTGCCGTTGGTCACGGTGCTGCCGAAGAAGCTGTGCATGTGCGACGCCCCGGGCAGGCCCGGGAACACGATCGGGTCGTCCGGCAGCCGGTGGCTGAACGGGCAGTCGGCGAGGAACTCCGCGACCCGGACCGCGCCCGGCGGGATGGTGGTCGGGTTGTTGGTCGGCGTCGAGCCGCCCGTCCCGAACACCTGGAACTCCCACAGCGAGACGCCGTACTGGGTGGCCCGGCGGGTCGTGTTGAGCTTCACATACCGGCCGGAGCCGGACACGTTCAGCGTCTGCACGCCGCCGGTGCCGTTGACGGTGGTGTTGATCGTCGTCCACGAGGTGCCGTTGGCCGACGTCTGGATGGTGAAGTCGCGGGCGTACGCGGCCTCCCAGTTCAGCACCACCTGGGTGATGGTGGCCGGCGCGCCCAGGTCGACCTGCAGCCACTGCGGGTCACTGAACGCGCTCGACCACCGGGTCCCCCCGTTGCCGTCGACGGCGTTGGCCGCCGCCGATCCCCCGTTCTCCGCCGAGGAGGCCGTGACCGGCTTCCCCTGCGAGATCGGCGTCTCGGCGGCATCCGCCGAGCCCTGCATGAAGGCGTACGTGCCAACCAGTGCGGTGAGCGCAAGCCCGATCGTCAGCCGACGAACCGAGCTCCTCCCCAGGACCCGGGCGCTCACTTGTAGACCCGCACGTAGTCGACGTACATCCGGGACGGGAACGGCGTGGTGGCGTCGATCGGGCCCGGGAAGTCACCGCCGACCGCGAGGTTGAGGATCAGGTAGAACTGGTGGTCGTAGACCCACGGGCCACGGGTCGTCTCGACGGTGTCCTTGTCGGCGACCAGGATGACCTGGTTGTCGACGCGGAACGTCATGTGCTTGCTGTCCCACTCGGTCGAGTAGACGTGGTAGTCCAGCGACAGGTCGACCGTGGAGATCTTCTGGCCGTAGCCGCCACCGCCGTTGTAGGCCGGCGCGTGCAGCGTCGAGTAGATCTCGTTGGTGTTCTTGCCGAGGATCTCCATGATGTCGATCTCGCCGTTGTACGGCCAGGGACGCCCGGTCAGGAAGTCGGTGCCCATCATCCAGAAGGCGGGCCAGAGGCCGTTGCCCTTCGGGACCTTGATCCGGGCCTCGACGCGGCCGTACTGGGTGGAGAACTTGTTGCTGGTGTTGATCCGGCCGGAGGTGTAGTCGCGGCCGCCGACGGTCTGCTTGCGGGCCTCGATGACCAGCGAGCCGGCCTGGATGGAGGTGTTGTCCAGGTTGGTGTAGTACTGGATCTCACCGTTCTGGCCGGTGCCCGGGTCGATCGTCCACTTGGACGTGTCGACGTTGGTGCCGGTGTTGAACTCGTCCGCCCAGACCAGGTTGGTGGCCGGGAAGATCGGGTCGGCCGGGTTCGCCGGCGGCTGGACCGGCGCGCCGCCGGTGCCGTACACCTTGAACTCCCACAGCGAGTAGCCGTAGCCGTTGGAGCGGGCGGTGCCGTACATCCGGACGTAACGGCCGGTGCCGGTGACATTCAGGGTCTCCTTGAAGCCCTTACCCGTCGTGGTGGCGTAGATCTGCGTCCAGTTGGCCGCGTCGTTGGAGGTCTGGATCTGGTAGGCCACGGCGTAGGCCGGGTCCCACTGCAGCACGACCTGCTTGATCTGCGCGGTCGCGCCGAGGTCGACGTAGATCCAGCCCGGGTCGACCCAGCCGTTCGTCGGGCTCGTCGCCCAGCGGCTCGCGGGGTCGTTGTCGAACGCCTTGTCCGGCGTGCACGGGTTGCAGTTGCTGTCGTTCTGCGAGGTCGACGCGACGGCCGGCTTCTTGTACGACAGCAGGACCGTGTTCCCCGGCGGCTGGCTCGGCGAGTTGCTCGGCTGGCTCGGCGTGTCGCTGGTGGTCGGCGGCACGCCCTGGGTACGGACCTGGAACTCCCACAGCGAGTAGCCCCACTGGGTGGCCCGGGCGGTGCCGTTCATCCGCACGTAGCGGCCGGTGCCGGTGACCGTGAGCGTCTGCACACCGCCGGTCGAGCCGGTCGCGGTGTGGATGTTCGTCCAGGTCGTGCCGTTGGTGGAGACCTGGATCGTGTACGCGGTCGCGTACGCCGCTTCCCAGTTCAGCGTGACGCCGCAGACGGCCTGGGTGGAGCCGAGGTCGACCTGGACCCACTGCGGGTCGCTCGCGGCGCTGGACCAGCGGGTGCCGGTGTTGCCGTCGAACGCGGACGAGGCGGGCGTGCCGGCGTTCTCCGTCGACGAGGCGCTGTAGGTCTTGCCGAGCGCGGCATTGGCGGTGCCGCAGGTGCCGGGCGTGACGTCGCCGCCGTAGACCTGGAACTCCCACAGCGAGACGCCGTACTGCGTGGCGCGGGCGGTGGTGTAGACCCGGACGTAGCGGCCGGTGCCGCTCACGGGCAGGCTCTGGTTGCCGCCGGTGGCGGTCGTGGTGCTGTAGACGTTCGTCCAGGTCGACCCGTTGGCGGAGGTCTGGATCTGGTACGCCGTCGCGTACGCCGCTTCCCAGTTCAGGGCGACGCGGGTGAGCGTCTGGGTGGAGCCCAGGTCGACCTGGATCCACTGCGGGTCGCTGTATGCGCTGGACCAGCGGGTGCCACCGTTACCGTCGGTGGCGCTGGTGGCGGGGGTGCCGGCGTTCTCCGTCGACGACGCGGTGGTGGGCTTACCCTGCGACAGCAGGGTCTCCGCGGCGTCGGCGCGGGTCACGACCACGACGATGTAGGTGCACAGCATCGCGGCCACCGCGGTGGCGATGGCACCGGCGCGAAGGGTGCGCCGGCCGGTCGTAAATCGTGAGAGACGTCGATGGCCGGGGGCGGGTGCCGACCAACTCATAGGGAGCTCCATTCATGTCGCTCGGGTGACCAGTGTGTTGCGGAGGGATGAGAGAGCGCTCTCTCATCCGGTCACTGTGAACCCTTGCTCGAATCGTGTCAATGCTTCCGCCCGAATGGGAGAGCGCTCTCCAAACATCGACTACCAGCAGCTCACGGCCGCTTGACGCTGCGTCGCGCAGTGACAAAGCCTGATGTGATGCTTGCGGGAGCGCTCTCCCCAGGTCAGCGCGGCCGCGCCGCCGTGTTACGGCCGGCGCATGATCCAGACCGGCAGCTCGGCATCGACGGTCAGGTGTTCCAGGACGTCGAAGCCGACGCTGCGGTACACCGCGACGTTGCCGGGATTGGACGTCTCCAGCAGCGCCGGCAGCCCGGCGCCGGCGGCCCGGCGCAGGCCCGGCGCCATCACGGCGCGGCCGAGCCGCTGTCCACGGCGCTCCGGGTGGCAGGCGAGGACCCCGAGATACCAGCGTGGATACCTCGGCATCACGGCGGCGACGGCATGCTCGTACACCGCGAACCGCCCGATCGGCGTGTGGCTCGACGGCGGCGCGTCCGGCCCGTCCCACATGGCGACGGCCGCCCCGCCGTCGGCGACCCAGACGGTGCCGTGCCCGACCCGCGAGTCGAACAGCCCGCCGGCGATCGCCTCCGCGTCGCTGAGGTACGTCTCGTCGTCGGGGCAGAAGTACCGGAACGCCGGGTCGGCGGCGAACGCGGAGACGACGGTGGCGACCGCCGCGGCACGATGCGCGGGGGTCGCCACCTCGATGACTGGCTCGGTAAGGGGTGTGGTCACGCCCAGGTCATACCACGCAGCAGCGCGTCGAACGCGTCCTTTTCGAGCGGGTTGCCGGCCACCGTCAGCATGAAGCGCACATCCGAGTTGTGCGACGAGAACCAGCCGGCGGCCTGCTGACCGGGCCGGTTGTACACGTCGATCTGGAGATCGCCCAGGGTAAGGGTGTGATCGGGCGTGGCGACCCGGCCGTCGGGCTCCGGCTGCCAGCGGGCCGGCGTGAAGATCAGGTCGGGGCCGCCGGGCCGGGTGAGATACAGCTGGAGGACCGCGGCGCCGGAGTTGAGCCAGACCGCCTTCTGCTCGCTCCAGCCGCCGGCCGCGAAGTCCGGCACGTCCTTGTCGGAGAAGAGGAACGGCTGACCCCTGGGGCTCCGGCCATCCACCACGAACCGGTCGCCGAGCGCCTGGGGCAGCGTGAACGTCCGCGAGGTCACCTGCGTGTCGTCGGCGCAGCCGGTGTAGATGCCGTCGAGCTGCACCGTGACGCGGTCGTCGTCCAGCACCAGGTCGTCGCGGTTGGGGTCCCGCTCGGCGACACACTTGCCGAGCAGCGGCACCGCGTAGACGGTGAGCCTGGTGCCGGTCCGGTCGATCCGAGCGCCGAGCCACGGCACGCCCGGCGCTTCTTGCGCGGACGTGGCCGCGGGCGCGGCCCCGGGCGCGGCCGGCATCTGGGCGGCCGGACCCGGCCGGGCGACGGCGAACCCAGCGATGATCAGCAGTGCGGCGGCCGCGGCAGCGGTCCAACCGGCCGCGCGGCGGCGGCGCACCCGGCGCCGGATCGCGGCGTGCGGCGCCTCCAGCAGCGCCGCCGGCACTGACGCCGTCGCCCGGTCGAGCAGGTCGATGACCTGTTCCTCGTCGCTCATCGACCCGCTCCTTCGCTCAGTAATGCCCGCAGCTGCGGGTCGTGGCGCAACGCCGCCAGGGCGCGCGACGTGTGGGACTTGACGGTGCCGATCCGCAGGCCGAGGGCTCGCGCGGTGTCCGCCTCGGTGAAGTCGCCGTGGAAGCGCAGCATCAGCACCGCCCGCTGCTGCCGCGGCAGCCGGGCGAGGGCATCAGCGAGCAGGTGGCGCAGCTCAACCCCCTCGAGCTCGCCGCCACCCGCCGGTTGCTCCGGCAGCTGCTCCGTCGGCAGCTCCCCCCGCCAGCGCCGCCGCCACCAGCTCAGGTAGGTGCTGGCGAGCATCGCCCGCAGGTACGCGTCCGGCGCACCGTCCTTGATCCGCGGCCAGCGGCCGTACGCGCGCGCCAGCACCGTCTGGACCAGGTCCTCCGCCCGGTGCCAGTCGTGTGTCAGCAGCCACGCCGAGCGAAGCAGCCGCGGCCACGCCGCGCTGACATACGCCTCGAAGTCCTCCATCGGTCACCCTCCCTGGCCGGTCAACAACGCCGGCCCCGGAAATGGTTGTCACCGTTTTCTTGCCGCCTCCACCTGGCGCAGATACGCGGCGATGGCGTCGCGGTTGCGGGCCAGGCACTCGATCCGGGCGTCCATCTTGTCGCGCTCCGCCTCCAGCAGCCCGACGAGCTCGTCGCTGGCGTCGGTGACCGTGATGGTGCACGGGTTGTCGGTGCAGGGCAGCACCTCCCGGATCACCCGGGTCGGCAGCCCCGCGTCGAGCAGCCCACGGATCTGCTCCACCCGGTCGACGAGCCGGTCGGCGTAGTCGCGGTACCCGTTGGCCAGCCGCACCGGCGTGAGCAGCCCCTGCTCCTCGTAGTACCGCAGCAGGCGGGTGGGGATCCCGGTCCGGCGGGACAACTCGCCTATGCGCATGCTCACTCCCGCTTGACGTTGACATCGATGTGAACCTTCGATGATCCTTGCATGCCGTTGCTCCTGCTGTCCCTCGCCCAGTTCCTCCTGGCCCTGGACTACTCGATCGTCTACGTGGCGCTGCCCGGCATGTCCCGGGACCTGGGACTGGAGCTGCCGGCCGCGCAGTGGGTGGTGAGCGCCTACGCGGTGCCCTTCGCCGGTTTCCTGCTCGTCGGCGGCCGCCTCGCCGACCGGGTCGGCGCCGGCCGGCTGTTCGTCGCCGCGATGGCCGTGTTCGGCCTGGCCAGCGCCGGCGGCGGGCTCGCGTCCTCCGGCGGGGTGCTGCTCGCTGCCCGGTTCACCCAGGGCCTCGCCGCCGCGCTGCTGCAACCGGCGATCCTGGGGCTGCTCGGCACGATGTTCTCAACCCGATCCTCAGCCCGGTCCCGGGCCTTGTCGGTGTGGGGTGCCGTCGGCGCGTCGGGTCTCGCCGCCGGCGTCGTCCTCGGTGGCGTGCTGACCCGCGTGTCGTGGCGCTGGACGTTCTTCGTCAACGTGCCCGTGACGCTGCTGTGCCTGGCCGGCGGGCTCGTCTGGCTGCGGTCCGCGGCCGCGGGTGGCGCTCGCGTGCCGCTGCCCGGTGCGCTGCTCGGCACCGGCGCCGCCCTCGGCGCGGTCCTCGGCCTCACCCTCGCCGGCACCGCCGGCTGGACCGCCCCGGCCACCCTCGCCACCCTCACCGCCTTCGTCCTGCTGACCGCCGGGTTCGTCGCGCACGAACGCACCGGTCGCGCGCCACTGGTGGACCGGTCGCTGCGGCGCATCCGGAGCCTGCGGGTGGGCGCGGCGGCGACGGCGCTGTACATGGCCAGCGTCGGCTCCGAGTTCTACCTGGTGACGCTGCTGCTGCAGACGTCACGCGGCTACGCCCCGCTGCGGGCCGGGCTGGCCTTCCTGCCGCTCGCCGCGCTCGTCACCCTGGGCAGCGCGGTCACCGGCCGGGCGGTGCGCCGCTTCGGCACCGCGGCGGTCCTCTCGGGCGGCTTCGCCCTGGCGGCGCTCGGACTGGGCTGGCTCGCGGCGTTCGGCGGCGCGTCCTACGCCGCCGGCCTGCTGCCGGGGCTCCTGCTGAGCGGCTTCGCGCACGGGATGATCTACACGGCGATGTTCCTGCTCGGCGGCCGGGACGTCCCGGCGGCGCAGCAGTCCTCGGCGGGGGCGGTGCTGACGACGTCGCAGTACCTGGCGGGGGCGGTCACGGTCGCGGTGCTGACGCTGGTCCTCGGGGGTGGCGGGTCGTTCGGGGCGGCGTTCGCGGTGACCGCGCTCGCCGCCCTGGTCGGCGCCGTGCTGGTCGCCGTTTCTCATGATCCCGTAGACCTTGCGCACCCAGGGGAACACAAGGTCTACGGGATCACGGGAAAGTGAGCGTCAGGCCGAGTGCTCCTTCTTGTCGCCGGCCCACTGCGTGTGGAACGTGCCGTCGCGGTCCGTCCGGCGATACGTGTGCGCACCGAAGTTGTCCCGGAGGCCCTGGATCAGCGCGGCCGGCAGGCGCTCGGCGCGCAGCCCGTCGAAGTAGGCCAGGGACGAGGAGAACGCGGGCGTCGGGATGCCCGCCTGCGCGGCCGCCACGACCACGCGGCGCCAGGACGGGACGCCGGAGTTGACGGCGTCGGCGAAGTACGGCGCGACCATGAGGCTCTTCAGCCCCGGGTTCTCGTCGTACGCCTCACGGATGCGGTTGAGGAAGCGGGCCCGGATGATGCAGCCGCCGCGCCAGATCGTGGAGACGGCGCCACGGTCGATGTCCCAGCCGTATTCCTCGCTGCCGGCCTCGATGTGGTCGAAGCCCTGGGCGTACGCGACGATCTTCGAGGCGTAGAGCGCCAGGCGCACGTCCTCGATGAACTGGTCACGGTCGTCCACCGACAGCCCGCCCGAATCCGACGGGAAGGCGGCCCGGGCGGCCTCACGCTGGTCGGCGTGGCCGGACAGGGAGCGGGCGAAGGTCGCCTCGGCGATGCCGGTGATGGGCACGCCCAGGTCGAGGGCGCTCTGCACGGTCCAGCGGCCGGTGCCCTTCTGCTCGGCCTGGTCCAGGACGATGTCGACGAACGCCTTGCCGGTGTCGGCGTCGACGTGGCCGAGGACGTCGGCGGTGATCTCGATGAGGAAGGACTCGAGGTCGCCGGTGTTCCAGGTGCGGAAGATGTCGGCGATCTCCGCCGGGGTGGCGCCGATGCCGGCGCGGAGCAGGTCGTACGCCTCGGCGATGAGCTGCATGTCGGCGTATTCGATGCCGTTGTGGACCATCTTCACGAAGTGGCCGGCGCCGTCCGGGCCGATGTGCACGCAGCAGGGCGTGCCGTCGACGACGGCGGCGATCTTCTCGAACATCGGGCCGAGGGTCTGGTACGACTCCGGCGAGCCGCCGGGCATGATCGACGGGCCGAGCAGGGCGCCCTCCTCACCACCGGAGACGCCGGTGCCGACGAAGTGCAGGTTCTGTGCCCGCAGGGCCTGTTCGCGGCGGCGGGTGTCGGCGAAGTGGGCGTTGCCGGCGTCGACGATCATGTCGCCGGGCTCCAGCAGTGGGACCAGTTCGTCGATGACGGCGTCGGTGGGGCCGCCGGCCTTCACCATGATGATGACGGCGCGGGGACGGGCCAGGGACGCGACGAAGTCGGCCATCGACTCGCTCGGCACGAAGGTGCCCTCGTGCCCGAACTCGTCCACGAGGCGGCGGGTGCGCTCGTAGGAGCGGTTGTGCACGGCGACGGCGTAACCGTTGCGGGCCAGGTTTCGGGCCAGGTTACGTCCCATCACCGCGAGACCGGTAACGCCGATCTGAGCAAGGTCGGACATCTGAACCTCTCCAGTCAAAGACGATCATGCCCCGACCGGCGATCACTACCCCGGGATCACGGTTCGAAGCGCGCGTCGGACCAGGCTACCCGCCTACTGTCGCGCCCCAGTACGGCACGGGCGGGGGTTTCGGAGGATCCGCGGCCGCGCTTCCTCCGGCAGGCGCGCCGACCTCGGCCTTCGCCCTCGAGGTCGGTGACGTCACGGGCGGCACCCGGCGGGGACGTGGATCCGCCGGCGAAGACACTTCGGCTAAATCGGGCTAACCCGGTCGTAACCCGCAGAGCTGGCGAAACGTTGAGCCAAGGTGCACACCGACTCGCCACCGACCACCCGCGTGCTGTACCTCGCCGGGTGGGGGCGCAGCGGTAGCACCCTCGCCGAGGGGATGCTCGACCAGGTGCCGGGCCTCGTCGGCGTCGGTGAGATCAAGTTCCTGTGGGAGCGCGGGCTGCTGCAGAACCGGCGGTGCAGCTGCGGCACGCCGCTGCGCTCGTGCGAGTTCTGGGTCGAGGTGCTGCACGAGGCGTTCGGGCGCATCCCGGACGACGACGAGCTGCGGGAGCTGGACGAGGCGTCCCGCCGGTTCCGCACCAGGCACCTGCCGGGCCTGCTGCTGCGCCCGGCCGGCCACACCAGCGGGGCCGACCTGCGCTGGTATCACGAGGTGCTGTCGCAGCTGTACCGGGCGGTGGCGAAGGTCAGCGGCGCCGACGTCGTCGTCGACTCCTCGAAGTTCCCGTCCTACCTGACCGCGCTGCTGCAGGCGCCGGGGCTGGACGTGCGGGTGGCGCACATCGTGCGGGACCCGCGGGCCGTCGCGTACTCGTGGCAGCGGCACAAGGAGGACCCGGACGCCCCGAACGGCGAGCTGATGCCCCGCATGCATCCCGGGTGCACGGCGCTGTACTGGTCGGCGTGGAACCTCGCGACGGAGCGGATCACGCGCCGGGCCGGGCTGCCGTACCTGCGGTTCCGCTACGAGGACCTCATCGCCGAGCCGGACGCGACCCTGCGCGCGGTGACGCGGCTCAGCGGCGTGCCGGCCACCGCCGTGCGGGTCGGCGACCGGGGTGAGCTGTTCGTGCGCCGGACGCATCAGGTGTCGGGCAACCCGGTCCGGTTCCGCTCCGGGGCGGTGCCGTTGCGCCTGGACGACGAGTGGACCACGGGCATGGCGCCCCACCACCGGCGGCTGACCGGCGCGTTGACGATCCCGCTGCGGCGCCGGTACGGCTACTCCTAAGCTGCCCCCTCCCGCGGCCGATCAGGACGGTGAGGACCGGCTTGCTCGGCGTGGAGGTGGCATGGTGTGGCGCTGGCTGGTGGTCACCGTCACCGCCCTGGCCGTCCTGGCCGGCGGCGGGACCGTGGCGTGGCGGCACTACACGGGCACCGTCGACCAGATGGACCTGCTCGGCGAGGCGGCCCGGGACAGCCCGCCGCGGGAGATCACCATCGAGACGGCGCCGCGGCTGCCGGGCGGCCCGATCGCCTCCCGGGAGGCCGCCGCCACCGACGCCGCCGACGAGCAGCCGGGCCGCAACATCCTGCTCGTCGGGATCGACGCGCGGCCCGGTGAGGACGAGGCCGGCGCGCGGGCCGACTCGATCATCGTGGTGCACGTGTCCGCCGGCGGGGACCGGGCGTGGCTGGTGTCGCTGCCGCGGGACACGAAGGTGGAGATCCCGGGGTACGGCACCGACAAGCTCAACGCCGCGTTCTCGGCCGGCTCGAGGAGCGGCGGGCGGGCCGGCGGGTTCGCGCTGCTCGCCACGACCGTGCGGCGGCTCACCGGCCTTGCCTTCGACGCCGGCGCGATCGTCGACTTCACCGGGCTGCGGCGCATCGTCGACGCGGTCGGCGGGGTCGACCTGTGCGTCGACGTGGAGACCGTGTCCGTGCACATCGGGTGGGACGCGAAGGGCCGGCAGACCCCGCCGTTCCGGCTCATCCCGCCGACGTTCCGGCCGGAGCGCATCGCCGGGGTCCGGCCGCAGGTGTACCCGGTCGGCTGCCGGCACTTCGCCGGCTGGGAGGCCCTGGACTACGTGCGGCAGCGGGAGCTGCTGCCCGACGGCGACTACGGCCGGCAACGCCACCAGCAGCAGCTGCTCACCGCGCTCGCGTCGCGGATCACCTCGGCGGGCGTGCTCGGCAACCCCCTGGCGCTGAACCGGACGCTGACCGCGGTCGGCGAGTCGCTCACGTTCGACGGCAACGGGCGGTCCGTGACCGACTGGGTGCTGCTGCTGCGCGGGTTGCGGCCGGACGCGGTGACGATGCTGCGGACCAACGGCGGCAGGTTCAACGCGGCGGTCCGCAACGGTACGGCCTTCGAACAGCTCGACCCGACGACCCTCTCGTTGTTCGAGTTCGCGCGGGCGGACCGCCTGGACGCGTTCGCCGAGGAGCATCCGGACTGGGTCATCGCCCCTTCCTGACCGCGATTTCTCCGGCAAACCTGCAACTTTCCTGCAAACGCAGAGCATTGACTCGGTTCGGTCCCGAGTGGGACTTTGGCGCTAGGAATGCGCTTTCCTCGCCTCTTTTGGAGTCTGCATGCGCAAGACCACCGTCGTGGCCGCCGCTCTCGCCGGCGCGGCCCTGCTCGCCGGCGCGGCCGTCAGCGCCTCCGCGGCCGGCACACCCCCGGCCGCCCTCGCGTTAGCCCGCCAGACGCTGCCCGCCGGTGACGGCTGGGCCTCGGACACCACCGGCACCACCGGCGGGTCCGCCGCCGACGCCGAGCACGTCTTCACCGTCCGCACCCGCGACGAACTGGCCGCCGCGGTCGCCGGCGACACCCCGAAGATCGTCTTCGTGTCCGGCGGGATCGACGCCAACGCCGGGCACGGCTGCGCCGACTACGCCGACCCCGCGTACAGCCTGGACGCGTTCCTCGCCGCCTACGACCCCGCCGTCTGGGGCCGCGCCACGAAGCCCACCGGCCCCCTCGAGGACGCCCGGGTGCGGTCGGCGAAGAACCAGGGCCTGCGGGTCAACATCAAGGTCGGCGGCAACACCACGATCGTCGGCCTCGGCGGCTCGAAGATCACCGGCGCCAACCTGCTCATCGACAAGGTCGACAACGTCATCCTGCGCAACCTGCGCCTCGAGGACGCCCACGACTGCTTCCCCGCCTGGGACCCGACCGACGGCGCGCTGGGCAACTGGAACTCCCTCTACGACACCGTGACCGTCACCGGCGCCACCCACGTCTGGGCCGACCACAACAACTTCAGCGACGGCAACAACACCGACGACACCCAGCCGCAGTACTTCGGCCGCCCCTACCAGGTGCACGACGGCGCCCTGGACGTCATCCGCGCCGCGGACCTCGTCACGATCTCCTGGAACACGTTCTTCGACCACGACAAGACGATGCTCATCGGCTCGTCCAACACCGTCGGCGCCGACGTCGGCAAGCTGCGGGTCACGATCCACCACAACCGGTTCGCCAACGTCGGCCAGCGCGTGCCGCGGGTCCGCTTCGGCCAGGTCGACGTGTACAACAACTCCTTCTACGCCACCGACGAATCCTCATACAGCTACTCGTGGGGCGTCGGCGTCTACGCCTCCGTCCACGCCGAGAACAACTTCCTGCTGCGCAGCGCCGACATTCCGCTCGACGCCGTGGTGTACGACTGGCGCGGCACCGCGCCGGGCGCCATCACCGAGCTCGGCACGGCCACCCGGATCGGCACCGGCCCGGTGTCATCGGTGAACCTGGTCGCGGAGTTCAACGCCACCCACGAGCCGGACCTGCCGGCCACGACCTGGGTCCCCACCCTGCGCGTCGCCGCGCCCGACCCGGCCACCGCGGTCCCGGCCCTGGTCACCGCGAAGGCCGGCGCCGGCAAGCTCGGTTTCTAGCGCCTATGGAAGGTGTACGACACCGTGACCGTCGTCGGCCGGAAGGTCGCCGGCGGTCACGGCGCGCACCTCCAGGAACGTGAGGTCCGCCGCGCCGGTCAGGACGCTGGCGAACGCGGTCTCCGCCGCGTCGGCGCCGGTCGCGATGCGGATCAGGCTCTGCCGCGGCGCGAGACCGGTCGCGTCGACGACCCGCCACTCACCATCGACGGCGACCTCGACGACGGCGTGGAAGTCCATCGGTGACAGGCCCGGCGCGTAGACCGCGGCGGTGCGCGCCGGGATGTTGACGGCCCTGGCGAGGGTCGCGACCAGGTGGGCGAAGTCGCGGCAGACCCCGGCGCCGGACAGCAGCGTCTCCGTCGCGTCCGTCGTGCCGGTCGACGTGCCGGCCTCGTAGCGGGTGTGCCGGTGCACGTAGTCGACGATCCCGGCGACGGTGTCGGCGTGCGACGGCGCGAACCGCTGGAACTCCCGCGCGGCGAACCCGGCCAGCCGGTCGGACGGGCAGTAGCGGCTGGGCCGGGTCGCGGCGATGCGCTGGCCCAGGTCGAGCCGCTCCGGCGCACCACGGACCACCGTGACCGCGGCGCCGTAGTCGATGTGCAGCAGGCCGGGCCCGGCGGTCAGGTAATGCCCGCCCGCAACCGGCCTGACCTCGACGGGGACGCCATCGAGCTGGACGGTGAGCGTCTCGTCGACCGTCACGCCGGGGCGCGGGCAGACGGCGACCATCAGCTGTACCTCAGCGGTCTCTTCCACCTGGAACTCCAGGGTGCTGCCGACGTGCGCGTCCACCATGCCACGTTCATACCCATCAGCGGACCCGCGCGCATCACGTGGGGCACGCGACTCACGACACATGTGTTCTGCAACGTTCGACGTAGAACTCGGCGCCGAACCGTGCGCATGATGGCGGCTCCATCAATGTCGATGCGGCGGGACGGTCCCATCCTCCACAGACCGAACCGTCCCGCTGCTCCGACGGTCTAAGCCTGAGCCAGGCTGGAAGCCCGTGAGGAGCTACTCCATCATGTCCTATGACTCGCTGTCCCGGTCTGTCGTATTCGTGGTGACCTTGGCCGTCCTGCTCATCGGGCACTCCCTCGGTGATCATGTCGCGCAGACGGACCACCAGGCCACCCACAAGGCCACCCCCGGCCGGGCCGGCTGGCGCGCCCTCGCCGGACACCTCCTGACCTACCACCTGACGATCACCGCGGCGCTGCTGCTGACCTGCGCGGTGCTGCGGCTGCCGCTGACCGCGGCCGGGGTCACCGCCGGCGTGGCGTTCTCCGCGGTGACGCACGGGCTGCTGGACCGCCGCTGGCCGGTGCGGGCGGTGCTGCGGGCGACCGGCTCCCCGCAGTTCGCCGACACGACCAGCCCGGTCTGCGGCATGTACGTCGCCGACCAGGCCCTGCATCAGGCGTCGCTGCTGGTCTCGGCGTTGCTCATCGCCGGCCTGTAGCGGCGGTGCAACAGTCCGGCCGGGCTGCGCGTGATACCGGCATGCCAGCCCCACCGGACGACTTCGCGGAGCTGTACCGGACCCGGTTCGCCAGGGTCGCGGTGCAGCTCTACGCGTACCTCGGCGACCACGCCGAAGCACAGGACCTGACGCAGGAGGCGTTCTGCCGCGCCCTGGAACGATGGCCGGCGGTGTCGCGGTACGCCGACCCGGCCGCGTGGGTGCGGCACGTGGCGTGGAACCTCGCCACCAGCCGGCTGCGCCGGTTGCGCAGCGCGACGCGGTTCCTGCAGCGCCAGCGGACCCCGGACCCGGTGCAGGGCCCGACACCGGACCGCGTCGTGTTGCTCGACGCCCTGGCGAAGCTGCCGGCGGCGCAGCGGCGCGCCCTGGTCCTGCGCCACCTCGGGCAGCTGACCGCGGTCGAGATCGCCGAGCAGGAGGGCGTCGCCGAGGGCACCGTGCGCTCGTGGCTGAGCCGTGGCCGGGCGGCGCTCGCCGCCGAACTGGACCGGGAGGTGTGGCATGCGTGAATCGCGGGTCGAGGAGGAGTTCGCCCGGTTCGCCGAGGACGCGGCCGGCACGTTCCGGCCGCTGCCGGTGGAGGCGCTGCCCCGGCGGTCGCGGCGCGGCCGGCTGCGGTTGTGGCTGGTCGGGGCGGTGGTGGCGGTCCTCGCCATCTCCGGTGGCACGGCGCTGCAGGTCGCCGCGCGGCACGACGCGAGGCCGACGCCGGTGCCGACGCCGACGCCAACCGTGCCGCAGCAGAAGGATCAATCGCTGGTCGAGCGGCCGGTGGTGCTCGCCGGCGCGAGCGGCCCGCACCACGTGCGCTTCGCCGACCAGCGGCACGGCTGGGTGTTCTACCGCAACTGCGACTCCCGGGGCTGCGACCCCCGGCTGGGCCGCACCACCGACGGCGGCCGCACCTGGCAGCCACGGCCGTTGCCGGACATGCGCGACCCCGACGGCTCCACCCCCGCGTGGGGGATCGTCGCGTACGACTCGGAGCGGATCACCCTGTACAGCTTCTCGAAGCTCTACTGGTCCACCGTCGACGCCGGCAACACCTGGACCCGCGAGGACGTCGCGGCGTACGCGGCCAGGCACGAACCGTCGTTGTCCCCGGTGACGACGGACCGGTTCGTCCTGAGCGGCGACCGGCTGAAGGTGGACGGGGTCGGTGACGCCGGGATCGCGCCGGTCCGGGCGGGCACGCGGGTCAGGGAGGTCGTCCGCACGCCCACCGGGTCGCTGTGGGCGCTGCTGGAGCGGGACCAGGTCAGCGGCCGGGCGCTGCTGGTGTACTCCGCGGACGGCACGAACTGGCAGGACGTGCGGGAGGAGGCGTCGCATACGTACCTGTGGCCGTCGGCGGACCGCAGCGACGTCTGGTACACGGGATTCAAGGACGGCCACCTCGCGCTGCTGTCGGACGGCAAGGTGATCGATCAGGCGTCGCCGCCGCCCCTGGAGGTGCCGCAGCGGATCGTCCCGCTCGGTGGCGGCCGGTTGCTGGTCGCCACGCCGCGCGAGCAGCTGCTCGTCTGGACGGCCGGGGCCGCCGAACCGCTCGCGGTGCTGCTGGCGGGCCAGCCCGCGATCGGGCGGCTCGCCGACGGGGCGGTGATGCTCTACGACCCCCGGAGCATGGACGGCCCGGTGTCGGTGGGGACGGTCGGCGGCGGCTGGGTCAGGTACACCTGAGCCGGCCGGGCTGAGACCGGACACACAATTGAACGTGTTCAAGAACGGGTCTACCGTGGGTCGTAGTTGAACACGTTCAAGAAGGGCGCCGGTCATGGACCTCAAGCTCGGCACGTATCTGATCTACCTGGCGGTGAGCATCGTCCTCACCGTCTGGGTGGCGCGGACGCTGCTCAAGAACGGGCAGGTGTTCCTCGACGAGGCGTTCGCCGACGAGCGCCTCGCCAAGTCCGTCAACCACCTGCTCGTCGTCGGCTTCTACCTGCTCAACCTCGGCTATGTCGCGGTGGCGCTGAAGATCGGCCAGGCGCTGCCGGACGGCAGCTCGGCGATGGAGGCCCTGGCCTGGAAGCTCGGCCTGGTGCTGCTCGTCCTCGGCGGGTTGCACTTCTTCAACCTGTTCGTGCTGAGCCGGTTCCGCCGGCGGCGGCTGCTCGACCAGCTGCCGCCGCCGGTGCCGCCCACGCGGATGATCCCCGCCGGCTACCCGCCGTATCCGACGCCGCCGATGCCGCCGCGGCCCGCCCCGCACGGGTACCCGAAGCCGACCGCACCGGCGGCACCGGCCGCACCGGCCATGCCGCAGCAGCCGGTGCCGGGCGGCGAACCGCAGCCGCCGCTGTGATCACCCGGCTCACCGTGCTCTACGACGCGGGCTGCGGGCTGTGCCGCACGGCACGGACGTGGCTCGCGTCGCGGGCCCAGCTGGTGCCCCTGGAGTTCGTGCCGGCCGGCTCGGACGAGGCGCGCCGCCGGTATCCGGCACTCGACCCGGCCGAGACCCTCGCGGACATCACGGTGGTCGCCGACGACGGCGGCGTCTACACCGGTGACGGCGCCTGGATCATCTGCCTGTGGGCGCTGGACGGCTATCGGGGGCTGGCGGCGCGCCTTTCCCGCCCGGACCTGCGCCCGACGGCGCGGCGGATCGTCGCGGCGGCCGCGGCCGTGCGCCGCGCCGGGTCGTCGGGCGCAGGTCCGGGCGGACCGGTCGCGGCCGAGCCGGAATTCGAGCAGGGATATGGTTCGGACTGTGGTGGAACCTGCGACGCCTGAGACTGTGGCCGGCGAGTCGACCAAGGGCGAGCAGACCCGGCAGCTGATCGTGGACACCGCGGTCCGGCTGTTCGGCGAGCAGGGCTACGACAAGACCACGATGCGGGCGATCGCCGCGGCCGCCGGGGTGTCCGTCGGCAACGCGTACTACTACTTCCCGTCCAAGGGTCACCTGGTCCAGGCGTTCTACACCACGGTGCAGGACGCCCACGCCGACGCCTGCCGGCAGGCCCTGCAGGCCCCGGGGACGTTCGTGGACCGGCTGCGCGCCGCGATGCTCACCGGGGTCGACGTGATGGTCCCCTACCACGACTTCGCCGGGTCGTTCTTCAAGACGGCGGCCGAGCCCGGCTCGCCGCTGAGCCCGTTCAGCGCCGACTCGGCACCGGCCCGGGAGCGCTCGGTGCGGATGTTCCGCTCCGTGGTGGACGGCGCCACCACGAAGATCGACCCCGAGCTGCGGGCCGAGCTGCCGGAGCTGCTGTGGCTCGCGCAGATGGGCGTGACGCTGTACTGGGTGCACGACACCTCACCCGGTCAGGCGAAAACCCGCCTGCTGGTCGAGCGGGCCGTGCCGCTCATCGACCGCCTGGCCGGAATGTCCCGCTTCAGGGTATTCAAGCCCGTCATGCGGGAGATTCTCAGCCTGTACCGGCTCCTGCGCTGAGATGGCAGGTGTGGACCTTCACCCGGCCGGGTATTTCCACAGCTCATGACCGGGAAGAGTTCGCCCTGTTCGAACGGGTGTTCGTCATAGATCGGTAATCGTTTGTTCACTGTGACCATTCGCCGACCGCCGGATCCTCGGGTAGCGTCGGCTCGCATGGCGACCTTGCGCATCGACCGCACGGCCGCCGACCCGGATGCGGTGATCTCTGGAATCGAGCAGGCCGAGGGCTACATTGCATCGATCTGCTTCAAAACCGGACCACCGGAAACGGTCGGCGTGGAGCTCGAGTACACCGTCCATTCGAGCGTGGATCCAACCGCATATGTCGACCCTGATCGGATGTGTCAGGCGCTCGGCGACCACGCACCGCCAACCCTGCGCACCGGCTCGGCGAACCTGCCGCTGCGGCGCGGGTCGGCCGTCACCCTCGAGCCGGGTGGCCAGGTGGAACTGTCCACCGTCCCGCAGCGGTCCCTGACGGACCTGCACGAGGCCGTCGGCGCGGACCTCGCGGAGCTCACCGAGCGGCTCGGCCGGGTCGGCCTGGAGCTCGGCGGCACCGGCATCGACCCGCATCGACCACCGCGGCGGATGCTCTCCACTCCCCGGTACAACGCGATGGCGTCCGCGTTCGCGCGGCGCAACGGCGCCGGCCGGACCATGATGTGCAGCACCGCCGGCCTGCAGGTCTGCCTCGACGCGGGCCCGCCGTCACGCTGGGCGGCCGTGCACGACCTCGGACCGCCGCTGATCGCCCTGTTCGCCAACTCGCGGCAGCACGCCGGGCACGACACCGGCTGGGCCTCGGCCCGGATGCGGACCTGGCTGGCGATCGACCCGTCCCGGACCAGCCCGGTCCCCGTCACCGGCGACGACCCCGCCGGCGAGTGGGCCCGATACGTGCTGGACGCGCAGGTGCTGTGCGTGCGGCGGGCCGACGGGCCGTGGACGGTGCCGGCGGGGGTCACGTTCGCCGACTGGATCGGGGGCGCCCTGGGCGACCCGCCGACCTACGCGGACCTCGACTACCACGTCAGCACCCTGTTCCCGCCGGTGCGCCCGCGCGGCTACCTCGAGGTGCGCTACCTCGACACGCTGCGCGGCACCGACTGGTTCGCGCCGGCCGCGATCATCACCGCGCTGCTCGCCGACGAGCCGACCATCGACCGGGTGCGTGAGCTGTGCGCACCGGTCGCCGGGCAGTGGGCACTCGCCGCCCGCCTCGGCATGGCCGACCCGGCCCTCGCCAAGGCCGCGACAGCGGTCCGCGACCTGGCCCTCGACCGGCTCGACCTGCCCGTCGACCTGCTGAAGGACGTCATCGAAGGGAGCACCCGCAATGGGTCTTAGGGAGCACGTCGCGACCGAGCTGGAGCGGACCCGGCGCCGCTCCGCGGTCCTCACCGACGCCGTCGACGACGCCGACCTGATCCGGCAGCATTCGCCGCTGATGTCGCCGCTGGTGTGGGACCTGGCGCACATCGGCAACCAGGAGGAGCTCTGGCTCGTCCGGGACGTCGGCGGCCGGGAACCGGTCCGCGAGGACATCGACCACCTCTACGACGCGTTCCAGCACGCCCGCCGGGACCGGCCGCAGCTGCCGCTGCTCAACCCGGCGGAGGCCCGCGCGTACGTGGCAACCGTCCGCGACAAGGTCCTCGACGTCGTCGACCGCCTGCCCGCGACAGCGGACCCGGCGCGCCGGCTCGTCCAGGACGGGTTCGCGTTCGGGATGATCGTGCAGCACGAGCAGCAGCACGACGAGACGATGCTGGCCACCCACCAGCTGCGGGCCGGGCCGCCGGTCCTGGCCGCGGACCCGCCACCGGCCTCGGCGGCCCCGGTCGGCGGTGAGGTCCTCGTCCCCGCCGGCGCGTTCGACATGGGCACGTCGACCGAGGCGTGGGCCCTGGACAACGAGCGCCCGGCGCACCGGGTCGACGTGCCCGCGTACTACATCGACGCCGCCCCCGTCACCAACGCGCAGTACGCGGCGTTCGTCGACGCCGGCGGCTACGACGATTCGCGCTGCTGGACCACGGTCGGATGGCAGCACCGCGTCTCGGCCGGCCTGACGGCGCCGCTGCACTGGACGCGTGACAGCGGCGAGTGGCACGCCACCACCTTCGGTCGCACCGCGCCGATCGTGCCCGACTCGCCGGTCGTGCACGTCTGCTTCCACGAGGCGAAGGCCTACGCCACCTGGGCCGGCCGGCGCCTGCCGACCGAGGCGGAGTGGGAGAAGGCGGCACGTCATGACCCCGCGACGGGCCGTTCCCGCCGGTACCCCTGGGGCGACGACGACCCGACGTCGCTGCACGCCAACCTCGGCCAGCGGCACCTGACCCCGGCGCCCGTCGGCGCCTACCCGTTGGGCGCGTCGCCGCTCGGCGTCCACCAGCTCATCGGCGACGTCTGGGAATGGGTCGACAGCGACTTCCTGGCCTACCCGGGGTTCAGCGCGTTCCCCTACCGGGAGTACTCCGAGGTGTTCTTCGGCGGCGACTACAAGATGCTGCGCGGCGGGTCGTTCGGCACTGACCGGGCCGCGTGCCGGGGCACGTTCCGCAACTGGGACCACCCGATCCGCCGGCAGATCTTCAGCGGCTTCCGCACCGCCCGTTCCGTCTCGCCGTCGGAGCTCGCCTAGTGTGCCGTCACCTGGCCTACCTGGGGCCGCCGGTCCCGCTGTCGCGGCTGCTGTTCGACCCGCCGCACGGCTTGGCCCACCAGTCGTGGGCACCCCGCGACATGCGGGGCGGCGGCACCATCAACGCCGACGGCTTCGGGCTGGGCTGGTTCCCCGTTCCGGTGGTGTACCGGTCCGCCCGTCCACTGTGGAGCGACCCGGCGCTGCCGTCGCTGGCGGCGACGACGTCCTCGGGTGCGGTCCTGGCGGCGGTGCGCTCCGCCACCGTCGGCATGCCCGTCACCGAGTCCGCCGCGGCGCCGTTCCACGACGGCCCGTGGCTGTTCTCCCACAACGGCCGCGTCGACGGGTGGCCCGACAGCGTGGCCGGGGTCGCCGCGGAGCTGCCGGTCCGCGACCTGATCACCCTGGACGCGCCGACGGACAGTGCGCTGCTGTGGGCGCTCGTGCGGGCGCGGCTGCGCACCGGAGCCTCCCTCGCCGACGCGCTGTCCCCGGTCGTGTCCCTGGTGGCCGCCGCCGCCCCCGGGTCCCGGCTCAACCTGCTGCTCACCGACGGCCGGTCGATCGCCGCCACCGTGCACGGCCACGCGCTGTCCGTGCTGTCCACCGCCGACAGCGTGCTGGTCGCGTCCGAACCGCTCGACGACGACCCCGGCTGGCGGCCCGTCCCTGAATGCTCGCTGCTCGTCGCGGACGCGTCCGCGGTACACATCTCGGAAGGTGTTTTCTCGTGACACTGTCGGATCCCGACCTCGACGTGTACCTGCTCGACACCGATCTCACCGCCGCGCTGGAGCTGGATGCCCGCGCCGGACTCACCGCCACCCCGAAGACCCTGCCGCCGAAGTACTTCTACGACGCCCGCGGCAGCGAACTGTTCGAGGAGATCACCCGCCTGCCCGAGTACTACCCGACCCGCGCCGAACGCGAGATCCTGGTCGCACAGGCCGCGGTCATCGCCCGGGTCACCGGGGCGAAGACCCTCGTCGAGCTCGGCTCCGGCTCCTCGGAGAAGACCCGGCTGCTGCTCGACGCCCTCCGCGACGCCGGCACCCTCGGCTCCTTCGCCCCCCTCGACGTGTCCGCCTCCGCGCTGCGCGACGCCGTCGCCACGCTGCGGGTCGAGTACCCGGACCTGCACGTGCGCGGCATCGTCGCCGACTTCGTCAACCACCTGGAGACCCTGCCCGACAACGGCGACCGGCTCGTCGCGTTCCTCGGCGGCACGATCGGCAACTTCACCCCGTCGGAACGGGCACCCTTCCTCGCCGCGCTCCGCGACCGCCTCTCCCCCGGCGAATGGCTCCTGCTCGGCGCCGACCTGGTGAAGTCGCCGTCGGTCCTGGTCCCCGCGTACGACGACGCCGCCGGCGTCACGGCCGAGTTCAACCGCAACGTCCTGCACGTGCTCAACCGCACCCTCGACGCCGACTTCGACGTCGCCGCGTTCGAGCACGTCGCCGTCTGGGACCCGACCAACGAGTGGATCGAGATGCGGCTGCGGGCCCGTTCCGCGCAGCGGGTCCACGTCGGCGGCCTGGACCTGACCGTCGACTTCGCCGCCGGCGAGGAACTGCGCACCGAGGTGTCGGCCAAGTTCCGCCAGGACGGGCTGACGGCGGAGCTGGCGGCGGCCGGCTTCGGGCTGCGCCACTGGTGGACCGACCAGGCGGGCCGGTTCGCGCTGGCCCTGGCGGTCGCGGCGTAGGGTTTCGCTCCTCGTTGTGTTTCTTGCTTTTCGGGTGCGGCGTCAGGGGCGCGTCAGCGTCGTTTCAGCCTGGCGCCGCACCCTGTTCCACATGACCCGGACCGTCTTCGTCGGCACGCCGGCGTACCTCGCCAGGATCGACGGCGTGACCCGCTGCGCGTTCTGGACCGGCGAACCCGTCGAACACGACTTCGACCCGGCCAGGCTGATCAGCGTCGACTTGGCCCGCACCCCGTCCGCCGCCGCGGCGAACGAGATCAGCTGGGCGGACGTCGACGTCGACGACTGCTTCAGCGGCCCCGGCGGCGACACCGGCGGCTCGACCCTCGGCCCGGCCTGGCCTGAACTGCACCTCATGGGCGCCGTGTACCTGGCGACCGCGTTCGTCGACCGCCTGCCGCCCGCACTCCGCCCGACCGGCTTCACCGGCTCCGACGGCGTCCCTGGCTCCGACGGCTCCCGCGGTTCCGACGGTTCCGACGGCTCCGACGGTTCCGACGGCTCCGGCGGTTTCGACGGCTCCGGCGGTTTCGCGGGCTCCGACGGCTTCGCTGGCGAGCTCTACGAACGGCAGTCTGTCGTCTACTGGCCGGGCACCAATGACCCTCGGGCCGGAAACCGGTACGCCGGCCACTGCGCCGAGGTCCTCGAGCAGCGGGGCACCCTTGCCCGGGTGGCCGTGTACCCGCCGGGCCGCTCCACCGACACGTCGCCGGTCACGATGTGGTTGGACCTCGCCTCACCCGAGCACTGCGACGCGGGCCCCGACAGCCTCACCACGATCGGCGGAACCGTCACCCGGGGCGCCCTGTTCCTGATCTCTTCCTCCCTGTAGACCTCCGCCTTCTCGGAGATCTCTTGTCTTCTCAGAGGAGCACCACATGCCACAGCACCGTTCCCCGCACACGACCGTCCCCGTCGGCGCGATCGCCCCGAAGCCCCCGGCGTGGGCCGGCCCGGGCCGCACCGCCGGCTCTCTCACCACCTCGGCCCGCTCAGGTTCGCTGGGCGTCATCAAGTTCCCGGTAGCGCTGGGCGATTGACCATCCCCTCGCTGAACGTCGCATCCTCCGACTGCGCCGGCTCGTTCTTCGCCGGCCGGATCCCACGATGCGTGACGCTGCACCACGCGGCCTCGCTCAGCGACTTGCGCGCCGTCCTGACCACCGTCACCTGGCCGCCCGGCCCCGTGTACCTGGACCTGATCGGCCACTCGACCCGCGGGCACCGGCTGCTGCGGCTCGGCCGCACCCCGATCGACATGCTCGACCGCACCGTGGCCCGCTTCTTCGCCGGCCTCGCCACCGACGGAGTCCTGGACCGCCACGACGTGGTCGCGGTCCGGCTCCTCGGCTGCCAGACGGCGGTCACGGACCCGGCCCGCCGCACCCTGCGGATGCTGTCCCGGACGCTGGGCCTGCCCACGTACGGCACCCTCGTCCCCCTGCTGAAGAGCCACTCCGACGCGTCCGGACTGTCACCCCGCTTCGCGCACGTGCTGGCCCCCGGCTGACCTGTCCCAGTCCCCTCTCACCACCTGTCCCTCTATCCCCTCTCACAGCCTGCCCCTGTCCCTCCGTCCTGTCCCTCTCACCGCCGGTGCCGTCCCTCTCACCGCCGGTGCCGTCCCTCTCACCGCCGGTCCTGTCCTCTCACCGCCGGCGCTGTCACTCTCACCGCCGGTCCTGTCCCGTGCCATCGAAGGAGTCCTCGATGTACCTGCCCCGTTCGCTGCGCCCAGCCACCCCGGTCGCCGCGCCCACCGCCCGCGCTGTCCCTGCCGGCCTGTTTCCGGCCACCCGACGGACCGGCGCCGGCACCCCGCTCTCGCCGACCGGCCTGACCGGCACCGCGGGCACCGGCACCACGGGCGTCGTCGCGTGCCCGATCAAGTGGCCCGACGCGCTGGGCGACTGATGACCACGTCGCACCACCCACGGCGGCACGGCGCTCACCGCCGGACACGGTGCCTCCGCGCCAGCCTGCGCCGCACCTGGCACGCCCGGACCTGGCTCCGCAGGACCTGACCCCGAGCACCCGTCACGTCCCAGATGTCTTCCTTGTCCTGACGAGACAAGGAAGACAGGCGGCGCACACAAGACCATCGGCAACCGGTTGGGTCCATTCGAAGTCGGACGGCAAGGGCGCCGGAAGGCCTTGCCCCACGTCCGCGCCACCGCAATCCGCGCTACGGCATACCTGACCTTGCGTCTCCGCGACGTCCGGTCGCGGCGCACTACCAATACGATCTCGGCGAACGGGTAGACCTTTCGGACGCTGGACCACGAAATGTCTACGCGTTGCCGGGCACCTGCAACAGCGCGACCGGAGGCCGGTACCCCTGTGGCTTGCTGACGCCTCAGTGCATCCGGTGCCGCCGCAACCACGGACCTGCCGTGGCGCCCCGCACCCCCTCGCGGTTGGCGATCAGCTGTCTGCCACCGCCACGGGTGGGGCGGTGTAGACCATCCGGATCTCGGTGGTGCGATACCCCGCCCGGCTGAACGCCGCCGCCATCGGTGCGTTGGCCGCGTCCGTGGTTGCGGTGATCACCTGCGCCCCATCGGCGGCGTGGAACCGGGTGATCTCGGCGAGGATCTCGTCGACATGGCCGCGCCCCCGCATCTCGGGCACCACGCCGAGGTATCCCACGTTGCGGTGATACGGCGTCGCCGACGGCACCGCAAGGCCCACGAGCTCCCCGGCGGGGGTCGTCGCGATCCGCCACCACGACCGCTCCCCCGGACATCCGAGATAGAAGTCCATCTCGGACCGGGCGGTCGCGTCGACTCCGTCCAACGCCACGTTCCGCCGCGTCTGCGCGTCGAGGCTGCCCTGCGCGACCCGGCGGAACACCTCGAAAAACTCCTCGTCGCCCGCCTCCTTGAACACCAGACGCCCACCCGAGCCGGACACCGCAACACCGGCCGGCGCCGTCGAACCCGCCGACTCCCCCGACGTCCCAGCATCGGCCGCCCCAGCCATATCAGGCACGCCAACCGAGTCGGGCACCCCAACCGGGTCGGGTGTCCCAACCGAGTCGGGTGCCCCAGCAGGGTCGGGTGTCCCAGCAGGGTCGGGTGTCCCAGCAGGGTCGGGTGTCCACTCGAACCGCAGGCGCTCCACCTCGTCGGTCAGCCCGACGGCGTGCGCCGCCGCCCGCCGCCATTCGATCGCGGCAACCGTCGCGGGGTCGTCCCGCCAGCCCGCGGTCAACGACACGTTGAACTGCGGGGCCACCGGCGCGTCGAACGCCGACATGCCCGCCGTGAGCAGCTCGGTCGCGAGTGCCGCCCGGTCCGGCACGGAAGGGTCGACGCTGAGGCAGTCCAGCGCGAGCGGATGCGTGCTGTCGGACAGGCCCCACCACAGGGCACGGGCGACGATCCGGCCGTCGCGTTCGGCGATCCAGGTCCACTCCGGGCGGTACATCCGCTCGGCGTAGTCGGCCCGGAAGCGCTCGGCATCGATCCAGCCGATGGGCTCCTCGACGACGACCGCAGCGACCCGGTCGACGTCGTCGGATGTTGCGGCGCGGATCACGCTGCCTCCACTCGCTCGTACGTCACGATCGAAACACCGGTCTCGAACGTGCGCGTGTCCGTCCGGCGGAACGGTGTCGGCCGGAACGGGCCGGCGAACAGCGGCACACCGGCGCCGATCACGGTCGGGTTGACCTTGAGGACGAGCTCGTCGATCTCGTCGACGAGTTGCGCGGCGAGCTGTCCGCCGCCGCACAGCCAGATGTCGAGGCCGTCGCGCCGCTTGAGGTCACGGACGAACTCCGCGGAGTCCTGGTCCCCGCCCACGAACGTGACGCCCGGGTCGAGGTCGGCGAGCGTTCTGGAGAACACGAACTGCTCCAGATGTCGGTATGGGCTGGTGATGCCCACGGCCAGCGCCGGCTCATAGGTGCCGCGGCCCATCACGACCGTGTCGACCCGCCGGTTGGCGGCACCTTCCAGGCCCAGCGGACCCCGCACGTGCGTGGGCATGGTCTCCGGCCAGTCGGCGAGGACCGCCGCCGCCGAGTCGTCGTCGAACCCGAAGAAGTCGACCTGCCCGTCGGGTCCAGCGATGAAGCCGTCCAGCGTGACGGCCACAAGGTAGATCAGCTTTCGCATGGCTATGCCACTCATTTCATTTGGGGTACTGTGAATGGAGTGGTTTGAACGTAGTACTGTGATTGCAGTGGTGTCAACCGGACCGGCCCACGAAGGAGCGTCATGCGTCAGAACCCCGCCAGGCGGAACGCCCTGCTCGACGCCGCGATCGAGGTCCTTGCCGACGAAGGATCGCGGGGCCTGACGCTGCGCGCGGTGGACCAGCGTGCGGGCGTCCCAACCGGCACGACGTCCAACTACTTCAGCAACCGGGCCGACCTGCTCGAGCAACTCATGCGTCGGGTGCGCGAACGGCTCACGCCCGACCCGGCGGCACTGGCGGAAACACTGCGGGCGACACCGTCCCGCGACCTCGTGAAGACACTCATGCACCAGCTCGTGGACCGGACCCGCCGGGAGCGCAGCAGCCATCTGGCCCTGCTGGAGTTACGGCTCGAGGCAACCCGACGGCCCGAGCTCGACCCCACGCTGACCAGGTTCTTCACCTCGGACCTGGACGCCAATGTGGCATTCCACCTCGAAGCCGGCCTGCCCGGCGACCGCGGCTCGGTGCTCCTGCTCTACCTGGGCATGCTCGGGCTGATCGTCGACGACCTCACCGTCCCGGAGGTGCTGCGGCCGCACGGGGTGGACGCACTCGTCGACAGCCTGGTCGACCGGGTGTTCCCGCCGGCCGACCACCACGGCGAGGAGGTGGTCGGCCAGGGCTGACGCGATCCGGGAGACGGTGCCGAGGTCAGCCCGCCGATCGGTGACGGGCGCGGACCGCCGACGGCTGCAGCGGAGAAGGGTCGGTCACCGGAGCGAGAGGCATCCGCATCGGGGGCGCGACGGCAGACGCGGGCGTCATAGGTGCGGCGTTCGGCTGCGGTACGCCACCCCGCTCCCCCTCGCCCGAACCCAGCGACCACGACGAGTCGGGCGGCCACGTGAGGCTCCGCTGCCACGCCGAGCCTTCAGCGGGCGCCGAACCTTGCGTCCGGGTCGGGACGTGACCGTGCGGCGAGACCTGGGCGTGCGACGAGAAGGCACCGTGGGCAGGGGCGTGCGCGTTCATCGAGACCTTGGCATGCACCGAGGCCTGAGTGTTCGCCGGAGCGTGAGTGCTCGCCGAAGCCTGAGCGAGCGCTGGAGCCTGAGTGCTCGCCGAAGCCTGAGCGAGCGCCGGAGTGTGGGAGTGCGCCAGAGCATGGGAGGAGGCCGGAGCGCGGGAGGGGGCCGGAGCGCGGGAGGGGGCCGGAGCGCGGGAGGGGGCCGATGCCTGGGAGTACGCCGCGAATTCCGCGGAGTGCGCCGCGAATTCCGCATGCGCCGCGGGCTCCACGCGTGTCGGGAATTCGGCATGGGCCGCAGACTCCGCGCGCGTCGGGAACTCCGGATGGGCCGCAGACTCCATGCGTGTCGGGAACTCGGCATGCGCCGCAGACTCCGCGCGCGTCGGGAACTCCGCGTGCGTTGAGGACTGCGACGCGGGCATCGAGTGCGGGGCGGGGCGTGGCGGTGAGGACTGGAGGTGGTTCGCGGGGTACTGCGCGTGCACGGTGACATAGCCGTCCGGCGCGGGGCGCGGCGACGGGACGTTGTGCAGCGGCTGCGGCGCGAACCGTGGCGGCGTAGGAAACGCGGCGGGCGGAGCGATCGCATTGCCGTGGAACCGCGCCTGCGTGGCGCTCGTCGGGACCGCGCGCGTCGACGCCGGGACCGAGTCCGTGAACGGCGGCGCCGCAAGAGAGGCCGCGGGAACCGCATTGGCGAACGCCGGGACCGCGTGAGAAGGCACCGAGACCGAACCGGCGAACGGCAGCGCCGCGTGAGAGGGCGCGGGAACCGCATTGGCGAACGCTGGAACCGCGTGAGAAGGCACCGAAGCCGACTCGGTGAACGGCGGCACTGCATGCGACGACGCCGGGACCGCGTTGGTGAACGGCGGCACTGCGTGCGACGGCGCCGGGGTCGTGTTGGTGAGCGGTGGCGCCGGGGGGAACGACGGGCGCTCGGTGTACGTCCTGGTCGCCGGGTGCGGGCGGAGCGGCGGGAAGTGCAGCGAGTTGTGCCGGGCGCGGTAGTAGCGGTACGTGCCGACGATCGCGGCCACCGTCAAGATCAACGGCAGCACCAGCATGCCCAGGCCGATGAGGATGAAGCCGCCGAAGAAGAAGACCTTCGTTGCCCAGCCGGACAGGCCCAGGCCGACGGTGATGGTCACGAAGCGGAACTTCGCCACGTGACCGGGCAGGAGCCCCGCGCCGGCGGTGATGAGGCCGACGATCACGTACATGGCCAGGAACAGGATTCCCGCCGTGCCGTCGAGGTGGACAACGTTCTGGTGCACAAATTCCTCCGAGCCGTACAAAACCCGCCGTCCTCTCACGGTAGGTGAGCAGGTGCAGGCTGGTTGTCAGCAGTTCAGGCGGGGCAAATCCCCACGGAGGCGACAAGGTTGCACGGGTGGGAAAGTGGTGATCCTTGCGACGGTAGGGCGGCGGCCCGGTGTGCCGATTGCGTGCTTGGGTGATCGATCGGGTACACCTTTGTGCATGACCGCCGCGCCCGCCCTCGTCGCCGACCGATATCGCCTTTTTGAGCCACTCGGGGCGGGCGGAATGGGCAGGGTGTGGCGCGCCCGGGACGAGACGCTCGGGCGGGACGTCGCCGTGAAGCAGATCATCCTGCCGCCGGAGTTGCTCGACAGCGCCCGCGACGTCGCGATGGAGCGCACCCTGCGGGAGGCGCGGGCGGCCGCGAGGCTGACGCATCCGAATGTGGTCCGGGTGTACGACGTGCTCGCGTTCGACGGGCAGCCGTGGCTCGTCATGGAGTACGTGCCGTCCCGGTCCCTCGACCAGACCCTGCGCGCCGACGGGCCGCTGCCGCCGCGGCGGGTCGCCGAGATCGGGCTCGCCGTGCTCGCCGCGCTGCAGGCGGCGCACCGGGTCGGCGTCCACCACCGTGACATCAAGCCCGGCAACGTCCTGCTCGCCGACGACGGGCGGGTCGTGCTCACCGACTTCGGCATCGCCCGCATCGAGGGTGACGGTCACGTCACGCGCACCGGCCTGGTGCTCGGCTCCCCCGAGTACATCGCCCCCGAACGCGCCCGGGACGGCACCGCCGGCGCCGCCGGGGACCTGTGGTCGCTGGGCGCCACGCTGTACGCCGCCGTGGAGGGCCGCTCGCCGTACGGCCGCGGCTCCGCCATGGAGACCCTCATGGCCCTCGCGTCCGACGAGCTGGACACCCCGCAGCGGGCCGGACCACTCACGCCGGCGCTGCGCGGCCTGCTGCGCAAGGACCCTCGGGCGCGGGCCGGGTTCGCCGAGACCGAGGAGCGCCTCCGCAACGCCCTCATCGCGCCCACCGAACGCCGCCGCCGGTCGTGGCTGAGCGGCTGGGGCCGGTCGGCGCCCGCGCCCGCCCCGGCAGCCCCGGCCCCGGCGAAGCCCGCGGCACCTCCGGCCGTCCCGGCGCAGCGCCCCGCCCCGGCAGAGCCCCCGACGGTCGTGCAACCCCGACCCCGACAGGACCCGGCGACGGTGGTGCAGCCGCTCCTGGTCCCGCCGGTTGCCGCCGTCGAGGCCGCGGCCACGGTACGACCAGCGCCCGCCGAACCGGCCCCCACCCAGAGGGTGGCGCCGGACGAGCCGCCCGCGACCGAGCCGTCCCCGCCACCAGCCGCCGACCCCGTCGACGCCGTCGACGCCGAGACCGCGATCACGACGCCCGAACCCGAGCCTGAGCCGGAGCCGGAGCCGGAGCCCGAGCCGGAACCGGAACCGGAGCCCGAGCCAGAGCCGGAGCCCGAGCCCGAGCCAGAGCCGGAACCGGAGCCCGAGCCAGAGCCGGAGCCGGAACCGGAACCCGAGCCGGAACCGGAGCCCGAGCCCGAGCCGGAACCGGAGCCCGAGCCCGAGCCGGAACCGGAGCCGGAGCCCGAGCCCGAACTGGTGCCTGCCCCGGCATTCGCGAAGGCGTCGGCGTTCGAGCACGCCCCGGCCGTCGAGCCCGAGCTGAAGGCCAACCCCGAGCCCGAGCTGACGGCAGCGCCGGAGCCGGTCGCGGCGCCCGCGCAGCCCCGGGTGCCGGTGGTGGCACCCGTCGGGGTGGTGGACGGCGTCGGTGGCGGTGGGCGTACACAGGGATCCCAGGCGAAGGTCCTCGCCGTCGCTGCGGGCGTGCTCGTCGTGGTCGTCGTCGTCGCGCTGCTCGCGTTCTGGCCGGACGGGGACGAGAACAAGACCGCCGGGCCCGCCGCCTCCGCGCAGTCGACGACGGCCGCGGCGACGAGCGCGCCGGCCGGCTCACCGACCGCGGCGCCGTCCAGCGAGCCGGCCGGTCCGGGGCCGTCGCCGTCGGTGGCGCCGAGCTCGACCGGTCAGCTGCCGCAGCTGCCCGCGGGGTGGGTCGACTACCAGGACCCGAGCGGGTTCTCGGTGTACGTGCCGGCGGGCTGGCGGCGTTCGAAGGAAGGCACGATCGTGTACTTCCGGGGCGACGGGCGGGTGCTCGGCATCGACCAGACCAACACGCCGAGGCCGGACCCGGTGAAGGACTGGCAGTCGAAGCGGGACGAGCGGGTCGCCGACGGGGACTTCCCCGGCTATGCGGAGGTCCACATCCAGGAGGTTCCGTACTTCGTGAAGGCGGCCGACTGGGAGTTCACGTTCAGCCGCAACGGCCGGCAGCACGTCAACAACCGTGGCGTGATCACGTCGCCGACGCAGGCGTACGGCTTCTGGTGGCAGACCAGCGACGCCGACTGGGCCGCGGCCCGGCCCAGCCTGGATCTCGTGTTCACGAGCTTCCGACCGAAGGTGTGACGAGCCCGAACGTGTGACTAAGGGGGGACATGTCTGAGCTGTGGCCGGCGGACACGCCGGGGCTGCTGCGGTTGCCGTCGGGCCGGGTCGTGCGCGGGCGGCCGCTGTCCAAGCCGGTGCCGGACGGGGCGGTGCCGACGCTCGGCGTGTACCTGCTCGGCAAGGAACCGGCGGCGACGGCGTGGCCCGCGCGCTGGGTGCAGTGGCCCGACTTCGGCCTGCCGCGGGACCGGGACGCGCTGCGGGACGCCCTCCAGGCCGCGCTGGTGGAGAGCGACACCGGCCGGGTCGAGTTCGGATGCGGCGGCGGGCGCGGCCGCACCGGGACCGCCCTGGCGTGCCTGGCGGTCCTCGACGGCGTGCCGGCGGCCGAGGCCGTCGCGTATGTCCGGCAGCACTACTCCCGGCACGCCGTCGAAACCCCGTGGCAGCGTGGTTTCGTCAAACGGTTCAGTTGACGGTCGCGGCCAGCTTCTCGATCGCGGCGGGGCTGAACGCCTCACCGGCGAACACCGCGAGCCGCGACAGCGGCAGGCTGCCCATCAGCGTCAGCATCTCGGGGTTGCCGACGGTGCCGGCCATCGCGCCGGCCTCACCGCCGGCGGCCAGGGACGCGAACACCTCGCCGAGCGCCTGGGCGCCGCGCGGGTCGCTCAACCACTCCGCGATCGTCGACTCGCCCGTCAGCGGCACCCGGGCGTCGTCGCCGTCGACGGCGGCCGTGGCGGTGACCCGCAGGTCGCGTGAGGAGGCGCCGACCTCCACCTGGTACGTGCCGCCTTCCACGATCCAGCGGGACACGCGGGTGTCCCAGTAGGCGAGGTCGTCGCGGGCGATCACCAGCTCCACCTCGACGGTCCCGCCGGCCGGGACCGCCACGTTCGCGAACGCCTTGAGCTCGCGCGGTGCGCGGCGGACCGAGGAGCCGGGCAGCGACACGTACGCCTGGACCACCTCGCGGCCGTCGCGCCCGCCGGTGTTGGTGACGCTGAGCCGCACCACGAGCCCGTCGGCGGTGGCCGTGGCGGTCGCCTCGCCGTAGGCGAACGTGGTGTAGGACAGGCCGTGGCCGAACGGGTACGCGACCTGCTGCCGGCGGGCGTCGAAGCCGCGGTACCCGACGAAGACACCCTCGCCGTAGCGGACGTGCCCGGCCTCGCCCGGGAAGTCCAGGTAGGACGGGTGGTCGGGCAGCCGCAGCGGGATGGTCTCGGTGAGCCGGCCCGACGGGTTGACCCGGCCGAAGAGGACGTCGGCGATCGCGCCGCCGCCGGCCTGGCCGAGCAGCCAGCCCTCGACGACCGCGGGCACCGCCGCGTCCCACGGGCCGGTGCGCAGGACCGCGCCGTTGGACAGCACGACGACGGTGCGCGGATTGGCGGCCGCGACCCGCTCGATGAGCTCGACGTGCGCCGGCGGCAGGTCGATCGAGTCGCGGTCGGCGCCCTCGGTCTCGCGGTCGGTGCCGGCGAACACGATCGCGACGGCGGCGTCCCGGGCGAGGGCGACCGCGGCGTCGACGTCGTCGTAGCCGGGCGCGAACGTGACCGGCCCGTCCGCGAGGGCGGTGATCTCGTCGAGCGCGTTGTCGAGCCTGGTCGGGTTGATCTGCGAGCTGCCGCCGCCCTGGTACCTGGGGGTCCGCGCGTACTCACCCAGCACCGCGACCGGCCCGCAACCGGCTTCCAGCGGCAGGGTTCCGCCTTCGTTCTTCAGCAGGACGATGCCCCGGCCGGCCACCTCACGGGCCAGCGCGTGATGGGCGTCCGCGTCGAACGTCGCGCCTGGGGTACGGGCGGCGAGCGCTGCCCGTACCAACTCAGCAACCCGCGAAACGGCGGTGTCCAATGTGGACTCATCCAGCGCACCACTGCGGACCGCTTCCACGAGCCGCCGGTCGCCGTCGGGGTCGGGACCGGGCATGGTGAGGTCGAGGCCGGCGCGGACCGCCTCGACCCGGTCGGCGACCGCGCCCCAGTCGGACACGACGAGGCCCTCGTAGCCCCACTCGCCGCGCAGCACCTCGGTGAGCAGCCAGTGGTGCTGGGAGGCGAGGACCCCGTTGACGCGGTTGTACGCGCACATGACCGTCCACGGTTTCGCATGCGTGACGACCCGCTGGAACGCGCGCAGGTAGATCTCGCGCAGCGTGCGCTCGTCGACGTCGGCGGAGACCCGCATCCGGTCGGTCTCCTGGCTGTTGACGGCGTAGTGCTTCAGCGACGCGCCGACGCCCCGGCTCTGCAGGCCGTTGACCCACTCGACCGCGAGGACGCCGGTGAGCAGCGGGTCCTCGGCGAAGTACTCGAAGTTGCGGCCGCCGAGCGGGCTGCGCTTGAGGTTGATGCCGGGGCCGAGCAGCACCTGGACATCCATGGCTCGCGCCTCGTCGCCGAGGGCTTCGCCGACCCGGCGGGCGAGGGCCGGGTCCCAGGTGGAGCCGAGCGCGACCGCCGGCGGGAAGCACGTCGACGGTTCGCTGGCGAGCAGCTCCGCGGAGTCGGGCAGTGCCTTGCGCACCCCGTGCGGGCCGTCGGTGAGCATGATGTCGGGCACGCCGGTGACGGCGGTGCTGCGCCAGAAGCTGCTGCCGCTGGTGACGGCAGCCTTTTCCCCAAGGTCCATGGCGGTGTCCCTGCCTCGAGTTACCTAGTACTTGTAAAGTAATAGGCACGGTAGCCTCAGTTCGCCGGACGGACAAGGTTCGCCGGACCTTTGCTCGCCGGACCTGGTTCGGACCAACAGGAGGGGCGCTCGCGGATGGCACGTCATGACCGGACCCGCCTGCCGGCGGCCGAACGGCGCCGGCAGATCATCGCCGCCGCCACCCGGCTCGTCGCCGAACGCGGCTTCTGGGGCCTGTCGATGCAGGACGTCGCCGCCGACTGCGGCCTCACCGTGCCGGGCCTGCTGCACCACGTCGGGTCGAAGGACGGCCTGCTCATCGCGATCCTCGAACACCGCGACGCGGAGGACGCCCGGGCGCTGGGCACGCTGCTCTCCGGCGACCGCACCCTCTCGGCGCTGTGCACGGCGCTGGTACGGCGCAACGCCGGCCAGCCGGAGATCGTGCGGCTGTTCGCGGTGCTGGAGGCGGAGTCTCTCGCCCCGGACCACCCGGCGCACGACTACTTCGTGGCCCGGCAGCAACGGATCCTGGAGGACCTCACCGCCCTCGCCAAGGACGTGACCGACGCACCGGAGACCTTGGCGCGGCGGATCATCGCCCTGATGGACGGGCTGCAGCTGCAGTGGCTACGGTCTCCGGGGCTGGACCTGCCGGAGCTGTGGGCGGCAACGGCCGGCGAGCTGTTGCCCTGATCGCCGGTTTGCCCGTTCGCCGGTTCGCCGGCTTGCCGGCTTGCCGGTTCGCCGGCTTGCCGGTTCGCCGGCTTGCCGGTTTGCCGGCTGCGGTTTGCCGGCTTGCCGGTTTGCCGGCTGCGGTTTGCCGGCTGCGGTTTGCCGGATTGCCGGCCGCGCGCTTCGCGCCGCCGTTCCGGCGGCGTCCGATCCAGATTCCGTGACAAGCGGAAGGGATCCCCGGTGTCCTGACCCCCGGGATCCTTCCGCTTGTGGGACTTCCAGCCGCGCGCCACGTCGGCGCGAACATCACCGTCTGGGGCACCGACGCGGGTTGTATCGATCGTTTACGCGGTCGGCGTATTTGTGAGTGCTCGGACCAGGTCCGTGATCGCGTACCTGGGTAGGTCGAGCAGCCGGGCGTCGAGCCACGACGGCGCGACGAGCTCCGCGACCCTGGCTCTGGCCTCGTTCTTTGTCATGCCGTGCTCCCGGACGAGCCCTTCGCGCAGGACGTTGCCGAGCTTCCCGTGCGCGTGTGCGAGCAGCCACCCCACCGCCGTCTTCGTCCCGCCCTCGACGGCCGTGGCCTCCACGATCGCCAGTTTCGGCGAGGGGGTGCTGCGGCGGTACCGTAATGTGTACTTTGCCGCGATGACAGCGCGTAGCGATGCCTGACTCTTCGCATCGATGAGGTCTGGGGATTTGTTGGGGAGCTGTAAGCTCAGGGAAGAAGCATTGAGCGCCAGCAGCACCCGCAACAGCCATGGCCCGGGATCGCCGGTGAGGTCGATCTGGTCCGGCACCGACCGCACCGGCGCCGCCAGCAGCTCCGCGGGCCCGCGCGAAACCGCCGCCCCCTCCAGCGAATGCTCACCGTGGGTGTACATGTTGACGGCCGCCCCACTCAGCCGCTTCTCCAGCACCTGCCAGGTCCGCGCCGTCGGCCGGCACACGTAGAGGTCGCTGGCGGACCCGACGGCCTGCGCACCGTGGTACCGGTTGAACGCCGGCAGGATCGCCTCGACGGCGAGGTCCAGGTCGAGCACGGCCCGCTGGACCTTCACCCCGAGCGCCGGCGTGAGCGGGCTGAAGCCGTAGGCCATGACGAGGCGCCCGTTGCCCCGGTCCCGCAACGCCTGCGCGCCACGGCCGAGGAACAGCTGGACCCCCTCGGGCGTGTACGGCGGATCGGTGAACACCAGGTCCGCGGACTCGGCGACCACCGGCGGCAACCCGAAGCGCAGGTCCGCGTGCCAGCAGTCGACGGCGTACCCCCGGCGCGCAGCCGCGCCCGCGATGAACTCCAGCAGCCGTTCGTCGACGTCCACGACCGTGACCCGCAGGTCGGGGCGGACCGCGAGGGCGGCGAGCGAGGTCAGGTCATGATCGCCGACGCAGACGAGGTGGGCGCCGGACAGGTCGAACGTCTCGTCCAGCCAGCGGGCCCGCCGGGCCGCGGTGTGGGCGGTCGCGGACACGTGATCGAGGGCGCGGTCGGTCGGGACGTCCGCGATGAGCCGCGCCAGGTCGGCGACCAGGTCGGCGTCGGCGAGCGGCTTCGGCTGAGGGGCGACCGACCGGGCATCGGCGGCGAGCGGCGTTGGCTGAGAAGCGGTTGACCGGGCATCGACGGCGAGCGGCTTCGGCTGAGAAGCGGTCGACGAGGCGTCAGCGGGCGGCTTCGACCGGGAGGCGCCGGATCGGGCGTCGGCGGCGGCGAGCGGGCTCGGCTGCGGGGCGTCGTCACGGATGTCGGTGGCGAGCGGCTTCGGTTGACGGGCGGCGAACCAGGCATCGCCGGCCGACGGATTCGGCTGGGGGGCGGCGAACCGGGTCCGGTACGCGCCCGGCAGGCGCAGGGTGCCGTCGCGCGCGGTGTGCACGTCGGGGCCCGCGGCGCGGAGCAGCTGCTCGATCGTCCGGCGGGGCACGGCGTGCTCGCGGATGAGGTCGTCGAGCGTGGTCGGTGTCGTCGCCAGCTGGGTCAGGGCCTGCCGGAGTCGACGGCCACCGATCCCGGCCGCCGCCACAACCTCGGCCACCGCCTCCAGCGGCACCACATCACCACCGCGTAAAGCCCCGTCACCACCGCCCGCGGCAACCTCGCCTCCAGGCAAGCCCTCACCACCAAGCAAGCCCTCACCACCAAGCAAGCCCTCACCACCACGCAAGACCCCACCGCCACCCGAGACCCCACCGCCGCCCGGGACCGCATCACCGCCGCGCGAGGCGATGTCCGCGGCGGCCGGAGCAAGGTCAGCGGCTGGTGTCGGTGGGCTGTCCGAGGGTTCGGTACTGGCTGGCGGCGTCATCACCACCAACCCTACGGCCCGGCCGAATCCGCCCGAGACCGGTAAAGGTCATCGATGAGTTAAAAGTTAATGACCTGCAGTTATTCAGCGACGGGCGGGTGAATTCAGTTAAACCGTTTCGGGGGTGTTTCACGGTCGAAGTACAGGGTGGCGGCAAGGGTGGGCAGAGGGCGCGAAGTCTTGTCCCGGCGATTCCGGCTGTGTGATCGTCCTGAAATCGCCATGAGTCGATGAAGCACGCGGTTGGCCGATCGGCGCGCGCACGCCGGCCGTTGCATCTGACTCTCGCGTGTCTCGATTGGTTCCGGCGCACACCCGAACGTTGGACCCCCGGCAACGTGCGCCGCCCTGGAAAGAAGGCACCCTTGAAGCTGTCCCCACGGTTCGCTACAGCGGCCGGAGTGCTCGCGGTCGGGCTGGTAACAGCCGGCACCGCCGCAGCCGTTCAAGCCTCGCCCCCGTTGCCGGCGCCCACAGGCGTCGAGGCAGCCAACGCCGTCGCGGCCAAGTCCGCGGAGACGTTCGTGTCCAGCCGTCCGAGCGTGCTGCAGCCCAGCACCGACGACGCGTACGTGCAGAAGTCGCTGGTCGCCTCGGGCAGCGCGAAGTACATCGCATACGAGCGGACCTGGAAGGGTCTGCCCGTCGTCGGTGGTGACTTCGTGGTCGTCACGGACGCGGCGGGTGCGACGAAGTACACGTCTGTGGCGCAGACCCAGGCGATCGGGAACCTGTCCACCACGGCGAAGATCAGCTCCGCGGACGCCGAGGCGACCGCGAGCAAGCTGCTGACGAGCCTCAACGCCGTCGAAGGTACGCGGCTCGTCGTCTACACCCTGGACGGCGCGGCGAAGCTCGCGTACGAGACGACGGTCAACGGCACCGGCGCGGAGGGCGCGAGCCGCCTCACCGTCAGCGTCGACGCCGCCACCGGCGCGGTGCTCAACAAGCGTGAGCGGGTCATGAAGGGCACCGGCACCGGCTGGATCGTCGGCAACGTCACGATCAACACGTCGCTGTCCGGCAGCACGTACAGCATGAAGGACCCGACGTACCCGACCATCGTCTGCCAGAACGCCACCGGCAACGCGACGTTCACCGGCCCCGACGACGTCTGGGGCAACGGCGACGGCACCAACCGGGAGACCGGCTGCGTCGACGCCCTGTACGCGGCGCAGAAGGAGGCCGCGATGCTCTCGTCGTGGCTGGGCCGCAACGGCTTCAACGGCAGCGGCGGCGGCTGGCCGATCCGCGTCGGCCTGAACGACCAGAACGCGTACTACGACGGCTCGCAGATCCAGATCGGCAAGAACACCGCCGGCAAGTGGATCAGCTCGCTGGACGTCCTCGGCCACGAGGTCGGCCACGGCATCGACGACACCACCCCGGGCGGCATCTCGGGCAACGGCACCCAGGAGTTCGTGGGTGACGTGTTCGGCGCGGCCACCGAGGCGTTCGCCGCCAACCCGAACGACCCGGCCGACTACCAGGTCGGTGAAGAGGTCAACCTGGTCGGCAGCGGCCCGATCCGGTACATGTACAACCCGTCGCTCGCCGGGGACGACAACTGCTACTCCAGCAGCACCCCGGGCCAGGAGGTGCACGCGGCCGCCGGTCCCGGTAACCACTGGTTCTACCTGCTCGCCGAGGGCACCAACCCGACCAACGGCCAGCCCTCCAGCACGACCTGCAACGGCAGCACCGGCCTCGTCGGCATCGGCATCCAGAAGGCCACCAAGATCTTCTACAACGCGATGCTGATGAAGACCTCGTCGTCGTCGTACCTGAAGTACCGCACCTGGACGCTGACCGCGGCCAAGAACCTGTACCCGGGCTCCTGCACCGAGTTCAACGCGGTCAAGAACGCCTGGACCGCCGTCAGCGTGCCGGCCCAGTCCGGCGACCCGACGTGCACCGGTGGCACCACCCCGCCGCCCACCACGTCGAACCCGCCGACCTCGAACCCGCCGACCGGTTCCTGCTCCGGCCAGAAGCTGCTCAACCCGGGCTTCGAGTCGGGCGCGACCTCGTGGACCGGCACCACCGGCTCCATCGGCCAGTGGGCCAGCCAGGGCCAGGCCGCTCACGGCGGCACGTACAGCTCGTGGCTCGACGGCTACGGCACGACCCACACCGAGGCGATCCAGCAGTCGGTGACCATCCCAGCCGGGTGCAAGGCCACGCTGACTGGCTACATCCACATCGACTCGGCTGAGACGACCACCACGGTGCAGTACGACAAGCTGACCATCACGGCCGGCTCGACCACCCTGGGCACCCTGTCGAACCTGAACAAGGCGTCCGGGTACGCCCTGCGCACGTACAGCCTGAACGCGTTCGCCGGCCAGACCGTCGTGATCAAGTTCAGCGGTACGGAAGACTCGTCCCTGCAGACGTCGTTCGTCCTCGACGATCTCGCCGTGACGCTCAGCAACTAAGCACCCAGCACCGAGGCACAGCACAGCAGCACAGCCCACACAGGGGCCCGGGTCGCGCGCCGACCCGGGCCCCGCTGGTTTCCACCCGGGCTCCACCCGTGGGTGGCGGCGCTCCACCCGCCCCCGCCAATAGCGTCATCGACATGAACCTCACCACCGCGCTGCTGGTCGCCGCCGCCGTCCTGTACCTGCTGATCCGCCGCCTCACCGGCGAGCCGCTCGAGGCCCGCCGGCTGGTGCTGCCGCCGGTGCTGCTGGTCGCCTGGGGCGGCTACGCGGTGTCGCAGACGTTCACCGGGGCGACGCTGCCGCACGCGCTGCTCGACGGTGCCGTCCTCGGCGCCGGTGCGGTGCTCGGGGTCGCCGGTGGGCTCCTGCGGGGGTTGACCGTGCGGGTGTTCGTCCGCGACGGGCATCTGTGGTACCGGTACACGGCGATGACCGTCGTCGTGTGGGTCGCGCTCATCGGGGCGCGGTTCGCCGAGGCCGCCGCGGGCCGGGCGCTCGGGGCGGACGCCGCCGTGATCACCGCCGCGCTGCCGTTCATGCTCGGGCTCAGCCTCCTCGGTGAGGCCGCCGTCGTCGGCCGGCGCGGCATCGCCACCGGCGTCCCCTTCGCCCCGAAAGCAGCGGGCCGCCGTCTGATCCGCCGATGACGGAGACTGGCCAGGTGTTCACGATCACCGACACCGCCGTCGCCGGCTGGCGCAAGACGCGGAGCCTGGTCTTCCTGGTGCTGCTGACCGCCGCGATGCTGCACAACAGCCCCCGCCCGGAACCCACCGGGCGGGGGTTCGCCGTCATCGCCCTCGTCGCGGCCGCCGGCGCCGCCTGGCTGGCGATGACGTTCGGGCCCCGGCAGCGGGCGGCGATCGGGGCGTGCGCGGCCGCCGGGCTGGCGCTGTGCGTCCTGGACACCCGCGGCCTCGCGCCCTGCTACCTCATCGCCGCCGCCACCATGGCCGTGGCCGTCCTGCCGCTCGCCGTCGCCGCCGCCGGCACCGCCCTCGCCGCCGGCGCGCTCATCGCCACGCTGCTGGTCCAGGGCAGCGGCTGGACCGGGCCGCTGATCTGGGCCGGCTCGCTGGCCCTGGTGCTGCTGCTCGGCGTCGTGCGGCGGCAACGCGAGGAGCAGGCCCGACAGGCGAAGACAGTCGCGGCCCTCGACGAGCGGGCCAGGGTCGCCCGGGAGATCCACGACGTCCTCGCGCACTCGCTGTCGGCGCTGACGGTGCAGCTGGAGACGGCGGCCGCGCTGCTGGAGAAGGACCGGGCGGCGGACGCTGCGGTGCTCGTCGAACGGGCCGGGCAGCTCGCCCGCGACGGGCTCACCGAGACCCGCCGGGCGGTGGGGGCGTTGCGCGGCGACCCGGTGCCGCTCGGCGAGCTGGTCGCGGCGCTCGCCGACGGGTACCGCACCGACCTGGCCGCGACCGCCGACGTGACCGTGTCCGGGGCCCCGCGACCCCTCGCCGCCGAGCCGGGCCTGGCGCTGTTCCGCACCGCGCAGGAGGCGCTGACCAACGTGCGCAAGCACGCGCCCGGCAGCCCCGTGGCCGTGCACCTGGACTTTCAGGCGGATGCGGTGCGGCTCACCGTCCGCAACGCCGCCGCGCAGGCACCCGGGTCGGCGCCGCCGGGCGGGCACGGCCTCGCCGGGCTCCGCGAACGGGTCGGGCTGGCCGGCGGCACCGTCACCGCCGCACCGGACGGCGACGGGTGGCGGGTCGATGCGAGGATCCCCGGATGATCACGGTGGTGGTGGCCGACGACCAGACGGTGGTCCGGGAGGGTCTCGTGGTGCTGCTCGGGCTGCTCGACGACGTCGAAGTGGTCGGCGCGGCCGGCGACGGCGAGGAGGCCGTCGCGCTGGTCGCCGCGCACTGCCCCGACGTGGTCCTGATGGACCTGCGGATGCCGCGCTGCGACGGGGTCACCGCGACCGCGCGGATCCGGGCCGCGCACCCGGCGACGCGGGTGGTGGTGCTGACCACGTACGCCGACGACGCCGACATCCTCGGCGCGATGCGGGCCGGCGCGCTGGGCTACCTGACGAAGGACGCGGGGCGGGTGCAGATCGCGCAGGCGGTGCGGGCCGCCGCGGCCGGCCAGTCCGTCCTCGACCCGGTCGTCCAGGCCCGCCTCGTCGCCGCGGCGACCGCCGCGCCCGAAAGCAGAAAGGCAGCGGTCGCGCCCGAAAGCAGCATGGCAGCGGCGGCGCCGGACGGGTTGACGGCGCGGGAGACCGAGGTGCTGCGCCTCATCGCCGCGGGACTGTCCAACCGGGACATCGCCAAGCGCCTGTTCGTCACCGAGGTGACCGTGAAGTCGCACATCAACCGGCTCTTCGCGAAGACCGGCGTCCGCGACCGGGCGCAGGCGGTGCGCTATGCGTATGACCACGGCCTGACCACCTGAACGAGTCCCGCGCCGGCGGCCCGCAAGAGATAGACTGGCGTCAACCGCCAGGGGGTGCGCCGCCCGCATGACCGACGACGATGGGGACAACGACGGCCGGGGTTCGGCTCGTCCGTTGGTGTCGTTGCTGGTCGTCGTCTCCGGCGCGCTCGGGATCTCGTTGCAGCAGTTGTCGGCCGGCACGCCCGCCACGACCGCCAGCTGGGTGCTGCTGATCGTCGGGTCGTGCATCGGTGGCGCGGCCGGCATCCTCGCCACCGGCCTGTTCGAGCGGCTGCTGGCGTGGGCCGGGTTCGGCTGGGCGTTCCTGCGGCGGCGCACCAGGATGCGCACCGTCGTCGTCGCCGCCACCGCGTGCGCGCTCGCCGTCGCCGCCGGCCTGGTCATCCCCGTGGCCTACGAGACGCTGCACCGCTACCTGTACGGGTGCCCGCAACCGGCGGCGGTGCGGGTGATGACGTCCGTCGAGCAGCTCGCCGCGGCCCGGCGGGTCGCCGGTGCCTACGAGGTCGCCACCGCCGAACAGCACCACGGCTGCCCCACCGCCGACCTGTACGTCTACGGCGCCGGACCCACCGAGTCGCGGGCCGCGGTCGCCAGCGGCTGGCTCAACGACGCGTTGCAGCGCATCGGGCCGCGGGCCGACGTGTGGTTGCCGGACTCGACCCTCGACGTGTCCGCCGCCGTCGCCGCGTCGGCCCGGTTCGGCGTCGCCGTCCCCATCGCCGAGCAGCGCAGCATCGCGTACTCCCCGATCGTGCTGGCCGCGCCGACCGCGCTGCCCGGCGACCAGCAGTGGCGGCAGCTGTGGGCGGAGATCGGCCGGCTCGGCTGGGACGTGGTGCGGCCCGACCCCGCGGTCTCCTCCGCCGGGGTCCTGGCAACGGCCGCGCTGTATGCGAGTCTCGGCGCGCCGGTCGCGGCCGCCCGCGACGTCGAGCAGCGTCTCGAGGCGGCCCTGGACCGCGGCCGGTATCCGCTCGGCACCAGCCAGGACCTGCTGTGCCACGGGGGCACGGCCGCGGTCATCACCACCGAGCAGGCCGTGGTCCGATACAACCAGGGCCTGGGCTGCGGGCCGCCGGAGCGGCCGCTGCTCGTGCAGTACCCGAACGACACCATCAGCGAGGACCATCCGTTCGTCCGGCTCGCCTGGGACGGGGTCGCCGCCACCACGACGGCCGCCGCCGCCGGTTTCGGTGCGTGGCTCGGCAGCGACGACGGCCGCCGGGAGCTGGTGCGGGCCGGGTTGCGTCCGACGGGCCTGTTCGCCGTCGGTGACCCGCTGACCGAGCAGTTCGGCGCGCACGCGGGCGCGGTCTTCGACCGGCGGGCACCGCAGCCGAAGGCCGTCGAGGACGCGTTGCGGCTGTACGAACGGGCGCACCGCCCGGGCCGGGTGCTGCTCGCGCTCGACGCGTCCGGCTCGATGCAGGCGGGGGTCGACCGGGCCGGCACCACGAGGTTCCAGCTGGCGTCCCGCGGCGTGACCGGCGCCCTGGACCTGATGAGCGACCGCGACGAGTTCGGGCTGCGGATCTTCCCGGCCGACGGCCGCGGCGCCGGCACCCGGGAGCTGCTGCCGATCGGGCCGGCCGCGGGCCGGAAACAGGCCGCCGCGGACGCGATGGCGGCGGTGCGACCGGCCGGCGGCACCCCGCTGCTGCAGGCGATCCTCGACGGTGCCCGCGACGTCGGCGCCTCCCCCGGTGACCGGATCGCGAGCCTGGTCGTGCTCACCGACGGCAACGACACCAGCGGCCGCTCACCGTCCGAAGTGGACGCCCAGGTGCGGGGCAGGGGGGTGCGGGTGTTCGTGGTCGCGATCGGCGAGGCCAGCTGCGGCACCCTGGCCCTGCGCGACGTCACCGCGCACACCGGCGGTGGTTGCTACGACGCGGGCCTCGACACCCTCGACGACGTGCTGGTCGCGTTGTTCGGCCTGCTCTGGGGAGGAGACACCGGATGACGACCCCACCGACCCCACCGCCGGGCGACGACCCGCCGACCCCGCCGCCGCCGGGCGACGACCCGCCGACCCCACCGCCGCCGGACGACGACCCACCGGCCCCACCGCCGGGTCCCGGGTTGCGGGACCGGATCCGGCGGGCCCGCGGCCGGGCCGGGCTCCTCGCCGGGTTCGTCGCCGGGGTCGCCGTCGCCGCGCTCGCCGCCGTGCACCTGGTGCCGCTGCTGGACCGCGACGACGGTCCCGAACGCGGCGACCTCGTCATCCTCAGCGGCCGCGACGACGGCGACGGCAACCAGCGCCAGGCACTCGTCGACCAGTGGAACGCCCTGCACCCGGACAACCCGGCCCGGATCGAGGAGATCGCCGCCGACGCCGACGCGCAGCACAGCGAGATGGTCGCCCGGGCCCAGGGCGGCGGCGCCGGCGTCGACATCTTCAACCTCGACGTCACCTGGACCGCCGAGTTCGCCTCCAGCGACTACATCCGGCCGCTGCCGGACACCCAGGACGTCGCCGGGTTCCTGCCCGCGCCGCTGGCGACCTGCCGGTACCGGGGGAAGCTCTGGGGGTTGCCCTTCAACACCGACGCGGGCCTGCTCTACTACCGCACGCCGCTCGTGACGGCCGCGCCCGCGAACTGGGCGCAGCTGGTCAACACGGTCCAGGACGTCCTGAGCCGGTCGGGTCCCGGGCCGCAGCCGGTCGCCGGGTGGGCGGGGCAGCTGCGTGACTACGAGGGGCTGACCGTCAACGCCCTCGAGGCGATCTGGGGTGCCGGCGGCGAGGTCGTCGACGGCCACGGCGAGGTCGTCATCGACTCCCCCGAGGCGCAGACCGGCCTCACCCGGCTCGCCGCGGGCCTGCGGCCGGGCGCCCCGCAGGTGATCCTGCCCGACTCGGTGCGCTTCGACGAGACCGCGACGACGCAGGCGTTCGCCGGCGGGAAGCTCCTGTTCATGCGCAACTGGCCGGTCGCGCACCGTGCCCTGGATCCCGCTGACCCGGCCGGCGGCGCCGACGGGGCCGCCGCGGTCGGGTTCGGTGTGGCGAAGCTGCCCGGCCCGAGCGTCCTCGGCGGGCAGAACCTGGCCGTGGCCAGGCAGAGCCGGCATCCGCGGGCGGCGCGGGCGCTCATCGAGTTCCTCACCGGGGAGCGCAGCCAGCAGCTGCTGTTCGAACGCGGCGGGTTCGCCGCGACCCGCGAGATCGTCTACCGGGACGCGACCGTCGTGAAGCTCTACCGGTACGCCCCGACCCTGCTCGACGCGATCCGCTCCGCGCACAGCCGGCCGGTGACGGCGCACTACGCGCAGTTCTCCGAGACGTTCCGGCAGGTCGTCCTCGAGGCGCTCGCCGACGGCGGCCAGTTGCGCGCCGACGCGAAACCCCGCCTGCAGCGCGCCCTGCAGGGTTACAAGTAGAAGAACAGCATCGGGTTGCCGTTCGCGGTGGCGTGGACGGGGGCGGCGAGGCGCAGCTTCTGTTTGAGGCCGACGAGCCGGTCGTGGGTGTCGGGGTCCGCGGCCGGTGACGCGGTCAGGTGGCCGATGCCGCGGCGGCGCAGCCAGCCGAGCACGACCGCGCCCTCGCTGACCGGCCATGGGCGGCGGCCGTGGAAGACGTCGTGGACGGCGACGGCGGCACCCGGGCGGAGCCGTTCGAAGAGCTGGGTGGTGTACCAGCGGGCGAACCGCGCCGTGTGTGCCGCGTCGACGAGCACGAACCCGGGTTCGTCGGGGAGCGTGCCGCGCCGCACGTCGCCGCGGGTGAACCGCCACCGGTCGGCGGACAGGGCCGCCGGGACGGTCCGCTCGGCGTCGCCTACGAGGTCGAAGGTGTGCAGCGTCCCGGCGGTGTCGTTGTCGCGCAGGGCGCGCAGCAGCCACGTCGTCGACCAGCCGCGGGCGGAGCCGATCTCCAGGACCGTGTCGGGGCGCAGCGCCCGGATCGTCAGGTAGCTGATCTCGGCCTCGACGTCGTCGAGCCGGGGCCGCATCGGGCGCTGGGCGAGCAGTTCGCGTTGCTCGTCGCGGGCGGCGCGCAGGTCGTCGGCGTACGTGCGGTACCAGCCGATGATCGTGTCAAGCGGCAGCATCGAGGTCTCCGATCGCGATGGCGGCGAGGGCGTCGAGGGAGGCGGTGCCGGGCACGAAGTAGCCGTCGTGGCCGGTGACCCCGTCGACGGGCAGGGGCAGCGCCCCGAACGCGGGGTCGGTGGGGTGGGTGCCGTGGCCGGCGCCGAGGATGCGGACCCCGGGCAGGCGGCGGGTCCAGTCGCCGGCGGCGGACCCGGCCCAGATCCGGGCGCCGGTGTGCAGGTCGGCGGCCCGGTCGACGCCCATGCCGGGGCTGCCGAGCGCGACCACGTCGGTGACCCTGCCGGCAAGCGCGGTGTCGAGGCGGGCGGCGGCGCGGCCGATGACGGTCGAGCCGTAGCTGTGCCCGACGAGCACGACCCGGGGGGCGGTGACGGCACGCAGGAACTGCAGCAGCGCGGCGGCGCCGGACGCGGCGGCGTCCTCCCGGACGGCGGCGAGCTTGATCCCGCGCGGCGGGTGGTAGCCGAGCCACGCGACGACGGCCACCGGCCCGGAGGACGGCGTCGACAGCGCGGCGACCCGGGCCGCGAGCTGGCGGGCCTGCCAGGCGGGGGCGCGGCGCTGCACGCCGCCGAGGCCGCGGTCGAAGTTGGCGGCGGTGGTGTCGACGCCCGGGACCAGGACGACGACCGTCGCGGCCGTCGCCGGGTCGCCGACCACCTCGACCGCCCGGCCGTCGGCGAACCGGGCGCTGTGGACGGCGACGGCGGGCACGGCGGCGACCTGGGCCGGGCCGAGCACCGACCAGAGCACCGCGATCAGCGGGAGGACGAACAGCCTGCGAAGCATGGGCCGAAGGTAGGTGCGCGACCGGGCCGGGATCGTCACTCCGCGGGGCTATCTGTGCCGTACCCCTGCGGTACTACGCCCCGGCGCTGACGACCCCGGTCTCATACGCGAAGACGACGGCCTGCGCCCGGTCCCGCAGGTCGAGCTTCGTCAGGACCCGGCTGACGTGGGTCTTCACCGTCTGCTCCGCCACGACGAGGTCCTCGGCGATCTCCGCGTTGGACCGGCCGCGGGCGATGAGCCGCAGCACCTCGGTCTCGCGGGGGGTGAGCGCGGCGAGGCGGGCCGGCTGGTGGTCGGCGGCCTTCGGCCGGGCCGCGAACTGTTCGATGAGCCGCCGGGTCACCGACGGGGCGAGCAGGCCGTCGCCGGCGGCGACGACCCGGACGGCGGTGATGAGCTCGGCGGCCGGGGCGTCCTTGAGCAGGAACCCGGAGGCGCCGGCGCGCAGCGCCTCGAACACGTAGTCGTCGAGGTCGAACGTGGTGAGGATGACGACCTTCGGCCGGTGCAGGCCCGGGGCGACGTCGAGGATCCGCCGGGTCGCCTGGATGCCGTCGAGGACCGGCATGCGCACGTCCATGAGGACGACGTCGGGGGCGTGCTCGCGGGCCATGGTGACGCCCTGGGCGCCGTCGGGGGCGTCGCCGACGACGAGGATGTCGGGCTGGGCGGCGAGGAGGGCGGCGAAGCCCTGCCGGACCATCGCCTGGTCGTCGACGATGAGGACCCGGATCACGCGGCGACCTCCAGGGGCAGGGTGGCGTGCACCGTGTAGCCGCCGGTGTCGTCGGGGCCGGCGGTGAAGGTGCCGCCGATCGCGGTGGCCCGTTCCCGCATGCCGAGCAGGCCGTGCCGGTCACCCGTGATGGCGGTGACGCCGGCGGTCAGCGTGTTGTGCACGTGCAGCTCCAATGTGGATGGTCCGAGGCTGAGGGTGATGCGCACGGGGGCCCCGGCGGCGTGGCGCCGGGCGTTGCTCAGCGCCTCCTGCACGATGCGGAACGCGGCCAGCCCGACGGCCGGCGGCACCCTCGTGCCGGGCAGCGGGTCGAACGTGACGTCGACACCGGCCGCGCGGGCGTCGCGGACGAGCCCGGCGAGGTCGTCGAGGACCGGTTGCGGCTCGACGAGGGCGGTCTCGGTGCTGCGCAGCACCCCGAGGAGGCGGCGCATCTCGACGAGCGCCTCCCGGGACGTGCCGGCGATCGCGGCGAGCTCCTCGGCGACGGCGGGCGGCACACCGTCGATGCGGTAGACGGCGGTCTCGGCGCGCACGGCGATGAGCGACATGTGGTGGGCGACGACGTCGTGCATCTCGCGGGCGATCCGGTTGCGTTCCTCGGCGACGGCGCGGCGGGCCTGGGCGAGCTCGGTGCGCTCCTCCTCCTCGGCGAGCGCGGCCTGGACCTCGCGGCGGCGGCGGACCTGGTCGCCGATGACGAGGATGGCGGCGACGGCGAGCAGGAGGCCGGCGACGTTGCCGGGGAGGACGAACATGACGATCAGCAGTGCCGCGGACAGCCCGGTCCAGACCAGGACGCCGCGGCGGTGCCGGACCGCGACGACGGCGAGCAGCACCGGAAACATCAGCATCTGCGTCGGGGTCCACGGCCACGGCGTGTTCTGTTGGATGGGGACGGTCGAGCCGGCGAACCCGGCGACGATGAACGCGATCCGCCAGGCGAGCAGCGGCCGGGTCGCGACGAGCCCGAGGGGCGCGGCGATGAGGACCGCGTCGATGACGAGGAACCCGGTGGAGACCTTCGGCCCGTTGTCGATGAGGTACGCGAGGGTGATGAGCCCGGCCGCGATCGCGGCGATGACGCCGATCGTCGGCAGCGCCCGGCCGATCCGGGTCCGGGGACGCACCTGCGGGTCGGGGCCGACGAGGAACGCCCGCAGGTCCCGCAGCCACATCCTCACCACCCCGAAACCGTAACAGCGGGGGCCTTACGCCGGTGGCGGGGTGACGCCGTGCAGCAGCGCGATCAGCTCGCGGCGGGACCGGATGCCGAGCTTGCGGTACACGTTGCCGAGGTGGTAGTCGACGGTGCGCACCGACAGCACGATCCGGTCGGCGATCTCCCGGCTGGTGCGGCCCTCCGCGGCGGCGTACGCGATGCGCCACTCGTGCGGGGTGAGGTGTTCAACGGCCGAGCCGGCCGGCCCGGTGCGGGTGCTCGACGGGGTGAGCTCGGCCCGGGCCAGTTCGGCGAACGCGTCGGCGCCGGCGGCGGTGAACAGGTCGAGGGCCTCGGTCAGGTGTTCGCGGGCCGGGCCGCGGCGGCGGTTCCGGCGCAGCCACTGGCCGTAGGCGAGGTGGGTGCGGCCGAGCTCGACCGGCAGGGGCACGGCGGCGGTACTCGCGGCCACGGCCGACTCGCGTGTACTCGCCGCCACGGCCGACTCGCGTGTACTCGCCGCCACGGCCGACTCGCGTGTACTCGCCGCCACGGCCGACTCGGGTGTGAACGCGGCCACGGCCGACTCGGGTGTGAACGCGGCCACGGCCGACTCGTACGCGGCGGCGGTGTCCGCGAGCAGCGCCCGCACCCGGGCCGAGGTGGCGGCGAGCCCGGCCAGGCCGGTCGCGGCGACGGCGGCGGCGAGCCGGTCCGCGACCGCGTGCGCGGCCCGGGTCTGCCCGCTCTTCACCAGGGCCTCCGCGAGGTCCGCGGCGACCGGCACGAACGCGGGTTCGACGACCCCGCCGGCGCGCAGCAGGTCGTCGGCGCGGCCGAGCTCGGCGACCGCGTCGTCGTGACGGCCGGCGGTGAGGGCGGCGACGCCGAGCGCGGACCGGGCGTAGACCTCCACACCGAGGTGCCCGGGCGCGAGGCCGAGCGCGGCGGCGGCGTGCTCGGCGCAGCTGTCGTGCCGGCCGAGGACCGCCTCGACCTGGGCGAGGGCGGTGTACGCCTCGGCGGTGTTCACCGCCAGTCCCATCGTCTCGGCCAGTTCGAGGCCTTCGAGGGCGTCGGCGTAGGCGGCGGCGACCCGCCCGGTCCGCAGCCGCAGCCGGGCCCGCAGCGGCAGCGTGTACGCGAGCAGCGACACGTCGTCGAGCCGGCGGGCCCCGTCGACGTCGTGGTCGAAGAGCCGCCCCGCGGTGTCGTGCTCCTCGATCCAGTGCATGACGTCGCCGAGTTCGGCGGCGGCCCCGTCGGCGTCGCGCCCGGTGGCCACGTCGCCGAGGCAGACGGCGACGCTGCGCCGGGCCAGCAGCGCACCCTCGGGCCGGGCCGCGAGGACCGCGGCGTGCGCGAGGCGGATCGCGATCTTCGGCAGGTCCGGATGGGGTACGACGTCGCCGGCGAGTTCGACCGCGCGGGTGCAGATGCGCAGCATCCCTTCGACGTCGAGCCGGCGCATCGGGCCGTTCACGGCGAGGCTGAGGCTGCGGGCCGCCTGGAGCGGCTCCTCCTCGCCGCAGCGGTCGACCTCGGCGACGATCGCGGCGAGCGCCTCGTCGGGGTCGTCGCGCAGCATGGCGATGTAGCCGCGCTGCGCGAGGGCCCGCAGCCGGCCGCGGGCGCCGGTGACCAGGCGCAGCGCGTCGTCGAGCAGCGCGTCGGCGTGCTCGACCGCGCCGGCGCTGGTCCAGGTGTGCGCGGCCCGGGCCAGCCGCTCGCCGCGCGGCTCGGGCGCGACGGTGAACGCGGCGGCCCGTTCGAGGGCGGTGGCCTCGGCGACGAGCCCGCCGCGGCGGCGGGCCCGGCCGGCGGTCTGGTCGAGGGCGTCGGCGACCGCGTCGTCGGGGCCGACCAGCGACAGCGACAGGTGCCAGGCGCGCCGGTCGGCGTCGTCGGCGGTCACGCACGCGCCGGCGAGCGCGGCGTGGGCGGCGCGGCGCTGGGCGGGCAGCGCCCGGTGGTAGACGGCGGAGCGGACCAGCGGATGCCGGAACCGGACCGTCCCGCCGTCCTCCAGCAGCAGGCCGGCGCGGATCGCCGGGTCCAGCGCCGACGGCGACAGCCACAGCGCGGTGAGGGCCCGGGCGAGCAGCGCCGGGGTGCCCGTCCCGGCCGCCGCGCACACCAGCAGCGCCGCCTGCTCGTCGCCGGCGAGGGCGGCGACCCGGTCGGTGAACGCGCGCTCGATGCGGTCCGTCGTCGGCAGCGGCTCGGCCAGGGGCTGTATCGAAGTGGGGGTCGGAGCGAGGCGAGGCTCAGCGCCTGGGCTGGGCCGGTCCGGCGCAGCGCGCCGGGCCGGCCTGGGCGAGTGGTCGGGCCGCGCCGGGCGCGCCTGGACACCGGGGTTGTATCCAGGCGTGACCGGCGTGGGTCCAGGCGGCGTCTGAGTCCGCCGCAGCCCGGCCAACCACTGCGATACAGCCCCTGTCTGGCTGCGCCCGGCCCGCTGCTCGTCGATGAGCGCGCCGGCGAGCTCCCGCAGCGCGAGGGGGTTGCCCTCGGTCGCGGCGAGGAGCCGTTCGGCGACGGTGGTGGAGTCGATCCCGCACCGGCGCAGCAGCTTGGCGCCGGCGGCGCCGTCCAGGCCGCCGACGTCGACGGTGGCCGTGCCGGGGGCGGCGAACCCGGCGCCGGAGCGGGTCGCGAACACGACGAGGACGGGCTCCGCGAGCAGCCGGCGGGTGGCGAACAGCAGCGCCTCCGCCGACGCCCGGTCCAGCCAGTGCGCGTCGTCGACGAGGCACAGCAGCGGGCGGTCGTCGGCGGCCGCGGCGAGCAGCGACAGCGTGGCCGCGCCGACCGCGAACCGTTCCACGGGCGCCGCCGCGAGGTCGTCGCTGAGGCCGAACGCGCCGCGCAGCGCGGCCGCCTGCGCGGCGGGCAGCTGCTCCAGCAGCGGCAGCAGCGGCCGGGTGAGCGCGGCGAGGGCGGCGAACGGCAGGTCGGCCTCGAACTCGACGCCGGCGGCGCGGACCACCCGGAACCCGTGCGCGGCGGTGGCAAGGTCGTCCAGGAGGGTGGTCTTGCCGATGCCGGGCGGGCCGCTGACGACGACGCCGCGGCTGTGCCCCTCGCGGGCGTCCGCGGCGAGGTGCAGCAGCCGGGCGCGTTCGGCGTCGCGGCCGACGAGCTCCTCCACCCCGGCGGCGACGTCGAGGTCGGCGGCCTCCACCGCCGCGGTGTCCAGCTCCCGGCGGGCCGCGTCGGCGTCGCCGGGCCGGTCCCGGCGCCGCAGCGCCTCGGCGAGCCGGCGCCGTGAGTGCAGGGCGGCGGGCCGGTGCCCGAGCGTCTGGTTGTCGCGGACCGCGGCGCGGAAATGCGCGACGGCGGCGTCGAGGTCGCCGGTGGTGAGCGCGGCGACGCCGAGGGCGTGTTCGACGGCGCCGAAGCAGGCGATGCCGAGGCTCGCCGTCATCGGCAGCCGCGCGTGCGGGGCGAGCAGCGCGGCCGCCTCCGCGGCGAGGCCGGCGTCGCCGAGCAGGTGCGCGGCCTCCACCACGCCGTAGAGGGTGACCAGCCAGCTGCTGCCGGTGGGCAGGTGGGCGAGGCCGGCGCCGCGGATGCGGGCCAGGACGGCGGCGGCGCGGGCCCGGTCACCGGCGGCGGCCGCGGCGACGGCGAGCCCGGCCAGGGGCGAACGGTCCACGACGCTGAGCGTCGCGGCGTGCGCGAGGTCGTCGAACATCGGCAGCAGCTCGGTGATCCGGCCCTGGAACCAGCGGATCGCCATGAGCTGCCCGCCGTGCCAGCCGTCGGTGTCCTCGTCGCCGGCCTGCCGGCCACGGTCGGCGCACCCGGCGGCGAGCCACTCCGCGTGGTCGAGCCGGCCGGCGCGGATGCTGAGCATGACCCGCATCGCGGCGGCGACGTAACCGACGGCGAGGTGGTCACGGTCGGCGAGGGCGTCGGTGAGCGCGGCGAGGCGCCGTTCGGCGAGCAGGTCACCGGCGAGGAACAGGTCCGCGGTGTGCCACAGCATGCCCATCAGCAGGTCACCGCGGCGGCCGGTGCCGGCGGCGACGCCGAGCAGCTCCCGGCCCAGCCGGTGCCGCAGGCCGGCCTGGGCGGGGCCGAGGAGGCAGTGGTGGGCGAGGCTGAGCGCCTCGGCGAGCGCGACCGGGTCACCGCCGGCCCGGGCCTCCTCCACGACGGCGAGGACGGCGTCGGGGCTGCCGTCCCGGTATCCGGCCTCCGCCGCGAGCCGGGCCCGCAGCCGGGTGCGCAGCGGCCCGGGCGGGGCCGCGGCGAGGGCCTGGGTCAGCCGGCGCTCCAGCAGGGCGCCCGCGGCCGCGTCGCGGTGCTCGTGCACCCACAGCCCGGCCAGGCCGAGCGCGGCCAGCGGGTCGCCGGGCGACTCCTGCCAGGCCCGCTCGAACAGGGCCCGGGCGGTGCGCAGGTCACCGTCGTCGTGCAGGGTTGCGACGGCCCGCGCCAGCACCGAGTCCACGGCGGATGGTAACTCGGCCAGGCGGCTTTCCGACACCTGGTTACCGGCGCCCGCCGGTAGTTCTACGGATCCAGGTGCCGGGCCGCGGCGGCGATGCTCGACGGCATGAACGACGTGTGCGCACCGACGTATGGGCAGGTCACGGGGAAACGGTTACGGGTGCGGCCCCTCGCCCGCGGCGAGGACGACATCCTGCAGGACGTGTTCGACGGCATGTCGGTGTGGTCTCGCTACCAGCGCTATCACACCGCCATGCCCCGGCTGACCCCGGCGAACCGGGCCGCACTGTCCGCTGTGGACGGCCGGCGCCGGGTCGCGCTCGTCGCCGAACGGATCGGCCCGACCGGCTGGGTCGCCGAGGGGCTCGGCCACCTCGTCGCGACCGGGACCGGGCGGGCCGAGCTCGCGGTCGAGGTGATCGACGCGGCGCAGGGCCGCGGCGTCGGCAAGACCCTGCTGCGGCACCTGACGACGGTCGCGGAGGCCCTCGGCTACGACGTCGTCGAGGCGGCCGTGCTCACCTCCAACACGACGATGCTGGGGCTGCTGCACCGGCTGTTCCCGGACGCGCGGACCACCGTGGAGGGCGAGACGGTCGCCGTCGAGGTCCGGATCGGATAACGGCTGGAACGCCCGGACCTCGACGGCCTACCATCCGGGGCATGGTCAAGGGACTGCGGCCCGTGCAGGACGTCGTGTCCCGGATCCGGTTCGACGCGACGCTCGACGCCGCCCGGTTCGTCGTCGGCTACGAGGAGCGGGGCGCCGGGATCCGCGAGTCGCCGCTGCCGCTGTTCGTCGCCGGCGGGGACGTGCCGTGGCACCGGGTCCGCTACGTGAAGGCCGGCGATCTCACCGTCTGGGACCGGCAGGCGAGGGTGGATCTGGTCTTCGGCACCGGCGACACCGCCGCCGTCGACCTGTCCACGGTGCCACCGCCCCTTGTCCCGGTGCCATCACCTGCTCCGCGGCCCGCCGCGCAGCGGCCGGCCGCGTTCGACCCGTCGGCCTGCCTGCGGTTCGACCGGGCGGCCGGCGCGTGGGTGCCCGCCGGCCCGCCCACCGCCGTGCGGGCCGACGCGGTGCAGGTGGCGACGTTCAACGTGCTGTCCGACGCGTACGACCGCGACCAGACCTATCCGGACCTGCGGGTCCCCGCCTGCGTCGAGGTCCTCGCCGGACTCGGCGCCGACGTCGTCGCGCTGCACGAGGCGACGCCCGCACTGTGGGACGCGCTGCTGGACGCCGCCTGGGTCCGCGACGGGTATCACGTGTCCGCGGGCCCGGACCCGGCGGCGGGCTACGGCACCGTCCTGCTCACCCGCTGGCCGATGACCCTGGAGGTGCACCGGCTCAGCACCTACAAGCGGACCGTCCTGGGGATCGTCGAGCTCAACGGGCGCCGGGTCGGGTTCGCCGCCGCGCACCTCACCAGCGACCACACCGCCGGCGCCGAACAACGCCGCGAGCACCAGCTGCGGGTCATCGACGAGCGGCTCGGCCGCGGCGACCTCGACGCCGCTGTCGTCCTGGCCGACCTCAACTTCGGTGACGACACCCGCCCCGACGTCGACGGCTACACCGACCCGTGGCGGCTGCTGCACCCGCACGACGCCGGGTTCACGTTCGACCCGGCGGTCAACCCCCTCGCCGCCCTCGCGTCGGTGACCGGGCGCCCCCGCCGGCTGGACCGGATCCTGATCCGGTCCCGCACCCCCGGCGGGCTCGTTCCGCTCGCCGTGGAACGCTTCGCCGTGGAACCGTTCGACGGCGACCGGTTCGTGTCCGACCACTGCGGCGTCACCGCGCTGCTGCAGGACTCCGCACCGTCCACTGTGGTCGCCGCGGCTTCCGTGCACACGTCGGCCCTGGTGCTGCGGCCGCCGCCGGCGGTGTGGGCGCCGCTGCAGGCGATCCGCGCGGCGCACGACCCGTCGTTCCGGCGCTGGATGCCGCACGTGAACCTGGTGTACGGCTTCGTCCCCGAAGCCGACTTCCCGGCCGCCGCGGCGGCGGTCCGTGAGGCCGTCTCCGGGCTCGGGCCGCTGCGGATCCGGCTCGAGACGTTCCGCACGTTCGAGCACCGCGGCAGCACCACCGTCTGGCTGGAGCCCACCCCCGGCGAGCCGCTGCGCGCACTGCAGGCGGCCCTGGCCCCACGGTTCCCCGGCTGCGCGGAGCAGGACAGCCGCGGCGGGTTCACCCCGCACCTGACGGTCGCCAAGCTCCCCGGTCACGCCGCCGCCGCGGCGGTCCGGCAATGGCAGGCCGACTGGGTGCCCATCGAGTTCACCGTGTCCACCGTGGACCTCATCAGCCGCCGGGACGGCGAGCCCTTCGCCGTGCGGGACAGCGTGCACCTCGGCGACGTCCCGCCGCACCCGGTGGTGGCGCCGCTGCCCGCCTGGAGCCGGCTGCCCTCGCTGGCGCACGACGCCGCGCTGCACGCCGTCGCGGACGCCTGCGCCGCCGTCGACCCGGCCTCCCGGCTGCACGTGGCCGGATCCGTGCGGCTCGGCGTCGCGGGGCCGGCCACCGACCTGGACCTGGTGTGGGCGACGACCTCGCCCGAGGCCCTCGAAGGGCTCGCCGGGTTCCTCGACGGGGCCCGGCTCGCCGGGACCGTCGTGCCGGTCGTGCGCGCCACCGTCGGCGGGGTCGGCGTCGACGTGCAGCGGGTCCGCGCCGACCCCGCGGACCCGGCCCTGGACCTCGGCGCCCTCGACGACGCCGACCTGCGGGCGGTGCTCGCCGTCCGCGACGCCGACGCGCTGCCCGCCGCCGACCCCGCGTTCCGGGCACTGCTCGGCGAGGTCCGCGCGTGGTCCCGGGCCCGGCAGCTCGACGGCGCCGCGTGGGGCCTCGTCGGCGGGTTCAGCTGGGCGGTGCTCGCCGCCGAGGCCCGCGCGCACCACGTCACCGACCTGGCCGGGTTCCTGCGGCACTGCGCCGGGCATCCCCGCCGCCCCCGCCGCGGCGAACGGCACGCCTACTGGCCCGTCTACTCCCCCACCCCGCCGGGCGTCAACACGACCCGCTCGATGACCCGGTCAACCGTGGCGGTGCTGCAGGAGGCCCTCGCCGGTGCCGGCGGCTCCCAGTCGCACGAGCACCGGGTCCTGCTCACCGGCGACGTGGAGGGCCGCGTCCTGGGCCTGATCCTCGCGCTGGAGGACGCGGGTGCGCGGGTCCGGCCGTACCCGCGGGCCTCGGCGCTCGGCCTCGACGGCGGCGACCCGTCCGCCCTGCGCGCCGCGATCACCGCCGCTGAGCTGCCCGCACGCCTCGTCCACCCCGCATAGCTTCCCCGTGATCCGGTGGACCTTGCGTACCCCTGGGTGCACAAGGTCCACCGGATCACGGGGAAGTCGTCAGAGCGCCGCGGTGAGGGTCGTCATGACGGCGGCGGCCCGGCCGGTCGCGGCGTGGCGGTGACCGGTGCCCGCCCACAGGTGGACGCGGTCGGCGTCCCCCGCCGTGGCGGCGGCCCGGCGCAACGGCGCGGTCAGGTGATGGACCTGCGGGTAACCGAGCGGCGCGGTCGCGTCGTGCCGGTCGATGAACCCGTTGCGCAACGCCCGCGCCGGCCGCCCCGTGAACACCCGCGTCACCACCGTGTCATGCCCGGCGGCAGAGACAGCGGCGGCAGAGACCGCGGCGGCGGTGAGGGCGGCGCGGTGGGTGGCGGAGGTGCCGGCCTCGTCGGTGCGCAACAATGCCGTGCCCACCATCGTGGCGGCGGCCCCCGCGTGCAGGGCGGCGGCCACGTCCGCGGACGTGGCGAGGCCGCCGGCGGCGACGACCGGCAGCGGCACCGCGGCCCGGACCGCCGCGACCAGGCCGGGCAGCGGCAGCGGCACCGGCGCCGGAAGGTCCTCAGGGGTCAGGGTCGCGGAGTGGCCGCCGGCGACGGACGCCTGCACGACGAGCGCGTCGACCCCGGCCGCGGCCGCGGCGACGGCCTCCTCCGCGGTGGTGACCGTCTGCAGGACGAGGGTGCCGGCCCGGCGCAGCGCGGCGACCGTCGCGGCGGGTGGGAGGCCGAAGGTGAAGCTGACCGCCGGGACCGGGTCGGCGAGCAGCAGGTCGAGCTTCGCCGCCCAGTGGTCGTCGTCGGGCGCCGACGGGAGCGCCGGGGTCAGGTCGTACACGGCGAACTCCGCGCGAAGCTCCTCCAGGTAGCGCCGCAGCGCACCGGCCGCGACCGGGGTGGGCGACGGGGCGAAGACGTTGACCCCGAACCACGTGCCCCCCGCGCGGGCCTCGGCGATCCGTGCGGCGAGGGCGTCCGGCGCCAGGTAGCCGCCGGCGAGGAAGCCGCCGCCGCACGCGGCGAGGAGCGCGGGGGTGCCGGCGCCGCCGGCCATGGGTGCGGCGAGGACCGGGCCGGGAAAGGTCACAACCCAATGTAACAACTTTCGCGACTACCCTGAGTTGTGCAAGTCGTTGCACAACCGGATGGCGTTTTTGCACGAACCTTGGTTAGACTGCCGGCGTGGTCACGAGACTGTCGAAGGTCGCCAAGTACGCCGGTGTGAGCGAGGCGACGGTCAGCCGGGTGCTGCACGACCGGCCCGGCATCGCCGCCGCGACCAGGGATTCCGTGCTCACCGCGCTGGACGTGATGGGCTACCAGCGGCCGTTCCGGCACCGCAGCGAGATGGCCCGGCTGGTCGGGATGGTGCTGCCCGACTTGCACAACCCGATCTTCCCCGCCTACGCGGAGGCGATGGCGGGCGCGCTGTTTCGGCAGGGTCTGGTGCCGGTGCTGTGCACCCGAACCTCCGACGGCGTCTCCGAGGCGCACTACATCGAGATGCTCCTGGCCAGGCAGGTCGCCGGGATCGTGTTCGTCGCGGCCAGCTACGCCGACGCCGGCCCCGAGCAGGCCGCCGCGCTGCAGCGGCGCAAGCTGCCGGTCATCCTGATCAACCCGGCGGACGAGAACCGGGACGTGCCACGGGTCGGCGTCGACGACGCGATGGCCGTCGACCTGGCGCTCAGCCACCTGCAGAGCCTCGGCCACCAGCACATCGGCGTGGTCGTCGGGCCCGCCGGGCACGTGCCGTCCGACCGCAAGGTGGCCGAGTTCCTGGCCCGCGTGAAGGGCCCGGCGCGCAAGCTCGTCGCGCGCACGCTGTTCTCGATGGAGGGCGGCCAGGCGGCGACGAACCGGCTGCTCGCGCAGGGTGCGACGGCGGTCGTGTGCGCCAGCGACGCCCTGGCCCTCGGCGCCATCCGGGCGGCCCGCAAGCAGGGCCTGGACGTGCCCGGCGACCTGTCGGTGATCGGCTTCGACGACTCGACCTACATGGCCTACACCGACCCGCCGCTGACCACGCTGCGGCAGCCGATCGAGACCATCGGCGCGGCCGCGGTCGCGTCGCTCGTCGCCCAGATCGACGGGCGCAAGGTCGCCCTCGATGAGCAGCTCTACGACCCGGAGCTCATCGTCCGGGACTCCACGGGACCGGTGAAACACCGCCCCTGAGCTGCTGAAACAACTACATTTGCAAGGCTACGCAAGCGAAGTAGCGACTTCTTGCATTGGATTGCAAGAAGCTATGGACTTTCTGATGTCGATGGTCCTACTCTCGTCTCCACGCGCCGCTGACAGCGGTGCGGCCCTCACACGTCGTGAGCAAGAAGCCACACCCCTCGGGCACGCCACCCGAACTTTTGGCTCGTGGAGAGAGAGGCACCATGAAGCGCACCCTGCGCGGCGCCCTGGGCGTCACGCTGGCGGCCAGCCTGCTGCTGGCCGCATGTGGAGATAATTCCGAAAAATCGGATGCGGCCGACGGGCCGGTCACGATCACCGTCAACGGCATGCCGGCCGCCACCGACGAGTACAACCGGGCCAACTTCGAGAAGGACATCAAGGACTTCGAGGCGAAGCACCCCAACATCAAGATCGACGCCAAAGAGGGTCAGATGGACCCGAAGACGTTCAGCGCGAAACTGGCCGGCGGCCAGCTCGAGGACGTCTTCTACGTGTACTTCACCGACCCGTCGAACCTCATCGCGAAGAAGCAGGTCTCCGACATCACGCCGTACCTCGGCGAGGTCCCGGCGATCAAGGACGTCCGCCCGGTGCTGATGCAGGTGTTCAGCGACAGCAAGGGCAAGGTGTACGGCCTGCCGTCGGCCAACTACTCCCTCGGCCTGATCTACAACCGCACCCTGTTCCAGCAGGCCGGCCTCGACCCCGACAAGCCGCCGACGACGTGGGCCGACGTCCGCGAGGCCGCGAAGAAGATCACCGCGCTCGGCAACGGCGTCACCGGCTACGGCGACTTCAGCAAGAACAACACCGGCGGCTGGCACTTCACCGCCGAGCTGTACTCGATCGGCGGCGAGGTCGCGGTCAAGGACGGCGAGACCTGGAAGGCCGGCTTCAACACCGCGCAGGGCAAGCAGGTCCTCCAGCAGCTCAAGGACATGCGCTTCACCGACAAGTCAATGGCTGAGAAGCAGGCCCTCGAATACGCCGACCTGCTGACCCAGATGGCCTCCGGCAAGCTCGGCATGATGGTCGGCGGCACCGGCGAGCTGCCCAACATCGTCAACCAGTACAAGGGCAAGTACGAGGACTACGGCCTCGGGGTCATCCCCGACGGCAAGGCCACCCTCGGCGGCGGCGACGGCTACATGTTCAAGGCCGGGCTGTCCCCCGCGAAGATCAAGGCCGGGCTGCAGTGGCTCGCGTTCCGCAAGCTCAACCCCGACCGGGTCGACGCCGACAAGGCGCTCGACAAGGAGAAGAACCAGCCGGTCGGCATCCCGGAGCCCAACATCTGGACCGGCGCGTCGGAGCAGAAGCTCATCGCCGCCAACACCAAGTACGCCAACGTGCCCGCCGCGAACTACAAGCCGTTCAACGCGGCCAGCTCCGGTGTCCCGCTGAAGGTCGAACCGCCGAACGCGCAGCAGCTGTACGCCGTGCTCGACACCGCGATGCTGAAGGTCCTCACCGACCCGAACGCCAACATCGACCAGCTGCTCAAGGATGCCGAGACCCAGGCCAACCAGATCCTGGCGACAGTCAAGTAACGATGGCGACCCTCACTCCGATCCGTCCCGCGCGGCCCGTCACCACGGCCGCCGCGCGGGGCAGGACCAAACGCCGGATCGCCGACAACGTGCACGCCTACCTGTTCCTGGCCGCGGGGCTGCTCTGCTTCGGCCTGTTCAGCTGGTGGCCCCTCGTCAAAGGCATCATGCTGGCGTTCCAGCAGGACAACTTCGTCACGGAGCCGGAGTGGGTCGGGTTCACCAACTTCCAGGCGGTCCTCGACGACCCGCTGTTCTGGACCGCCTGGAAGAACACCCTCGAGTTCACCGGCCTGGCCCTGGTCTTCGGCTACCTGGTGCCGTTCGGCGTCGCGATCGTCATCCACGAGCTGCGGCACCTGAAGGGGTTCTTCCGGTTCGCCGTGTACCTGCCGGTGATGCTGCCGCCGATCGTCACCGTCATCCTCTGGCAGTACTTCTACGACCCCGGCAACGGGCTGTTCAACGCGCTCCTGTCGGCGCTGCACCTGCCGGAGTCCGGGTGGACGCAGTCGCCGAAGATGGTGATGATCTCGCTGGTGCTGGTGAGCACGTGGGCCAACATGGGCGGCGCGACCATCATGTACCTGGCCGGGCTGGCCAGCATCCCCGGTGAGCTGTACGAGGCCGCCGAGCTGGACGGGGCGAGCGTGTGGCGCCGGATCCGGCACGTGACGCTGCCGCAGATGCGGTTCATCCTGCTCGTGCTGCTCCTGCTGCAGATCGTGGCGACGATGCAGGTGTTCATCGAGCCCTACCAGCTGACCGGCACCACGAACCCTGACTCGATCACGGTGATGGTGCTCATCTACCGCTACGCGTTCACCGTCAACAACGACTTCGGGATGGCCGCCGCGATGAGCGTGCTGCTGTTCGTCGTGCTGGGCGCGTTCTCCGCCGTGTACCTGCGACTGACCCGGAGGGCCTCATGAGCCAACGCTCGCTCATCTCCGACAGCGAGCTGCAGCGCCGCCCGGTGCTGTACCGGGTCGTGCTGTGGTCCCTCGCCCTGCTGTTCGTCGCATTGTTCGTGTTCCCGCTGTACTGGATGGTCACCGGCGCGGTGAAGACCCCGCTGGAGCTGGCGCAGCCGGTGCCGACGCTGGTCCCGCACAGCTGGCACCCCGAGACGTACGCCGACGCGTGGCGCAAGCTCGAGATCGGCCGGTACCTGTTCAACACCACCTTCTACGCGATCGGCGGCTGGCTGTTCCAGCTCACCGTCGACGTGGCCGCCGCGTATGCCCTGTCGAAGCTGCGGCCGCGGTTCGGCAACCTGGTCCTCGGCGGGATGCTCGCCAGCCTCATGCTGCCCGCCGCGGCGCTGCTGGTGCCGAGCTACCTGACCGTGGCCGACGTGCCGCTGCTGCACCTGAACCTGCTCAACACCCCGTGGGCGCTGTGGCTGCCGGGCGCCGCGAACGCCTTCAACATCTACGTCCTGAAACGGTTCTTCGACCAGATCCCGGACGAGCTGCTCGACTCGGCCGGCATCGACGGCGCCGGCCGGCTGCGGATGCTGTGGCACGTGGTGCTGCCGCTGTCCCGTCCCGTCCTCGCCGTGGTGTCGATCTTCGCGATCATCGGCGCCTGGAAGGACTTCCTGTGGCCGCTGCTCGTGCTGCAGGACCCCTCCACCCAGACGGTCAGCGTCGCGCTGAGCCGGCTGGCGTTCAACGGCTACGTGACCCCCAACGAGATGTTCGCCGGGCTCGCCATCGCCAGCATCCCGATGGTGGTCGTGTTCGCCGTCTTCCAACGCAGCATCTTGAGCGGCCTGTCCGCGGGCGCGCTCAAAGGCTGAACAACACCCATCTTCACCCCAGAAGGAGATCGGTTCGATGCTCCGACGATCCCGCCTGCTCGCGATCGGGGCCGCCACCCTGGTCGCGGCAACCTCCATCACCTTGGCAGCGACGCTGCGCGCCGAGGCCGCCACCACCACCTACCAGGCCGAGTCGGCCGCACTGAGCGGTGGCGCCGCCACGGCCACCGACCACAGTGGATACACCGGCTCCGGCTTCGTCGGCGGCTACGTCGACGGCAACAAGGGCAACGCCGCCACCACGTTCAGCGTCGGTGTCTCCGGCACGGCGTCCCGCACGCTGACGCTGCGCTACGCCAACGGCACGGGTTCCGCCAAGACCCTGTCGTTGTACGTCAACGGTTCCCGCGTCACCCAGGTCACCCTGAACGCGACCGCCAACTGGGACTCGTGGGGCACCCGGGTCGACACGGTGTCGCTGAACAACGGGACGAACAGCGTCGCGTACCGCTTCGACACCGCCGACTCCGGCAACGTCAACCTCGACAGTCTCGTCGTCGCGGACGTCCCGGCGCCGCCAGCCGGCACCTACGAGGCCGAGTCCGCGGCACTCAGCGGCGGCACGGTCGTCGCGACCGACCACAGTGGATTCACCGGGTCCGGTTTCGTGGGTGGCTACACCGACGGCAATCGGGGTAACGCGGCGACGACGTTCAGCGTCAGCCGCTCCGGTGCGGGCTCGTCGTCGCTGACCCTGCGCTACGCCAACGGCACGGGGTCGGCGATGACGTTGTCCTTGTACGTCAACGGTTCCCGGGTCACCCAGGTGTCGCTGCCGGCGACCGCGAACTGGGACTCGTGGGGCACCCGGGTCGACACCGTGTCGCTGAACAACGGGACGAACAGCGTCGCGTACCGCTTCGACACCGCCGACTCCGGCAACGTCAACCTCGACAACCTCGTCGCGGCGTCGGTGGCGACGTCGCCGACCCCGTCGACGTCCACCCCGCCGCCTTCAGGCGGGGCGGAGCTGGAGACCGCGTTCCTGTCCGGCGGCACCGTCACGGCCACCTCGATCGGCGGCTACACCGGCACCGGCTACGCGACCGGCTTCACGGCCGTCGGGGCCCGCGCGATCCGCACCGTCAACGTCGGCGCCGCCGGCAACGCGGCCACCACACTGCGGTACACCAACAGCACCGGCAGCTCGAAGACCCTGTCGACCTACGCCAACGGGGTCAAGGTCGGACAGCTGGCACTGCCCGCCGGCGGCGGCTGGCTCACCGTGGCGCAGACGCTGCCGCTGCGGGCCGGGCTCAACCTGATCGGCTACCAGTACGACAGCGGCGACAGTGGCAACGTCGCCCTCGACAACGTCGCGGTCGCCGGCGCCACGGCGCTCGCCGCGCGCGGCGCGACGGTGCCCTACACCGAGTACGAGGCGGAGAGCGGCAGCACCAACGGCGTCACCATCGGCCCCGACCGGGCCTACCTGAGCGTCGCCGCCGAGGCGTCCGGCCGCCGCGCGGTGCGTCTCGACAACGCCGGCAAGTACGTCCAGTTCACCCTGTCGAAGCCCACCAACTCCCTGGTCGTGCGGGCGTCCGTGCCCGACAACGCGGCCGGCACCGGCACCAGCGCCAACCTCGCCGTCTACGCCGGCGGCGCGAAGGTGAAGGACCTGCCGGTCAGCTCCACCTACAGCTGGGTGTACGGCGCCTACCCGTACAACAACAACCCCGCCGGTGGGGAGCCGCACCGGTTCTTCGACGAGTTCCGCACCACGCTGCCCAGCTACCCGGCCGGCACGGTGCTGAAGCTGCAGAACGACGGAGGCACCCCGATCACCGTCGACCTCGTCGACACCGAGGTCGTCGCGGCGGCGCTGACCGCACCCGCGAACTCGCTGTCCATCGTGGACTACGGTGCGGTCTCCGGCTCCGGCGACGACACCGGCGCGTTCAACTCGGCGGTCGCCGCGGCGAAGTCGCAGGGGCGCACGCTGTGGCTGCCGGCCGGCACCTGGGACATCACGTCCCGGATCAACGTCGACAACGTCACCGTCCGCGGCGCCGGCATGTGGCACACGACGGTCCGCGGCGCGAACGGCAAGGGCGGCTTCTTCGCCACCGGCCCGCGCGTGCAGCTGGCCGACTTCACGATCGCCGGCGACGTGCGGTACCGCGACGACGCCAACTTCGACGCGGCCCTCGAAGGCAACTTCGGCACCGGGTCGCTGCTGCACAACCTGTGGGTCGAGCACACCAAGGTCGGGCTGTGGGCGTCCAGCGGCACCGACGGCCTGTACGTCGCCGGGGTCCGCATCCGGGACACGTTCGCCGACGGCGTCAACCTCAACGGCGACCTGCGCAACACCCGCGTCGACCAGAGCGTCCTGCGCAACACCGGCGACGACGCCCTCGCCATGTGGTCGAACTCGGCGCCGGTGACGAACACCGCGTTCACGTTCAACACCGCGCAGCTGCCGATGCTCGCCAACACGGCGGCCATCTACGGCGGCAACGGTAACCGGATCGAGGACAACCTGTTCTCCGACACGGTGTACGCGTCCGCCGGCATCGCGATCAGCACCTGGCACGGCGCGCAGCCGTTCGCCGGCACCACGAGCGTGCAGCGCAACACGCTGACCCGCACCGGCGGCTACGAACGCAACTGGGGCTCGTCCATCGGCGGCCTGTGGTTCTACGCCGAGGCCCGCGACATCACCGGCACCTTCATCGTGCGGGACGTCGACGTCCTCGACAGCTCGTACCAGGGCTTGCTGATGACGTGGCAGCGCACGATCTCCGGCGTCACGTTCGACCACGTGCGGATCGCGGGTGCCGGCACCTACGGCATCGAGATCTCGGCGGCGGGCTCGTCCACCTTCAACTCCGTCACCGTCTCCGGCGCCGCGTCCGGCGGCCTGCTCAACAACACCGGATACACGCTCGTGCGTGGCCCGGGCAACAGCGGCTTCTAAGAATCTCCTAGCAGAAAGCGGGGACCTCCAGTGTCCACAGCAGATACCCGATGGTGGCGCGACGCGGCCATCTACCAGATCTACCCCCGGTCCTTCGCCGACCACAACGGCGACGGCGTGGGTGACCTGGCCGGGGTCCGGGCCCGCCTCGGGTATCTGCGGGACCTGGGGGTCGACGCGATCTGGTTCAGCCCGTGGTTCCCGTCGCCGATGGCGGACGCCGGCTACGACGTCGCCGACTACCGCGACATCGACCCGTCGTTCGGCACCCTCGACGAGGCCACGGCGCTGATCGCCGAGGCGCACGCCCTCGACATCCGGATCATCATCGACATCGTGCCGAACCACACGTCGGTCGCGCACGCCTGGTTCCAGCGGGCCCTCGTCGATCATTCGTACCGGGACCGGTTCTGGTTCCGGGACGGCAGGGGGGACCTTCCCCCGAACGACTGGGGGTCCATCTTCGGCGGCCCGGCCTGGACGCGGGTCGCCGACGGGCAGTGGTACCTGCACATGTTCGACGCCGGCCAGCCCGACTTCAACTGGGACAACCCGGTCGTCCGGGAGGAGTTCGAGGACGTCCTGCGGTTCTGGTTCGACCGGGGCGTCGACGGCATCCGCATCGACTCCGCCGCGATGGTCGTCAAGGACCCGGCGCTGCCCGACTTCGACCCGGCGTCGCCGCCGGACCCGCACCCGTGGAACGACCGCGACGAGATCCACGACGTCTACCGGGGCTGGCGCCGGGTCGCCGACAGCTACCCCGGCGAACGCGCCCTCATCGGCGAGGTCTGGCTCGCCGACCAGCAACGCTTCGCCCTGTACCTGCGCCCCGACGAGCTGCACGCCGCGTTCAACTTCGACTTCCTCGGCTGCCCCTGGGACGCCAAGGCGCTGCGCCGTTGCGTCGACGAGACCCTCGACGCGCACGCCGCGGTCGGCGCGCCCGCCACCTGGGTGCTGTCCAACCACGACGTGACCCGGCACGTCACCCGCTACGGCCGGGCCGAGACCGGCTTCGAACACGACCTGCGCCAGACCCGGCACCTCACCCCGACCGACCTGGCCCTCGGCACCCGCCGGGCCCGCGCCGCCGCGCTGCTCACCATGGCGCTGCCCGGCTCGGTCTACGTGTATCAGGGCGAGGAGCTCGGCCTGCCCGAGGTCGAGGACCTGCCACCGGCGGCGCGGCAGGACCCGTTCTTCGCCCGCACCGGCGGCGCCGACCCGGGCCGCGACGGCTGCCGGGTGCCGCTGCCCTGGTCCGGGACGGCACCGCCCTACGGCTTCGGCGGCGACGGCTGGCTCCCCCAGCCGGCCGACTGGGCACAGTGGACGGTCGAGGCGGAGTCCGCCGACCCGTCCTCGATGCTCAACCTGTATCGCCGGGCCCTCGCCCTGCGCCACGCCGAACCCGGCCTCGGCGACGGCCCGATGGCGTGGCTCGACGCGCCCGCGGACGTCCTCGCCTTCACCCGCGACGGCGGCTTCGCGTGCGTCGTCAACCTGTCCCCGGTCCCGGCGCCGCTGCCGGTGGGTGAGGTGCTCCTCGCGAGCGGCCCCCTGGACGACGGCCGGTTGCCCCCTGACACGTCCGTGTGGCTGCGGGTCTGACCCCGGCCCGACGGGTGCCGTGTCTCGCCGCGGCACCCGTCAGACGGTCAGCCAGTACTGCAACCGCCGGAGCTCGTCCTGGCTCAGCCCGGCGGCCTCGGCGAACTCCTTGACGCTGCCGAAGCGCTGCCGGGCATCACGTTCGGCGAGCACCCGCCGCACCCGCGCCGCGTCGAACCCGGGCAGTGTCGCCAGGTCCCGCGGGCCGGCGGTGTTGACGTAGAGCGCCATCGACCGGCCGATGACCGCCTCGGCCGGCGCACTGTTCTGATACCGCTCCTGCTCGGCGCGCCACCGCAGCCAGTCGGAGTTGATCGCCACGCAGTGTGCGATCCCGACCGCCCACACCGCGAAGTAGAGGCGGAACACCGCGCCGGCGCCATCGCCGGACTGGCTGCCGATGGCGCCGATCACGCAGAGGGCGACGACGTAGCCGGTGCCGGGCAGCCACCAGGTCCAGCGGCGGGCGCGGATCCCGATGACGATGAGTCCGGCACCGCTGAAGGTGCCGAGCGTCAGCAGCGGGATGAGCAGCCAGGCGCTGTTCCGCACGCGCCAGGACCGGGTTGTGGTCGGGTCGGCGACTGTCGAGGACATCGGAACACGGTAATGACCCCGCCCGGGGTCCGGATCTCCCCTGTTCGGACGGTTTCCGGCGATCCAGATACAGCTCGGTCGGCGAGCTGACAGTCTCGTTGGAGACGGCACGGAAATCGCCCGGTGGCTACGGTTTGCGCACAGCAAGCCACCCTAAACGGAGGATTCCCTTGTCACCCGAGGAAAAATCCGGCCATGCCGTCGTGCTCGGTGCCAGTATGGCCGGGCTGCTCGCCGCGCGTGTCCTGAGCGAGTCATTTGCGAACGTCACCATCTTCGACCGCGACACCCTGCCCGCCGGCGCCGCCAACCGCAAGGGCGTGCCGCAGGGCGAGCACTCCCACGGGCTGCTCGCCCGGGGGCGGCAGGTGCTCGAGGAGCTCTTCCCCGGCCTGGTCGCGGAGCTGACCGCGCAGGGCGGGATCCCCGTCGACATCATGCGCGACTGCGTCTGGATCCAGGGCGACGCACCGATGCCGCGGGTCGCGTCCGGGCTGGCCGGCCTGTGCGTGAGCCGGCCGGCCATCGAGGCCGGGGTCCGCCGGCGGGTCCTCGCCCTGCCCAACGTCGTCGTGCTCGACGGGCACGAGGCGACCGGCCTGTTGTTCGACGGCGTCCGGGTCACCGGCGCGCAGGTGCTGCCGGCCGGCGGCACGGTGCACGACGTCGCGGCGGACCTCGTCGTCGACGCGACCGGGCGCGGCAACCGGGGCCCGACGTGGCTCGCCGCGATCGGGTTCGAACGGCCCGCCGAGGAACGCGTCGACCCGCTGACCGTCTACGTGTCCCGCGACTACCGGCGGGTGCCGGGCCGGGAGGACTTCGCCGCGATCATCACCTCGCCGAACCCTGCCCGCCCGTTCGGTGCGGTCGCCATCGCCGCCGAGGGCGACCGCTGGATGGTGACCCTCCTCGGCGTCGGGTCGGGCCAGGCCCCGCCGAGCGACCCGGACGCCTACGCCGGCTTCACCGCGAACCTGCCCGACCCGCGGCTGCACGAGCTGCTGAGCACCGCCGAGCCGCTGGGCCCGCCGATGCGGATGCGGCTGCCGGCGAGCGTGCGGCGCCGGTACGAGCGGATGACCCGGCTGCCGGACGGTCTGGTCTCGATCGGCGACGCGATCTGCAGCTTCAACCCCGCCTACGGCCAGGGCATGACGGTCGCGGCGGCGGAGGCGATGGAGCTGCGTGACGCGCTGCGGGCCGGCCGCGCCGGGCTCCCCCGCCGGTTCTACGCGAAGGCGGCGAAGGTCGTCGACGTGCCGTGGGACATCGCGGTCGGCGCGGACCTGGCCAACCCGGAGATCCAGGGCGAGCGGACCGGCAAGACCCGCTTCCTCAACGCGTACGTGGCGAAGATCCAGGTCGCGTCGTCACGCAGCGCGGCGGTCGGGCGTCGCTTCCTGGAGGTGGCGAACCTGATGAAGGCGCCGCCGAGCCTGTTCGCCCCGTCCGTGGTCGCCAGGGTGCTGTGGCACTCCCGGACCCCGTCCTCCCCGGCACCCGCGGTGCGCACTCCGGACCGCGTGCCGGTCTAACTCCGCGATCCGGATCCGCGCACCTCACGGCTCCCGTGGCGATCTGCGAGGATCACCGCGTGGAGGAGACCTGGTTCGACGGCGACCCAGCCGAGGCGCTCGCCGCGCTCGGTGCCGAGGTGCATCTGGGCGCGGTGGGCGTCGCCGACGCCAGGGCATGGCTGGACCAGGACCGGACCCGGCGCAGCCGCCCTGTGCCGGGACGTGAGGTGCTGCGGGTCGCGGCGACCGCCGCCGGTGCCCGGACCCGCGTGTTCCGGGCAGCCGAGCCGGGGATGCCCGACGGCGCATATCTGTGCGGGACCGTCCTCACCCCGGAGCGGCTCGCGGCGATCACCGCCTGGCTGGATGCCGCGTGGGCGGCAACCGCCGCCGTCCACGTCGTGGAGGAGCGCGGCGTCCGGTTCCGGCCGGGCAATGCTCCGAGGCCTGTGCCCCCGCCGGTCGTGACCCTCCTCGGCGTCGTCACCGACCCGGCGGCACTCGCCGCCCTGCGCCGCGAGTCCAGCACCGGCGTCTTCGGCGGTGACGTGTGCCGCTGCGGCCCCGACCTGAAGCTGCAGCTGCGCGCCGCGGGCGGGGACGTGCTCGGCGTCGGCGACGTGCACAGGCACGGCTGCGTGGTGTGGGAACAGCATCGGTTCCACAGCCCGGTGACGCCCGTCGGTGGCCTGCCGGCCGACGGGGTCCTCGCGTCCTACCTGCGTCAGGTCACGCGGGACTGACCAGGCGGCCGCGCAGGTCCGTCCCGTTGCCGATGGCGGCCGGCGGCGGGCTCGGTTACGGTTCGCACACGCCCAACCACGCCCCGGAGGATCCGTTTGCCGCCCAAGGACCGATCCGGTCATGCCGTCGTGCTCGGCGCCAGTGTGGCCGGGCTGCTCGCCGCGCGTGTCCTGAGCGAATCGTTCGCGACCGTCACCGTGTTCGACCGGGACACCCTGCCCGCCGGTGCGGCCAACCGCAAAGGGGTGCCGCAGGACGAATACGCCCACGGGTTCCTCGCCCGCGGGCGGCAGGTCCTGGAGGGGCTCTTCCCAGGCATCGTCGCCGAGCTCACCGCCGAGGGCGCGATCCCCATCGACATCATGCGCGACTGCGTCTGGGTCACCGGCGACCGGGCGATGCCCCGGGTCGCGTCGGGGCTCGCCGGGCTGTGCGTGAGCCGGCCGCTGATCGAGGCCGGGGTCCGCCGCCGGGTCATGGCGCTGCCGGGCGTCACCGTGCTCGACGGGCACGAGGCGACCGGGCTGCTGTTCGACGGGACCCGGGTCACCGGCGCGAAGGTGCTGCCGGTCGGCGGTGCCACCGGTCGCGACGTCGCCGCGGACCTCGTCGTCGACGCGACCGGACGCGGCAACCGCGGGCCGACCTGGCTCGCCGAGCTCGGGTTCGAGCGGCCCGCCGAGGAACGCGTCGACCCGCGCACCGTGTACGTGTCCCGCGACTACCGCCGGGTCCCGGGCGCGCAGGACTTCACCGCCATCCTCAACGCCGCCAACGCCGGCCGGCCGTTCGGCGCGGTCGCGATCGGGGTCGACGGCGACCGGTGGATGACGACGCTGATCGGGATCGGCACGGGGCAGGAGCCGACGGCCGGCGCGATGCTCGAGTTCGCCGCGAAGCTGCCCGACCCGAGGTTCCACCAGCTGATCAGCACCGCGGAACCGCTCGGGCCGCCGGCGAGGGTGCGGCTCCCTCCGAGTGTGCGCCGGCGGTACGAACGGATCCGGCGGCTCCCGGACGGGCTTGTCGCGATCGGCGACGCCATCTGCGCCTTCAACCCCTCATACGGTCAGGGCATGACGGTCGCCGCGGTGGAGGCGCTCCAGCTCCGCGACGCACTGCGGTCCGGCGGCCGCGCCGGGCTGCCGCGACGCTTCTACACCCGCGCGGCGAAGGTCGTCGACGTGCCGTGGGACATCGCCGTCGGCGCCGACCTCGCGCATCCCGAGGTCGAGGGCGTGCGGACCGGCAAGACGCGCCTCCTCAACGCGTACGTCGCGAAGATCCAGACCGCGTCGGGCTTCGACGCCGCGGTCGCCGGAGCGTTTCTGCGGGTGGCGAACATGACGCAGGCACCGCCGGCGCTGTTCACCCCGGGCGTCGTCGCCCGCACCCTGTGGTTCGGCCGCCAACGCAGGTGATCCCGTGTGGTTTCGGCAGCTCCGGCTACCACGACCACACGGGGTCATGAGCAAGGCGGCGGGCCACCACGACGTGGACGGCGAACAGTAGGTACCCGACCAGCAGCGGCAGCGTCACCGGGATCAGCGCGCCGATCACGGCGGCGATGGATGACACCCCGGCCACCATCGCCGCCGTGAGCGGTTGCCGCCACACGGTGCCCGCCGCCCAGCGCAGTGCACCTGGCCACGAGTGGTGCCGGGCCAGGTGCACGACGCCGAACGCGCAGGCGGCGAGCAGTGCGGCGGCGACGGCACCGGTGCCGAGGAGCACGGGCAACCCGCCCGGGACCCGGCCCGAGGCGACGGCGCCGAGATTGAACATCAGGAGCCACCCGAGGGCGAGCACGGCGGCCGTGGCGAGCGCGCCGGGCAGCAGCGAGCGCCGGAACACCCGCCACAGCGCCGACGGTCGCACCGCGGAGCCGTCGATGATGTCGCGCACGGCGACCGAGCCGGCGTGCACGGCCGCGCCGGCGGTGAGGACCGGCAGGCTGCACACGGTGACGGCGATGCCGACGAGGGCGAGGTCGGCCGCCACCGTGACCGTTTCCCGGAAGTCGCGACGCATCGGAACCTACCCCTTCAGGCCGGAGGTGTTGATGCCCTCGACCAGCATCTTCTGGAAGGCGAGGAAGAACAGGAACACGGGCAGCAGCGACAGGACCGACATCGCGAACATCGGGCCGATCTCGGACTGGCCCTGCGAGTCGATGAACAGCCGCAGCGCGACCGGCACCGTGTACTTGGGCAGGTCCGACACGTACACGAGCTGGCGGAAGAAGTCGTTCCAGGTCCAGATGAACGAGAAGATCGCGGTGGTCACGAGGGCCGGCCGGCTCAGCGGCAGGATGATGGTGCGGAAGACGCCGAACGTGGTGCAGCCGTCGATCTTCGCGGCCTCGTCGAGCTCGCGGGGGATGCCGCGCATGAACTGGACCATGAGGAACACGAAGAACGCCTCGGTGGCCAGGAAGTGCGGCAGGATCAGCGGCAGGTACGGGAACTCGCCGCCGACCAGGTCGAGCTGCCGGAACACGATGAACTGCGGGATGATGAGCACGTGCCCGGGCAGCAGCAGGGTGCCGACCATGATGGCGAACCAGGCGGCCCGCCCGCGGAACCGCAGCCGGGCGAAGGCGTAGGCGGCGAGCAGGCAGGACAGCGCGTTGCCGACGACGACGAGCAGCGAGACGATCGTGCTGTTGACGAAGAACCGGCCGAAGGTCGTGTCGAGGTGCGACCAGCCTTTGGGATAGTTGCCGGGGGTGAAGACCTCCGGCACGACGCCGTGGTTGCTGAGCATCTCCGGCTGGCTCTTGAGCGAGCTGCCGAGCACCCAGAACAGCGGGTAGAGGATGACCCCGAGCAGCGCGAGGATCACGACCGTGCGCAGAAGAGACCTCATCGCTCATCCCCGTAGTGCACCCAGAACCGGCCCGTGCTGAACAGCACGACGGTGAGCAGGCCGACGGCGAGCAGGAACACCCACGCGAGCGCGGAGGCATAGCCCATCTCGTAGTCGGTGAAACCCTTGATGTACAGGTAGAGCGTGTACATCAGGGTCGAGTCGACGGGACCGCCGGTGCCGCCGCTGATGACGAACGCCGACGTGAAGCCCTGGAAGCCGTGGATCGTCTCCAGCACCAGGTTGAAGAAGATGACCGGCGACAGGATCGGCAGCGTGATCGACCGGAACTTGCGGAAGGCGCCCGCGCCGTCGACGGAGGCGGCCTCGTACAGTTCGACCGGGACCTGCTTGAGCCCGGCCAGGAAGATGACCATCGGCGCGCCGAACTGCCAGATCGCGAGCAGGATCAGGGTGCTCAGGGCGTAGTCGGGGTCGTTGACCCAGCCGGGGCCGGAGATGCCGAACAGCGCCAGGAATGCGTTGAACGAGCCGTCCCGGCTGAACATCGACACCCAGACGATGGCCAGGGCCACGCTGCCGCCGAGCAGCGACGGCAGGTAGAACAGGCTGCGGTACAGGCCGACGCCACGGACCGCCTTGTTGAGCAGCAGCGCCACGCCGAGCGCGGCGGCGAGCTTCAGCGGCGTCGCGATGACCGCGAACAGCACCGTGACCTGCACGGCGTGCCAGAATGTCGGGTCCTCGGTGAACATCCGCTGGTAGTTGTCGAACCCGACCCAGTTCAGCTCGGACCAGTCCGACAGGATGTCGTAGTCGGTGAAGCTCAGCACCAGCGACATGAGCATCGGGATGGCCGTGATGGTGGCCAGCCCGATGAGCCACGGTGTCAGGAAGAGGTAGCCGGCGAGCCCTTCGCGACGGGGGCCCCGCGGTTCGACGCGGGGCCCCTTCGCCGCTCGGTGCAAAGGTGCCGGCGCGGTGGTCAGCGCCACTGGAAGAGCCTCACTTCGAGATTGCGGACTTCGCGGCCGTGACGAAGGCCTCGGCGGCCTGTGCGGGGGTGGCCTTGCCGGCCTGCACCGATTCGGCAGCCTTGATGAGTTCGGAGCGCAGCGTGCTGTGCCCCTTCAGCGGGACCTGCGGGGACGGCCCGAACGTCTTGCCCAGCGTGTTCTCGACCTCGATGGAGGTCTTCATGGCGGCGTCGGTGACGCTGCTCTGCACGGAGGCGCGGATGTCCATGTTGGGCGGCAGGCCGCGGTCGGTGCCGAGGACCTTGCCGACCTCGGGGTCGTTGGCGAGGAAGTTGATGACGTCGACCGCCACGTCCTTCTTGTCGCTGCCCCGGTAGACGGAGAAGTACAGCGCCGCGCGGGCCCACTGTGCCTTCGGGTCGCCCGGGTACGCCACGACGCCGAGCTCGTCCTTGGTGTTCTTCTGCAGCTCGGGCAGCTGGTTCACCCAGACCCACGAGGTAAGCGCTTTCCCGGTCACGACAAGCTGCTTGGTGATGTCGGTGGCGTTGCCTTCGCGGATCACGTCGGCGGTCGGGGTGGCCTTGCGGTCCCGGGCGCCCTTCCACAGGTCGAACCAGGCGGTCACGTCCTGCGCCGTGAAGCCGAGCTCCTTGTCCTTGTACAGGTCCTTGCTCTGCTGGCGCAGCCAGATCCAGAACGCCTTGTAGTCCGCGCTCGGGTCCTGCGTGCCGGGGACCTTCGTGGCCGTGGTCGCGGTCGCGGCCCAGTCGATGAACGCCTCCCACGTCATGCCGGTGGTCGGCAGCGGCTGGTTGGCCGCGGCGAGCTTGGTCTTGTTGAACACCAGGCCCTGCGTGTTCTCCCCGAAGGCGACGCCGGCCAGCTTGCCGTCCACGACGCCGTACTTCCACAGGCTCTCGGGGAACTTCGAGGTGTCGAGCTTGTTCGACTTCTGGTACGACGTCAGGTCGAGCGTGACGTTGCGCGACGCGTACTCCGTCAGGAAGTTGTCGTCGATCTGGAAGATGTCCGGCGCGTCGTTGCCGGCCGTCAGCGTGGCGAGCTTGTCGAAATACCCCTGGTTGGCCTGCCACGTCTTCTTGAACGTGACGTTGGGGTGCTTCTTCGTGTAGAGGGCGAGCGCCTCTTCGGTGAGCTTGGCACGGGCGTCGCCGCCCCACCAGAAGATGCTCAGCTCGACGGGCTTCGTTGAGTCGACCGCTGGTGCCTCGCCGCCGTCGTCGCCGCAGGCGGCAAGCGGAGCTAGCAGCACTGCGGCGAGGGCGGTTGCCAGAAGTCTACGGCGGGGTGTTCCGGACATGGCGTGTCACTCCCTGGCAGGGGATCAATGAGGGTTGGGTCCGGTGGAGTCACGCACGATGAGCTCCGTCTGGAGCGTCACCAGTGCGTTCGTGCGGCGTTCGTCGTCGTGCTGCAGGAGCATGTCGACGGCCGCCCGCCCGGCGGCCGCGGTCGGGGTGGAGACCGTGGTCAGCTTGGGGCGGATCAAGCGGCTGAGCATGATGTCGTCGATCCCGACGACGCTGAGCTCGCCCGGGACGTCCACGCCCCGGTCGTGCAGTGCTTCGAGCAGTCCGATCGCCATGAGGTCGTTGTAGGCCAGCACGGCGGTCGCTCCGGTGGCCCGCACGGCGTCGCACGCGGCGGCTCCGGCGGCCTCGGTCGGTTGGTGCGGTCCGAGCACGGTCAGGTTGGCACCGGCGAGCTTCGCCGCGGCCATCGCCGACCGCCGGATCTCCCGGTTGGTCCACGAGCCGCGCGGCCCGCCGAGCAGGGCGAGGTCGTGGTGGCCGAGACCGACGAGGTGCTCGATCGCGGCCTTGGCGCCGTTCGCGACGTCCATGACCACCGCGGGGAGCCCGTCGACGGCCCGGTTGACCACGACCAGCGGCACCTCGCGGCGCAGCTTCTCGATCAGGTCGTTGCTCATGCGCGGGCTGCACAGCAGCACGCCGTCGACCTGCTTCGCGAGTGCCTGGACGAGCTGCTCCTCCATGATCGGGTCTTCGTTGGTGTCGGCGACGAAGAGGTGGTAGTCCCGCTGCCGGGCCTGCGACTCGGCCGCCTTGATCAGTGGTGGGAAGAACGGGTTGGCGATGTCGGCGACGATCAGGCCGATGTTGTGGGTCCGCCCGGTGATGAGCGCGCGGGCCGCACGGTTGGGCCGGTAGCCGAGGCTCTCCGCGGTGGACAGCACCCGGCTCCGGGTGTCCGGGTTGACCAGATGCGGTGCTGAGAACGTGCGCGACACGGTGGAGACATGGACGCCGGAAGCGCGGGCTACATCTCGAATAGTGGCGGGCACGGAGTCATTAATGCAAACGGTTGCTGTCATGTCAACGCCCATGGATGCAGAAAATCCAGGGGTATTGACCCGGCGGACGGTCATGGAGCATGGTGTCGCTGCAACCCTTTGCAGTCGCCGCACCAGTCACAGCACCAGTCACAGCGGCAGTCACGGCAGCAGTTCCAGGGAGCGACCACCGATGCACACCCGCTACGCGATCGTCGGCACCGGGTCGCGCGCTGAGATGTTCACGCGCGCACTCACCGGGCCGCATCGCGACACCTGCGCGCTCGTCGCGCTCGCCGATCCGGAGCCGCACCGCCTCGCCGTGCACAACGCGCGGCTGCCGGCGCCGGTCCCCACCTATCCAGCCACCGAGTTCCGCCGCATGCTGCACGAGGAGAAGGTCGACGTCGCGATCGTCACCACCGTGGACCGGGTCCACGACGAGTACATCGTGGCAGCCCTCGAGGCAGGGTGCGACGTGCTCACCGAGAAGCCCATGACCGTCGACGCGCAGCGCTGCGCCCGAATCCTCGACGCGGTGCGGCGTACCGGCCGCCGGGTGCGGGTCACCTTCAACTACCGGTACAACCCCTTCCATGAAACTTTCAAGCGACTGATCGCCGAGGGTGAGATCGGCGAGGTCGGCTCCGTGCACTTCGAGTGGCTCCTCGACGTGCGCCACGGGGCCGACTACTTCCGCCGCTGGCACCGCGCCAAGGCCAACTCCGGCGGCCTGCTGGTGCACAAGTCCGGGCACCACTTCGACCTGGTCAACTGGTGGCTCGACGACGACCCGGTCTCGGTGTACGCGCAGGGCCGGCTGTTCTTCTACGGTTCGGAAGGCACCGGCGCGACCGCGCCGAAGGAACGGTTCGCGCTGGGCGAAGACCCGCACCGCGACGTGCTGTACACCGGCACCGGCGACGGATACCGGCGCGACCAGGACGTCTTCGCGCCCGGGATCACCATCGAGGACGACCTCGCCGTCCTGGTCCGCTACGCCCGCGGCGCCACGATGACCTATCACCTGACCGCCTACGCCCCCTGGGAGGGCTACCGGGTGATGGTCAACGGCAGCAAGGGCCGCCTCGAGCTGGAGGTGGTCGAGACCGACCACGTCGCACCCGGCGCCACCGGGCTCATCAAGGGCGACGAGCCGGGCCGGGCCACGCTGCGCGTCCATCCACATTGGAGCGAGCCGCGCGAGATCCCCATCCCCTACGAGCGGGAGGGCCACGGCGGCGGCGACGCCCGCATGCTGGCCGACCTGCTCGGTGCCGGCCCGCCCAGCGGCGTCGCCGCCGCGGAGGCCGCGGACGGCGCCCGCGCGCTGCGCATCGGCCTGGCCGCCAACGAATCCATCGCCTCAGGGCTGCCCGTCAGGATCCGACACGATGCATGAAGACCAGTTGCTCCCCGCCGAACCCGGGATCAGGAGCATCGCACGGGAGCTGTACCGGCACGCCAGGGACCTCCCGCTGATCAGCCCGCACGGCCACGTCGACCCGGCGATCATCGCCGACGACCGGCCGTTTCCCGACCCGGCCAGGCTCATCGTCGTGCCCGACCACTACGTCACCCGGATGCTCGCCAGCCAGGGCATCGCCCCGCACGAGCTCGGGGTGCCCACCGTCGACGGCAGCCCGACCCAGACCGACGGGCGCACCATCTGGCGGCTCCTGGCCGCCAACTGGCACCTGTTCCGGGGCACCCCGTCGCGGCTGTGGACCGAACGGGTCCTCGCCGACGTCTTCGACGTCACCGTGCCGTTGCGCGTCGACACCGCCGACCTCGTCTACGACCTGCTGTCCGAGCGCCTCGCCGACCCCGCGTTCCGCCCGCGGGCGCTGTTCGAGCGGTTCAACCTCGAGGTCCTCGCCACCACCGAGTCGCCGCTGTCGGACCTGACCGCGCACGCCAAGCTCGAGGCCGACGGCTGGGGCGGGCCGGGCGGGCGGGTCATCACCACGTTCCGGCCCGACGACGTCGTCGACTTCGAGTGGCCCGGCTGGGCCGGCCGGATCGAGCAGCTCGGCGTGACCTCGTTCCCGCAGTTCCTGGAGCGCCTGCGGGAGCGGCGGCAGGCGTTCATCGCCGCCGGCGCCACGTCCAGCGACCACGGCCACCCGACCGCCGCGGCCCTGGCCCTGTCCCCCGCGCACGCCACCGCGTTGTTCAACCGAGCCCTCACCGGCAAGGCCGACAGCCGCGACGCGGAGCGGTTCCGGGCGCACATGCTCGTCGAGTTCGCCCGGATGTCCGTCGACGACGGCCTGGTCATGCAGCTGCACCCGGGCGCGGTCCGCAACCACAACACCGCCCTGTTCGCCCGGCACGGCCGCGACGTCGGCGGCGACATCCCCTCGCCGACGGAATACGTGCGCTCGCTCAAGCCGCTGCTGGACGCGTTCGGCACCGACCCGAGGTTCCGGATCGTGCTGTACACCCTGGACGAGACCGCGTTCACCCGGGAGCTGGCGCCGCTCGCCGGCGGCTACCCGGCGGTGTTCCTCGGCGCGCCCTGGTGGTTCCTGGACAGCCCCGAGGGGCTGCGCCGGTTCCGGGAGACGGTCACCGAGACCGCCGGCTTCGCCAACACCGCCGGCTTCGTCGACGACACCCGCGCGTTCTGCTCCATCCCGGTCCGGCACGACGTCGCCCGCCGCGTCGACGCCGGGTTCCTGGCCCGGCTCGTCGCCGAGCACCGCCTACCGCTCGACGAGGCCGCCGAGACGATCGCGGACCTCGCGTACCACCTGCCCAAACGCGTCTACGCACGCACCGTCCTCGCTCAAGGAGCACGATGATCACCGGGTTGACCGTCCACGACGTCAGGTTCCCCACCGCCGCGGCGGGTGACGGGTCCGACGCGATCAACCGCGGCGACTACTCCGCCACCTACGTCGAGCTGACCGGCGACGACGGCGTCACCGGCACCGGCCTCACGTTCACCAACGGCCGCGGCAACGAGATCACCTGCGCCGCCGTCGAGGCCCTGGCCCATCACGTCGTCGGGCACACCGTCGAGGAGCTGTGCACGGTGGAGGGGTCCCGGACCCTGACGGCCGACGTGCAGCTGCGCTGGCTCGGCCCGGAGAAGGGTGTCATCGCCCTGGCCGCCGGCGCGATCCTCAACGCCGTATGGGACCTGCGGGCCCGCCGGGCCGGGAAGCCGATGTGGCAGCTGCTCGCCGAGCTGCCGACCGCCGACCTGCTCGCCGCCGTCGACTTCCAGCACATCACCGACGCGCTCACCCGCGACGAGGCCGCCGCGATCCTGGACAAAGGGCTGCCGGTGTACGAGGAGCGCCTGGCCCACGCACGCACCGCCGGCCTGCCCTCGTACACGACGTCGGTCGGCTGGCTCGGCTACCCGGACGACAAGGTCCGGGCGTTGACCCGGCAGGCCGTCGCCGACGGCTGGACCGCGGTGAAGATGAAGGTCGGCGGCGCCATCGACGACGACGTGCGGCGGGCCCGGATCATCCGCGAGGAGATCGGCCCCGACGCGCTGCTCATGCTCGACGCCAACCAGGTGTGGGACGTCGACGAGGCGATCGCCAACCTGGGCCGCCTCGCCGAGGTCGACCCGTACTGGATGGAGGAGCCGACCCACGCCGACGACGTCCTCGGCCACGCCCGCATCCAGCGCGCCCTCGACACGATCACCGGGGGCCGGTGCCGGGTCGCGACCGGTGAGGTCGCCGCCAACCGGGTCATCTTCAAGCAGCTGCTGCAGGCCGACGCGATCCGTGTCATGCAGATCGACGCGTGCCGGGTCGCGGGCGTCGGCGAGGTCCTCGCCGAGCTGCTGCTCGCCGCGAAGTTCGGGGTGCCGGTCTGCCCGCACGCCGGCGGTGTCGGCCTCTGCGAATACGTGCAGCACCTCGCGTTCTTCGACTACCTGCGGATCACCGGCAGCATGGAGGGGCGGATGGTGGAGTACGTCGACCACCTGCACGAGCACTTCACCGACCCGGTCACCGTCGTGGACGGCCGCTACCAGCTGCCGGCGCTGCCTGGGTACAGCGTCGAACTGCACCCCGCCTCGATCGCGGAGTTCTCCTTCCCGGACGGCCCGGCATGGCGCGGCTGAACCGCTCGGCGCCCGTGAAGGTCGAGCCGCTGATCCGGCCGGGCGACGCGGGCGCCGGGGTCCTGCACTTCGGGCTGAGCGCGTTCCACCGGGCGCACCAGGCGGTGTTCACCGAGGACGCGATCGTCAGGGGCGGCGGCGACTGGGCGATCGTCGGCGTCGCACCCAGCTCCCACGCCGTGCTGGACGCGCTGCGGGCGCAGGAGATGCTGTTCAGCGTGCTCACCGTCGACGGACCGGACGCCGACGCCCGGGTCGTCGGCGTGTTCGACAGTGTCCTGCACGCCGGGTCCGAGCCGGGCGCGGTGCTGCGGCGGCTCGCCGACCCCGCGATCCGGGTCGTCACGCTCACGGTCACCGAGAAGGCCTACGCGCCGGGCTCGGCGGTGCTCGACCTGATCGTGCGGGGCCTGCGCCTGCGCGAGACCCCCCTCGCCCTGGTCAGCTGCGACAACCTGCACGGCAACGGTTCGCGGCTGCGGGGCCTCGTCGGCGACGCGCTGGACGACCCGGACATCATGGCGCTGCTGAGCTTCCCCGGCACCATGGTCGACCGGATCGTGCCCGCCACGACCCCGGCCACCCTCGACCGGGTCGAGTCGCTGGTCGGCGCCCGTGACGAGGCCGCCGTCGCCGCCGAGCCGTTCAGCCAGTGGGTCATGCAGGACGACTTCGCCGGCGGCCGGCCCGCCTGGGACCTCGCCGGTGCCGTGCTCACCGCCGACACCGCCCCCTACGAGCTGCGCAAGCTGCGGGTGCTCAACGGCGTGCACTCGGCCCTGGCCTACCTCGGCGCGCTCGCCGGCGCGCCCACCGTCGACGCCGCCCTGGCCCTGCCCGGCTGCCACGCCGCCATGGAGCGGTTCATCGCGTCCGACATCGCGCCGACCCTGACCGAGCTGCCCGTCATCCCGTACGGCGAGCAGGTGCTGCGACGGTTCGCCAACAGTGCCCTGCGCTACCGCACGCTGCAGGTCGCCGGGGACGGCAGCCAGAAGCTCCCGCAGCGGCTGCTCGGCACCGTCGCCGACCGGCGCGCCGCGGGCGCGGTGCCCAGCTACGCCGCGCTCGTCCTCGCCGCCTGGATCCGGTTCGTGGGCGGCCGCGCCGACGACGGCACGGCACTCCCCCTCGACGATCCCCTCGCGGGCTCGTTGCGCGGCGCGTCGCCGTCGCGGGCCCTCGAGCTGCTGTCGCCCGGGCTCGCCGACGACGCACCGCTGCGCGCCGAGATCGACCGGTGGCTACGGGACCTGGAGCGGCACGGCGCCGCGGGCGTGCTGGCGGCGCTGTGAGCGGCCAGCGAAGCGGCTCGGGCCGCTCACCATCGGCACAGGTTGGGCTCAGGCCGGCGCCGGAGCGCAGCGGAGGCGACGGCATGAGCGGCCAGCGAAGCGGCTCGGGCCGCTCACCATCGGCACAGGGTGGCACGGCATGAGCGTCCCCACGATCGCGCTCATCGGGGCGTCCGGGCACGGGCGCCGGCACCGGCAGCACATCGAGGACCTCGGCGACCGGGTCCGCCTCGTCGCCCTCGGCGACGTGCAGGGCCTGCCCGGCGAGGAACTGCCGGTCTACACCGACCACCGGCGGCTGCTCGCCGAGCACAAGCCGGACTACGTCGTCATCTGCACCCCGCCGCACACGCACCTGCCGATCGCGCTCGACGCCGTGCACGCCGGCGCGGACCTGCTCCTGGAGAAGCCGCCGGTGCTCGACCTCGACGCGCACGAGCGGCTGTCCGCGGCGCTCACCGCGACCGGGCGGCGCTGCCAGGTCGGCTTCCAGGCGCTCGGCTCGCCGACGCTGCCGGCGCTCGCCGCCCTCGGCCTGGGCCGGCTGACGCACATCGCGGTCGCCGGCGCGTGGTGGCGGCCCGCGACGTACTGGACCCGCTCGCCGTGGTCGGGCCGCCGCGCCGTCGACGGTGCCCTCGTCAACCCGTTCGCGCACGCCCTCATGCAGGCGCTCGCGATCGGCGACGTCCGTCCACCGTGGACACTCGAGCTGGAGCGGTTCCGCACCAGGGACATCGAGGTCGAGGACACCGCCGCGCTGCGCCTCACCCCGGTGGACGGCCCCGTCATCACGGTCGCGGTCACCCTGGCGTCGACGGAGTTCATCGCCGGCGACATCACGGTCACCGGCGCCGATGGTGCGGCGCACGTGGTGTACCCGACCGACCGCCTCGACGGCGTCGAACTGCCGGGCCGCGTCGGGCTGCTGGAGAACCTGCTGTCCGGCGACCCGCTGCTCGTGCCGCTGTCCCGGACCGCGCCGTTCACGGCCCTGGCCGCCCAGATCATGGCCGCCCCCGACCCCGTGCCGTTGACCGGCGTCGCGCACGACGACGGCGTCGCCATCCCCGGCATCGCCGACCTCGTCCGCACCGCGGCCGCCCGGCACGCGCTGCTCAGTGAAGTGGGAGACCTGCCATGCGCAAGCTGACCGTCGCCGACCTGCCCGACGGCGGCACCCCCGCCACCCTCGCCGCGCTCGGCACCGGCTGGGGACCCGTCATCCGCGGCGGCATCAGCCGCTACGACGCCCCCGGCCACCGCACCCACGACGAGTCGAACCCGCACACCCACGACGTGCCCGAGATCTTCACGATCGTGCAGGGCAGCGGATACGTGGAGAGCGACGGCACCCAGGTCTCCCGGTTCCAGGCCGGCGACCTGCTCATCATCCCGCCCGGCGAGGACCACCACCTGGTCAGCGACGGCGCCGTCCCGCTCGTCTTCACCTGGATGCACCTCGGATCCCTCTGACCACACTCCCCGTGATCCGGTAGACCCTGTGCACTCAGGGGTACACAAGGTCTACCGGATCACGAAAACCGCGCCCGCCCCCGGACCGGGGACGGGCGCGGTTGTAACGAACCGTCAGAGGTGCGTCGCGACGGCCGGCAGCAGGTCGCGGAACGTGCGTCCCGAGGCCTGGGTGCCGATCGCGGTCATCGTCCAACCCTGCTGGTCACGGGTCAGCTTGGCCATGACCTGGGCCGTGTGCGGGCCCGAGCCGCTGAGGTCGAACCGGGCCAGCTCGGCGCCGTTGGTCTCGTCGACCAGGCGGCAGTAGGCGTTCTCGATCTGGGCGAAGCTCTGCCCGGTGAACGAGTTGACCACGAACACCAGCGTGCGGACGTTGAGCGACAGGCCGACCAGGTCGACGATGATGCTCTCGTCGTCGCCCTCGCCCGCGCCGGTCGTGTTGTCGCCGGTGTGCTGGACCGCGCCGTCGGTGCTGCGCAGCTGGCGGAACCACACCTGGTCGACGAGCGCGTTGGCGCTGTCGAACAGCAGGCAGGACGCGTCCAGGTCGATCGACTGGGTCTTCAGGCCGCCGAACAGGCCCTTCTTCTTCATCGCGTCCCAGCCGAGGCCCATGCGGACCTTGGTGAGCGTGCCACCGCCGCCCTTGACGAGCGAGACGGACTGGCCCTTGCTCAGACTCACACCCATACGTACGCCTTCCGGAAAGTCGACAACGCTGTCATTTGCGGCCGGCCGCCCAGCGCATGCCCCAGCCGTAGGTCTCGTCGAGCAGGCGCTGGCCGCCGCGCACGTAGCGGACCTCGCGGCGCACGGACACGTCGGTGCCGTTGCCCTCGATCATCGCGATCGCGCACATCATGGCCGACGGGTCCGGCTCGTCGAGGTGGATCTCCAGCTGGGGCCCGGCGACCGGGAAGAGGGTCACCACGGCCTGGGCCGCGGCCCAGTTCGGGGTGCCCTCGTAGATGAACGCGAACACCAGGATCCGGCGGATGTTCGCGGCGTACCGAAGGTCGACGAAGAGGTTCTCGCCGCCGGTGTTCGTGCCGCTGCGGTCGTCGCCGTCGAGGCGGCAGATCGGGTCACGGCCCAGGGTGTGCACGTCGCGCAGCGAGTCGCCGAGCGCCTGCACGACCCCCTTGGAGCCGTCGGTGTACTCGTAGAGACAGCCGAGGTCCAGGTCGATGCCCTTGGGCTTGCGGCTGAACAGCCCGCCCTTGGCGGCGGGCTGCGCCCAGTTGAGGTTGACCCGGAGGATGCCCGCGGCCCCGCCCTGTTTGGCGAGCGAGACCGCCGGCGCCGCCTTGGTCAGCGTGACCTTGGACAGCGAGACCGGGTTGTTCGGGTTCGTCATGGCGTTGCCTACCTTCCCGGGACGGGGACGCGGGGGTTGTGGAACTAGGAACGGCCGGCGAGGCTCTCGGCGGGCTCCTCGGCGGCCGGCTCGCCGCCACCGTTGCGGCGGTTGAGCACCACCGACGACAGGAACGCGGCGAGGATGAAGCCGACACCGATCAGGCCGGTGACGACCTCGGGCACCTCGTACTTGATCCCGACGAGCAGGATCGCGGCCAGGGCGCCGATGGCCCAGTGCGCGCCGTGCTCGAGGAACACGTACTCGCTCAGGGTGCCCTTGCGGACCAGGTACACCGTCAGCGACCGGATGTACATCGCACCGACGCCGAGGCCAGCGGCGATGACGAAGATGTCCTGGCTGATGGCGAACGCGCCGATGACACCGTCGAAGGAGAACGACGCGTCGAGCACCTCGAGGTAGAGGAACAGGAAGAACGCGGCCTTGCCGGCCACCTGGACGACGGCGTTGGGGCCGGACTTGCCCTTGTCGATGTCGCCGGCGTCGCCGTGGATGCCGGCGCCCTTCGGCTTCTCGTCCTCGTCCTCTTCCTCGTCGTCGCCGAGACCACCGGCGTTCTCGAAGAGCTCACCGAGGCTGTTGACCAGGATGTAGACGGCGATGCCGAGCACGCCGGAGACCATGACCGTGCCGACGTCCTTGGCCAGGGTCTCGGCCGCGACGACGAGGATGGCCAGGGAGATCACGACCGACAGCTGGTCCAGCTTGCCGATCTTGGCGAGCGGCTTCTCCAGCCAGGTCAGCCAGGTGTGCTCGCGGGTCTCGAAGATGAAGTCGAGGAAGAGCACGAGCAGGAACATGCCACCGAAGGCGGCGATGCTCGGGTGCGCCTCGTGCAGCAGCGCCGCGTAGGTGCCCGGCGTGTCGACCGACCCGCCCTCGAGGGCGAGCCGGACGACATCGATCGGGTTGAGCGAGGCGGTGATGCCGACCAGGAGCAGCGGGAAGATCAGGCGCATGCCGAACACGGCGATGAGGACGCCCACGGTGAGGAACAGCCGCTGCCACCAGGGGTTCATCCGCCCGAGCACGGTCGCGTTGACCACGGCGTTGTCGAACGAGACCGAGATCTCCAGGATGCACAGGATGGCGACGATCAGGAAAGCTTGTGGCCCACCGAGGAAGAAGGCCGCGGCGAGTGTCACTGCGGTTACCCCCAGCGACCAGCCGAATGTCTTCAGGAACATCTGTCACACCGTTTCGGGCTCATCGGGGATGTTGCGGTGCGCCGACCTTACTATCCGACGTTGACGCCGAAGTCCCCAGCGATGCCGCGAAGCCCGGATGCGTATCCCTGACCGACCGCGCGGAACTTCCATTCGGCGCCATTTCGGTACAATTCGCCGAACACCATCGCGGTTTCGGTGGAAGCGTCCTCGCTCAGATCGTACCGCGCGAGCTCGACGCCGTCGGCGCTGTTGAAGACGCGGATGAAGGCGTTACGAACCTGGCCGAAGGACTGCGAGCGGGTCTCGGCGTCGTAGATGGACACCGGGAAGACGATCTTGTCGATCTCGGCCGGCAGGGCGGCCAGGTTGACCTTGATCTGCTCGTCGTCGCCGCTGCCCTCACCGGTGAGGCTGTCGCCGGTGTGCTGGATCGAGTTGTCCGGCGTCGCCAGGTTGCCGTAGAAGATGAAGTGCTTGTCGGAGAAGACCTTGCCCTCGGCGTTGGTCGCGATGGCCGAGGCGTCCAGGTCGAACTCGGTGCCGGTGGTCGTGCGGACATCCCAGCCGAGGCCGACGGTCACTGCCGTCAGACCGGCGGGACCCGCCTGCTTGGTCAGTGAGACGTTGCCACCTTTGGTCAGGCTGATGCCCATACCGATCTCCAGTCTTTCGATGTTTTGCCTACTGTTCCCCCGGCGTCAGGCGGCGCCGACGGCTGATCATGATGGTGCCCGCCCGAGAGTATCGTCCGGCCGCCAGGGACAGCCGACGTTCCCTCGTTCGTGCGGGCGGCTCCGCTTGAAGCGTTGGGGTAGGCTCCGGCTTGTTCGATCAATGTTCGACACTAACCGGAAGCGCGTTAGCTTTGAAGGCGGCTCCGGTGTCGTCGATCAGCCGGATGAATATATCCGACAGGCCGATCGGACATGGTTGACGACCACAACGAGAGCGCGAGGAGAGTTCCCATGTCCGTCACCCTCACCAAGGGCGGCAATGTCTCGCTCACCAAGCAGGCGCCGAACCTTCGCGCGGTGATGATCGGCCTCGGCTGGGACGAGCGGTCCACGAGCGGCGCCGAGTTCGACCTCGACGCGAGCGCGCTCATGCTCGGCGAGAACGGCAAGATCCTGTCCGACCAGCACTTCGTCTTCTTCAACAACCTGAAGAGCCCCGAGGGTTCGGTGGAGCACACCGGCGACAACCTCACCGGTGGCGGCGACGGTGACGACGAGAAGATCCTGGTGCAGCTCGCGCAGGTGCCGGCCCAGTGCCACAAGATCGTGTTCCCCGTCTCGATCTACGAGGCCCCCCAGCGCGGCCAGAACTTCGGCCAGGTCCGCAACGCCTTCATCCGGGTGGTCAACCAGGACGGTGGCGCCGAGCTGACCCGCTACGACCTCACCGAGGACGCCTCGTCGGAGACGGCGATGATCTTCGGCGAGCTCTACCGGCACGGCGGAGAATGGAAGTTCCGCGCCGTCGGCCAGGGGTATGCCTCCGGGCTGGCCGGGATCGCCCGGGACTTCGGCGTCAACGTCGGCTGACCCGCACCAACTCTGAAAGGCCCTGGGATGTCCGAACTCGATCTCGGCGGCGCTCCGCAGCAGGGCGCACTCGTGCTGACCCCTCCCGCACCGGTCGTGGTCGTGGAGCCGGCACAGGCTGCCGGCGCCGTGCCCGTGCAGTCGGAGAAGCAGCTCGAGCTGCAGCGCAAGGCCGCGGCCTTCGTCGAGGAGCTCGCCGCCATCGACACCAACTCGCCGGCCTTCACCCAGAAGGTCGCGTCGATCACGTCGATGGGCGAGCAGGACATGCGCGCGGCGGCCGGGATGTCCAACCGCATGTTGGAGCGTCCCGCCGCCGCCCTGGGCCGGGGGCGCAACGCCGCCGCCGACCCGCAGGTGAGGGTCGCCAACACCCTCGTCGACCTGCGCTCGACGATCACCGAGCTGGACCCCAACCGGGCCGACCTGACCGGCGTGCAGAAGGTCCTGAAGTGGCTGCCGGGCGGTGACAAGATCGACCGGTACTTCGCCAAGTACAAGTCGGCGCAGTCGCACCTCAACGCGATCATCGGCGCGCTGGAGTCCGGACAGAACGACCTGCGCAAGGACAACGCGGCCATTGAGACCGAAAAGGTCAACATGTGGACCACGATGGGCCGCCTCGCCGAGTACAACGAGCTCGCCGCGGCCCTCGACGCCGCGATCGAGGCGAAGGTCACCGCGCTGGAGCACTCCGGCCAGACCGAGGCGGCCTCGACGCTGCGCTCCGACGCGCTGTTCCCGGTCCGGCAGCGCCGGCAGGACATCATGACCCAGATGGCGGTCAACGTGCAGGGCTACATGGCCCTCGACCTGGTCCGCCGCAACAACCTGGAGCTCATCCGCGGCGTCGACCGGGCGCAGACGACGACCATCGCCGCGCTGCGGATCGCGGTCATCGTGTCGCAGGCCCTCGCCCGGCAGAAGCTGGTCCTCGACCAGATCACCCAGCTCAACACCGTCACCTCGAACCTCATCGAGGCGACGTCGCAGCAGCTCAAGACGCAGGGCGCGGCGATCAACCAGCAGGCCGCCTCGTCGACCATCGACATCAACAAGCTCCAGGCGGCGTTCGACAACGTCTTCGCCACCATGGACGCGGTCGACACCTTCCGGGCGCAGGCGGTCGACTCGATGGCCCAGACGGTGCACGCCCTGGAGGGCCAGATCGAGCGCGCCAGGCCGTATCTGGAGCGCACGCGGCGCGGCGAGCAGACCGGCTGAGCCACCCGTGCGCTGGCTACGATGGTGGGGGGACGACGACGAGACGCCGCCCCCCGCCGATCCGCAGGCCGACCAGCTCACCGATCCCGAGCAGATCCGCAAGCGGATCGTCGAGGCGGAGCACTTCGTCAACCAGCACGCGTCCCGGTTGCCGGCAGCCGCCGTGGTCAAGGCCCGCTGGCTCACCGACACGCTCCGGGAGATCCTGGACACGTCGGCGAACCGGCCGCTCGACATCCACGCCGTGCTCCTGGTCCGCAACACCGTCGACGACTTCCTGCCGACCACCCTTCGCAGCTACCTGACTCTGGAGGCGTCGATGCGCGACCGGCCTGCCCCGGTCCCCGAGCTGCTGTCCCAGCTCGATCTGCTGCAGGAGGCCGCGTCCAACATCCTGGTCGCCGTGCGCGGCCAGGACCGTGACGCCCTCGCCACCCAGGGCAACTTCCTGCGCACCAAGTTCACCCGCTCCGACCTGGACCTGCCATGAGTGTTCCCAAGGAGATGAAGCGCGGGGCCAACGTCACCCTCACCCGGGAGATCCCCGACCTGCGGGGGGTCGTGCTCGGCGTGCAGTTCGACGCCGGCCTGGAGCGGGTGCTCACCGACAACATCGTCGTCGCCGCGATCCTCTGCCGCGGTGACGGCGAAGCCCTCTCCGACCGCCACTTCGTGTACTTCAACCAGCTCGCCTCGCCCGACCTGTCGGTGCAGCAGCTGCGCGAGGTCGTCGGCGAGGACCACGACCAGATCGAGGTCGACCTGTCCGCCGCGCCGGCCGAGGTCACGCGGATCGTCGTCGTCATGTATGTCAACGAGGGCACCGCGGTCCGCCGCACCCTCGGCCGGCTCAAGACCTGCGTCATCAGGGTCCTCAACCTCGACGGCAACGCGGAGCTGATCCGCTCGGAGAACCTGGCGCCGGCCCTGAACCTGGAGACCGGCCTGGCGCTCGGCGAGCTCTACCGGCACAGCGGCGGATGGAAGTTCAAGGTCATCGGCGACGGTTACGCCAACGGCGTCACCGCCCTCGCGGCCGACTACGGGATCCGGTTGTGAGCGGCCAGCGCAGCGGCTCGGGCCGCGAACCAGCAACACAGGGTCGGCTCGCGCCGACGCCGAAGGCGGCGGTGTGAGCGGCCAGCGCAGCGGCTCGGGCCGCGAACCAGCCGCGCCGAAGGTGCCGGCGTGAGCAGCACGGACGACCTGTCCTGGCTGCGGCACCGCGCTCTCGTCCGCTCGGCCCCCGCCGCCGCTGACGACCTGTCCTGGATCCGGCACCGCCGCCGGCCCGCCGACACGACCACCCCGGCGACCCGGACCGCACCGGCACCGCCGGCCACCTCCCTGGACCTCGGCGGCGGCAACGACACCTCCCTCGACCTGCCCACCGGTCCGGCACCCGCGATTTCCGGCGGCGTCAGCGGTACGCCCACCGCCCCGCCCGCCACGAACACCTCGCTGGACCTGTCCGGCGGCGCGACGTCCCTGGATCTGGGCGGCAGCGGCACCTCGCTCGACCTGCCCACCGGCGCCCCGGCGCACGGCGGCACGTCCCTGGACCTGTCCCCCGGCGGCCCGCCGCCGCCACCGTCGCGCGGCGGCACGTCCCTGGACCTGTCCGCCTCCCCGGACGTGCCCGGCGCCTCGCCGACCGTGCCCGGCACCTCCCTCGACCTGTCGCCAGGCCCCGCCCCGTCCCCCGCACCGGCCGCGCCCGGGCCGCCCGGTCCGGCAGCGCCGCCGCCCGCGTTCACCCCGCCGCGGACGCAGGGCTCCGCGCCGACGGTGCTGTCGCCGCGCCAGCCGTCGGTGCAGCTGACCCGGCTCCAGTCCGGCATCGGCGCGCTGACCTTCGAGGCCGCCTGGTCGCCGGACGAGGGGTTCGTGCTCGGGTGCGCGTACCAGATGGACTCCGGCTGGTCGTCGGTCCTGCGTCAGGGTGAGACGTTCGGGCCCCTCGTGCTGGACCGGCACGCCGGGCACCAGCGGCTGCGCCTGGACCTGCTGCACGGCCGGCACCTGCAGCGGCTCATCGTGTTCGGGGTGCCCGCGGTCGACCCAGGGCCGCACTGGGCCGGGACGCTGCTCATCGGCACCCACGGTCAGGCCCGCATCGAGGTGCCGGTGCAGCCTCCGCCGCCGGGTCCGACGGTGCTGTTGTCGCTGTACAACGTCGACGGCGAGATCGTCCTGCGCGCCGAGGCCCAGACGGTGCCCGGCCGGATCCGCGACGCCTGCCTGGCCTTCGGCTACGACCGCATCGCCTGGCGCGACGCCGACACCGCGATCCCGCCGGCCTGACCCACTGCCCTAACCCGCGCTGCTCTTACCCGCGCTGCCCTGACCCGCGCTGCCCTAACCCACATCGCCCCGAACCGAACTGTCCCCACCTTCGCCGCCCCGAGCCGCGCCGCCTCCACCCGCGCCGTTCGCAGCCGCGCCGTTCGCAGCCGCGCCGTTCGCAGCCGCGCCGTTCGCAGCCGCGCCGTTCGCAGCCGCACCGCCCCCACCCGCGCCGTCCCCCGCCGCATCGTCCCCCGCCGCATCGTCCCCAGCCGCATCGTTCCCAGCCGCACCGGCCCGAACCGCGCCGCGGCGGGCCCGGTAGGCGGCCGCCTTGACGCGGTTGCCGCACTCCTCCATGCCGCACCACGCGCGGTTGCCGGCCCGCGAGCGGTCCACGAACAGGCGCGTGCACTCCTCCAGGGCGCATTCCCGGACCGCGGCGATCTCGGGCCCGCCCAGCAGCTCGGCCGCAGCAACCGCCACCGCGGCCCCGATCGCGGTCGCATCGCCCACCCGGCGGATCCCGCCGGCCGTCAACGTCACCCGCGGTGGCACCGCCGCGGCCGCCGTGTTCAGCGCCCGGAGGTCCCGCGCCGGCAAGGCGCGGCCGGCCAGGGCGGCGGTGGTCAGGCCGTACACCTGCTCGCGCAACACCAGCAGCGCCGTCAGGTCCGGCGTCGACACCGCGGGGGGCGCCGTCAGCACGCCCGCCTCCACGGCCCAGCGGCCCGCGTCCGCCGGGGTGCCGAGGAGCTCCTCCGGGGCGCTGCGGCGCCACTTGAGCGTGCCGGCGAAGTCGAGGGCGAGGTCACCGCTGACGAACACGAACGTCACGTCACCACCTTGACAGGTGACGCCGCCCCGGCGCAAGGTTGGCGTCACCGGTCAGACAGGTGACGCGAGGGGATGGGCATGATCAGCGCCGAGGAGTACCTCTACTACACCGACCGCGCGCTGGACGGCATGGTGCGCATCGTCACCGAGCTCGGCGACGAGCGGGCCGGCCGGCGGCCGCTGCCCGGCGCGAACTCACCGTTCGCGCTGCTGACGCACTGCCTCGGCGTGGTCGAGTTCTGGGCCGGCAGCCTGGTCGCGGGGCGGCCGACCGAGCGCGACCGGGACGCCGAGTTCACCGCCGAGGGCCGGGTCGCGGACCTCGTGGCGCGGGTCGCCGAGGTCCGCGCCCGGTTCGCCGCCGACGTGCGCGGCGCCGCGCCGCAGGACCCGCCGCGCGGCACGCCCCCGCGCGGGTTCCAGGGCCCCGACCGGGTCGACACCCAGGGTGGTGCGCTGCAACACGTCTTCGAGGAGCTCGCCCAGCACCACGGGCAGATGGAGATCCTGCGCGACTGCATCGCGCCGCGACGCGGCGACGACACCGCACGGCTGCGCGCCGGGCACGGGGTCAAGTGGGGCGTGACGGTGCCGGGCACGATCGGCGCCTGGGTCGCCGACATGGACCTCGGCGTCTCCCCCGCGATCCGCGACCGCCTCCTCGAGGTGGTGCACCGCGAGGACTTCGGCTACCCGTTCTGGCGCGGCGAGGACCCGGTCGTCACCGCGTTCGAGGACTGGATGCGGGTGCGGCACGGCTGGACCCCGTCGGCGGGGCACACCAGGATCTTCACCGACCTGCTGCAGATCCTGCAGGTGATGGTCGAGCACACCACCGCGCCCGGCGACGGGGTCGCGATCCACGTCCCGGCGTATCCGCCGTTCCTGGCCAGCATCGCCCGCGCCGGCCGGCGGATCGTGCCGCTGCCGATGCTGGATGACGGCACCCGCTGGACGTTCGACACCGACCGGCTCGCGGAGCGGCTCGCCGGGTGCCGGCTGCTGGTCGTCGTCAACCCGCAGAACCCGACCGGCCGGATGTTCGACCGGGCCGAGCTGGCGGCCCTCGCCGAGGTCGCCGAGCGCCTGGACCTGGTCGTGCTCGCCGACGAGGTGCACGCCGACCTCACGCACGGCGCGCGCCCGCACACCCCGTTCGCCTCCCTCGACCCGGCGACGGCGGCGCGGACCGTCACCGCGACCTCCGCGACGAAGGCGTTCAACCTGGCCGCGCTGCGTCTCGCCGTCGCGCACGTCGGCCCCGCCGCGGTGCGGGCGTCCCTGGACGCGCAGCCCATCGACCTGCACGGCACCCCGAGCATCATGGGCCGGGTCGCGACCACCGCCGCGTGGCGGGAGTCGACCGGCTGGCTGGAGCAGACCCGGGCGCTGCTGCGGGCCAACCGGGACGCGGTCGCCGCACGGCTGCCGCACCGGCCACCGGAGGCGACCTACCTGAGCTGGATCCCTTGGGGCGGCACGGATCCGGCCGGGGACCTGGAGCGGACCGCGAGGGTGAAGCTCAGCCCCGGCGCCGAGTTCTCCGCCGGGACCACGGTGGACACCAGCGGGTTCGTCCGGCTCAACTTCGCCACCGGTCCCGCGGTCCTCGCCGAGATGCTGGACCGGCTCAGCGGACGCGGTGCGCCGCGTTGACCTCCAGCGGCACCTCCAGCACGTCGGCCAGCCAGGGGGCGCCTTCGACGTCGCTGGAGTTGACAATCACCGACCAGCGCCCGTAGTCGATGCGATGGCCGAAATTGACGCCGCCCCGGTGGTGCGGCGAGTGGGGGAAGTCGGCGGCGCCGAGGGCGGCCCGCAGCCGCCGGAGCTGCCCAGGGGTCAGCCGGGACCAGATCACCTCCCGGTCGCCGATCAGCGCCCGCCCGGACGCCCAGATCACGACGAGGTCGTAGGTTCCGGCGAACCCGCCGCCGCTGTACACCCGGATCAGCACCCGATCGATGCCGGACCACAGGACCGCACCGGCGAGGACGACCCCGGCGACCAGCAGAGCCCCGCGACGTCGCACTGATTTCACCATGAGCCACCGGATCCGTAGACTGCACAGCCATGCGGGGGATCAGAAGGGGTCGATATGACAATCTGCGACGCATCCAGGGCAGTGACCCCGGCACCGACTACCTGCTGATCCACCAGCTGACGCTGCGCGAGGAGTTCCCCTGGGACATGCGGATGGCGTTCAACCTAGCGTTCAACCGGTCGTTCGCGCTGCCCCGCGTCGCCGAAGGCCTGGTCAGGACCGGCCGGGTGCTGACCGAGCCGCGCCGGCGCGCCGACGACACCGGCATCATCATGTACGAGATCCTCCTGCACGGCTTCGAACACCCCCGTGGGCGGCTGGCGCTGCGCCTGCTGAACGAGGCGCACCACAACGTCGCCGCGGATCCGGCGGACAGCGTCTACGTCCTGGCGGCCCTGGTGGTCGTGCCGATGCGGTGGTTGCAGCGGTACGGCTGGCGCACACCCGACGAGCACGAACGTGAAGCGGCCGCCCGCTACTACCGCGAGGTCGGCCTGCGGATGGGGATCCGCGACATCCCCTCCGGATACGGGGCCTTCGAGGCGTGGTTCGACGCGTACGAGGCGGCGCACCTGCGGCACAGCCCGGAGGCGGAGCGGATCGAGCGGGTCACCCGCGAGCTGCTGCGCGGCCGCGTCCCGAAACCGTTGCGCGGCGTGGCCGACGCGCTCATCGCCGCCCTGTACGACCCGCCGCTGCGCCGCGCCTACGCGGTGCCGGACCCGCCGGCCTGGGCCCGCACCGGGCTCCACGTGGCGCTGCGGGCGCGGGCGCTGCTGCTGCGGCTGGCCCGGCCGCGCACCACGCCGCTGTTCGCGGACGGGATCGTCACGAAGTCCTACCCCGACGGCTACGACCTGGCGAAACTGCGGCAACGGTCGTCGTGACCCGCGCCAGGGACGGTGTGCGCGGCGTCGAGCCGAAGCCGAAACGCACCGGCGGGTCGACGTCGGCCAGAGGTCCGAGGTCGGCGCCGTCCCAGGTCGCGGTCGCGGCGGTGATCCGGTGGAGGTCCTGCACGCCGTACCACTCGTGCCGGTCGTTGCCGGCGCTGCCGTGGGTGCGCACGCCGGGCAGCAGCAGGCGGGCCGGGCCGCCGATCGCGGCGATCCAGCGGGGGTGCCGGGCCACGAAGGGCGGCACGCACCGCAGCAGCCCACCCAGCGCGCCGCGCCCTCCCGTGGTGAACCGCAGGCGGAGCGGACCGGCTTCGGCGGCCCAGGTCGTACCGACGCGGAAAACGTCGACGACGGCAACCTGGACCTCGTCGAAGCGATAGGTCGAGGCGACGAAATCGGCGAGCTCCGCGCTGCCGGCGAGCAGGACGCGGTGGCCGTCCGGACGTTCGAGCATGACGTCGCTGACCGGGCCGAACGGTGACCGCGGCCAGTGTCCCAGGACGATCCTGGTCCCGCCGCCGGTCCCGATCCCGGCGATCCAGCCGTCGAAGCGTGCCGTGTTCATCGTCGTTTCGAGGTGTACATCGTCGCGTTGTCCGTCGTGTTCATCGTCGCGTTTGTCCGTCGCGTCTATCGTCGCGGTGTTCGTCGTCGTCTCGAGGTGAGCAGGAGTGTCACGCCCGCGGCGCACAGCAGCGCGGCGGCGGCGTAGGCGTAGCGGTAGCCGAAGTGCTGGGCGAGGCCGAACAGCGGGCCGGCGAGGATCGCGGCGACCGGATAGGCGTTGCCGGCGAGGGTGGCGGCGCGACCGGGCTCACCGGGCAGCATCTCCTGCACGTAGGAGATGCCGAGACCCTGCACGGCGGCGATGAAGCTGGCGTTGACCAGCTGCGCGGCGGCCACCTGCCAGGTGTGCGCGGAGGCGGCGACGAGCACGTAGTAGAGCACGCCGAGGCCCGCGCCGATGACGACCAGGCGGTGCAGCGGCCAGCGGGTGGACAGCGCGCCGAAGCCGAGCATCAGCGGGATCTCCAGGGCGGCGCACAGGCCGAGCACCAGGCCGGCGTCGCGCACCGAGCCGCGCAGGTCGTGGCTGAGGAACAGCGCCATCGCCTGCACGCCGAGCGTTCCGGCCGCCTGCAGCAGGGTGAGCGCGGCGACGACCTGCAGCACCGTTGCCGGCGCGTGCCCTCGCTCGACCTGCGCCGGCTTCGGGGCCCTTTCGACGTCCTCGAGGACGAACACGGCGACGATCACGGCGATGGCGTACATCGCGGCGGCGGTCAGGTACAGCACCCGGAACCCGCCGGCCTGCAGGAGGATCGCCGCGAGCGGCGGTCCGGCCACCCACGCGATCGAGAACAGCATCCGCAGCGTGCTGATCGTCATCGCGGCGCGGGTCGAGCCGCGCCGTTCCAGGATCTCCCGGGCGTAGGCGAAGGCCTGCGGGAACAGCGACCCGCTGATCGCGGTGACCGTCACCGTCAGGGCGAGCAGCACCCAGTAGTCGCGCACGAACGCGGTGGCGGTCGCGCCGACACCACCGGCGGCGGCCGCGGCGGCGAGGATCTGCCGGCGGACCGGGCGCCGGTCCGACAGCCGGCCGATGAAGGTCGACGACACGACCATCGACACCGGCCCGGCGATCAGGAACGCGGCGACGTGCACCGGGTCGGCCTTGACGGCGGTGCTGAGGAACAGCGACACGAACGGGCCGACGACGGCGGTCGACAGGCCGACGAACAGGAACATCGCGCCGAGCGGCACGAGGAGCCGGCCTTTTGGAGCGGTGATGCTGACAGGGGTGCTGACCGGGGCGCTCGTTACCACGAGCCGTCACATTACCGCTAAAGACGATGCCGCGGCGGGATTATTTGTCGTTCGTCACAGTGCCGGCTCGCCTCGTTCACCGTGACAGCGCCGGCTGGCTTCGTTCACCGTGACAGTGCCGGCCGGCTTCGTTCACAGTGTTGGTGATGCTGCCGCGAACGGGACGGTGTCGACGCCCAGGGCGAGGGCAACCCCGCCGAGGGCGGCGGCCCGCAGCGACAGGGCGCTCTGCACGACCTCGACCGACGCCGCCGCGGCGGTGAACGCCGTCTCGGCGAGGCCCCGCTGCAACGGCTCGCGCAGGATGTCCGTCGCCGCGCCGAGCTCGTCGCCGAGCAGGACCCGCTGCGGGTTGATCAGGTTGACGAGGTTGCCGAGCGCGTAGCCGAGCTGGGTGCCGGCGTCCGCAAGGAGCCGCCGGCAGCCGGGGTCGCCGGCCTGCGCGAGCGTGATCAGCCCGGCCAGGTCGGTGAGGTCGGGATGGGACAGCCGCGCGTGGCTGAGCAGGGCCCGCCCGCCCACGGACAGCTCGACGCAGCCGCGGTTGCCGCACCGGCAGACCGGGCCGCGGGCGTCGAGGGTCACGTGGCCGAGCTCGCCCGCGGTGCCGGCGGCACCCCGGTAGAGCCGGCCGTCCAGGACGATCCCGGCGCCGATGCCGGTGGCGAGCTTGACGTAGACCAGGTCGGCGCAGCCCCGGCCGGCGCCCCACACGTATTCGCCGAGGGCGGCCAGGTTGGCGTCGTTGTCGACCCGGACGGGCAGCGACAGCCGGGCGGTGAGCTCGTCGGCCGGCAGCACGTCCGCCCAGCCGGGCAGCATCCCCGGTGACCCTATGCGCCAGTCCCGGGTGATCGGCGCCGGCACCCCGAGCCCGACGCCGACGACGTCGGCGCGGGTGGCGCCGATGCCGTGCAGCGCGGCGTCGACGAGGGTGGTGCCGAGGTCCAGGGCCTCACGTGGCCGGTCGTCGATGTCGAAGTCGGTGCGGGACTGCCGCTCGGTCAGCACGGCGTGGCCGAGGTCGGCGAGCGCGACCCGCACGTGCCGGCGGCCGACGTCGACGCCGACCGCGATCCCGGCCCGCCGGGTCAGCCGCACCACGGACGCCGGGCGGCCGCCGACCGGCTTGGCGGCGGCGCCCACCTGCTCGCTCACGAGGTCGGCGCCGCCGAGGTCGGCGAGGGCCGAGGACACGGTCGGGCGGGACAGACCGCTGAGGTGCACGAGCTCGGCGCGGGTGCGCGGGCCGTACAGGCGCAGCGTCTCGGCCACCCGCCGGCCCGCACCACCGGTCTCGGGGTGCCAGAGGGTGTGAGGATCGATGCGCTGGGCCGCCACGGCGCGATCCTCACGGGACGGGCGTGTTCTGTCAAGGACTTACCGAAACTATCGCCCCAAACCGGTATGCGGCGAGGGCATCTGTCAGGAGTTGACAGAACCGCGTTCAGCTGTCCCGGGACAATCCTAGTCGCTGTTCATCCAGTTCCAGTTCGTCTCCTCGGCGGGCACCCCCGCCTCGGCGAACAGCTCCCGGACCCGGTCCCGGGCCTGCCGCAGCGGCCGCCCGTCGCCGATCCTGCCGGCGGCGATCAGGTCCCGGAAACACTGTGCCAGGCGGGCCTCCTCACCGCCGCCCGGGGCCGCGCCGAGCACCTCGTTGAGGCGGCGGATCGAGGTGTACGGGGTGCGCACGCCATACGCGTACTCCCTCCCGGGGTCGCCGGGGCGGGGCAGGTACTCGTACTGCTCGCGGAAGGTGATCGTGCCCTCCTGCGGGTCGGTGGTGAGCGTCAGGGTGAAGACGCAGTCGGTGTCGGCGCGGTGCACCCGCAGCAGGCGTTCGGTGTGGGCCAGCCCGGTCTGCCTGGCCGCCGTGCCGGCGGCCGCGAACCAGGCGGCCGCGACGTCGCGGGCTCCTTCGGGGGGCAGGTCGCCGGCCTCGACGGCGGCCGCGAAGCAGGCGGCGAGGCGATCGTCCATCCTTGGCCGGCCGGCCTTCCCGTAGCGGCCCTCCAGATGTGCCACCAATCGCTCCAGGTCGCCCATCGGTGCGGACACGGCGTCCACGTTGGCCGGGTCGCGGTGTCCACCGGTGCGGCGCTCCTCCTCGAAACAGAAGGTCTGCGGGCGCGGGCCGACCCAGAACCGCAGGGTGAGGTGCCGGTCACCGGCGCGCAGGACCTCGTGGACGCGCTCGCGGCCGCCGACCTTGCGGGGCAGGCCGGCGTCGAGGATCCAGCGCTCGACGAGGTCGCGGTTGCCGCCGGGCGGCAGGTGCGGGCCCAGCTCGCCGGCCGCGATCCGCTGCCGGAACACCTCGACGACCTTCCGCTCGCTGTCCACGGTGGACTTCGCCAGCAGGGCGATGGCGCGGCGGCCGGTGTCGACCTCGAAGGTGTGCCGGCCGCCGCCGCGTTCGTCGTACACCTCGGCGAAGCGAAACCCGAAGAGGTCCGACGTCGAGTCCCAGAACTGCAGCAGCAGGGTCCTGCGACGGTCGCCCTCCTCGGTGGCGAGCAGCTCGACGGTGGCCATGCCGACACGGTAACGGCTGATGGATGTTTCCCCCATCTATCCGGACGTCCCGGTCATCGCGGACCTGGCGCATGCAAAAAATGTCGCACCCGGTGACTAACGTGCCGGGGGTCAAGGAAGTCCGACCCCCGATGAGGCAGGGATCGCATGACGTGGCTGACCGCCGGCGGTGGCTATGAGGTCACTCTTTCCGAGGGGCGCATAGCGTGCCGCAATGCCAAGGGCAAGCTGCTCAAGTCCGTGCCGCCGGCGTTGAAGGACGACGCGGTGGTGTTCGGGCTCAAGCAGCTGCAGGAGTGGCTGGGCCGGCACGAGGCGCAGGTGCGCGAGCAGGTCGACCGGTGGATGGTCCGGTCACTGCCTGTGCCCGCCGAGGTCCTCGCCCGGGTCTGGGCCGACGAGGTGTGGCGGGCCGCGCTGACCGACCTGGTCGTCGCCGTCCTCGACGACGACGGCCGGTGGGACCCCGAGGAGGTCGGGTTCCTGCGGGACGCCTCCGGTGACGGCGGCGGCACGATCGGCATCGTCAACCTCGACGGTGAGACGGTCCGCCTGCCCGCGACGCGCGTCGCGATCCCGCACCCGGTGCAGCTGGCCGACCTCGACGACCTGCGGGAGTTCGCCGCCGACCTGGGCGTGAAGCAGTCCGTCGACCAGCTGTTCCGCCAGACCTGGACCCGCGGCGCCGACATCGAGCCGACCGCGACCCGCGTCGCCGACTATGCCGGCGGCAAGTTCGCCGAGCTGCGGCACCTGACCGCGCGGTCCTCGTCGCTGGGCTATCCGGTGAAGGGCGGCTCCGCGATCTGCCGCGTCTTCGAGGGCGGCCGCACCGTGGAGGCCCGCAGCTGGGTCGGTTCCGACGACCCCTACTACGAGACCGAGACCGGCGACCTGGTGTTCGTCCGCGAGGACGGCACGTCGGTGCCGCTCGGCGAGGTCGGGCCGGTCGCCTGGTCCGAAGGCATGCGCATGGCCGCCGCGCTCTACGCGGGCCGGGTCGTCGAGGAGAGCAAGGAGGAGCAGGAATGACCGCGGATGCTCTGCTGGACGCCGGCGCGGTGCTGCCGAGCGGTGCGGGCGTGGCCCAGGACACCATCGACACGCTGACCACCCGGGCCTACCGGCACCCCGTCCTCGGCGAGCGCACCGTGGTGCGGCTGGTGCCCGGCACCCTCGGCCCGGCCGAGGACCTCACCATGGAGTTCCTCGGGTTCGCGGCCCCCGAGGCCGTCACCGAGGTCGGCGTCGTGCGGCAGCAGGCGCTGGGGTTCCCGGCATGGGCGCTCGTGCACGACCCGGCCAACGGCCACCACGCCCTCGCGCTCGTCAAGGACATCGAGCGGCTCGTGCGGATCGCCAAGTCGCGGATCGGCCCGGCCCGCGACGGGTTCGTCGAGCTCGGTGAGCGCCTGGCGCGTTCCGTGCCGCACTTCCTGCCGACGTTCTACGAGGAGGCCGCCCGGGCGTTCCTCGCCGCGGACAGCCCGACCTATGCGGCGTCGATGTTCGGCAAGGCCCGCGACGCCGAGCGGGCGTTCGCGTTGAAGATCGACGAGGACCGGCAGCACACGGTCTTCCTGGAGTTCGCGCTCGCCGGCGCGCTGACCGCCAAGGCGCTGTCGGCGTATGCTCGCGACCTCGCCGCCCGCGCCGACGCGGCGACGGCGTATGAGCGGTTCCGCCGGCTGTGCGTGGAGCGGACCCTCGGCGGGATGCCCCCGTATGCGTCGATGCACACCGACCTGCGCCGGCTGGCGAAGGCGGCGAAGCTCGGCCAGGACGAGGAGGAGGCGCTGCTGCGGGTCCTGCTCACCGCCACGTCGATCGTCCGGGCGCCCGGCGGGTTCTGGACCGCCTACCGCGCCGTGCTGGTCTCCGTCGCCCGGCAGGACCCCGCGGTCCGCGGCCAGCTGCTGACCATGTTCCCGGGCAACTGCCCCGACGAGACCTGGCTGGAGATCCTCGACGAGTCCGGCGCGACCGCGGCGCTGACCGGGCCGGCCGGTGCCGTGCCGGCCGAGGCCGAGTCGCCCGACGGGCCCGCCGGCTGGCTGACCCGGCTCGACCGGCACCGCTCCGGCTGGCGCCGGACGCGGCTGGCGGCGCAGTCCGCGCTGGTGACCCGGATGGCGCAGCGGCTCAAGGACGACGGCGCGCCGGTCGACCTGTGCCCCTCCCGGGGCTACCTGGACCTCGACGTCGTCGACCTGTGCCTCGAGCTCGAGATCCCCCTGGGCGAGGTCGCCACCGACGCCAGCTGCGGCGTCGAGCAGTGGCTCAAGGACGACAAGCCGGGCCGCCGCGACCTCGTCCACGTCGTGGCGCACCCGCGGCTGCTGCCGCGGATCGCGGACAGCGTCGAGGACCACCTGCGTCCCGGCTGGCGCAGCACCAAGGTGTCGCCGGAGGACGTGGCCGCGGTCGTCGCCGTGCCGGGCCTGCGCACGGCGCTGCACTGGTGGGTCGACCAGCTCGCCGACAGCGTGATCCAGCAGGGCCTGCCCGGCATCGACGACCAGCTCGGCCGGCTCGCGCTCATCGCCTGCCCGGAGGGCCTCGCGGTCAACCCGGAGGCGGTGCGCCGCATCACCGGGCACGACCTCGGCCCGTCCCTCGCCGCCACGCTGCGCGCCGGCGTCTTCGACGAATACGGCTGGCCGGCCCTGGAGGCCGCGGTCGAGTCCCTCGTCGGCGACGCCGACATCGAGTCCGACGACGACACCTACGACGCGAAGGTCCGCCTGCAGCGGCAGTGGCCGCAGCTGGTCGTCCGCGCCGGTGACCTGGTCGCGGTCGTCGGCGCCGACGAGGTGGAGCTGGAGCACACCCTGCGCATCCCCACCGGCCAGCGGCACTACGACTGGAGCACGGTGCTGCGCTACGTCGACGGCCAGCTGCTGGTCAGCTGGGACGTCGGCGAGGAGCGCGCCGGTTACTGGAGCGGCACCGCGGACGACGTGTTCACCACCCCCGACGAGGCGTTCGGCGTCAACGCCCACACGTCGGTCGCCCTGCCGGGCGGCGGGCGCACCACCGGCGGCCGGCCGCTGCACGCCGGCGACCGCTCCTCCCACGAGCGGGCCCGGGTCAGCAGCGACGGCCAGCACTACTGGACCCTGGCGCAGACCGGGGCCGACGAGGCGTGGCGCTGGCACGAATACGACGTGGCCACCGGCGTGCTCGGCCGGCCGTCGCTGCCGGCGTTCTTCGAGGCCGACGCCGTCGACGGGCAGACCCTCGTGGTGGGCAGCTCCCAGCTGCTGCCGGCCCCGCCGCAGGCCGCGACCAGCCCGCTCGGGCACCGCGACGGCCTCGTCGGCTGGCGGGTCCGCACGACGGAGGGCGGCACGGAGACCGGCACCGGCGTGGACGGCCGCACGTTCACGATGCCGGAGAAGTTCGAGCTGCGCGGCCGCGGACACGGGCAGCTGGTCGGCGCGGTCCGGTTCCCCGGCGCCGACGCCGTCTACGGCATGGTGTTCCAGGACGCGTGGCGGGACAACAAGATCGTCCTGTGCGCCGAGGACGGCACGCAGATCGCCGTGCTCCGCACCAACCTGAAGAAGGACCCGTTCCGCGAGGGCACCCGCATGCTGCCCCCGGCGAGCTACTGGCACTACCTGCGGGTCCGCGACGAGGCCGGTTCGGCGGCGCTGCGGGCCGTCACCGACGAGCAGACGGCGCGGCTGCTCGCCGCCGTCGTCGACCTCGTCGGCCCGGACGCCAAGATCGACGGCGACACCGCGCGCAAGCTCGTCGCCGAGGCGTTCCCCGAGGTGAGCGCCGCGCCGCTCGTCGCCGGGATCGCCGGGATCGTCAAGCAGGCGGCCCGCTCCACGGCCCGGCTGGTCGAGCTGACCACCGCGACCGCGGCCATGGCGGCCGAGCCCGTGCAGGTCGACCCGGACGCCCACCTGCCCGCCGACCGCATCCTCAACGCGGCGCTGTCCGGGCTCATCCCGGGCTGCTACGACTACAGCCACGTCGGGGCCAACCTCTTCATCCACGTCGGCGCGGCGCTGCTCGGCCGGGAGCCCGAGCGCCCGATCGCGCCGCTCGCCGGCCGCGCCGACCCCGACTGGTTCGACGTGGTCGGGGCGCTGCCCGCCGTGATCTACCGCACCGTGTCGCCGCTGATCTCGGCCCAGCACCACGCGCACCTGCTCGGCCTGCTCGAGATCATCGCCAGCTCGGGGCTGCTCGCGCCCGGCGGCCGGCTGCGGCGGCTCTGGCTGCAGGCCGACGACCTGACCGCGCTGCCGGCACCCGGCGACGTGATCAGCGCCGGGGAGCGGCGGCTCGTCGTGCTGCGCGTCGACCACTCCGACGGTGAGGTCAAGGCGATCGAATACGCCCCCGACGGCGCGTTCGGCGCGGTCGCCGGCCACGCCATCACCCGGCACACCGTGCTGGACCCGGGCGGCTGGGACAGCGACCGGCTCGCCGCGTTCGTCGTGGCGGCGCTGCAGGGGGGCCCGCTGCCGTGGCGCCCGGAGCTGGTCCCGGCGCTGTCCGCGGCGGCCGGCATCACCCTCGCCGACGCGACGGTGCTGCTCGCCGACCCGGTCACGCTCAAGGACTGGGAGGAGCGCCGGCCGGACGGCTGGCACCTCGGCGAGGTCCTCACCGAGGCGGCGCTCGAGGGCGCGCTCAGCGACCGTGACTCGCTGCAACGCTCGGAGCGCAGCGCTCTCGGCGCGGCGCTGCTGCCCAACGACCCGGCGGGCCTGTGGGCCGGCGGGCCGGACGTCGAGCGGGCCGCGGCCTGGCACGTGCAGCGTTACGGGGTGCGGACCCCGCTGGCCGACGACCTGGTCGTCGAGGTGCGCAAGGCCGGGATCACGTCGGGCCTGCAGGCCTCGGCGTTCCTGCACGGCCTGGCCAACCCCGAGACGTGCCGCTGGCTGCACGGCGCCGTCCCGGGCATCGGCATCCCCGACCTGCTCAGGGCCGTCACCCGCAGCATCCCCTGGCTGGTGCGGCGCCTCCCCGCCGGACACCCGGCCCGCGTCAGCCTGCCGCGGGTGCTGGACCTGGTCCGGCAGCGGCTGGCCGACCCGCAGCTCGAGCTCCAGATCGGCACCCTCTACGAGGAGAACCTGACCGAGTTCATCGCCAAGATCGGCCTGCCGGTCACCGTCGACGGCACGACCCAGGACGCCGGCGTGTACAAGATCGTCTACGACCGCCACTGGCCCAGCGTCATGGTCCGCCCGGCCCTGCTGGCGGGGCCCGACGACCCGCGGCTGGCCGCCCTGCTCACCGCGCTGGACAGCTCGCCGCGCTTCCTCGTCGCGATGCGCGCGATCCTCAACGGCCAGCTCGACGCCTGGGTGGAGGCGGCGGCCTCCACGGAGGGCGCCGACGAGGACCACGACCCGTCCCGCTCCGCACCGGACCTGGTCGCCGAGGTCGCCGCGAAGCACGGGCTCGGCGCCGACGCGGCCACGCTCTACCTGCAGCTGCTCGCCCTGCCCGACCCGACCGACCGCAACGTCGCGGCCTGGACGGGCTGGAAGCCGGCCCGGCTGAAGAAGGCCCGCGCCGAGCTCGCGGCCACCGACCTGGTCGTGGAGGCCAAGCGGGCCCGGGCCGGGCGGAGCCTGTTCCTGCCCGGCGGCTGGGTCGCGCTGTCCAGCCCCAACCTGCCGTTCGAGCTGTGGAAGCTGCCACTGTTCATCCGCGAGGGCGACAACGTGACGGGCCTCGGCGCCGTCATCCCCGTCGCACCCGCGCCGGCGCTGTTCACGGTGGCCTGGGCCAGGACCACCGGCGGCGACCACCCCCGCTTCGAAGAACTCACCACGAGAGGGCGTCGATGAGCACCACGTTGTCTGCCACCGGACCGGCCGCGGTCGCTGCCGTCGAGCCGGCCCGGCAGGTCGATCCGGCCGAGCACGCACACGCGGGCGAGCTGGCATTCCTGGCCGCCTATGACGACGGCGCCCGGCCGCCCGGCTGGCGGCTCACCCCGCGGGCCGTGGTGACGTTCATCGTCGGCAGCGACGAGCTGACGTTGCCCAAGGGTGCCCGCAGTGGCGCGCTGCCGGCGAAGCTGGCGATCACCCGCAAGTTCGTCGGCGACCGCGCCCTCGTCGAGCGCTGCGTCGTCACCCTCGCCGGCGAGCGCGGCCTGCTCCTCGTCGGCGAGCCCGGCACCGCCAAGTCGATGCTGTCGGAGCTGCTGTCGGCGGCGGTCTGCGGGACCAGCGAGCTGGTCGTGCAGGGCACCGCCGGCACCACCGAGGACCAGCTGCGCTACGGGTGGAACTACGCCCTCCTGCTCGCCGGCGGCCCCAGCCCGGAGGCCCTCGTGCCCTCGCCGGTCCTGACCGCGATGCGGTCAGGCGCCGTCGCCCGCGTCGAGGAGATCACCCGCTGCCTGCCCGAGGTCCAGGACGCGATGGTCTCGATCCTGTCCGACCGCCGCATCGCGGTGCCGGAGCTGTCCGGCACCCCCGGCGCCACCATCCACGCCGCTCCCGGCTTCACCCTCATCGCCACCGCCAACCTCCGCGACCGTGGCGTGTCGGAGATGTCCGCCGCCCTCAAGCGCCGGTTCAACTTCGAGACCGTCGGGCCGATCCCCGACCTGGCCGCGGAGACCGCGCTCGTCGGCCGGCAGGCGAAGGCCGCCCTCGACCGGGTGCACACCCCCTTCGGCGTCGACGAGGCGGTCCTGGAGGCCCTCGTCACCGCCTTCCGGGACCTGCGCGCCGGACGGTCCGTCGAGGGCTGGGAGGTGGAGCGCCCCTCCACGGTGATGAGCACCGCCGAGGCGGTCGCCGTCGCCACCTCCCTCGGCCTCGCCGCCGCCTACTTCCCCGGCGACCGCGACGTCCTGTCCCTGCTACCCGCCCACCTGCAGGGCGTCGTGTGCAAGGACGACCCAGCCGACGGCGCGAAGCTCCTCGGCTACTGGGACGGCGCCGTCCGCCGCCGCGCCGAGGAGGGGTCCCGGCTGTGGACCCAGCTGTGGGAGCTCCGCGATGTCCTCAAGTCCTGACCCCACCCCACCCACCACCGATCCCACCAGTGGCGCCGGCGGCGGCCCCGCCGGCAGAGCTGCCGACGGGGCGGCCAACGGTCCCACCGGAGCTGTTCGCGAGACTGCTGGCGGTCCCGCTGGCGGTCCCGCTGGCGGTCCCGCTGGCGGGGCTGCTGGCGGGGCTCCGGGCGGGACTGGTGTCGGTCGCGCTGGTGGGGCTGGTGTCGGTCCCGCCGGCGGGGGTGGGGGGCCTGACGGGGCGTTGCGGGCGCTGGCCGAGTCGACGACGCCGTACCTCATCGGGGTCCGGCACCACTCGCCGGCGCTGTCCGCGGTCATGGACGACCTCCTCGACGCGGCCCGGCCGGAGGTGCTCCTGCTGGAGCTCCCCGCGGAGTTCGCGGACTGGCTGCCGTGGCTGGCCGACCCGGCCACCACGGCGCCGGTCGCCCTCGCCGGGGTCGCCGGCCCACGCGGCACCGCGGCGTTCTACCCGTTCGCGGACTTCTCCCCGGAGCTGGTCGCGGTGCGCTGGGCGGCCCGCAACGGCGTCGAGGTGATCCCGTGCGACCTGCCGCTCGCCGACCGCGCCTGGCACGAAGAAACGGCCGATCCGCCCGCCCCTGAGGTGCCGGCTCTGGACGGCCCAGCTTCGGCCGCGCCCGCTCCTGGAAGCCCCTCCCCGGACGGACCGGTCCCTGCCGGCGCCTTCCCGTCCGTGCAGGCTCCTGCCGGCCCTGCTTCGGACGGGCCGGCCCCTGCCGGATCTTCCCCGTCCGCACAGACTTCTACCGGCTCCTCCCCATCCGCACAGACTCCGGCCGGCGCCTCCCCGGACGGGCTCACTCCCACCGGCCCCGCTTCGGACCGACTGGCCCCTGCCGGACCCTCCCCATCCGCACAGACTCCGGCCAGCGCCTCCCCGGACGGGCTCACTCCTGCCAGCCCGGCCACAGCCGGACTCGTTTCGAACGGGCCGGCCTCTGCCGGTCCCTCCTCGCACGGGCCGGCTTCGACCACGCCCACCTCGAACGGGCCCACCTCGAACGGGCCGACTTCGAACGGGCCGACCTCGAACGGGCCGGTGTCCAGCGACGACGGCGGGGCTGTGGTGGTCGCGCCGGAAGGGATGCGGCTGCTGGGTGACGCCCTGCGGCGGGCCGCGACCGGGCGTCCCGACGAAGACATGTGGGACCGGGTCGTCGAGGCCCGGGCCCCCGGCGCCGTGCCGGACGCGGTCCGCCGGGCGGCGCTGCTCGTCGGCTGGGCGATGCGGCACGACACCGGCGACGACGTCACCCCGCTCGACCTGCGCCGCGAGGCGTGGATGCGCCGGCACCTCGCCGCGCTCGAAGGGCGGCGGGTCGCCGCGGTCGTCGGCTCGTTCCACGCGTGGGCGTTGCTCGACGTCGACAAGCCCGTCACCGAGCCGGCGCCACAGCGGGCCGGCAAGGCGGCCGAGGTCGTCACGTCGCTGGTGCCGTACGCGTTCCCGTTGCTGGACGCCAGGTCCGGCTACCCGGCCGGGATCCGTGACCCCCGCTGGCAGCAGGCGGTCGTCGCCGCCGGTGGACGGCCCGCAGACGTCGAGCGGGCCGCGCTCACCGCGATCGTCGACGTGTGCGCCCGGGTTCGCGCCGCCGGCCACCCGACCGGGCCCGCGGAGGCGCGGGAGGCGTTCCGGCTCGCGACGGACCTGGCCCGGCTGCGGGCCCTGCCGTCGCCGGGCCGGGGCGAGATCGTGGAGGCATTGCAGAGCGTCGTCGCCCACGGTGAGGTCCTCGGCCGGGGGCGGGTCGTCGCGACCGCGATGGAGCAGGTGCTCGTCGGTGAGGAGCGCGGCGTCCTCGCGCCGGGCACGCCCCGGTCCGGGCTGCGGCCCGCGGTCGAGGCGCTCGTCGCCGAGCTCCGCCTGCCGGTCGCCGGAGAGAAGGCCCGTGACATGCGGCTCGACTCGCTGCGCTCGGATCTGGACCGGCGGCGGGAGGTGGCGCTGCGGCAGCTCGAGGTGTGTCGCGTGCCGTACGGCGAACGCGTCGCCGTCGAAGGCACCGGCGGGGCCGACGCGCTCACCACCCGGTGGACCGTGCAGTGGGTGCCGGGCACCGAGGCGATGCTGGAGCTCGCCGGCATCCGTGGCGTCACCCTGGCCCAGGCGGCCGAGGGCACGTTGCGGCACCGCCGGCGCGGCGAGGAGGACGCCGAAGGCCCGACGTCGGCGCAGCTGATCGACGGTCTCGCCGTCGCCGCCGGCTGCGGGCTCGTCGCGCTGACCCGCGAGCGGGTCGCGGAGGTCGCCGCGGGGGTGCCGGCCGCCGCGAGCCTGGACGAGCTGATGGCCGCGCTCGCCCTCGTCGACCGGCTGGACCGCGGGCACGTCCCCGGCATGCCCGCCGGGCTGCTCGGTGATCTGGCCCCGATGCTCGAGTCGCTCGAGTCCGCCGCCGTCCGCCAGGTCGACGGCCTGACGGGATCCGAGTCCGTCGACGACGTCCGGGCCCTCGTGGCCCTCGCCCAGCGCGCCGACGCGGCCGGGGTCGGGCTCCGGCTCGCCGGTGCCGTGGACCGGCTCGCCCGGGACGGCTCGCCCGTCATGTCGGCGGCGGCGGGGGCCGTCCAGGTGATCCTCGGTCTCAGCGAGCCCGCGGCGCTCGGCACCCGGCTGGCGTCCTGGGTCGACGGCGCCCGCACCGACGACGGCCGGCGCCGGCTGCTCGGCCACCTCCGGGGTCTGCTCACCGCGGCGGAGCCGCTCCTGCAGGCCGGCGACGACATCCTCGACGGGCTCCTCGACCGGGTGGAGTCCCTGCCCGACGACGACTTCCTGTCCCGGTTGCCGGCGCTGCGCGGCGGGTTCCAGGCGGTCAGCCCCGCCGGCCGGGACCGGCTGCTCGCCGTCGTCGAGCAACGTCTCGGCGACACGGCGTCGGCCCGCGACATCACCGACGTGTCGCCGGAGGAGCTGCTCGTCAGGCTGCTCGCCGACCGGGCGGGCGCCGCGGCACTCACCGCGTACGGCCTGACCCCACCCGGCACGGACGCCATACCGCCGGCGGAGGAGAAGACGGCGGAGGAGGAGCCCAGCAGGCCCGTAGCGCCCGGTGCGGACCGAACACTGTCCACAGTGGACCGGTGGCGGCTACTGCTGGGCCGGCGGTCCGACGCGCTCGGGCCCGGAGCGGCGCGGTACGCCACCGCCCTCGACGAGCTCTACGGCGCCGGCACCGGCGAGGGCGCCAGAGCCGACGCCGCCGGGCGGGCCGGTCGGGAAGCGCCGTTCCCCGGTGTGCGCGAGTGGGCCGAGGAACTGTCCGCGCTGTTCGGGCCGGGCATCCGCGAAGAGGTCCTCGCCCGGGCCGCGGAGTCCGGCCGGCGGGAGGCGGCGCTGCTGCTGGACCCCGACGCGGTCACCCCGTCGGTGGAGCTGCTGCAGACGGTGCTGTCCCTCGCGGGTGCGATGCCCGAGTCGACCGTCGCGCGGCTGCGGCCGCTGGTCGCGAGGATCGTCGAGGAGCTCACCCGGCAGCTGGCGGCGCGGCTGCGGCCGGCGCTCGCCGGGATCACGACGCCCAGGCCGACCCGCCGGCCAGGTGGCCCCCTCGACCTGCCGCGGACCCTGCGGGCCAACCTGGCGACGACCCGCCGCGGCGAGGACGGCCGGGTCCAGGTCATCCCGGACCGGCCGGTGTTCCGGACCAAGGCCCGCCGGGGCGTCGACTGGCGGCTCGTCCTCGTCGTGGACGTGTCCGGGTCGATGGAGGCGTCGGTCATCTGGTCGGCGCTGACCGGGGCGATCCTCGCCGGGGTGCCGGCGCTGACGACACACTTCGTGGCGTTCTCGACCGAGGTCGTCGACCTCACCGACCGGGTCAGCGACCCGTTGGGCCTGCTGCTGGAGGTCAAGGTCGGCGGCGGCACCCACATCGCGGCCGGGCTGCGGCACGCGCGGTCGTTGGTGACCGTGCCGTCGCGGACGCTGGTCGTGGTCGTGAGCGACTTCGAGGAGGGGTACCCCCTGGGCGGGCTGCTCGCGGAGACTCGTTCCCTGGTCGAGTCGGGTGCGACCGTCCTGGGCTGCGCGAGCCTCGACGACGGGGGCCGCCCGCGGTACTCGGTGTCGGTGGCCTCGCAGCTCGTCGCGTGCGGCATGCCGGTCGCCGCGTTGAGCCCGCTGGAGCTGGCCCGCTGGGTCGGAGAGAAGGTGCGCGCATGAGCCGTCCGAAGCGCGACCGGGCGGTGGCCCGATGAGCGGGGCCGCGCTGCCGCCGGTGGCGGACACGGTGCTGGTGGCGGCCGTCGACGCGTTGCCGGCCCGGCTGCGCAAGAAGGTCGACGAGGCGGTGACCCGGTTCGCGGCACTGCCGGTGACGGCGGCGGACGGCCGGTTCACCGTCGCCGTCGACGACACGACCACCGTCACACTCGTCGCCGACGGTGGGGTGGTCCGCTCGCCGGACGCGGCGACGTGCACCTGCCTGCTCGCGCCGAACTGCCTGCACCGGGCCGCGGTGCTGGCACTCGCCCCGGCGTACGCGGAAGGCGACCCGACCGGGCCGTCGCAGGACACCGCACCGGCCGATGAACTGCCCGACGCCGCGGAGCAGTTCCCCGGTTCCCCGCAAACCACCGCCGGAACAGCTTCGGATCCCAGTGCCGCGACCGCGTCGGACAGCACGGCCAGCACGGCCTCGGACAGCACGGGCGGCACGGCCTCGGACAGCACGGCCGGCACGGCCTCGGACAGCACGGGCGGCACGGCCGTCCCGGCCGAGGCCGTCGCCGAGCCGTTGACGGTGCAGCAGCGGGCGGCGGTCGAGCAGCTGTGGCGGGCCGCCGTCGACGTGCTCGCCGCGGGAGTCACCGGGTCGGGGACCGTCGCGCGCACCGCGCTGCTGCGGGCGGCGCACGAGGGGCAGGCGTGCAAGGTGTACCGCCCGGCCACCGCCGCCCGGGTCGTCGCCGCGATGCTGCAGGCGGCCCGTTCCGGCGACCCGGACTTCCGGCTCGGGGACCTGACGGCCGCGTTGCAGGAGCTCATCGGGGTCCTGCAACGGTTGCGGTCGGCCGGCGCCGGTCCGGCGGAGGGGTTGCTGGGTGCGGCCCGCCGGGCGTACGAGTTGCAGGGCAGCCTCCGCCTGCACGGCCTGTGCACGACGGCGGTGCTCGCCGACTCCGGCTACGCGGGCGTGGTCACCTACGTCGCGGACCGGGACGGCGGGCTGTGGATGATCGCGGACCTGATGCCCGGCGACGCCCGACGGGCCGCGAAGGCCGGCAACGCGACCGTCGCGCTCGGCGAGACCGCGCTCAGCCACCGGGCGCTGACCCGGGCGGGCCTCGTCGTGTCGGGTGCGACGGCCTCCGCGACGCGGCAGCTGGGGGCGGGCAGGTCGGTGCGCGCGGTCACGGCGGGCGGCTGCGGCTGGCACGAGGAGCCCCTGGCCGGGCTATGGAGGGTGCCGCTCGACGAGCAGGTGCACCGGGCGTTCGGGGCACTCGCCCTGCCGGTGACGGACCGGCGGGCCGGCGACGACCTGGTGTTCCTGTCGGTCCGGATCGACGGTACGACCAATGGCGACGCCGTCGCCGCGACCGCCTCCAGCGGTGCCCCGCTGACACTGCGGGTCGCTGACGATTCGCCGGCGCTGGCGTACCGGGACAATCTCCGGTTTCTCGGCCGCGCGACCGGCCTGGAGCTGCTGGTGGTCGCGCGCCCCGATCCGGCGCGGCCGGGCACCGTGTTTCCGCTGTCGGTCGCGCCGGTGGACGGCACGGGCTGGAACCTGCCGGCGGCCCAGGCCGGACACGTGGACCTGGCGTTCGACCGGCTCCATCGCAGCCACCTGCCGCGGCCCGAGGGCACCGCGGTGCCGGACGACGACGACCCCGGCGATCACCCCGTGGGGGCCACCCCCGGGGAGGCCGGGCCGCCGGTGATCGGCACGACCGGCGATCCGGTGCTCCGGCTGCTGGCGGCGCAGGTCGAGCGGACGGTGTCGGGCGGCCGGACCGTGCACACGTTCGCGGCGGGGCGGGGTCCGTCGGATGCCACCCGGCTGCGGCGGGGCCGGCTCGACACCGGCGCGGTCCTGCTCGACCGGCTGACGGAGGCGGCGTGCACCCGGCCCCGGGACACGTTCGGGCGGCTCGCCGGGGACGACGGCAGCGCGTTCGCCCAGGCGTGGCTGGCCACGGCCGTCTACACGGACGCCGCGACCCGCGCCGTCGCGGAGGCGACCTGGTTACCGGCCGCCGCACCCTGACCGCCGCCGCGACCCGCACCGCCGCCGAGGCGGCCCGGTAAGCGACCCGCGCCGCCGAGGCGACCCGGTAAGCGACCCGCGCCGCCGAGGCGACCTGGTCAGCGGCCGCCGCACCGGCCCGTCCCAGGGCCGGTGCGGCGATGCGGCCACCACGACCGAGGCGCCGGGCACACGACAGCGCAGGCACCCAAGCTAGCGAACCACCTCGGTGTTGGCGGCGATCCAGGCGAGAGCGTCCTGTTCGCCGACGAACGAGCGGCGGGTCGCATACACCGACGCGGTGTCGCCGACCGTGACCACGAAGGTGACCGCCCACGTCTCCTGGTCCCTGCGCAGCACGCGGGCCTTCGTGTCCAGGTGCACCGGCGCGATCAGCGTCGCGTGGTCCAGGTTGAGGTACGTGGGCTGTGACGTCGCCATCTCCACGACCGGGACGAGCCTCATATCCGCACTGTAGGCGACCGCAACCTTCCCGAGGGGTTGGCTTCGACCAGAACGCCGGACTCAGCAACCTCCTCGCCACGACCGGCTGAGGACCCAGGAACGAAGGGGTGCCGCCGGTCCGCAAGACCGGCGGCACCCCGTGCCCTTACGAAGCGGTCAGATGTTCCAGACCTGGAAGGTCGAGATCTGCCCCGCCGGCCAGCCCGTGTTGGCCGTGATGTTCAGCCGGACGTAGCGCTGGGTCTGCGCCGTGAACGTGATCGTGACGGTGTTGCCCGCCCCGCCGGTGAACGCGTAGGACGCCTGGTCCTTCAGCGTCGACCAGGTGGAGCCGTTGGTGCTGCCGACGACCTGGATGGTCTGGTTGCGGGCCCCCCAGGAGGTGGGGAGCTGCAGGACCACCTTGCTGATGCTCTGCGCGGAGCCGAGGTCGACCTGGACCCACTGCGGGAAGGCGCTGTTGTTGCTCTCCCAGTAGGAGTTCTGGTCGCTGTCGGTCACGTTGCCCGAGCCGTACACCTGGACGTGGCTGGACTCGCTGGTCGGCTTGCCCGCCGCCAGGTTGGTGGGCGTGGTGCCACCGGCGCCGGTGCCGGACAGCGCGACCGTGGTCGGGCTGTTCTGCGCGTTGCTGGTGACGGTGAGGGTGCCGGTGCGGGTCCCGGACGCCGTGGGCCGGAAGCTCACGTTGACGACGCAGGACGCGTTGACGGCGATCGAGGTGCAGTTGTTGGTCTGCTGGTAGTCACCGGTGACGGAGACCCCGGAGACGGTGGCCGCCGCGGTGCCGGTGTTGGTGATCGTGACCGCCTGCGAGCCGCTGGTGGTGTTCAGCGCCTGCGAGGCGTAGGTGAGGCTGGTCGGGTTGGCGCTGAGGACGGCCACGTTCGGCGTGGTGCCGCCGCTCGGGTAGACCTCCAGCTCGGCGATCTGGCCGGCCGGCCAGCCGGTGTTCGCGGTGATGTTGACGCGGACGTACCGGGTGTTGGTGGCCGAGAAGGTCAGGTTGACCGTGTTGCCCGTGGCCGGGTTGAAGGTCTGCTGGCCGGAGCCGACGATCGTGCTGAAGTTCGAGCCGTCGGTGCTGCCCTGGACCGACAGCGTCTGCTGGCGGGTCGCCCAGGCGGCGTCCGGCGGGAGCTTCAGGGTGACCTTGCCGATGCTGGTCGTCGCGCCCAGGTCCACCTGGATCCACTGCGGGAAGGCGTTGTTGTTGCTCTCCCAGTAGGTGGCGGCGTTGCCGTCGGTGGCCGTGGTCGCCGCCTGCGTGCCGTTGACCTGGCTGCTGGCGGTGGCGGTCTTGTTGAGGGCGATGTTGGTGTTGGTGCCGATGCCGCTGCCGGACAGCGCGACCGTGGCCGGGCTGTTGTTGGCGTTGCTGGCGACGGTGAGGGTGCCGGTGCGGGCGCCCGAGGTGGTCGGGGTGAACTTCACGGTGACCGTGCACGACGCGCCGACGGCCAGCGAGCCGCAGGTGTTGGTCTGGCTGTAGTCGCCGCTGGTGGTGACCCCGGAGACCGTGGCCGACGTGGTGCCCGAGTTGGTGAGCGTCACCGTCTGCGTGGGGGCGGAGGCGCCCACGACCGTGCCGGCGAAGGACAGCGTCGTCGGGTTGGCGTTGATGACCGGTCCGGGCGCGACACCCGTGCCGGACAGCGGGACGGTGTTGGTCAGGCCGGACGCGGTCACGCTCAGGTTGCCGGTGCGCGTGCCGGCCGCGGTCGGGCTGAACGTGACGCTGACCGAGCAGGACGCGCCGGCGGCGAGGCTGCTGCCGCAGGTGTTGGTCTGCGCGAAGTCACCGGAGACGGCGATCGTGCCGACCGGGGCCGAAGCGGTGCCGCTGTTGGTGACCGTGACGGCCTGTGCGGCGCTGGTACCACCGGTCGCGACCGAGCCGAAGCCCAGGGCGCTCGGGCTGACGTTGATGTTCGAGCCGTTGTCCGGCAGGTACGGCGGGAACGTCGGCACCGGCATCTGGCAGCCGGTCGCGCCGAAGATGCCCGAGTTGCCGCCGCCGTCGGTCAGGTTGAAGCCGACGCCGCAGCTGTAGATCGGCGCGGATGCCTGGGTACCGGTGGCGGTGCTGTTCGTGATCGTCGCCGCGCCGGCGACCTGGAGCTGCACCACGAACGTGCCGGTGTTCTGGATCGTCGCGTTGTTGATCTTCACGTTGTTGATCTGCGAACCCGAGACGAACTGGATCGCCTCGTACGGGCTCTGCTGGATCAGGATGTTGTCGACGTTGGTCAGGCCGTTCATGACGCCGTCGCGGGCGTCGAACCACAGCGCGCCGACGCCGAACTGCCAGTTCGGGTCGAGGTTGCCGGACCGGATGATCGTGTTGCGCAGCACGTCGGTGCGGCCGATCGGGGTCGAGGCGAACCGCTGCCCGACGTGGATGCCGCCACCCTGGCTCAGGCCGGCGTCGATGACCTTGTTGTCGGTCACGAAGTTGTCGTGGCCGCCGTAGATCGCGATGCCGTTGGCGAGGATCGGCAGCTCGACCGTGTTGTGGTCGAACGAGTTGTTCACGTCGGCGTTCTGCTCGGCCCACATGGCCAGGCCGTCGTCGCCCGCGTTGCGGACGTGGCTGTTGGTGACCTTCGAGTTGGTCACGCCGTTGTGGAAGTTGATCGCGTCGGCGTTGTAGTTGCGCAGCCGCATCTGGTTGAACACCAGGTTGTCGAACGGCCCGTCCATCCAGGCGCCGACCTTGGTGTGCTCGATCCAGACCCGGTCGACGGTCGAGTTCGTCAGCGAGCCGCCGATGCCGTTGACCTGGTCGGCGTCGTTGCGCTCCTGCACGTTGCCGAAGATCGAGAAGTCCGAGAGGTGCACGTTGGTGCTCGGCGTCGGCGCGTAGTTGCCGTAGAAGCCGATCCGGTCACCGGTCGTCTTCGAGTGCCACATGCCGGCACCCTTGATCGTGATGTTGTTGACCGCGATGTGGCCCTGGATCTTGAACGTGCCCGGCGGGATCCAGACCGTGCCGCCCGCCCCCGCGGAGGCGATCGCCTGGTTCATCGCGGAGGTGGAGTCGTTGACGCCGTTCGGGTCCGCGCCCTTGCTGGTGATCGACACGGAGCCGGCCGGCTGCGACAGCGGTGCCGCGACGTTCTCGAAGTCCGCGAGGTCGATGGTGTACGACGAAGCCGTGCTGTCCGAGTCGACCTGCAGGCGGAACTTCGTGCCCGCCGGGTAGCTCTGCGGGAAGAGCCGGTTGACCTCGTCGTAGTAGTGGTGGTGGTTGCTGCCCGGCTGGTTGCTGAACGGGTAGCTGCTGTAGTAGTGGCTGTACGCGTTCGTCAGCGTGAAGTTGTTGGACCGCACGCCGTTGATGTACAGCGAGATCGGCGCCGTGTAGACCGAGCCGTTGCCCGTGTCCGGGATGCTGTACCGGAAGACCATCGAGTTCGTCTGCACCGGCGCGGTGAACTCGACGAACTTGCCACTGCCCTGCAGCGTGACCGCTTTGCGGTAGGACGCCTCACCCGCGAGGGTGTTGTAGGCGGCGCTGGGGCCGATGACGGAGCCGTTGGTGGAAGCGTTCTCCGCCTGCACCTCGACATAGGGCAGCGTCGCACCGACGCCGCCGGTCGCGGCCGCCGAGGCCGGCGACATCGTCATACCGACGACGACGCCCGCGGCGGCAAGCGTGGTGCCCGCGGTCAGGGCGACGAGGCGCCCCTTCCGTCTGGCACCTCGGGTGGACCGGAACATGTGTTGCTCGCTTTCGACGGGGGCCGTTACCGCGCGAGGCATCAGCCGGCCGGCCGCGAGTTGGCGGTGTCGGGCTGGTCGGCGCTGGTGGTGACGTCGAACGGCGGGGTGGGTTTCGGCGCACCGGTTGGCGGCGGTGCAAGAGGGACGGTAACCCCGCCGACACCACTACGCAATATCCAGACTCATCTTTGCTGGATTCGAACGTGTTCTTGCAAAGCACGGACGCACTGTTTGGGCGTCCTCCTCCCCCCCGGCGAGCGGCAACCGCTCGGCGCAGCGTGGGTGGCGTTCGACCGGTCCGGCGCACCACTGGGCTCCCGGCTTCGGGGTACATCGCCAAAACTCGATGCGACCGTCCCCGCCGCGACGCCCGGGCTCCCCGCCAGGACCCGCGCCGAGCGGACCGCCCTCGGACGGCCCAGATGAGAGGAACCAGCACATGCGACGCAATCTCAAGCGGCTCGCCGCCGCCGGGCTCGGACTCGCCCTCGCCGCGGGGTTCACCCTCGCCACCGCGGCACCGGCACAGGCCGAGTCCAACGGCGGCGTCCGGGTCATGCCGCTCGGCGACTCGATCACCGACGGGTTCAACGTGCCCGGCGGCTACCGGATCAACCTGTGGCAACGCCTCGCGGCCGGCGGGTACACGGTGGACTTCGTCGGCTCCGGCTTCAACGGCCCCGCGTCACTGCCCGACCACGACCACGAGGGCCACTCCGGCTGGCGGATCGACCAGCTCGACGCCAACATCGTCGCCTGGCTCGCCGCGACCTCGCCGCGCACGATCCTGCTGCACATCGGCACCAACGACATGAACCAGAACTACGACGTCGCCAACGCCCCGGCGCGCCTGTCCGCCCTCATCGACAAGATCCGGGCGAACGCGCCGTCGGTGGAGCTGTTCGTCGCGCAGATCACCCCGGAGACCAACGCGACCCAGGAGGCGCGCGTCCAGGCGTACAACGCGGCCCTGCCCGGCATCGTCGCCGGCAAGGGCCCGCTCACGCACCTCGTCGACATGCACTCCGCGATCACGACCGCCGACCTCGCCGACGGCGTGCACCCCAACGCCACCGGCTACGACAAGATGGCGGCCCGCTGGTACAGCGCCCTGCAGTCCGTGCCGGGCAGCCTCACCCCGACGATCCCACCCGTCGGCACCGCCGTGTCACTGGCCAACCCGCAGGCGAACCGCTGCATGGACGTCGCTGGCGCCAGCACCACCGCGGGTGCCCAGATCCACATCTGGGACTGCCACGGCGGCACCAACCAGAAGTGGACCAGGACCGCCGCGAACGAGCTCCGCGTCTACGGCAACCGCTGCCTCGACGTCAACGGCAACGGCACCGCCGACGGCACGAAGATCCAGATCTGGGAGTGCAACGGCACCAACGCGCAGAAGTTCACGTTCAACGCCAACGGCTCCATCACCGGCACCGGCTCCGGCAAGTGCGTCGACGTGAACGCCTCCGGCACCGCCAACGGCACCAAGGTCCAGCTGTGGACCTGCAACGGCACCGGCGCCCAGCGCTGGGCCGCGCGTCCCTGACGGCTGCTTTCCGTCGCTCCTGCGGCGCCGCGGGGCCCCCTCCTGCCCCGCGGCGCCGCTTCCCGGCGGCCTGGCTTCGTCCTCGTGGCTGCCCACTCCCCCGTCGGTGGATGTCCTTGACATGCAGCCTTCCGGGCAACCGCCCGCGGCGACTCGTGCGGCAGGACGACCCGGTCCCCAACCTGCGGTCCGGCCGATCCCCTAGGGCCCCGCTCGCCCGTCCCCGATGCCGGTGCCGGTGACGCACCGACTGACCTGCTCGGAGACCACCCTGAGCCGCACCGCCCGGCCCATGTTCCTTGGGCGTCGCAGGGTCAACGCCCAGCCCCGGCGCTGGTTCAGGTGCATCTTCCCGGGGTGATCGAAGGACGGTCCTGGCCGTCCACGCAGCCGGCCCGCGACTTCGATCTTCCGGATCACGGAGCCGTGCCCACCGACCCACTCGCGCGACGTGGGACGCGACGGCAGCAGGCCCTCACCCGGCATCAGTCGGTGCGGACCAGACCGATCTGATACGCGAACACGACCGCCTGCACCCGGTCGCGCACCTCCAGCTTGGTCAGCACCCGCCCCACGTGCGTCTTGACCGTCGTCTCCGCCACGTTGAGCCGGTCCCCGATCTCCACGTTCGACAACCCTTCGGCGACGAGCAGCAGCACCTGCCGCTCCCGGTCCGTGAGGCTGGCAAGCCGCCGCAACGCGTCCGGGTCGTCGACCACGGGCGGCGCCGCCACGAACTTCCCCGCGAACCTGTCCAGCAGACTCCGCGTCGCCCTGGGCGCCACCATCGCCTCACCGCCGGCAACTGCCCGGATCGCCGCCAGCAGACTCGCCGGCGGCGCGTTCTTCAGCTGGAACCCACTCGCCCCCGCCTGCAACGCCGCGAACGCGTCCTCGTCCGTGTCGAACGTGGTCAGGATCAACACCCGCGGCCCGCCCGGCCGCGCACACAACGCCTCGGTCGCCGCGATGCCGTCCATCACCGGCATCCGGATGTCCATCACCACCACGTCGGCCTCAACCCGGCGCAGCAGCCGCAACGCCTCCGCCCCGTCGCCCGCCTCCCCGACCACAACCATGTCGTCCTGCGCGGACAACACCATGCGGAAGCCCGCCCGGATCAACTCCTGATCGTCGACGATGACGAGCCGGATCACCGTTTCACTCACCGGCGACCAGCCTCGACCACGCCAGACCAGCCGCCCCCGACGACGCCGCCACCGCCCGACCCACCCACCCCAAGACCCCCGGGCAAAGCCCCACCGACGCCGCCTGACCCGCCCACCCCAAGACCCCCGGGCAAGGCCCCACCGACGCAACCCGGCCTGACCACACCAGCACCGCCGCCCCCGACGCTCCGCCCAGCCTTGCCGAGGCAACTCGGCTCGACCACACCAAGACCACCCGCCTTGCCCACAGCTGCACCACCCCCGACCAGCCCAGCGCCGCCGCCGGGCTCGACCACACCAAGACCACCTGCCTTGCCCACAGCTGTACCACTCCCGACCAGCCCAGCGCCGCCCGGCTCGACCACGCCAAGACCACCCGCCTTGCCCACAGCTGCACCACTCCCGACCAGACCGCCGCCGCCCGGCTCGACCACGCTGAGTCCACCGGGCCCGTTTCCACCACCACCAGCCTTGCCCATGCCGACACTGCCGGGTTCGGCCTTGTCGACATCGTCCGGACCGACTGCGCCCTCGACCACGCCGCCGCCCGGCTCACCTCCGCCGCCACCACTGGACCCGACCACATCAGCGCCGCATGGCTCACCCGCACCGGCGCTGCCTGGCTCAACCCTGCCGAAACGGCTGGGGTCAGCCGCGCCGAGATCGCCGCGCTCAACTACATCGGCACCACCGGGCTCAACTCCATCTGCACCGCCGGGCTCAACCGCCGCGGCGCTGCCGGGCTCAACCGCCGCGGCGCTGCCGGGCTCGACGACGCCGACATGCTCGGCGGGAGGCTGCGGATCCTGGGCCGCTGCCCTGGCTCCGTGGTCTCCGGCCATGACCCGGGGTGCTCTGGGAATCGTGGCCGTGACGCTCCAACCCCCATCGAACCGCGGACCTGCCGTCACGGTCCCGCCGTGCAGCGCGACCCGCTCCCGCATGCCCACCAGGCCGTGACCGCCCCGCGTGGTTGCAGCGGCGGCAGCGGGACGGCCGGCACCGTCGTCGGTGGCTTCGATCGCGATGAGCCCGGACGTGTACTCCAGGCGCAGCGTGACCTTCGCGTCAGGTCCCGCGTGCCGGAGGGTGTTGGTCAGCGACTCCTGAACGATCCGGTACGCCGTCAGCTCCTCCGCCACGCTCAGCCCCGTCGGGGTGCCGACCGTGTCGAGGTCGACCCGCAGGCCGGCCCGCTCGACGAGCCGGTCGAGCTCGGCGAGGCCGACCCGGCGCCTGGACGTGTCCGTCCCCGGCGTCGCGCCGCGCAGCACGCTCACGACGCGACGCATGTCCTCGAGGGCGTCGCGGCCCGTGGCGGCGATCGTGTCGAGCGCCTGGCGGGCGCGAGACGCGGACGGGTCCAGGGTGTATCCGGCGCCGTCCGCCTGCACGATCATCACGCTCAGGCTGTGCGCGACGACGTCGTGCAGCTCCCGCGCGATCGCGGCCCGCTCGTCGGCGACGGCGAGACGGGCCAGGTGGTCGCGTTCGCGCTCGAGTGTGGCGGCGCGCTCCTCGAGGCTCGCCACGTACAGCCGTCTGGTCCTCACGCCGTACGCGGAGAACCACACGGCGACGGTCAGTGCGCCGACGACCCAGGCGATGGTGCCGAAGTTGTCGGTCCGGCGGGCCTCGACAGCGGAGCCGATCACGACGCCGAGAGCCGCGCCGACGCCCGCGAGGATGCCCCAGACGAGCTGCGGCCGGTACTTGACGACAGCGAACATCGAGATCAGCACCGCCACGTCATAGAGCCGCATCGCGTCGTCGAACAGCAGGTGCAGCGGTGCCGCCGTGTAGACGACGCAGGCGACGGTCACCGGATAGCGGCGGCGGCCCAGCATCGCGGCCGCCATGACGAGCCCGATGGCGACGACGGCAGGCTCCAGCCCGCGCTCCATCAGCGTCACATACAGCACGGATCCCGCGACACCCCCGTCGAACAGCCAGGTCCTGATGCGCTGCAGGTGCTCGCCGTTCCACACGTCGTCCACGATAGGTCGTCAATCGGCCAGGGCGACGACGACTGCGGCGTTTGCCGCTCTGCGTGACGGCAGCACTGCGGCGAGTGCGCCCGCCAGCGCGGCGAGCCCCACGAACGCCGCCAACTGCCCGACCGGGATCGCGACCTTGGTGTCGACGTCGCCGAACGCCGCGTCGGCGGTCAGCCACCCGTAGACGAGGCCGAACGTGACGCCGACGACGGCACCGGCCGCCGCCATGAGTAACGCCTCGGCGAGCAGCGTCGCGCGCAGCTGACCACGGGTGAGGCCGAGCGCGCGGAGCAACGCCGACTCCCGGGTGCGTTCCAGCACCGACAGTGCCAGCGTGTTGGCGATGCCGACGAGCGCGATGATCAGCGCCAGCGCGAGCAGGACCGCGATCACTGCGACGATCTGGTCGATCGCGGCGTTGCGTGCGTCGCGGAACTCGGCGAGGTCGTCGACCTGGACGAGCGGATGCGTGGCGAGGACGGTGTCGAGCCGGTCGCGCGCCGTCACCGCGGACACACCGGTGGCGGTGCGGAGCATGACGAGCGAGTCGCCCGCCGCCGCCGGGAACAGCGTCCCGAAGTCGGCACCCGTGATGACGACGTCACCGACGAGCGTCGCGCTCTGGACCGTCGCGGCGACCGTCACCGTGATCGTGCGGCCACCGCCGCCGGTCAGCCGGAGCTGGTCACCGACGCGCCGGCCGACGAGGACGTCGGAGCCGCTGGACACGACGGCGGTCCCTGGCCTCAGGTCGGCCAGTCGCCCGGCGGTGACCGCGGGCCGGTACGCCGTGCCGATCGCCGCCTCGTCGATGGTCCCGACGCGCAGCGCCCCGCTGGACGTCTTGGCGGTGTCGTGCCTGACCGCCGCGACGAGCTCGAACGTCGGGTCGGTGCGCAGCCCGGCGGTGACCGACGGCGGGACCGTCGCCGTGCGGTCGCCGCTGGTGACCGCCGGCGTGAGTAGGTAGTCGACGGGGAACGCGAGGTTGAGCTGGGCCTCGGCGGTGCGGTTGACGGTGGCGGCGATGGTGCTGCCGCCGGCCATCAACGCGACCCCGACGAGCAGCGCGGCCGTCGTCGCCGCCGTGCGCCCAGGGTTGCGCCGGGCGTTGGCGGCGGCCAGGCGGACCGGTACGCCGACGAACAGGCCGGGCAGCCATCCGAGCGCCGACACCAGCGGGCCGATGAACAGCGGCGACAGCAGCAGCACCGCCAGGAACACGCATGAGCCGCCGGCCATGACGATCGCCATCGCCGTCTGGGGGTCGCCGGTGCGCAACCCGACCATGGTCAGGGCCGCCCCGCCGAGGACGAGCACGGCCGCGACCACGACGAGCACAACCCGTCCACGCCGGCCTCCGCCACCGCCGAGTGGGGTGACGCGCAGTGCCGCGATCGGTGGCACCCGGGTCGCCCGGACCGCCGGCACCAGCGCCGACACGATCGTCAGGACGACACCGAGGAGCAACGCCACCAGCACCGGCGGGACACCCACCACCAGCCGGCCGCTGGGCAACCCGATCCCGGGCAGCGCCGCGCCGCGGGACAGGCCGAACCCGATCGCGAGGCCGACGCCGATCCCGAGCGTCGCGCCGGCGAACCCGACCGCGGCGGCCTCGGCGACGACCCGCCGGAACACCTGTGCGCGGGTCGCACCGACGCACCGCAGCAGCGCCGTCTCCCGCATGCGTTGCGCGAGCAGGATGTTGAACGTGTTGGCGATGACGAGCGCGGCGACCAGCACCGCGACCGCGGCGAACAGCTGCAGGCCGACGAGCAGCCCGTCGATCTGCCCGAACGCCTCGCGGGCCAGGTCACGGCGCAGCTGGTCGCCGGTGCGCACCTTGCCCGTCGTGGTCACCCGGGACACCACGTCCGACGGCACGGTGCCGTCGGCGACGACGGCGACGACCTCCCGGTAGCCGGTGGCCCCGGTGAGCCGCACGAGCGCCGGCCGGGTCAGCACGACCGTGGAGGTGTTGCCGCCGTCCACACCGGTGATGTCGACGATCCCGACGAGCCGGAACTCGTGCCGCTGCTCGTCCGCGCCGACGAGAGCGACGGTGTCGCCGACCCGGAACCCGGTCCTTCGGGCGGTGCGGGCGTCGAGCGCCGCTTCCCCGTCCGCCTGCGGCACCTGCCCGGTGCGCAGGTCGAACGGGCGCAGCTCGGGATGGTCGCCGACGTCGACGGCATGGCCGGGGGCCCCGAACTCGGTGACGAGGCGTCCTTGACGGTCGACGAGCGGCGCCTGCTCCGCCATGCGTCCCTCGACGGCGGTGACACCGCCGACGCGGCCGACGTCATCCACTGTGGACAGTGGCAGTCTGGTCCCCTCGGCCGCGGTCAGTGCGACGTCGACGTTGCGGGCCGCGCGCGCATACTCGTCCAGGAGCGCGGCACGGGTCGCGGCCCCGAAGATCATGATGCCGGCGACAAACCCCACGGCCAGCACGACGGCGATCGCGGTGGGCACGAGCCGCCGGGGACGCGGTCCCACCAGTGCGGTGCGCCGCATGTCAGGCCCCCAACCGCTTGAGCAGGTCCAGGACCGCCTCGGAGGTGGGGTGGCGCAGCTCGTCGACGATGCGTCCGTCGGCCAGCATCACCACCCGGTCCGCGTAGGAGGCCGCGACCGGATCGTGCGTCACCATGACCACGGTCTGGCCCAGCTCCCGGACGCTGCGCCGCAGGACGTCGAGGACGTCGGCCCCCGTGCGGGAGTCGAGGTTGCCGGTCGGCTCGTCGGCGAAGATCACGTCCGGGTGGCCGAGCAGCGCCCTGGCGCACGCCACCCGCTGCTGCTGCCCGCCGGAGAGCTGGCCCGGCGTGTGCCGCAGCCGCTCGCCGAGGCCAAGCACCGACACCACCTGCGCCAGCCGCCGACGGTCGGGCTTTCGCCCGGCGAGGTCGAACGGCAGCAGGATGTTCTGCTCGGCGGTCAACGTCGGCAGCAGGTTGAAGGACTGGAACACGAACCCGACCCGCTGCCGGCGCAGCAGCGTCAACGCCTTGTCCGACAGGCCGGTCAGCTCGGTGCCACCGAGCCGGACCGAGCCGGACGTCGCGGAGTCCAGCCCTGCCAGGCAGTGCATGAGCGTGGACTTGCCCGAGCCGGACGGCCCCATGATCGCGGTGAACTCGCCGACGGGAAACGCGACGCCGACGCCGTCCAGCGCGCGCACTGTGGTGTCGCCTGTTCCATACACCTTCACCAGGTCGGTCACTTCGACCGCGAGCGTCGTTGTCATGCGGGCAAGGTAGGCGGCGCGCGGGTGCCGCGTCGTCATCGTCAGGCACACCATGGGTGTCCTACTCAAGTCGGACACGGCCGGATCCGGGTCGGTCCTGGGGACGACGACACGACCACCGCGGCAGGGCTAACTTCGGCGGCACCCGAGCGAGAGGACCCGCGATGCACCCCCTGTCTTTGACCCGCCGCCGGCTGCTGGGCGCCGCCACCATCGGCGCCGCCCTGACCTTCTGCACCGCGCTGCCGGCCACCGCGTCGAGGGGCACCAGGCCCGCGTTCCGGCTGCCCGCGCCGACCGGTCCGCACCCGATCGGGTCTGTGCCGCTGCACCTGGTGGACCCGTCGCGGACCGACCCGTGGGTGGCTCCCACCCGGCCCAGGGAGCTCATGATCCAGTTGTGGTATCCCACCGCGCATGCGGCCGGGCCGCCCGCTCCCTGGCTGACTCCGGCGGAGGCGGGACCCGTCGGAAGGGATCTCGCCGAGACGGTCAGCGGCGTCCAACGGGACCTGCCGGGGCTCGCCGAGGTCCGCACGCACGCGCACGTCGGCGCTCCGGTCGCCGCGCGGCGTGGCGGCTGGCCGGTGGTGCTGTTCTCGCCCGGTTTCGGCGCCGAGCGCAACTCCAGCGCCGCACTCGTGGAGGAGCTCGCCAGCCGTGGACACGTAGTGGTGACCGTCGACCACACCCACGACCCCCTGGCGGTCGAGTTCCCCGGCGGGCGGGTGGAGCCCAACACGATCACCGCGCTGGTCGCGCAGATCGAAGACCCGGCCCAGTTCGAGGCGTTCGCGGCGAAGATGGTCGCCGTCCGATCCGCCGATCTGCGGTTCGTGCTGGACCGGCTGACGGTCCTCGACGGCGGCGGCAACCCCGACGTGCAGCGGCGCCGGCTCCCGGCCGGAATGTGCGGCTCCCTACAGCTGACACGCGTCGGTGTCCTCGGCCACTCGCTCGGCGGCGCCACGGCCGCCCAGGTGATGCACGACGACCGGCGCATCCGCGCCGGACTCAACCTCGACGGCGCGCTGTACGGCGCGGATGCCGCCGCCGGGCTGGACCGGCCGTTCCTGCTGTTCGCCGCGGGTGACACCGATGGCGGCAACACCCCGGGCTGGCAGGCGTTCGCCGACCATCTCCGCGGCTGGCACCGCGAGCTGCGGATGCCCGCAGCCCGGCACCTGTCGTTCCACGACTCGGTGCTGATGGTGCCGACCCTCGCCGCATCGACGCCACCGACGGCGGGAAGATCGCCACGGCGGCGGACCCGTGGCGGCAGCGGCTCGCTGCCCGGCGCGCAGATCACCGACGCCTACGGCACGATCGACGGCCCGCGGGTGGTGGCGGTGGCCAGGGCGTATGTCGGCGCGTTCTTCGACCTGCATCTGCGCGGCATCGACTCCCCGCTGCTCGACGCGCCGTCGGCCCGGTATCCGGAGATCAGGTTCGTGGCATGAGCGGTCGTTACCGTGGCACGGTGTTGGAGGACTTCACCGACGCGGCCGTGGCCCGGCTCGTGGACGCCGACCGGGTCGACTTCTGGCGGACGTCCGAGAGCGCCCCCGACGACATCGTGGACCGGCTCGCCGAGCGGATCGCCGCATCGCCGCCCGCGGAGGTCCGCCGGTATGACACGCCCGCCGATCTCGACTCGGCCCGGGTCGACCTGCTGCTCGGCGTCGACACCGACCGTGCCCTCGACCACCTCACGCGGCTGGCACAGGCATCCGCGGTGGTCAACGACATGTGCGGGGCGCGCGGCGTGTGGGTGCCGGCGGATGGTCCGGCCGAGCGGCGGTACGTGTCGCAGCCGCGCACGATCGTGACGGCACGGAAGGCCGATCCGAGGTTGGCGGCGTTCGTGGATGCGGGCACCGTGTTCGAGGATCCGCGCGGGTTGGGGTGTGCGCTGCCGCTCACGGTGCCGCTGCTGGTGGGTGACGCGCTGTTGCCGGCCGCGGTGCGGGGCGGCGGACATCCGTTCGTGATGAGCTCCTGCTCCGAGTGCGACGCGGACGAGGATCTGCGTGGTGACTACGGCTGGCGACTGAGGAGGTTCGACGAACAGCGCGCCGAGTCCTGTCCCGGCTACGCGCCCGACGAAGCACCCGAGCCGCTGCGGTTGCGGCTCGCCCCGGCCGGCGAACGTCGATGGGACGACGTGGGGCGGCTCGGTGGGAGACCCGAGTGGTCACGGGCGCATCCACACTGGCCCGGCTGCTGCGGGCGGCCGATGTGGTTCGTCGGGCAGGTGCGGACCGGCGAGTTCGGCGGCGTGGCCGGCTCGATCTACGGGTTCCGGTGCGAGTGCGGGTATGCGGCCCAGCCTCGGCGATCACCTGAGCAGCAGACCACCCAGCAGCAGACCACCCAGCGGCGGATCACCCAGCGGCGGATCACCTCAACGACGGCACAGCGGCGCGATCGGACCTGCTGGTCGTGGGTCACCCCGGGCCGGTGAGGCTTGGACCCGCCCAGCCGCGCGTGATGTTGTTCATGACAGAACCTCCAAAGTCGGGAATCGATCGCATGGAGGAGCATCGCGGCAAAGGCGGGTGCGGCGCATCGGTAATTGTGCCTAGGAAGGGAGGGTGCGGGTACCCATCTCAGTCTTGCAGGGTGCCGGCGAGCAGGCCTCGCATGAAGAAGCGGCCCAGCATGATGTACAGGGCGAGTGTGGGGAGGCTCACCAGCAGGGCGCCGGCCATCGCCTGGCCGAAGGGGACGGACTGACCGCCGGCGATGTTGTTCAGGGCGATCGTCACCGGCCAGGAGTCGCGGCTGGTCATCATGGCGCCGAACATGAAGTCGTTCCATGAGGAGGTGAACTGCCAGATGATCGCGACCGCGAAGGCCGGCTTGGCGAGGGGCACGGCGATGTCGACGAAGCTGCGCAGGATGCCGGCGCCGTCGAGGCGGGCCGACTCGAGCAGAGTGTTGGACATGGCCACGAAGTGGTTGCGGAAGATGAGGGTCGTGATCGGCAGGCCGTAGATGATGTGGATGAGCATCAGGCCGGCGAGGCCGCCCGTCGGGTCGTTGCCGCCGCGCAGGCCGACCGCCGTCATGGTCTGCGAGACGGGGATGATGACGGCCTGGTAGGGCACGAAGATGCCGAACAGGATCAGCGGGAAGACCACGTTGGAGAACGGGAAGCGGATCTTCGACAGCACGAAGCCGTTGGCGCAGCCGAGCAGCGCGGAGAGAAGGCTGGCCGGGATCGCCAGGGAGAGGCTGTTGCGGAAGCCGGAGGAGAGCTTGGGCCAGACGAGGCCGAAGTTGTCCATCGAGAGGCTGGTCGGCAGCTCCCAGATCCTGGTGGCCGACACGTCGACGGGGTCTTTGAAGGACGTGACGACGAGGACGTACACCGGTAGGAGGAAGAAGCACGCGAGAGCCCACAGCACGACGTAACGCACGACGCTGCGAGCGCCGCCGGCGGCTTTCGACGCTGCGGGCGGAATGGGATCGGAGGCCACCTGCCGGGGCACCGTGGCGGTTGCACGCACCATGACGACTACCCCCGTCCCGGAAACGAGTCGGAGCCAGGCCAGTCGGAGCCAAGCGAGCCGGAGCAAAGCGAGCCGGAGCAAAGCAAGTCGCACCAAAGCAAGGCGGAGCAAAGCGAGTCGGACCGAAGCAAGGCGGAACGGGACGACGTACAGGCGAACCAGGGCACCATGCGTCTACCGCCGTTCCGTGCGCAGGGCGTACCAGACATAGGGGCCGACGACCAGAGCCACACCGATGAGCAGGACCGTCGCGATGGTCGCGCCGCGGTCGTAGAAGCCGCCGTCGAAGGTGGTGAACCACATGTAGAGCGAGGGGGTGTCGATGCGCAGGTTGCCCTGGTCCAGGGCGTACAGAAGGTCAAACGTCTTCAGCGAGATGTGAATCATGATGAGCATGGCGCTGAAGGTGACGGGGCGTAGGGCGGGGCGGACGACGTGCCAGAAGACCTGGGTCTCGCTGGCGCCGTCGAGGCGGGCGGATTCGCGCAGGGCCTCGGGCACGCCGCGCATGCCGGCGAGGAAGAGGGCCATGACGTAGCCGGAGAGGGCCCAGCCGGCGGGGAGCGCGACGGCGGCGATCGCCCAGATCGAGTCGGACTTGTGCCAGTCGCTGCGCAGGAAGTCCAGGCCGGCGACGGCGAAGAGCTTGTTCAGGCCGGCGGTGTCGTCGCCGGAGCCGTTGTCCAGCAGCCAGCGCCAGACGATGGCGGTGGCGATGAACGAGATGGCCATCGGGAAGAGGAAGACGCCGCGCAGGAAGCCTTCGCCGCGGACGCCCTTGTCCAGCAGCATGGCCATGACGAAGCCGAGCAGGAGGGCGCCGCCGACGAAGACGAAGGTGAAGACGACGAGGTTGCGCACGTCGGCGTGCCAGCGTTCGTCGTGCAGGAGCCGCGTGTAGTTGTCGATGCCCACGAAGTGGTAGGAGGGCGACAGGCCACGCCAGTTGGTGAAGGAGACGCGGACGTTCCAGCCGAGGAAGCCGTAGACGAAGACGCCGATGAGGATCAGGGACGGCGACACGAGGAGGAACCCGGCCAGCCACGCCGGGCCGCGGCGCTTGCGGCGGCGGATCGGCGGTGGCGTGAACGGGACGGCCGGCGGGGCGTTGGAGTGCCGCGGCACGTGGACTGGGGCGCTCATCGTGTCTCCTGGAACTGCTGCTGCACGGTGCTGGCGAACTTGCCCAGGTCGCCGTGCTGGACGTACAGCCCGAGCGCCGAGTCGATCTCGGCGTTGTAGGCGTTGTTGGCCACGACGCCGTGCGCGAGGGAGCCGACGATGCGGGTCTTCGGGTCGCGCCACTGCTGCAGCGTCCAGCCGAGGTAGCCCCGGTAGAGATCAGCAGGAGCATCGGTGCGGGCGGGAATCGAGCCCTTGAGGGGGTTGAAGAGGTTCTGCCCGGCGGCGGAGCCGCACTCGATGAGCCACTTGCGCGACAGGTCGGGGCTGCGCACGCCGGTCGGCAGGGTGAAGGAGTCGGAGAGGAAGTCGTAGACGCCGTCGGTGCCCGGGGAGGTGGCCACGTCGTAGCCTTCCTTCCACTGCAGCTTCTTCGCCTGCTCGAGGTAGGAGGAGCTCCAGTCGCCCATCACCGCGTACACCGCGGAGCCCTCGACGATCCGGTCGAGCTGCAGCTGCCACTCCCCCGCCGCGGACTTCACGTCGGAGGCGTCGAGCACCTTGCCGAACACGTCCAGCGCCGACTTCACCTCGGTCGAGGTCCAGCGCAGGTCGCCGGAGAAGAGCCGCTCGTAGCTGTCGGCGCCGAGCTCGCCGAGCAGGACGGTCTCCATGAGGTGCTTCTGCGTCCACTCCGGGCCGACGGCGAGGGGCACCTTGCCCTTGCCCTTGATGGTCGCGGCCTGGTCCAGGAACTCCGCCCACGTCTTCGGCGGTCCGGGGATGCCGAGGTCGCGAAGGGTGCGGGGGTTGTACCAGATGAGGTTCGCCCGGTGGATGTTCACGGGCACGGCGTAGATCTTGCCGTCGATGGTGAGGTTGTCCAGCAGGCCCTTCGGGAAGACCTTGCCCCAGCCCTGCTCCTCGTACAGCGACGTGAGGTCCTGGACCTTGCCGGAGCGCACGTCGTCGAGCAGTTCGAGGCCCGCGTGCCGCTGGTAGGAGTCGGGCGGGTCGTTGGCGAGCAGCCGGCTGGCCAGGATCGCCTTGGCGTTCGAGCCGGCGCCGCCGGAAACGGCGGCGTTGACGAAACGGATCCCGGGGTTGGCGGCCTCGAAGGCCTCGGCCATCGCGGCCAGGCCCTCCTCCTCACCGGGACCGGTCCACCATGAGTAGACCTCGAGCTGGTCGTCGCTCGCGCCGCCGACGGTGAGCATCGACAGCCCGGACAAGAGCGACACGACCAGCAGCGAGATGATGGCCAGGCGGCCCTTCCACACGTCGAACCTCCCGTGGCCTCGCTGGCGGGCGAATCCATCTGGCGCGGCACACTCATGTCGTCGAGTGAACCTAGTGCTCACGGAAGTCGTTTGGTGATGAACGTCCGGTTGATTCGAATACGTCGACCGGGTGATTACCCAAGACGCACGGATGACTTATATCACACCGTGAAGTATGGTTCGATCCCGCGCGAAAGCCCGGGGCCGGAAGACCCCGGGCGAACGCCACAACGCAAGAACGCAAGAACGCACAATGCAACAGCAGGATGCCCAGAGGCAGAAAGCCTACAGGCTGTATGCCTCCAGTTCCGACAGCTGCCCGGCGGGCCAGCCACTGTTGGCGGTGAACGTCAGACGCAGGTAGCGCACGTTCGCCGCCGGGAACGACAGGATCGCCGTGTTGCCGCTGGCCGGGTCGAACGTGACCGTGATCGAGCCGCGCAGCGTGGCACCGGTCGCGCCGTCGGTGACCGTGACCGTCTGGGTGCGGGTCGCCCACGCCGTCGACGGGGGCAGCCGCAGCGTGACCCGGCCGACACTCAGCGAGGCGCCGAGGTCCACCTGCACCCACTGCGGGAACGCGTTGTTGGCGCTCTCCCAGTACGTGTTCGCGTTGCCGTCCACGACGTTGCCGGACCCGTACGTCTGGGTCGACGACGACTGGGTGGTCGGCCGGCCCAGGGCGAGGTTCGGCCCGGACGCCGAGGCGCCCTGCCCGGACAGGACGACGGTCAACGGCGCGGCGTTGGACGCCACGGTCACGGAACCCGTCCGCGTGCCCGTCGCGGTCGGCCGGAACACCACGCTGACCGCGCAGCTGCCACCGACCGCGATCGACGAACCACAGGTGTTCGTCTGCGTGTAGTCCCCGGCGACGCTGACCGCGGAGATCGTCGCCGCGGCGGTGCCGGTATTGGTGACGGTGATGTTCTGCGCGCCGCTGAACGAGCCGACCGTGGTGGCGGCGAAATTGAGCGACGTCGGCGCCGCGGTCAGCGCCGCCGTGCCGGTGGCGACGCCGGTGCCGGACAGGGCCACACCGACCGACGACCCGCCGTAGGAGACCGTCAGCGAACCGGTCCGCGACCCGGCGGTGGTCGGGTGGAACGTGACCGTGACGGTGCAGTTCGCCCCCGCCGCGATGACGGTCCCGCAGGTCGTGACCCGGGTGAAGTCGCCGGTGGCGGTGATCCCGGAGACCGTGGCCGGGCCGGTGCCGGTGTTGGTGACCAGGACGGTCTGCCAGTCACTGTTGTCGTTGACCGGGGTGTCCTCGAACGCCAACGACGACGGGCTCAGGGACAGCACGCCAGGACCGCTGCCCGAGCCGTACACCTCCAGGCTCGACAGCTGCCCGGCGGGCCACCCCGTGTTGCCGGTGATCTGCAGGCGCAGGTACCGCACGGAGCCACTGACCGCGATGTCCGCGGTGTTCCCGGTCGCGGGGTCGAACGCCACGTCGGCAGCGGGACGCAGCACGGCACCGGAGGCGCCGTCGAGGACCGCGATCGTCTGCCGGCGGGCGGCCCACGCCGTGGCCGGCGGCACCTTCACCGTCACCTTGCCGACGGCGACAGCAGACCCGAGGTCGACCTGGATCCATTGCGGGAACGCGTTGTTGGCGCTCTCCCAGTACGAGTTGGCGTCGGCGTCAACCGCGTTCGTGGCCGGGTAGCCGCCCTGCGCGGTGGAGGACGTGACCGGCCGGCCCGCCGCCAGGTTTCCACCCGAGCCGCCGCCGGTCACGCCGGTGCCGGTGAGCTGCACGAGGATCGCGCCCTGCCCGTCGTCGCCGGTGATCGAGTACACCGCCGACTGCGCTCCCGTGGCGGTCGGGGTGAACGTGACCGTCTGGTGGATGACGTCACCCGGTGACAGCTGCTGCCCCTCCGACACGGGCGTGGTGGTGTTGAACGCGCCGACCGGCGGTGCCGCCTTCGTCAGGGTCAACGCGATGTTGCCGGTGTTGGCGATGTCGAAGACCGCCGTCGCCGTCTGCCCGACCTGCACCTGCCCGAACGCGACCGGGTTCGGCGTGATGGTCAGGTGCGGTGCGCCGCTGACCGCGGTGCCGCTGACCGGCACGGTGACCGAGCCGGCGCTGCTGGTCACGATGAACGAGCTGTTCTGCGTGCCGGCGGTGACCGGGGTGTACCGCACGGAGACCGACACCGACGCGCCCGCGGCCAGGGTCGTGCCGTTGGCGGGGACGCCGGTGGCCGTGAACGGCGCGGCGGGCGCGGTGAACCCGGTGATGGTCACCGCAGCGGTGCCGGTGTTGGTGATGCTCACGCCGACGGTCTTGTTCGCCCCGGTCGGGACGGTCCCGAACGACAGCGCCGACGGCGTCGCACCCAGCCCTGGTCGCGTACCGACGCCGTGCAGGTCGAACGGGACGGTGCCGCCGTTGGTGGTGAACGTGAGGCTGCCGGTGGCGCCGCCGGTCGCGGTGGGCGAGTAGCGCACCGGCACCGACAGGGTCTGCCCGGCGGTGAGGTTCACCGGCAGGGTCGGCGGGGTCGCGGCGAACGGCGCGGCGGTCGAGATCGCGGAGATGCTGACGGCCCGCGTCGCGGTGACGGTGACGGTGGCGTTGGCGGTGCTGCCGACCGCCACGCTGCCGAAGTCGGTGGGGCTGCTGGTCAGCGCCGCCGTGGTCGGCCGGCCGAAGCCGATGAGGTGGCCGTCGCGGGTGCCGACGAAGACCCGGCCGCCGTCGGCGGCGGGGGTGGCGAACTTCGTCGCGATGCCGATCGGCGCGCTGTAGCGCAGGTTGAGCCGCCCGTTGACCGGCAGGGCGTCGTAGGCGCGGAGCTGGCCGTTGGCGCCGTTTGACCCGTCGCTGTAGACGGCCCACACGATCGCCGATCCGGACGTGGTGCCGGTGGAGGTCACGAGCGGTGAGCCCGAGGTGTATCCGAACGTCGACGCGCTCGTCCCGGCCGAGGTGAGGACGGGCAGGCCGGCGCCGTTGACGCCGTACTTGAAGGCGCGCAGGAAACCCTGGTTCTCGACCTGGTACACGTAGCCGCCGTCGCCGCCCCAGAACGCGGGGTGTCCCCAGACGCCGTTGTAGGGCCCGGCGGGCGGCCCGACGGACGCGTCCCCGCCGCCCGCACCCTGCGCGTTGCCGCCCAGGTTGTCGCGGTCCAGCAGGTACACGCGGCCGTCCTTGCCCGTCTGGACCAGCAGGCGCGGGTGGGCGGCGGTGCCGAAGCCGGCGGGCAGCGCCATCGGGCCGCCGGAGCCGAAGTCGGTGTCGTCCTGGTCGAGGCGGCTGTTGTTGAACGGGCTGAAGAAGTCCTTCGCGGTCAGCGACCCGTCGCCGTTGACCTGCAGGCGGATCACGGACTCGGCGAGGGTGCCGGGCGGGCTGGCGCCCGGGCCGGGCGCGGGCGAGACGCCGTTGCCGGTGGCCACGATGATCCGGCCGGCGCCGTCGGAGACGAGGCCACCGCCGGACTGCCAGATCCCGGCCATGCCGTTGCTGCGGCCCGCCTCGGTCGACCACAGCGTCGTCATCTGCGGCGATGTGGTGCGGACACCGGCGACGTACCCGACGTAGGGGCCGTAGTCGCAGTGGCTGGCGAACCCGGCGTAGACGACGCCGTCGAGCAGGAGCAGGCCGGGCCGCTGCGCGGCGGTCTTGGCGTTGAACGTGGTGCCCGGGTCGTTGGTCGGCGAGCCCTGGATCGTCACCGGCCAGCCGGCCCGCTCCACGCCGGTCGCGGGGTTGATCGAGTGCAGGTAGAAGTGCGGGTGATCGGCGTCCGGCCCGTCGTTGACCTTGGCCATGAAGAACACCGAGCCGGTCGCCGGGTCGTAGACCGGGGTGCTGGTGATGCCGATGTTCGGCACCAGGTCACCGCAGCCGATCGCCGCGGCCGGCCACGCCGGTCCGACGCTGCGCGACCAGGCCACGGCGCCGGTCGCCGGGTTGAGGCCGTACACCCAGTTGTTCTCGGTGACGGCGATCAGGGTGCCGGCGGCGACGATCGGCTGCGCGTACACCTGGCCGTCGACGGTGGTCGAGAACAGCTGGCCGAAGTCGGAGGCGGAGACCGCCGAGGGCGCGAGGCCCGGCTCGGCGCTGTCCCAGCCGGTGCGCAGGTTGTCCACGGAAACGGTGGTGATGTCGGCGTTGGCCGACGGCAGGGCGATCACCATGAGTGCGGCCAATGCGGCCGGCAGGAGGAGGTACAGGGCACGGCGCATGACACGCTCCTGGCGGGGAACGGCAACGATGAAGGATCGAACCGTAACTTGGTCGATGCTTCATCGCAAGATGCTGACCGAGCTTTGCAATTTTTTTACGAATCAGGGACGCGCGGCGATCTGGATCTGATACCCGTCGATGACGACGTCGCCGGCGTGCTCAGCGACGTAGATGTGGTACCGGTAACCGGCCACGACCGTGCCGCAGCGTTCCCCGGTCGGCGACGTCTCGGCGCGGACATACCGGACGGCCGACGCGTCGCCCTCGACCCGCGGGCGCCCGGACGGCATGGGGTCGCGGTGCCCGCCGACGGCGAAGCCGTCACCGACCTGGGCGAAGTAGCGGCTCCGGACGAGCGGGACGGCCGGGCGCGGCATCTGCCCGTAGTTGGTGACCGTCTCCGGGCAGGCGAGCCGGTAGATCGGCCCGCGCAGGGCCACGGCCCCGCCGGCGAGCACGACGAGGAGGGCGAGCAGGACGGCGAGACGCTTCATGCCCGGTGCGACGCCGCCGCCCGGGCTTTCGTTCCGATCAGCCGCCGGTTACCTCACTCGGCGCGGGTGCCGTACCGCTCCGCGGCGCGGGCCTTCGCCTTCGCCGCCTCGATCTTCCGGTCGCGCGGCGGTGACTGGGTCACCAGGGAACCGAGCAGCTCACGCGTGGCGGCGGCGACGGCCGCGACGGCCGCGTCGAAGGCGGCCTGGTTCGCCTGCGAGGGGCGGGTCATCCCGCTGACCTTGCGCACGTACTGCATGGCGGCGGCCTCGATCTCGTCCTCGGTCGCCGGCGGCTCGAAGTTGTTCAGTACCCGGATGTTCCTGCACATGCCTCCACCTTGCCAGGTCGGGCCCGGTCCGTCAGTCCCGCCAGGGTCGTGGCGACGGCGTCCGGCGCCGGCATCGCGGCGATCTCGTCGCGGACCCGGCCGGCGCGGCGGGTGACGGCGGTGTCGGCCAGCAGCGCCCGCACGGCGGCGCGGACCGTGTCCGCGGACCGGTCGGCGAAGGCGACGCTGCGCGCGACGCCGGCGGCGGTGAGCCGCTCGGCGATGCTGAACTGGTCGCACATCTGCGGCAGGACCAGCTGCGGGCGGCCGGCGCCGAGCGCGGCCATCGAGCTGCCGGAGCCGCCGTGGTGCACGAACAGGTCGCAGGTCGGCAGCAGCAGGTGGTGCGGCAGCCAGCCGGCGCGGCGGGCGTTGGGCGGCAGGTCCTCGATGCCGTGGACGCCGGCACCGCTGACGACGACCTCGACGTCCAGGTCCCGCATGCCCTCGACGGCGGCGGTGAGCCCGTCCACCCCTTCGGGGATCGGCACGGTGCCCATGGAGACGCAGATCCTGGGGCGCACGCGCGGCGCGAAGAGCCAGTCCGGCAGCGTGCTGGCGCTGTTGTACGGCACGTACCGCATCGGCAGGCCCGCGGCGGTGCCCAGGGACAGCGACGGCGGGCAGGTGTCGACGGTGGCCAGCGGCGCGGCGACCATCCCGGCGACGCCGAGGGTGTCGGCGAGGCGCAGCAGCCGGTCGGTGACGTCGGCGAGGGCGGTGCGGTGCACGGCGTCGGGGACGGGCAGCCCCCAGTGGTGCAGCACCCACGGGATGCCCAGGAGCGTGGCGGCGAGCGGCGCGGCGTACTCGACGGGTTCGGTGACGATCAGGTCGGGCCGCCAGGTGCGGGCGAGCCCGACGACGTCGGCGCCGGTGCGTTCGGCGATGGCGGCGAACACGGCGAGGTCGAGGGTGTCGTTGCCGCCGAGCGGCAGGTGCGCGGGCCAGAGCTCGAAGAACGACGCGTCGCCGCCGACGACGGCGTGGCTGAGGCCGGCCCGGCGGATCTGCTGCCCCATCGACCGGGGCGCGGCGACCAGGACCTCGTGGCCCCGCAGGTGCATCGCCCACGCGAGCGGGACCAGCGCGTACAGGTGCCCCGGGGCGGGGTTGATGGTGAACAGCACGCGCATCAGCGGGACCCACAATCGACGACGGGAAGGTCCTCGACACCGCGCAGCATCGTGCCGGGTGAGCGGAATCGAGGTGTACCGGCGAGCCGCAGGCCGGGAAAGCGGCGCAGCAGCATCGGGAACAGCACCTGGGCGTGGGTTCGGGCGACGGCGGAGCCGGGGCAGTAGTGCCGGCCGGCCCCGAAGGACAGCGCCGGCCGCGTGGTGCGGCGGGTGACGCGGAACTCGTCGGGGTCGTCGGTGAACGCCGGGTCGCGGTTCGCGGCGCCGATGATGCCCAGCAGCGCGGTGCCGGGTTCGACGGCCAGGTCGCCGAACTCGCACGGCGCGGTCGCTATCCGTACCGCGACCTGCACCGGAGGGTCGAAGCGCAGGATCTCGTCCACGGCCCGCTCGGCGGTCGCCGGGTCCTGCCGCAGCACCGCCGCCTGCGAAGGGTGGGTGAGCAGCAGCCGGGCGCCGAGGGTCACCAGGCTCGCCGGGGAGTCGTAGGCGGCGCCGTACAGCAGGACCAGGTCGCCGAGGAACTGCTCGTCGCCGTCCGGGCGGTGCTCCCGCACGACCGCCAGGAGGCCGTCGCCGGCGAGGGACTCGAGGGTGTCGATGATCGTCTCGCCGGCGGCCACCATCGCGGTGCGCTGCCGGGGCGTGATGAACGGTTCGAACGCCGCGCTCCCGGCCCGGGCCGCGACGCCGAGGCGCAGCGCGGCCTCGTCGGGGATGCCGAGCAGCCGCCCGGTGACCAGCGACGCGAACGGCACCGCGACCGCGTCGGCCAGGTTCACCGTCGCTCCCCCGCGCAGCTGGGCGGCGAAGTCGTCCAGGACCCGGTCGGCGATGCCGGCGACCTCGGCGGGCTGGACCGGGCAGCGCCGCGGGGTGATCCGGCGGGCGAGGTCGGTGCGCAGCGGCAGGTGCGCGTCGCCCTCCCGCCAGCCGAAGCTCTGGTACAGGCAGCGAACGAGCCGGTGCTCACGCCAGGCGGCGGTGAGCAGCTCGGGTGCCTCGCCGGCGCTGACGAACGTGGCGTCCTGCAGGAGGCGGGCGCAGTCGGCGTACCGGGTGAGCACCACCGCCTCGGTCTTGCCGGGCAGCTGGACCGGCAGCACCGGGGCGGCCCGGCGCAGCCGCTGGTAGGCCGGGTACGGGTCGGCGTGCGCGGACGGGCGGACGAGGTCGACGAAGGTGCGCAGGGCCCGCCGCCGGTCGGTCTCGGCCCAGAACCGCAGCAGCGCCTCCACGGTGGGGCCGGGCTGTTCGAGGTTGGGGCTGTGCGCGGCGCCGTCGATGACCGCCAGGGACGCGCCGGCGCGTTCGGCGTAGCCGGCGAACTCCTTCGCCGACCACAGTTTGCGGTCGCGGTGGCCGTGCATGACGAGCAGGGCCAGCCGGCTGGCACGCAGCTCGTCGGCCCGGTCGGACTCGCCGGCGAGGGACGCCAGGGCACCACGGACGAACGCGGGGCGCATCAGCCGCAGCCGGGTCCGCCAGAACTCGCGCCGCGCGACGTCGTCCTCGGGGATGAGCCGGCGCACGACCGGCCACAGGACGGCGTTGCCCTGCAGCGACAGCGTGTGGTCGAACCCGCCGAGGATCTTGCGGTGCTGCGGGCTGTCCATGCCTGGGCCGCTGCCGATGAGGGCGGCGGAGCGCAGCCTGGCCGGGTCGGCGAGGGCGGCGGCGCGGACCACGAACCCGCCGTAGGAGTGCCCGACGACGTGCGGCTCCCCCAGTGCCTCGGCGACCGCCATCAGGTCCTCGGCGTGCCGGCGGATGGAGTGATCGTCGTCGTCCTCGGTCAGGCCGTAGTGGCCGCGGTAGTCGTAGGCGTAGGCGCGGTACCCGGCGGCGGCGAGCGCGGGCAGCAGCGGCAGGAAGTCCTCCTTCGAGCCGATCAGCCCCGGGCACAGCACGACGGGCACGCCGGTGTCGTCGGCGGGCGACGGCAGCGCGCTCAGGGTGGCCACGGCACCCCTGGCCGTCTCCAGCGCCGTCTCCAGAACGTCGACACATACCGTGGTCATCCAACCACGATATGTTCTTTTAGGACAAAACGGGCGTTACACGCCGATGAGCGTCCAGGCGCGTGAGCCGCCGCGCACCCCGGCCTGGTTCGCGACCAGCCGCACGTCGTCCGGCATGGGCACCACCAGCCGTTCCGTGTTGCCGCCGCCGAGGTAGAGCCGGTCCCAGCGGAACACCGGCCGCAGCCCGTCCACGATCCGCAACACCCGCCGCGACCAGCGCCGGTCGCCGAGCCGCCGGCGCTCCAGCTCGCTGATCTGGTCGTCGTACGTGCGGCCCTTCGAGTACGGCGCGTGCGACAGCTCCAGGTGCGGGGCGAGCCGCCCGTCGTCGAACAGGGCGCTGCCCAGCCCGGTGCCGAGCGTCAGCACCAGCTCCAGGCCGTGCCCCTCGACCAGCGCCGCGCCGTGCACCTCGGCGTCGTTGAGCACGAGGACCGGCCGGCCGAAGGCGCGTTCCAGTTCGGCGCGGGCGTCGTACCCCTTCCACAACGCGAACAGCTCGGGGTCGACCGGGGTGTGCGGCCCGGCCTCGTTGACGAAGTGCGGCGTCGCGACGACCACCCCGTGCCGGATCATCCCCGGCAGCCCGACCGTCACCCGGTCCGCGGCCGGCAACCCCGCCGCGATGCCCAGCAGCGTCTCCACCAGCCTGGCCGGCGGCAGCGGGTACGGCGTCGGCACCCGCACCGGCTCGCAGCACAGCGTGTCGGTGTCGTCGACCACCGCGGCCTTGAGCCCGCCGCCACCGCAGTCGACCGTCAACGTCGTCACCATCTTCAGGATTGTGCCCCGCCTGGAGCCGGGGAGCTCGACCGGGTGCACCCAGCGGCGATCTTCGATGCCGCGCCGTCAGACCGTCGGCAGCCGCGCCACGGCGGCGGCGAGCGCCTCGTCGGACAGCTCCCGGTCCTCCATGGATGGTCCCGCCGAACGTCTCGATCATCATCTTGCGGTACGGCTTCTGGTCGTACGACGCGCGCACCTGCCAGATCTCGACGTCGAGCCCGAACTGCGCCCCCGCGAACGCCAGTGCCGTCCCCCACTGCCCGGCACCGGTCTCGGTGGTGAGCCGCCGGATCCCGGCGGCCGCGTTGTAGTACGCCTGCGGCACGGCCGTGTTCGGCTTGTGCGACCCCGCCGGCGACACCCCTTCATACTTGTAGAAGATCTTCGCCGGCGTCCCGAGCGCCTTCTCGAGCCGGTGCGCCCGGAACAGCGGCGACGGCCGCCACAGCCGGTACACGTCGAGCACCTCGTCGGGAATGTCGACGTACCGCTCCTGCGTGACCTCCTGCTCGATCAACGACATGGGGAACAGCGGCGCCAGGTCCTGCGGCCCGACCGGCTGCAGCGTCCCGGGATGAGCTTTTCGAGGCCAAGCACATCGCCGTCGTTTGGAGTAGCGGCGGACGGTGGGAGGGATCAGCGCGAGCGAGGGCGGCCGGTCTCTGCTAGGCCACCCAGGCGCGCGAAACGTGCCGATAACCGGGCGGGGATAGCGTGAGGCGCGTCTGGAGGTGGCGGATGGCCGGACCACGCCGTCGGTCGGTGCTGATCTCGCGGCTTGCCGGGAAGCCGCTGGGCAGTTCGCAGAGTGTGATCCTGGACGAGCTGCGCGCGTGCATTCTCGACGGGGAGGTGCCGCCCGGGTCGCCGATCCCCGTGGACGGGGTGGCGGCGGCGTTCGGGGTGAGCCGGATCCCGGTGCGGGAGGCGTTGATGACGCTGATCGGGGAGGGCCTCGTCGACCACCGGCCGCATCTGGGGTATCGGGTGGCGCAGATGACGGCGCAGGAGTTCGGGGAGATCTACCTGGTGCGGGAGGCCCTGGAGACCGCGGCGATGCGGGTCGCGGTGGCGTTCGCCCGGGCGGAGGACGACGAGCTGGCGCGGGCGGCGCACGCGGCCCTCGAGGACGCCGTGGCCAAGGGGGACCCGCGGGCGCACCACCGGGAGAGCCGCCGCTTCCACCTCGCGCTGATCCGGCCGTGCCGGATGCGGCGGCTGCTGCACATGCTCGGCACCGCCTGGAACATGACGGAGCCGTTGCAGCCGATGTCGCACCTGGACGGGGCGGACCGGCAGCTGCTGCACCGCGACCACGCCGGGATGCTGGAGGCGTTCGTCGCCCGGGACGCGGACGGGCTGATCCGGGTCTGCACCGAGCACCACCGGCGGCTGCAGACGTTCATCGCCCTGTTGCCGCAGCACACGGGCCTGTTCGCGGAGCCCGACTGAACAACAGATATATGTTTTCGAACATCGACGTGAAACACCGGATTCCTACCGTGGGCGCAACGAGCCGCACTACCTCGGGAGTTCCGGATGGCCGACACAGTGGCACGCGCACAGGAACCCGTCGTCGACGACGGGCCACACGATCTGGTCGAGGCCGCCGGCATGCCGGTCGGCTCCGGCGTCATCAAACCCGGCTACGACCCCCGGCTCACCAACGAGGACCTGGCGCCGTTGCGGACCCAGTCGTGGGGCTCGTACAACATCTTCGCGTTCTGGATGTCCGACGTGCACAGCGTCGGCGGATACGTCACGGCCGGCAGCCTGTTCGCCCTGGGGCTGTCCAGCTGGCAGGTCCTCGTGTCGCTGGTCGTCGGCATCACGATCGTCTACTTCTTCTGCAACCTGGTGGCCAAGCCCAGCCAGATCACCGGTGTGCCCTATCCGGTGATCAACCGGGTGGCGTTCGGTGTCCTGGGCGCCAACGTGCCCGCCATCATCCGCGGCGGTATCGCGGTCGCCTGGTACGGCATCCAGACCTACCTCGCGTCCGCCGCGCTGGACGTGGTGGTGCTGAAGCTCTTCCCGGGACTCGCGCCCTACGCGGACGTCGACCAGTGGGGGTTCCTCGGGCTGCCGCTGCTCGGCTGGTGCTCCTACGCGCTGCTGTGGGTGCTGCAGGCGGCGGTGTTCTGGACCGGCATGGAGACGATCCGCAGGTTCATCGACTTCTGCGGGCCGGCGGTGTACGTGGTGATGATCGTGCTCGCCGGGTACCTGATCTACAAGGCCGGCTGGGGTGAGATCGACCTGAACCTCGGCGAGGTCAAGTACACCGGGTTCGACGCCGTGCCGATCATGCTCGGGGCGATCGCGCTCGTCGTGTCCTACTTCTCCGGGCCGATGCTCAACTTCGGGGACTTCTCCCGGTACGGGAAGTCCTTCGGCGCCGTGAAGCGCGGCAATCTGCTCGGCCTGCCGGTGAACTTCCTCGCGTTCTCGATTCTCGTGGTCGTCACGTCGTCGCTGACCATCCCGATCTTCGGGGAGCTCATCACCGACCCCGTCCAGACGGTGGCGAAGATCGACAGCACGTTCGCGATCGTGCTCGGCGCGCTGACGTTCACCATCGCCACCATCGGCATCAACATCGTGGCGAACTTCATCTCCCCGGCGTTCGACTTCTCCAACGTCAGCCCGCAGCGGATCAGCTGGCGGATGGGCGGCATGATCGCGGCCGTCGGGTCGGTGCTCATCACGCCGTGGAACCTGTACAACAACCCCGACGTCATCCACTACACCCTCGAGGTCCTCGGCGCCGCGATCGGCCCGCTGTTCGGGGTGCTCATCGCCGACTACTACCTGGTGCGCAAGCAGGTCGTGTCGGTCGACGACATGTTCACCATGGACGCGGCCGGGAAGTACTTCTACAAGAAGGGCTACAACCCGCCGGCGATCATCGCCACCGCGGTCGGTGCCGTCGTCGCGGTCGTGCCGGTGCTGTGGACGCACGGGCCCGGCATGCACACCACCGCCCAGTACAGCTGGTTCATCGGCATGGCGCTGGGCTTCGTCGTGCACCTCGGCCTGACCAGGCGCACGGCGGCCTGATCGCGGTGCGCATCCTGGTCGTCAATCCGAACACCACGGCGGAGATGACCGCGAAGATCGAGCTGAGTGCCCGGGCCGTCGCCGGTCCGGGCACCCACGTCGAGGCGGTCACGTCCACCATGGGCCCGGCGTCCATCGAGAGCCACTACGACGAGGCGCTCAGCGTCCCCGGCATCCTCGCCGCCGTCCGCGCGCACCCGGCCGACGGCACCGTCATCGCCTGCTTCGGCGACCCCGGCCTGGAGGCCGCCCGGGAGCTGGCCGACGGGCCGGTCGTCGGGATCGCCGAAGCAGCCATGCACGCCGCGGCGCTGCTCGGCCGCGGCTTCAGCGTCGTCACCACGCTGGACCGCACCCGCGGCCGGGCCTGGGACCTCGCCGGCCGGTACGTCGCGGCCGGGGTCTGCCGGGGCGTGCACGCCTGCGACATCCCGGTCCTGGAGCTCGACCGGGACCCGACCGTCACCGACCGGGTCGTCGCCGTCGCCCGGGCCGCGCTCGCCGCCGACTCCTCCGACGTCATCGTGCTGGGCTGCGCGGGCATGGCGGACCTGCCGGCGGTCGTGTCGAAACGCGTCGGTGTCCCGGTCGTCGACGGGGTGGCGGCGGCGACATTGCTCGTGCAGTCCCTCGTCACGCTCGGCCTGTCCACGTCGAAGCACGGCGAGTTCGCCCCGCCGCCGCCGAAGCGGTACACCGGTCTCATCGGGTGACCTTTGCCCGTCCGCCCGCGGCGGGAACGGTGGCGCTGGTAGCGTGTGGCTGCATTCCAGCCAAGCCGTCGGTCGGGCCTTCTGCGGCGTCTTCGCGGCGGCGGAGTGTATAGGAGCAGGCACGTGGTCGTGATCCTCCCCGAGGTCTCCCGCACCCTCAACGAATACCTGCTGGTGCCGAACCTCACCACCGAGGAGTGCACCCCGGACAACGTCGACCTGTCGACCCCGATCGTGCGGCACCCCGTCGGCGGGGAGTCGCCGCTGCGCATCGCCGTGCCGCTGGTCAGCGCGATCATGCAGGCGGTGTCCTCGCCCCGGCTCGCCATCGCGCTCGCGCAGACCGGCGGGCTGAGCTTCATCCACCAGAACCAGCGCATCGCCGAGCAGGCGGAGTCGGTCAGCGCGGTCAAGCGGCACAAGGCCGGCTTCCGGCACTCGGACATCAACACGAAGCCGTCCGCGACCCTCGGCGAGGTCAGCCGGCTGCTGCGGGCCGCCGAGCGGGACATCGCCGTGGTCACCGACGACGGCAGCCCGGGCGGGCTGTTCGTCGGGCTGATCTCCACCGCGGACTTCCACCCGCACCGGCACGACCTCAACGACAGCGTCGAGTCCCGGATGCGCCCGGCCGCGGGCCTGGTCACCGCGCCGCCGACGATCTCGCTGTCCGACGCGAACACCCTCATCTGGGACCACCGGCTGGACCTGCTGCCCATCGTCACCGCCGACGGGCACCTCGCCTCGATCGTGCTGCGCCGCGACTACGAGCTGCACAAGCAGTTCCGTACCGAATCCATCGACGACGACAAGCGCTTCCGGGTCGGCGCGGGCATCAACACCCGCGACTACCGTGAGCGCATCCCGGCCCTGGTCGCGGCCGGCGCCGACGTGCTGTGCATCGACTCCTCCGACGGCTACTCCGCCTGGCAGCGCAACACCCTGCAGTACGCGGTCGGCGAGCTCGGCGGCGTGGTCCCGGTCGGCGCGGGCAACGTCGTGGACGGGCGCGGGTTCCGGTACCTCGCCGACGCCGGCGCCGCGTTCGTCAAGGTCGGCATCGGCGGCGGCTCGATCTGCATCACCCGCGACCAGAAGGGCATCGGCCGCGGTCAGGCCTCCGCGCTCATCGACGTCGTCGCCGAACGCGACCGCTACGCCCAGGAAACCGGCGTGTACGTGCCCGTCTGCTGCGACGGCGGGCTCCTCGCCGACTACCACATGGCGATCGCCCTGGCCCTCGGCGCCGACTTCATCATGCTCGGGCGGTACTTCGCCCGCTTCGACGAGAGCCCCTCCAACCTGGTGAACCTCGACGGCCAGCTGTTCAAGGAATACTGGGGCGAAGGCTCCCAGCGGGCCCGCAACGTCGCCCGCTACGACCAGGGCGAGACGGAGCTGCAGTTCGAGGAGGGCGTCGACGGGTACGTGCCCTACGCCGGCAGCCTGTACCCCAACATCGCCCGCACCGTCGCCAAGCTGCGCGCCACCATGGTCAGCTGCGGCGCCGTCACCGTCCCGGCCTTCCACCGCGACGCCGTCCTGGTCCAGGTGTCGCAGCAGAGCTACGAGCAGAACGGCGCCGAGGTCCGCCTGCGCACCGGCTCCAGCACCCAGTAACCCGCGACAACCGGAAGGATCCCCGGGGTCGGGGCACCGGGGATCCTTCCGGTTGTCGAAGAACCCGCTGCGTGGGCGTCCGAGTGCGGTGGGTCAACACATGCGGGGGTGCCCCGACAATCGGTGGGGTGTTCGACGAGCAGGGCGGGGCGGTCACCCGCGCGCAGGCCATCGCAGCGGGCCTCACCGAGGACGCCGTGCGGGCGCAGCTGCGTGCCGGGCGGTGGCGGCGGGCGTTCAACGGCGTGTACTGGACGTTCTCCGGGCCGCCGGCGCGGACCGCGACGCTGTGGGCGACGCTGCTCACCGCCGGCCGGGGCGCCGTGTTCAGCCACGAGACGGCCGCGGAACTGCTCGGCCTGCTGGACCAGCCCGCCGAGACGATCCACATGAGCCTCCCATCGGACCGGCGGATACGCACGCTGCCCGGGGTCCGCTGGCACCACCGCACAGTGGCTGCGGTCGCGGTGCCGGCGCGGGAGCCGGCCCGCACGAGCGTCGTGGACACCGTCCTGGACCTGACCCAGACCGCGACCACGGTCGACGACGCGATCTCCTGGCTGGTGCGGGCCTGCGGCCGCCGGCTCACCACCTCCGGGCGGCTCCTCGCTGGGATCGAGGCGCGGCAGCGGCTGCGGTGGCGCGACGCACTGACCAGCGCCGTCGCCGACGTGAGCGCCGGCTGCCACTCGCTGCTGGAGCTGCGCTACCTGCGCGACGTGGAACGCCCGCACGGCCTGCCGGCCGGGACCCGGCAGCGGCGCCGCAGGACCGGCGCGGCCACCGCCTACCGCGACGTCGAGTACGACGAGTACCGGCTCATCGTCGAGCTCGACGGGCAGGCCGCACACCTCGACCCGCGGCGGGACCGGCACCGCGACAACGCCGCCACCATCCAGGGCTGGTCCACGCTGCGGTTCGGCTGGGCCGACGTCAACACCCGCCCCTGCGAAACCGCGACGGTGGTGACCGCAGCCCTGCACCAGGCCGGCTGGACCGGCACACCCACCCGCTGCGGCACCTGCCGCATTCCGCGACAACCGGAAGGATCCCCGGCGCCCTGACCCCGGGGATCCTTCCGGTTGGCAGAGCTCAGTGGGTGGTGCAGATGACGGGTGGCACCGTCGGGGTGCCGGTGCCGAGGAAGCCGAAGGTGGCGGTGGCGCCCGGTGCGAGGGTGCCGTTCCAGGGGGTGTTGTCGGCGGTCACGGCCGGACCCGACTGGGTGAAGGTGGCGCCCCAGGTCTGGGTGATCTGTTCGCCGCCGGTGTACGTCCAGCGCGCCGTCCAGCCGCCGATCGCCGCTGTGGAGCCGTTGCGGACGGTCACCGAGCCTTGGAAGCCGCCGGGCCACTGGTTGACGACCGTGTAGGTGGCGGAACAGCCGGGCACCGGCGGGACGCTGTCGGAGGGCAGCGTGGACCGGGACGGCGACGGGGAGACCGAGCGGGACGGGGAGACGGAAGGCGACGCCGACGGCTGGGTGCCGTCGAGGACCCGGACCAGTGCGGGCAGCCAGCGGGAGGCGATCTTGCGGTCGCCGGTGGCGTTGGGGTGCACGCCGTCGCCGGTGTCGTAGGCGGTGCTGAAGCCGGTCCACTGGTCCACGACCGTGACCGGCGACGCGGCGGTGGACTTGGCGGCCGCCCAGCCGGGGATGGCGGCGTTGAGCGCGACGACCCGGGCCGCGCACTCGGTGCAGCTGGACGGGTTCATCGGGATGATCTGCGCGACGAGCACCCGCATCGCCGGGTTGCTGGCCCGCATCTGGTCGACCAGCTTGCCGTACGCGGCCAGGATCACGTCGACGGAACGGTTGCTCCACACGTCGTTGGTGCCGAAGTGCATGAGCACGACGTCGGGGCGGCTCGCCGACAGCCAGGCGGGCAGCTGGTTCTGGTCGGCGACCGCGGTCACGAGCGCGCCGCCGTGGCCTTCGCCGTCGCCGTCGTACGGCACCGAACAGCCCTGCGGCGGCTGGGTGCCGACGAAGTCGATGTTGGTGTGACCGCCGGCCTGCAGGTCGTTCCAGAGCAGCGCCCGCCAGCAGCCGGGGTTGCCGGTGATCGAGTCGCCGAGCGGCATGATGCGCACCGCGGCCGCGGCGGCGGGTCCGGCCGGCAACGTGAGCAGTGCGGCCGCGCCGACGGCGGCGGCGGTGAGGAGCGCGAGAAGGGTCCGCATCGGCGCAGTACAGCGGACCCCAACGAGGTATGTCGATGCCCGGGACCGCGATGCGCAGGTCCCGGGCACGACGGTCGTGAAACCTACACGGCGTAGGCCTCGACCTCGTAGAGGCGGGCGGCGGTGTCGGCGTTGTTCGTCGGCGCGATGACGTTGACCCGCAGGTAGCGGACGCCGGCTGGGCCGAACGTGGTGGTGGTGACGTTGGCGGTGTTGCCGCGCACCTGGGACACGGTCGTCCAGGTGTTCCCGTCGGTGCTGGTCTGCACGTCGAAGTCGCGGGTGTTGAACGCGGTGTTCTCCCCGCCCGCGCCGGCGTGCCGGATGACGACCCGGCCGACGGACACCGAGGCGCCGAGGTCGACCCGCCACCACTTGGACGCGCCGAGCGAGCACCACTTGTCGGCGTTGCCACCGTTGACGGTGCCGTTGACGGCCTTCGCCGGGCCTTCCGTGGCAGCGCACTGGCTGTCCGCGGTGGCGGTCTTGTTCAGCGCCAGGTTGGTCGCCGGAGGCGTCGAGCCACCGGTGAGGGCGAAGTCGTCGACGTCGAACAGCCCGCCGGAGCCCGTACCCACGAAAACGAGGAACAACGGACCCGACGACGACGAAAGCGCCGTGGAGACGTCCACGAACGTGCCGTAACCGCCGGTGTTGGCCACCGGCAGCGTGCCCAGCAGCGGCCCGGTGGCGGAGCCCGAGCGGATCTGGATGCTGCCGCCGGCGCCACCCGAGGCGACGCGGGCGGTGAACCCGGTCTTGCCGGACACGTTCACGCCCGAATAGCCGACCCAGTCCCCGTTGTCGATGTAGCCGACGCGGTTGCCACCGTGGGCGGCACCGTCACCGACGATCTGGACACCGGATTGGGAGGTGTACGACTCGGCCTCGACCCGGCCCGTTGGAACAACGGACCCGGGGCTGCAGTCGGCCGCCGCCTTGCCGCCGGCGTAGCGGATCCCGCCGAGCAGGTGGGCCCGGAACGCACTGTCCGAATAGGACTCCTGGGTGTGGCCGGCGCCGGTGTAGAACGACCGTCCACTCTGGATCGTCTTGCACCAGGCGAAGGGGTGGTCGGCGCCCATGGTGCCGCCGCTGTACGTGGTCTCGTCGAGGGTGGCGAGCACGTGCGCGGTGGCCCGTGGGTTGGTCCGGTAGTTGTACAGCTCGTCGGTGCGGACCCAGGTGGCGCCGAGGTGCGCGGTCGCCGGGTGGGTGCGGTCCTCGACGCGGAGGGTCGCCTGCTGGATCGCCGGGTGGGAGGCGAACCAGGCGCCGACGAGATCGCCGTAGAACGGCCAGTCGTATTCGGTGTCGGCGGCGGCGTGCACCCCGACGTATCCGCCGCCGCCGCGGATGTAGGACTCGAACGCGGTCTGCTGCGCGGCGTCGAGGACGTCGCCGGTGGTGCTGAGGAAGACGACGGCCTCGTACTGGGCGAGGTTCGCGGTGGTGAACGCGGCCGCGTCCTCGGTGGCGGTGACGGTGAAGCCGTTCGCCGCGCCGAGCTGCTGGATGGCGGTGATGCCGGCCGGGATGGCGTCGTGCCGGAACCCGGCGGTCTTGGAGAAGACGAGCACGTCGAAGGCGGTGTCGGCGTAGGCGGGCACGGCCGCGGTCGTCAAGAGGGCCGCGGTGGCGGTAGCGAGCGCGAGGAGCTTTCTCATGATGCGTAGACCTCTACCTCGTAGAGACGGGCGGCGGTGTCGGCGTTGCTGGTGGGCGCGATGACGTTGACCCGCACGTAGCGGGCGCCGGCGGCGGTGAACGTGGAGGTGGTGACGTTGCCGGTGTTGCCGCGCACCTGGGACACCGTCGTCCAGGTGTTCCCGTCGGTGCTGGTCTGCACGTCGAAGTCGCGGGTGTTGAACGCGGCGTTCTCCCCGCCCGCGCCGGCGTGCCGGATGACGACCCGGCCGACGGAGGCGGTGGCCCCCAGGTCGACCCGCCACCACTTGGAGGCGCCGAGCGAGCACCACTTGTCGGCGTTGCCACCGTTGACGGTGCCGTTCACCGCCTTCGCCGGACCTTCCGTCGCCGCGCATTGACTGTCGGCCGTGGCCGTCTTGTTCAACGCGAGGTTGGTGACAGTCGTCGCACCGGAAAGGGCGAAGTCGTCGACGTCGAACAGGCCGCCGGTGCCCGTACCCACGAAAACGAGGAACAACGCACCACTGCCTGCGCTCAGGGACGTGCTCACGTCGACGAACGTGCCGTAGCCCCCGGTGTTGCCGACGTTGACGGAGCCCAGCAGCGGCCCGGTCGCGGAGCCGGAGCGGACCTGGATGGTGCCGCCGGTCCCGCCGGAAGCGACCCGGGCGGTGAACCCGGTCTTGCCGGAGACGTTCACGCCCGAATACCCGACCCAGTCGCCGCCGTCGATGTAGCCGACGCGGTTGCCGCCGTGCGCGGTGCCGTCGGCGACGACCTGGACACCGGATTGGGAGGTGTACGACTCCGCCTCGACCCGCCCGTCGGGCTGCGGCGGGACGGTGCCGGTGTTGAGGGTGAACGCGTCGACGTCGAACAGGGCGCCGGCGCCGCCGGTGAACACCAGGTACAGCTGCCCGGCGGTGGCGGGTGCGCCGGAGACGGTGCCGGTGACGTCGACGAACGTGTCCCAGCTGCCGGTCGCCGGCACGGTGGCCGACCCGATGAGCGTGCCGGTCGGCGAGCCGGCCCGCAGGGACAGGGTGCCGCCGGCGCCGCCGGAGGAGACCCGGGCGGTGAACGAGGTGGCGTTGTTCATCAGGTACGGGGTGAACGCGATCCAGTCGCCGTTCTCGATCTGCCCGACGGTCTTGCCGCCCTCGGCGCCGGCCTTGTCGAACGTCTGCACCCCCTGCTGGGCGCTGAAGTGTTCGGCCTGGCGGTGCCGCGGCTGCAGGGTGTGCTGGGTGTGCGTGGTGAGGCCGCCGTTGTCGGTGTATTCGGCGTCGAACACGGCGAAGATGTTCGCGGCCGCGTCGTGCTCACCGTCGAGCGGGATGGTGATCGAGCCGGTGCAGCCGGTCTGGGACGTGATCTGGTGACCATGGGTGTCGTGGCCGAGGATGTACGTCATCCTCACCCGTCCACAGTCGACGGTGCCGTCCTCGGGGTCGGTGACGGTGATCTGGTAGGGCACGGTGTCGCCGAACGAGACGAGCGAGCCGTTCGCCGGGGTCACGATCCGCACCGTGGGCACGGTGTTGCCGGCGGAGACCCGGACGCTGGCGCTGCCGGTGGCGCCCTGCGGGTCGCGGACGGTCAGGGTCGCGGTGTAGGTCCCGGCGGTGCTGTAGGTCTTCGTCGGGTTCGCCGCCGTGGACGTGGTGCCGTCGCCGAACGCCCAGCTGTAGGTGATCGCCTGGCCTTCGGGGTCGTTGCTGCCGGCCGAGCTGAAGGTGACGGTGAGCGGCGCGGGTCCGGAGGTCGGGTTCGCGGCGGCGACCGCGACGGGGGCGCGGTTGCCGCCGCCGGTGTACTCGATGCGGTACAGGGCGGAGTTCGCGTCGCCGTTGCCGAAGCCGGCGCCGTAGTCCAGGACGTACAGGGCGCCGTCCGGGCCGAACGCCTGGTCCATGATCTGCATGCCGGACCAGGGGAAGTTCGCGATAGCGCCGGGCGAGCCGTCGCCGTTGACGTCGATCGCCTTGATCCAGCGGCGGCCGAACTCGCCGGCGAAGAAGTGCCCGTCGAGGTCGGCGGGGAACTTGACCGCCGACGGGTTCGCGGCGTCGTAGCGGTACACGGGGCCCGCCATCGGCGACTCGGAGCCGCTGCCGAACTCCGGGGGGCTGCCGGCGTCCCCGGCGTAACGGATCCAGGCGGCCTTCGCGGCGGGCAGCGTGCCCTGCCCGGTGTTGCGGAACGAGTTGTTCACCGGTCCCGCGGCGCAGTTGTACTTGGGTCCGGTGCTGTTCGTGGCGAAGTTCCACTCGTTGTAGGTCTCGGCGGAGGTGTTCGTGCCGGTGCAGTACGGCCAGCCGTAGTTGCCGGGTGCGGTGACCCGGTCGAACTCGACCTGTCCGGACGGCCCGCGGTTCGGGTCGGTGGTGCCGGCGTCGGGGCCGTAGTCGCCGACGTAGATCGCGCCGGTCGCCTTGTCGACGCCCATCCGGAACGGGTTGCGGAAGCCCATCGCGTAGATCTCGGGCCGAGTGTTCGCCGTGCCCGGCGCGAACAGGTTGCCGCTGGGGACGGTGTACGAGCCGTCGGCGCCCACCTTGATCCGCAGGATCTTGCCCCGCAGGTCGTTGGTGTTGCCGGCGGAGCGCTGCGCGTCGTAGGCGGGGTTGCGGTCGGTGCGTTCGTCGATCGGCGCGTAGCCGGCCGAGTCGAACGGGTTGGAGTCGTCGCCGGTGGACAGGTACAGGTTGCCCGCGGCGTCGAAGTCGATGTCGCCGCCGACGTGGCAGCACATGCCGCGGTCGGTGCCGACCTCCAGGACGGTGCGCTCGCTGGCGGTGTTGAGCGTGTTGTCGGTGTTCAGGGTGAACCGGGACAGCCGGTTGACGCCCTTCCACGGGGTCCAGTCGGCGCCGGCGGCGGGCGCGTCACCGCCGGGCGTGTTCAGCGGCGGCGCGTAGTACAGGTAGATCTGCCGGTTCGTGGCGAAGTTGGGGTCGGCGGCGACGCCCTGCAGGCCTTCCTCGTCGTGGGTGTAGACGGGCAGGTTGCCGATCACGGTGGTGGTGCCGGCGGCGTCGGTGCGGCGCAGCGTGCCGTTGCGGGCGGTGTGCAGCACGGAGCGGTCCGGCAGCACGGTGATCGACATCGGCTCACCGAGCTCGTTGATGCCCTTGGCGAGCTCGACCTGCTGGAACAGGGCGGGGTTGATGGTGGTGTGCGCACTGGCGGGTGCGGGCAGGGCGACGGCGGCGCCGCTGATGAGCAGCACCGCCGCGGCGGCTCGGATTCTCGGGTGCATCGGCGGGGGTCCTTCCGGAGGGTCCGCGATGCCGGGCACGCTGCGCCGGCCGGCGCTGGCGGGCGCCGGACGGCTGGATCGGGTCTGGAGCGCGGCCGGCGGCGGTGCGCGGGCCGCCGAAGCCCCGCACATCCACACGTCGCGATGGTTGGTGAGCCGACGTTACTAACTCAACCCTGTCGATGCAAGAAGTCGACTTCCCCGAGCAGGATTCGGACAGACTTTTGTCAGGACGTCAGTTTGGCGTCCTGCCAGGCCGAGACCTTCCGGATGACCAGCGACAACAGGATGGCGGCGGCGATCCCGCCGACGGCGGCGACCGCGGTGAAGAACGGCGGGCTGTAGACGATGGTCTCGCCGCTGGCGTACTTCGTGGTCTCGGTGTAGCTGATGAAGCTGAACAGCAGCGCGACCCACCACGCGTTGACGAGGCGGTCCGAGGGCCAGGAACCGTCCGGGGCGCTGCGGCGGTAGATCTCGGCGGTGACCCGGTTGGGGATGACGAGGTTGGCGAAGGGGACGAACCAGCCGCCGATCGTCCAGCCCTTCTTCCACTCGACGCTGCCGTCGTTGCGCCGGTCGAAGTTGTCGCGGGCCAGATACAGCCACAGGATGACGAGCACCAGGGTGATCAGCCGGGCCACGCCGAGGGCGGTCAGGCCGGGGTTGCCGGCGACGTAGACGTTGAGGCCGAAGTTGCTGCCGTAGGCCACTTCCCGGCCCGCGTCCTCGGCGGCCGCGTCGGCGCCCTTCAGGGACTCGGCCAGGGTGAAGGCGTGCGCGAGGCCCGCCAGTGCCAGGCCACCGACGGCGAGCCAGCCGACGGTGGCGAGACGGTGAGGGGTGCCAATGCGTAAGTCACTCATAGCTCGGGAACCTTAAATCCTTTAAGCAAATAGACAACCTTGACTTTCTTGGGCTTTCGGTTGGACTATTAGGAAACTTTCCTAATAGGAGGCCCGAGTGCACCCCACCAGGCTCTTCGCCGCCATCCTGCTCACCGTCAGCGCCGCCGTAGCGCTCCCCGGCACCGCCCAGGCCGCCACCCCGGGGCTCAGGGCGGCGTACTCCGCCGCGAATTACGGCACCTACTGGGTCGACAAATATGTTGTCCAGAATCCGACCAGCGCCGCGATCACCGGCTGGACCCTCGAGTTCGACGTGCCCGCCGGGCTGACCGTCGGCACCGGCTACAACGGGACCGTCACCCGCACCGGCAACCACGTCACCGTCGTCAACGCGCACTACAACGGCACGGTCGCGGCCGGTGCCACCACCGAGCCGTACAGCTTCTGGTTCATCGCCACCGGCACCAACACCGAGCCGCTCAACTGCCGGATCAACGGCAACAAATGCGACGGCAGCGCGGACCGCGCCCCCAACGCCCCGGCCGGCGTGGCGGTGACCGGCCGGACCACCCGCACGGTGTCGCTCGCCTGGACCGCCCCCACGCCGACCGACTTCCCGATCGCCGGCTACGACGTGTACCGCGGCTCCACGGTCGTCGCATCGGTCACGGCGCCGGCCGCGACCGTCACCGGGCTCACCCCGAACACCGCGTACAGCTTCACCGTGCGGGCCCGCGACACCAGGGGCAACGTCTCCGCCGACAGCGCCCCGGTCAGCGCCACCACGCTCAACCCCGCCGACGACACGACCGCACCCGCCGCGCCGGGCAACCTGCGCAGCACCGCGCGCAGCTCCGTGAGCGTGACCCTGGCCTGGAACGCGGTCACCGACCCGAGCGGCATCGCCGGCTACGACGTCTACCGGGGCGGCACCCTGGTCGCGTCGTCCACCACGACGACGGCGACCGTCACCGGGCTGGCGCCGCTCACCGCGTACACGTTCACGGTGAAGGCGCGCGACACGTACGACAACGCCTCCCCCGCCAGCGCCGCCGTCACCGTCACCACGGACGACGCCGTCGGCTCCGGCGCCTACGCGAAGGTCGGCTACTTCGTCCAGTGGGGCATCTACGGCCGGCAGTACTTCGTGAAGAACCTCGACACGTCCGGCGCCGCGGCGAAGCTGACCCACGTCAACTACGCCTTCGCCAACCTCGACCCGGTCAACCTGACCTGCCTGCAGGGCGTCACCCGCGGCACGACGGCCAACCCGCAGGACCCCGACCAGGGCACCGGCGCCGGGGACGCCGACGCCGACTACGGCCGGCCGTTCAGCGCCGCGCAGTCCGTCGACGGCGTCGCCGACACCGGCTGGGAGGCCCTGCGCGGCAACTACAACCAGCTGCGCAAGCTCAAGGCGAAGTACCCCAACCTCAAGGTGCTCATCTCGCTGGGCGGCTGGACCTACTCGAAGTTCTTCTCCGACGCGGCCGCCACCCCGGCGTCCCGCGAGAAGCTGGTGCGGTCCTGCATCGACATGTACATCAAGGGCAACCTGCCGCTGTACAACGGCGCCGGCGGACCGGGCAGCGCCGCGGGCATCTTCGACGGCATCGACCTGGACTGGGAGTGGCCCGGCGCGGAGGGCCACCCCGGCAACCACTGGGGCGCCCAGGACAAGGCCAACAACACGCTGCTGCTGGCCGAGTTCCGCAAGCAGCTCGACGCGCTCGGCGGCAAGCGGTACCTGCTGACCGCGTTCACCCCCGCCGACCCGGCGAAGATCGCGGCCGGCTGGGACATCACCCACGCCGACGGCACCCCGAGCGTCTTCGACTCCCTGGACTTCGCCAACGTGCAGGGCTACGACTTCCACGGCGCCGGCAGCGACAACTCGTGGGAGCCGAACCGCACCGGCCACCAGGGCAACCTGTACGGCGACGCGCAGGACCCCTACTCCTTCACGTTCAGCGTGCAGAACGCCGTGGCCGCGTACACCACCGCCGGCGTGAACCCACGGCAGCTGACGGTCGGCTTCGCCTTCTACGGCCGCGGCTGGCAGGGCGTCACCGCCGGCCCGGCCAACGGCGAGTGGCAGGCCGCGACCGGCGCCGCACCGGGACAGTTCGCGGAGGAGGCCGGCACCCGTGGCTACGCGAACCTTCTGGCGATGGTGCCGGGCTGCACGGTGTACCACGACGTGCAGTCGGTCGCCACGTCCTGCTACACGGGGCCGGGCGGGCAGTGGTGGACGTTCGACGACACCTGGTCGATCCAGCAGAAGACCGCCTGGGTGAAGCAGCAGGGCCTGCTCGGCGGCATGGTCTGGGAGATGTCCGGCGACACCACGTCGGGCACCCTGATGACCGCGCTCAACTCCGGCCTCTGATCGTCCGGTCGCGTCTTCCTGTCGAGGATCACGGTGGCGGCGGCTTCTGGCCGCCGCCACCCTGGGCATATCGTTGAGCCGGAATGCCCCGAAGGTCGGCTGGAGCACTGATGCGGCTGCGACAACTGGAGAAACAGGTCAGGCGGCTGCTGGCCGGGCTGGACGTCCCGGACCCGTTCGACCTGCCGGCGTTCTGCGCGTCCGTCGCCGCCGCCCGCGGCCGCGACCTGCACCTGCACCAGCTGCCGCAGGCGGGGGTCGACGGCACCGCGTGCGGGCTGTGGCTCGCCACCGACAAGGCCGACCACGTCTTCTACGCCGCCGGCACCGGCTGGCTGCACCAGCAGCACATCATCCTGCACGAGATCGGGCACATCCTCTGTGACCACGTCGCCCCCGGGCCGTCGCCGTCGGACGTCACCGCGCTCCTGCTGCCGGACCTGGACCCGGCGACGGTGGCCCGGGTGCTGCGCCGCTCCTCCTACAGCGCGCCGCAGGAGCAGGTCGCGGAGATGATCGCGACGATGCTCAACGAGCGGGCCGGGTCCGCTGCCGCCCGCCCGCCCGCCGACCCGGCCCTGGGCAACCTGTACGACGCCCTCGCCGAACCGTTCCTGGTCGAGCGCCGTGGCCTTTGACCTCGTCGAAGTCCTGGAGATCGGCGTCCTGCTCGCGTTCTGGGCGTTCACGATCTGGCGGTTCGCGACGCCGCAGACCCCGCGCGGCAAGGCGGTGCGCCTGGTCGTGCTCCTGGCGACGCTGTCGTTCACGTTCAACCGGCGGGAGATCTCGTACGGAACCGACACGCTCCTGCACGTTGCGGACATCTCGGTGCCGCTGAAGAACCTGGCGACCGTCGCCGCGTCCGCCGGCCTGGTCCACATCGTCGGGCTGCTGTCGCCGGACCCGGCGCGGTACGCCCGGCTACGCCGCGCCGTGTATCTGCTGCTGAGCGTGACGGCGGTGGCGATGTGCGTGCTCTTCGTGCTGGCCCCGCGCCGGCCCGAGCGCTACGACTTCGTCTACGAGCACGCCGGCGAGCCGCTGGTCACCGCCTACGCGGTGCTCACCCAGCTCGGGCTCACCGTCGGACTCGTCTGCGCGCTGGTGCTGTTCCGCCCCACCGGGCGCAGCGTCGCGCCGGGGGCGCTGCGGACGGGGATGTGGCTGCTGAGCGCCGCGGCCGTGGTCGGGCTGCTGTTCATGGCGAACCGGGTCGCGTATCAGATCAGCCACACCGCGGGCAGCACCGCCATGGACGGCACCGGCGCGCAGAACGTCTCCCGCGCGCTGCTGGCGATGATGCTGCTGCTCTTCGCGCTCGGCGGGGCGCTGCCGGCGCTCGGCGGGCTGCGCCGGTGGACGTCACGGTACGTGGCGCTGCAGCGACTGCGGCCGCTGTGGCTGGAGCTGTCGGCGGCCGCGCCCGGGGTCGTGCTCGGCGACCCGCCGGGGCGCGTCGGTGAGCTGCTCAACCTGCGCAGCGTGCAGCTGCGCCTGTACCGCCGGGTCATCGAGATCCGCGACGCGCAGTGGCTCCTGGCCGGGCGGGCGGGCGACGGTGAGGACGACGCGGTGGCCCTGCGGACGGCGGTGGCCACCGGTGAGCGCGGGTTGCCGTTGACGGGTCCTGGAGGTACTGAGCGGGCAGCTGCCGGTTTTGAGCGGGCAGCTTCCGGCCCGCCGGGCGCCTCCCAGTCGGCCGGCGGGCCCGACGTCGACGCCGAGGTCCGGGCGCTGCTCGGCCTCGCGCGGCGATACCGCGCCGCGGCCGTGCCGGGCGTCGTGGCCACCCCCGTTGCTCTTGCCGGCCACAACGATCCGTCCCACCCGAACGAATGACGTCAACTTCAGTTTATGGGACGACACCCTCCATAAATCTGAGCTTATGATTGAGATTTCCATCGTGGGGGTGCCATTGTCAAGCGTCGCTACGTCGCAGGAGGCCAGGTGACCCTCGCCGAGAAGCTCGACCGGCTGTTCGGCACGGTGCACCCGCCGGGACGCGGTGAGTACAGCTACGAGGAGGTCGCGGCCGCCATCCGCGAGCGGGGGGTGATGATCTCCCACACGTACATCTGGCAGCTGCGCAAGGGCGCCCGGGACAATCCGACCAAACGCCACCTCGAGGCACTCGCCGAGTTCTTCGGGGTCAATGCCGCATACTTCCTCGACGACGAGGCCGCCCGCCGCATCGACGAGCAGCTCGAGCTCCTCGCCGCGCTGCGGGACAACGCCGTCCGCACGATGGCGCTGCGCGCGGCCGGGCTGTCCGGCCCGAGCCTCGAGGCGATCCACGGCATGATCGAGCACGCCCGCCGGATCGAGGGCCTTCCGGACGATCCTCCACCGGCCGATGTGGTGCGAAACTGACACGCCGGGCGGGGTGTTGGCCCGGCGGCACGCGACGGTAGCGTTGCGCCAGATCGCGCGCGCGATGGTATGGAGGGTTGGCACATGTCCCAGGGCGGAGAGCTGTTGACGGCTCGAGAGGATTCCGGCGCTCGGCCGGCCTTCAAGGTCGCGCTGCGGGGGTACGACCAGGGACAGGTCGACCAGTTCCTCGCCAAGAAGGACCGTGAGCTGGCCCAGCTCGCGCAGGAGCGCCGGCGGATCGAGGCGGACCGGCAGGATCTGGACACCCGGCTGCGCTCCATGCAGGCCCAGCGCCAGCAGCTGCAGCAGGAGCTGGCCGAGGTCCGCGACAAGCCGGCGCAGGTCGACAAGGCCTCGTTCCGGCACCTCGGGCCGATGGTCGACGACATCCTCGCGCTCGCGGAGAAGCAGGCCAACCAGATCACCAGCACCACCCAGGAGCGCGCCGCCAAGCACCAGGCCGAGGCCGAGAAGGTCCTCGCCGAGGCCCGCGAGCAGGCCGTGAAGACGCTGCAGGACCTCGAGGACGAGCTGGCCAAGCGCCGCGGCGAGGAGCAGCAGGCATACGAGGAGCGCCGGGCGGCCGCGCAGGGCGAGCTCGCCGAGATCCGTGAGCTGGCCGAGCGGCTGCGGGCCAACAGTGAGGCCGCGCAGCAGCGGGCCGAGCAGGAGGCCACCCGGATCAACGAGCAGAGCGCCGCGCAGATCAAGCACACCCAGGCCCAGGCGAAGGCGCTCCTCGAGGCGGCCCACCTCAAGATCCAGCAGGAGATCGAGGCGGCCCGCAACCAGACCCAGCAGGAGCTGGCGCAGTGGAAGGCCCAGGCCGAGGAGGAGATCGCCGGGGTCAGGTCCGCCGCCGAGCAGGAGGTCGCGGCGCACCGCGAGGCCGTCGACGAGGAGCTGCAGCGCCAGCGCGCCGGCGTCGAGGAGGAGCTCACCGACCGGCGCCGCCGCGCCGACGAGCAGAACGCCGCGGCCCAGCACCAGCTCGCCGGCGTCCAGCGCGACATCCAGGCCCGCCGGCAGGCACTGACCCAGCTGCAGGCCGAGCTGGAGAGCAACCAGCAGCGCCTGGCGCAGACCCGCCGTGAGGGCGCGACCGCCGAGCGTGAGGTCGTGCAGTTCCAGCAGCGCCTGAAGGAGACCCGCCAGGACCTGGCCGAGGAGATGGGCCGCCTCGAGGAGGCCCGCTCCGCCGCCGAGGGCGCGGAGCGGCACGCCAAGGAGGTCCGCGCCCGCGTGCAGCGCGAGGCGAAGCGCGTCGCGGACCTGGCCGCCGCCGCCGTCATGGCAGCCGCCGCAGGCGGCGAGACCGGCGAATACACCAAGATCCCCGTGCGCACCCCGGCCGAGCGGGCCGCGGACCAGCAGCGCCTCGCCGATCAGCAGCGCCTGGCCGAGCAGGAGCCGGGCGCCCAGCCGCAGCCGGCGCAGCCGCACCAGGCTCAGCCGCAGCCACAGCCGCAGCAGGCTCAGCCGCAGCCGAGCCAGCCCGTCGCCGGGCAGCCGGTGGCGGTCCACCCCCTCACCGGCCAGCCGATCGCGATCAACCCCCTCACCGGCCAGCCGCTCTCGGTCCGCTCGGCCGCGGGTCAGCCGCCGGCCGCCGCGGCCGACGGCGCCACCGAGGACGACCAGGCCGACGGCGAGCACGCACCCCTCGGCGCCCAGGGCCGCGACGACAGCCGCACCGGCGAGCACGGCCCGCTCAGCCCCCAGGGCCGCGACGACAGCGGCACCGGCGAGCACGGCTCACTCGCCGCACAGCTGCGCGGCGCCGGCGACAACGGCCGGGGCGACAGCCGCACCGGCGAGCACGGTCCGCTCGGCGAGCAGGGCCGCGGCCGTGGCGAGCCGGCCCGACCGGGCGAGGCGGCCCCCCGCAGCCTGTTCGAGCCCCGCACCGCCGCGCACGAGTCATCCGACGACGAGCGGCCGAGCACCGGCACCGGCCACGGCAACGGGTTCGCCCGCCACTCCTCGGAGCCCGCCGTCCCCAACCAGCGCGACGCGAACGCCAACGCCAACCGCTGACACCCACCACCCGACAACCCGGAGGATCCCCGGATCCTCCGGGTTGTCGCTGTTCCACGCCCCGTCAGCCCCACCAACACCCGACGGGCGCACCCATTCCCCGCCCGGGATGAACCTCTCCCGTGATCGAAGTCGCACACCGGCCACCCACACAGCCGGTGTGGGTGCGGGTGCGGTGCAGCTCCGGCGGGCCGGGCGCCGGTGGCCGGGAACGCTGAAGGCGCCACCCCCGCCGGGGTGGCGCCTCCGTTGCGATCGCGGGTCGGGTGGCCAGCGCCCTGTCGACATAATGGCCGCTTTGAGTTAGCGACTGTGCCCCGATCTGGAATCGGGGGGCCTGCCGGTGGGCCTGGCGCAGTCCCGCAATACCGTGTATTCAAACAGTTCCGGTTCGCACCGGCAACCGAATATCAGCCGGCCGCCGCGAACAGCGACGCGTAGACCAGGCGCGAGCCGTCGGTGACGACCTGGCCGCCGACCGTCTCGGCGACCACAGTGGACAGTCGCAGGTCGAGGTAGCGTTCCTCCTCGACGAGGTCGCCCGGCTGCCACGCGGCGCGGGCCAGCCACTCCTCCACCTCGTCCGCCACGCGACGACGGCGTTGCCGCAGCGCGGCCCGCACCCCGTCCAGCGAGTCCGCCTCGAAGGCCTCGACCGCCTCCTCGGGTGCGCCGGTCTCGGCGAACCACGCGGCCGGGCCGTAGGCGAAGCAGACCAGTGCCATCCAGAGCTCGGCGAAGTACACCGGGTCCGGCGCGATCTCGACCCCGGCGAGCCGGTCGCCGACGAAGAACAGCGCGCCGAGCTGCCCGTCGAGGAGCTCCAGGCGGCTCTGGTACTGCGTGAGCACCGCCCGCTTGCGGGTCAGCACCTGCTCCAGGTGACCGCGGGCCGGCAGCCCGTGCCGGGCGTTGAAGCTCGCGATGTCGCCCCAGAGCTTGCTGTACTGGCTGGTCCCCCGCAGCCGCAGCGCTGCCGGGCGCAGCTCGACCGGCAGGACGAAGAACCACTGGTCCCGCTCGGCCAGGTAGCCGCCCTGGCTCTCCTGGACGCAGCACGCGTCGTCGAAGCGCAGCGTCTGGCCCGCGGCGATGAAGCCGGACCGGCACAGGGCGTGGTTCTGCGCGGAGTCCTGGATGTAGCCGACGTGCAGCGGCACGATCGCCACCCCGGTGGTGGCGGGGTTGGTCAGCTCGACCTGGCCGTACGTGACGACCCGGCTGAGCTTGAGCCCACTGCGGGGCGGCGCGACACCCGGGTATGCCGGCCCGAAGACCGGCACCATGGTGAGCGCGCCGGCCCGCTGCGGCGGCCCGAGGCGGTAGCCGGTGGTGTCCAACCCGGCGGGAACTGGCAGGTTCATCGCGATCCTCCTTCCAAAGCCGACCCAGCCGAGGCAGCCGACCCGGCCGACCCGGCCGGCACAGCCGCCGCGGCGGACGCGGCCAGGGAGCTTTCGACAAGCGCGAGGCGGCGGCGCAGCTCCGCGCCGATCCACGCGTCCGCCGCGGCACCGTCCACATGGGACAGCAGCCACAGCACCAGTGGCGCCAGGTCGTCGCTGTGCCAGAACGCCCGCTGCGGCAGCAGCGGCGCGGGCCGGCGCAGCGTCAGGTCGTCGGCGCGGCCGAACGTGGCCTGGCAGAACACGACCGGCGTGTGGACGCCGGCCCGGGGCAGGGTCGCGGTGACCCGGGCCAGGTCGCCCGGGTGGACGTTCTCGTACCCGTCGGAGGCGACCGCGACGACGTCCGGCCCGGTGGCGAGCGCGTCCAGGACGCCGGTCGCCAGGTCGGTGGCGCCGCCGGGACGGCCGTTCACGCCGCCGACCGGGACCACGACGAGCCGCGCGCAGACCCGGTCCAGGACCCGCCGCAGCGCGGCGACCTGCGAGGCGACCGCCCATGCACGCTCGCCGTAGCCGCGCATGGACGCGGAGTCGTCCAGGACCAGCGCGACGGTGCCGTCGTAGCGGGGCAGGCCGGCGACGACCTCGTCGGTGTACCGCGCGACGGCGGGCAGCAGCTCGTCGCTCGGCCCGCCGCGCCGCAGGTGCACGAGCGTGGCGGCGAGGTCGCCCCGGTTGGTGGCGGTGACCGTCTCCGGCCGCGCGGACGTCAGGTCGAGGTCGCCGGCCGCCGGCGGGAGCGGGACGAGCGCGGTGCCCTCGCGATGCCGGTACAGGGCCGGCACGCCGCGCGACCAGGCGTCGCCCAGGAACGCCCCGCGCGGCAGCGCACCACGCGACAGCACGCCGCGGGCGGTGGCCCGGCCGAGGGCGTGCTCGAAGCAGTCCTGGGCGATGCCGCGCCGGGCCCGGACGAGCTCGGCGGCGTGCGGGTGCTCCAGCAGGACCGTGAGCACCGTCCGGGTGACGTGCTTGTGGTTGGCCCGGCGCCGGCGCACCGCCAGCAGCACCGTCAGCACGTCGGCCGGCGCGAGCCCGAGCGCCAGGACCCGGGTGACCCGCGCCAGGGTGTCCCGCACGGTGTCCGGCGTGCCGGCGCGGGACGCGAGCAGCAGCTGCAGCAGCATCCGGGCGCGCTGCGGGGCGAGCACCCCGGGCGTGAGGGCGGTCAGCGCGAACCGCTGCGGATCGGCCGCGTACGCCTCGGCGTGCACGGCCTCGTCGTCCCACACCACGGCACCGGCCCGCGGCACCCGCAGGGCCGTGTCGTGCCGTTGGAGGTGGCGCACGAACTGCACGGTCATGGAAATCCCCCCTGTGTGGTCGCCGCCAGGGTCGCACCGGAAAATTCGGTGGAGCGAATGCTTTTCCGCATGCAACCGCAGACCCGGCAGGGGCGTGTACCTCGTCATGGCAGACGCCGACACCTTCGCGGAGTTCTACCGCGACACCTACCGGGGCCTGGTGGCGCAGCTCGTCGCGTACACGGCCGACCTCGGCGAAGCGCAGGACGTGGCGCAGGAGGTCTATGTCCGGGCGTGGTCACGCTGGCGGCGGATCAGCACCTACGACGACCCGAGGGCGTGGGTGAGCCGCGTCGGGCACAACCTCGTCATCAGCAGGTGGCGCCGGGCCCGCACGGCCCTGGCCGGCCTGACCCGGCACGGCCCGCCGCCGGACACCCCCGAGCCCGACGCGACCACCCTGGACCTCGTCGCGGCGCTGCGCCGGCTGCCGGAGCCGCAGCGCCGGGCCCTCGTGCTGTTCCACCTCGGCGGCTTCACGGTCGCCGAGATCGCCAGGATGGAGGGCGCGCCGGACAACACCGTGAAGGCCCGGCTCGCCCGCGGCCGGCAGGCCCTCGCCCCGATGCTGACCACGGAGGTGACGTCATGACCGACCAGGACGCCGTCGACCGGGCGTTCCGCGCCCTGCAGGACCGGGTGGACAGGGCCGCGGTCGCGCCGCCCACCGAACGGATCGAGGCGAGGGGCCGGCGCCGCCGCACGGGGCACGTGGCCCTCGCCGGGCTGACCGCCCTCGCGGTCATCACCGGCGGCTGGGCGGTCTCCCGCGACCCCGGCCGGGACGCGGTCCCGAACCCGCCCGCCGCGACCGCGACGACCGGAAAGCCGCCGTCAGCGTCCCCGGAGAAGCCGCCGACCGGCACCCGGCCGGTGAAGATCCCGCCCGGCTTCCTCGCCGGCGAGAGCAGCGCCGACGAGGTCATCGACGACCACGACTACCAGGCCGGCTGCCTCGGCCAGCCCGTCGCCCGCCGGGTCATGTCCGAGTTCGACGGCGAGCAGGCGCAGCGCCGGCAGCTGACCCAGGCCCTGTACGTGTACCGCGACGAGGACGCCGCCAAGGCGGTCATGCGGGACCTGAAGCCGAAGTTGCAACAGTGCAGCGGCTTCGAGGGCGCGAGCGTGCTCAAGCCGGTGAGCACCCCGGCCCTCGGCGGCGAGGCGTTGTCGATCACGATCGCGCTGCCCCGCGACGGTGCCGGCGAGCACGCCGGGGAGCCGTTCCGGTTCCTGGTGGTCCGGGTCGGCTCGGCGGTCGCCGTGTTCGACGGCATCCCGCGCACCCCGGAGACGATCGACCGCTCGACGGCGCTGATCCCCCGCCTGTGCGTCTTCGGGTCGGGCTGCCCACCGCAGGGCGCCGTGCCGGTGACGCCGGCGGTGAACGGGGGCGAGGCGTGGGCCGCCGTCGTGGGCGTGCACGAGACCGGGACCCACGAGCCACCGGCGGACGAGAAGGCGGGCGAGCTGGCCACGCGGGGCTACCGGGCGGCGGTGGTGCCCCTGGCGTGCGACGTGGGCGCCGCGGCGGCGCTGGGCGTGCCGGAGGGCAGGAGCTACTCCGTCGTCTACTTCGGCTCACGACAGGACGCGGAGACGCTCGGGCTGCCGGTCGTGCGGGTCCGGACGTACTGCCTGTGAGCGGTGCCCGCGACGGTCAGGAGCACTGCATATACAGGTTCGCCGCGCCGTCGACATCCGTGCGGCGGTGCACGAGACTCGGCCCCGGGTGGTCGGCGAACAGGGGGAGCGGGCATGACGGTGGCGCACGCACAGACGGACCAGCGCTCGGAGCTGGCGTTCAGCGGTGGCAGGGCGGGGGCAGGCCCGGCGACCTGGGGACAGCAGGCGATCTGGGACGTCGTTCGCTCCCTCGGCACGGATGCCGCCCGCTACAACGTCTCCGGCGGGCTGCCGCTGCCGGCGGCGGTGCCGATGGATCGGGTCGAGGGCGCCGTCCGCGACCTGGTGCTGCTGCACGAGTCGCTGCGGACCCGGCTGCGCACCGCCGACGACGGCCGCCTCGACCAGGTCGTGCACGCCGCCGGCGGCATCCCGGTGCTGACCCGCGCGGCCGACCCGGACACGGTCGAGGCGACCGCGTACGCGCTGCGCGACGAGCTCCTCGCGGTCCCGTTCGACGCCGAGCGGGAGTGGCCGCTGCGGGTCGGTGTCGTGCGGGTCGGCGCCGGCGCCCGCTACGTCGTGTTCTTCCTGTCCCACACCGCCTCCGACGGCTGGGGCCTGCGCAACCTCCTCGCCGACTTCGCGGCGCTGCTGCACGGCCCGCTGCCGGCGCGGGACCTGCTGCAGCCCCTGGAGGAGGCCGCGTTCCAGGTCTCGGACCGGGGCCGCCGCCGTGACGCCGCCGCCCGCCGCTCCTGGCTGGACAAACTGGGCCGGGGCCCGGCGCGGCAGTTCCCGGCCCGCCCGCCGGCGGCCACCTTCCCCAACGCGGTGCTCAACTCCCCCGCGCTGGGGCTGGCCCTGGACCGGGTCGCGGCGACCCTGTCCGTCAGCCCGGCCGCGGTCGTCCTCGCCGCGGCGGCCGCGTCCGCCGCCCGGCTCACCGGCGTCGGCGAGGCCGTCTTCCAGGTCGTGGTCAACAACCGGTTCCTGCCCGGCATGGCCGGCGGCGTGACCACGATCGCCCAGGAGGGGCTGTTCCACCTCACCGGCACCGGCGGCGGGGACTTCCCGGACCTGGTCCGCCGGACGTTCGGCGCCGCCCTGTCCGCGCAGCGGCACGCGTACTACGACAAGCTGGCCCTCGACCGGGACGTCGCGGCCCTCGACGGCGCCTGCGACCACTCCTGCTTCGTCAACGACCAGCGGGGCCTGATGCCGGCGCTGAACTTCGCCGCGCCGGCCCCGGCGCCGCTGCGGGAGGCTCTCGCCCGCACGACCCTGACCTGGCCGGTGGAGCACGAGCCGCGCCGGGGCGTGTCGTTCGCCCTCGACGCCCAGGACGCGCCGGGCGCCCTCGAGCTCGCGATGACCGCCGACAGCGCCATCCTGCCCAGATCGGACATGTCCACGTTCCTGTACACGATCGAGGACCTGATCGTGCGGGCCGCGAGTTGACCTTGGAAGATCTTCCAAGGTCAACGATCACGACGCCGTCACGACACCTTCCAGATCCAGACGTCCATGATGTGCTCGCCGGGGCCGAACAGCAGGTCGGCGGTCTGCCGGATGGCGTCGCTGTTGCCGTGCCCGTCGGCGAGGATGATCCGGTCCGCCTTCCAGTACGCCAGGTCGGCCTTGGCCTGGGCCACGTACTCCGGGCCGAGCTGCGGCACGACGCCGTCGTTGCCGACCTGGCCGAGCAGGGACCAGGTCTGCGGGTAGGTCGGGCCGAACATCGCCTTGCGCTCCGGGTCGTTCGGGTCCGGCGCGAGGAAGTAGCCACCGGCGATCTTGAAGTCGATGTCGGAGCTGACCGACCAGCGCATCGCGTCGAGCCCCTCCCACCAGCCGCCGGGGATGACCACCACGGTCGCCTGGTCCGGCACGTGCTGCCGCCACACCCCGCTGCTGAAGAAGACCGGCGCGGGCGAGCGGTCGTTCGTCGGCTGCGGCGTCGGCACCAACGGCAGCAACGCCATCGCCAGCGCTGCTGCCCACAACCAGCGGCCCGCGACCGGCAGCGGCTCCTCGTCGGGGTCGGTGTCCACCCGGGCGGCGGGGGGCTCTGAGGCGAACGACCCCTCGGCCGGCGGCCCGGCCGGGGCGGGGGCCGCGACGGCCAGGGCCGGCTCGGCGCGGGTGACCGGCGGCACGACGATGAACCGGTCGACCAGGATCGCCAGGAGCGCCCCGACGAGCGGTGTGACGACGAGCGCGACCCGGGTCGGCACCACGGAGTCGAACAGCGGCAGGTCGACCAGGAACCGCCAGGGGCCGTGCCAGGTGGTCTCCTCGCCCTTGTAGCGCACGACCGGGCCGAGCGACAGCAGCGCGAACACGACGGCGGTGACGAACAGCGCCCGCGCGACCCGCTCCCGCCACAGCGCGGCCGCGGCGGCCGGCAGGAGCAGCAGCAGGGGCCAGCCGAAGAACGTGTTCTCCTCCGTGGGCCCGCCGAGCTTGTCGATGAGGGTCACGTCGCCCAGGATCGAGCGGCGGCTGAAGTTGTAGAACCCGGCGAAGTCGGCGCTGAAGCCGTGCACGAAGTCGGGCAGCCCGTGGTAGGCCTGCGGGCCGGCGAACTGGTGCCACAGCGGGTAGGCCATGACGGTGCCGGCGACCAGGGCGGTGACGCCGAGGGCCGGCAGCGCGGCGCGGGCGGCCGGCAGCATCGCGCTCGGCCGCAGGAACACCAGCAGGAACACCAGCAACGCGAACGCCGCGAGGAACAGGACCTCCTCGTTGATGAAGCACTGGTACAGCACCAGCCCGGCCAGCACGAGACCCTTGCGGACCGGGTTGCCGGGGGTGCCCATCCGGAACACCGCCCACAGGATCAGCGGGATCATGAACTGTCCGGCGATGTTCGGGTGCCCGGTCGTCTGCGACACCATCGCGGGACCGAACCCGCAGAACAGCGCGCCCAGGTACGCTGCCGTCCGGGACCGCACCACCCCACACCCCAGCAGCATGAAGAACCACGCGATCGAGGTCGCCGCCGGCGCGATCGTGCTGATCAGCGCGAACGTCACCGGCGCGCCGAACAGCAGCGTGATCGGGGCGAGCGGCAGGGCGAGCCCGAGGATGGATGTGTTGGCCATCAGGTTCACGCCCAGCGGGGCGTTGAGCTGGTCGGTGAAGATCGGGGAGTCACCATGGGTGAAGAATCGCGCGGCGTGCGTCAGCACCCACTCGAAGAACACCTGGTCCTGGTAGTTGTCCGCGAGCATCCGGGTCTGCGGCGCCGCCCACAGGTGGTGGAACAGCACGACGGAGAAGACCACATAGCTCACGACGGCAAGCGCGTTCTTTCCGCCGGTTTTCACGGGTGAGACCATAGCTGGACCGCTGCCCATAGCGCACGCTCTGGCCCCAGAGCATCGACGTCGATAAACTACGCCAATTCCGGATAACATGATCAGATCGTTGGATCGCCGAGCTACCGAGGAGACGCCGTGCCGCCTGGAGGCGATCGGGATCGCAGTGCGGAGATCCTCGGTGACCAGCTCATCCAGTCCGAGGTCCTCGAGGGCCTCGCGATGGCGAAGAACCACCGCAAGTGGTTCGTCGCGTTCGCGACGCCGTTCCTCGGCGACGACCCGATCGAGGTCAGCGCGGGTCTCGGCGACTACGCGGCGGAGTGGCTGGAGCACGCCCCGCGGATGACGGTCACCGAGGCCGACCCGGACCGGCTGCTCGCCCTCAAGGAGCGGTTCTCCGCGAACCGTGAGGTCTCGATCCGGGAGCTGATGCTGCCGAGCGAGATCACCGCCGAGCACAGCGCCGCCGTGTCCTACAACGTCCTGGAGCACATCGAGGACCACCTCGGCGCGCTGCGGACGATGCGGGCGCTGGTCCGCCCCGGCGGCTACGTGATCATCGTGGTCCCCGCGTTCCCGTTCGCGATGGGCCCCGCCGACATCGCGACCGGCCACGTGCGCCGGTACACCCGCAAGACCATGCGGGAGGTCCTGCTCGCGGCCGACCTGGAGATCGAGCGGCTGCACTACGCCAACTCGCTGGGCCTGATCGGCTACTACGTGTCGACCTGCCTGCTGCGGCAGAAGCCGGGCCCGGGCCTGATGGTGAAGTTCTACGACTCGACGGTCGCGCCGATGACGCGGTTCGCCGAGAAGTTCATCACGCCGCCCTTCGGGCAGTCGGTCATCGCCATCGCCCGCCGGCCCGCCTGAAAGTTTCGCTCTATCTGAGATTGTTCGGCCGGGCGGCCGCCAGCCACCCGGCCGGGTCGTCCGTAGCGATCGGGTAGCCGTAGGTCAGGTCCGCGTGGCCCGACGACACGGTGTCCCGCGCCCAGAGGCGTTCGCACCGCGAGCAGCGGTACACGGCCAGCCACCGCGCCGGGTCGACGGCCACCTCGTCCAGCAGCGGCAGGATCCGGGTCCAGTTGGCGGCCAGCCGCGCCGCCTCCCACCGCGCGCCCGGGGCCTCGAGCCGCTCGTGCCGGCACCCGCAGACCAGGGGCTCGGCCAGGTACCCGTGCCGCCGCGCCCACGCCAGGACCCGGTTCGTCTTGCGCCGCGACCGCCAGCCCCTCCCCCGCCGCGTGTGCTGCCAGACGAGGGCGTCGGTGTCCACGTCCGGGTGGACCAGGGCGCAGGCGAGCGCCTCGTGCGCGTCGTAGGGCCCGCGGTAGGCCCGCCGCGCCGCCTCGAGCACCGTGTCGGGCGGGTACAGCCGCTGCCGGGCGAGGGCCAGCCGGGAAAGTTTCGTGACGGTGCTCGGAAACAGCCCGTGCGCGACCGGCTCCCCCGGCGCGCCGAGCGCCAGCCCCCGCCCGGCGTCGATCAGCCGCTCCGGCACCGGCGGGACGTCACCCGCCGGAGGGAATCCTCCCCGCAGGTACGTCAGGAACTCCTGCGCGCCGGGGTCATACCCGAGCGCCGCCCGGACGAGGTCCAGCAGTCCGGGCCCCGCCGCCACCCCGGCCAGCACCAGCCGCTCGAGCGGCAGCTCCTGCACGACCGCCCAGGCCGCCCCGGGTTCGGCGACGTCGACCGTCCAGAAGCCGGTGTCCCTCGGCCGCAGCTCGGCGAGCCCCCGCTCCACCTCGCCCGGACCCAGGACCCGCTCCACCGTCCCAGTCTCCCACCCCCACCCGAGTGGACCCTGGAGACTTTGACCGCCTATGACCGGACAAAGTCTCCAAGGTCAATTCAGCACTCGATCACCGTCACCGCGAGGCCGCCCCGGGCGGTCTCCTTGTACTTGACGGACATGTCGCGGCCGGTGTCGCGCATGGTGCGGATGGCCTTGTCGAGGGTGACCTTGTGGTTGCCGTCGCCGTTGAGCGCGAGCCGGGCCGCGGTGATGGCCTTGACCGAGGCGATGGCGTTGCGTTCGATGCACGGGATCTGGACGAGGCCGCCGACCGGGTCGCAGGTGAGGCCGAGGTTGTGTTCGAGGCCGATCTCGGCGGCGTTCTCGACCTGCGCCGGGGTGCCGCCGAGGACCTCGCACAGCCCGGCGGCGGCCATCGCGCACGCCGACCCCACCTCGCCCTGGCAGCCGACCTCGGCGCCCGAGATGGAGGCGTTGCCCTTGATGAGCATGCCGACGGCGGCGGCGGTGAGCAGGAAGCGGGCGACGCCGTCGTCGGTGGCGCCGGGCACGAAGCGGGTGTAGTAGTGCAGGACGGCGGGGATGATGCCGGCGGCGCCGTTGGTGGGGGCGGTGACGACCCGGCCGCCGGAGGCGTTCTCCTCGTTGACGGCGAGCGCGTAGAGGTTCACCCAGTCGAGGACCTTCAGCGGGTCGACACCTTCAGCGGAAGCCTTCAGGTCGCGGTACAGGGCCGGCGCGCGGCGCGGGACCCGCAGGCCACCGGGCAGGACACCGTCGAAGGACCGGGTGCAGCCGCGCTCGACGCAGGCCTGCATCACGGACCACAGGTGCAGCAGCCCGGCGCGGGTGTCGGCGTCGGGGCGCCAGGCGCGTTCGTTGGCGAGCATGACGTCGCTCACCGGCAGGGACAGGTCCCGGCACAGGGCGAGCAGCTCGCCGCCGGTGGCGAACGGGTGCGGCAGGACCGTGGTGTCGGCGACGACGCCGGTGTCACCGGCGACGAACCCGCCGCCGACGGAGAAGTAGGTGCGTTCCGAGATCACCGCGCCGGACGGGTCCCACGCGTGGAAGCGCATGCCGTTCGGGTGCTCGGGCAGCGACCTGCGGCGGTGCAGGACGACGTCGGCGTCGGGGTCGAACGCGATGTCGGCACCACCGGGCAGGCGCAGCCGGCCGGCGTCGCGGACGGCGGCGACGCGTTCGTCGGCGGTGTCGGTGTCCACCGTCGCCGGGTCCTCGCCGAGCAGGCCCAGGACGACGGCCTTCGCGGAGCCGTGGCCGTGACCGGTGGCGCCGAGCGAGCCGAACAGCTCCGCCCGCACCCGCCCGACCGCGAGACCGTCCAATGTGGACGCGAAGCGGCGGGCGGCGCGCATCGGGCCGACGGTGTGCGACGAGGACGGGCCGATGCCGACGGAGTAGAGGTCGAACGCGCTCAACGCCACCGGGCTCACCCGACCAGCGCGGCGTAGGCGGACGCGTCGAGCAGGTCCGGGGTTCCGGAGACGCTGATCCGGAACAGCCAGCCGCGCTCGTACGGGTCCTCGTTGAGCAGCCCCGGCTCGGCGGCGACGAGCGGGTTGACCTCGACCACGACACCGTCGGCGGGGGCGACGAGGTCGCTGACGGACTTCGTGGACTCGATCTCACCGCAGGGCACGCCGGCGGTGACGGCGGCGCCGACGTCGGGCAGCTGGACGTACACGATGTCGCCGAGGGACGACGCGGCGAACGCGGTGATCCCCACGACGCCGTCGAGCAGCCATTCGTGGTCGCGGGTGTAGGACAGGTGCGGCGGGATCGCGGACATGATGCTCACCTCTGCGAGGAGTAGAAGGGCAGCGTGACGACGTGGGCGTCGACGCCGGTGCCGCGGACGTCGACGGTGAGCCGGGTCCCGGGCGCGGACCAGCCGGCCGCGACGTAGGCCATCGCGACGGGGTGGCCGAGGGTCGGGGAGAGCGCGCCGCTGGTGACGGCCCCGACGGTGGTGCCCTCCGCCAGCACCGGGTAGCCCGCCCGGGGCGCCCGCCGGGTGCCGGTGACGAGGCCGACGAGGGTGGCGAAACCGCCCGTGGCGCGCTGTCGGCGCAGGGCGGCGGCGCCGACGAAGTCCCGCTTGTCGAAGGCGACGACCCGTTCGAGGCCGGCCTGCAGCGGGGTCACCCGGACGGACAGTTCGTGGCCGTACAACGCCATCCCGGCCTCCAGGCGCAGCGTGTCCCGGCAGGCGAGCCCCGCGGGGGTCGGACCGCGGTCGAGCAGGGACCGCCACACGGCCACGGCGTCGGCGGGGCGGCAGTACACCTCGAAGCCGTCCTCGCCGGTGTACCCGGTCCGGGCGAGCAGCACGTCCCGGCCGGCGACCGCGAAGGCCCGGATCCCGTAGTAGGGCAACGGCCCCGGGTCGAGCATCGCCGCGGCGGCGGGGCCCTGCACCGCGATCAGCGCCCAGTCGGCCGACGCGTCGCGGACGTCGACGCCGAAGCCGTCGGCGTGCTCGCGCAGCATCACGTGGACGACCGTGGTGTTGGCCGCGTTGGCCACGACCAGGTAGCGGCGCTCGGCGAGGCGGTAGACGACCAGGTCGTCCAGGACACCACCGGTGTCGTGGCAGAGCATGGTGTAGCGGGCGCGCCCGACCGGCAGCGTCGACAGCCGGCCGACCAGCGCGTGGTCGAGGAACCGGCCCGCGTCGGCGCCGGTGACCTCGAGCTCGCCCATGTGGGACAGGTCGAACAACCCGGCGGCGCGGCGCACGGCGTGATGCTCGGCGAGCTCACCCTGGTAGCGCAGCGGCATGCGCCGGCCGGCGAAGTCGGTGAAGGTGGCACCCAGATCGCGGTGCACGTCGAACAGCGGTGTCACGAGAGGCTCCCTGGGTCCGGGTGCCGTCGCGGACGGCACCCCTGCTGGGTGACCTCCCCGCTCTGTCATCGGAACCTGAGAGCTTCACCGCCCGAGATGGGCGGTTTGCACCGTGGGCGCAGGACAGCTGTCGTCCTGACTTTCCAGAGTCGCCTGACCGCGGCGGTACCTGTGCCTGAGAGATTCTGGGGAGAACGTTGCTCCTTCGGCGCCCCGGTGGTGTCCGGGGGCTCTCCCGTCGCGGGTCGTGCAGCGCGATATGTGGTTGTGATCCAGGACCGTAAGACCCGCCGCGCCGCCGCGTCAAGCCGCAAAAGTGTTATGGCACGTGCCCGGCCGGGGTCTGCGGGATGGTACGAACCAGGTACCGCAGCGGCAGGAGCGATCGGGTGATGGCGCAGACACAGACCGACGAGGTGCTCGTTGCGGCGGCCCGGGACGGGGACCGGGCCGCCGTCGAGGCGCTCGCCGCGCGGTACCTGCCGCTGGTCTACACCGTCGTCGGCCGCGGCGCGGACCGAGATCTCGACGTCGACGACATCGTCCAGGACACGATGGTGCGGGTCGTGACGGGCGTGTCCGGGGTGCGGCAGGCGGAACGGTTCCGGTCGTGGGTGGTGACGATCGCGTTGCGGCAGCTCGCCGACGCCCGCGCCGAGGCCCGCCGGTCCCGGCTGAGCCGCGCCGACGACCCGGCCGGCGACGACCGGGAGGACCCGGCGGCGGACTTCGTCGGGCTCACCGTGCTGCGGCAGGTCCTCGACACCGAGCAGCGGGAGATCGCCGAGGCGGCCCGGTGGCTGGACCCGGCGTTCCGCGTGGTGCTGTCGCTGTGGTGGCTTGAGGCCGGCGGGCACCTGACCCGGGCCGAGGTCGCCGAGGCCCTGGAGCTGTCCGCGGCGCACGCCGGGGTCCGGGTGCAGCGGATGCGGGAGCAGCTGGACGTGGCCCGCTCGGTGGTCCGGGCCCTCGATGCAGCGCCGGGCTGCCCGGCGCTGCGGGACACCACGACCGGCTGGGACGGCGAACCGGATCCGTTGTGGCGCAAGCGGGTCGCCCGGCACGTCCGGGACTGCCCGCGGTGCTCGGAGCGGTCGCGGCGGCTCACCGCGGCCGAAGGGCTCCTCGCCGGCCTGCCGCTGCTGGCCCCGCCGGCCCCGCACCGCGCCCCAGGGGTGCTCGTCGCGTCCCGGCCGCGCCTGCTGGCGGTCGCCGGCGGGGCGACGGCCGTCGCGATCGCGCTTGCCGTCGGGGTGGCGGTGTGGCGGCCGGACCGGGATCCGGTGCCGCGGCAGTCACTGCCGGTCGCGGCGCCACCGGCGACGGGAAAGGCGCCGGGAGCGTCCGCCCTGCCGTCACCGTCACCGTCGGCGTCGGCGCAGCCGTTCTTCACCGTGCTGCCCGCGACGCCGGCGGTCGTCGAGGCGAAGGTGACGGGCGCGGTGCGGCAGCAGCAGCGCGTGGCCGGGCGGGACAACGGCCAGAGCACCCTGTACGGCGACCGCTCCGTCTGGATCTTCGACGACACCACGCTGAAGGACCCGTTCGGGTTCATCTCCAACAGCGGCGCCGCCACCAGGGACCTGGACGCGTCCGACGGCATCGACCTCACCTCGAACAACCCCGTCACCGTCGACGCCGCCACGGCACCCGTCGAGCTGATCACCCGCAACCAGGCCGAGCTGGACTACGAGAAGACGCATCCGGCCCGGTTCGCGTTCTGGCCCGGACCAGTCGTCGCCGACCCCGCCCGCGGCCGCGTCCTGGTGTTCTACGGCAAGCTCTGCCGCGCCGCCGACCCCTGCACCGGCCCGCTGGGCAAGGGCCTGGGCACCGGAATCGCGGCGATCGACATGAAGACCGGCGCCGTCACCCGCCTCACCGCCGGCAACGGTCCGGCCGTCACCAGCCTCGAGGGCGTCGACCGCAGCATGTTCTTCCCCGACGGCGCCGGGTACAGCTCGGCCGCCCTCGTCGTCGGGGACGTGCTGTACGCGTACGGCGCCTGCACGTACCAGGGCTGCAAACTCGCGAAGGTGAACCTCGCGGAGCTGACCGACCGTCGCAAGTGGACGTTCCGCACGAAGGACGGGTGGAGCGCGGACCCGGGCGCGGGCGTCGTCACCATCGCCGCCGGCGCGGCCGGTCAGACCGTCTTCTACGCCCCGGCGCTCAAGGCGTGGGTCAACACCTACCTGCCCTACGGCTCCAACGACGTCATGTTCCAGGTCGGCGGGGCGCCGTCCGGGCCGTGGTCGAAGCCGGTGAAGGTGGTGACCGTCCCGGCGGGCGGCGACTCCGGCGCACAGGCCGCGAACTACGCCCTGTTCGCGCATCCGGAGTACGCCCGCCAGGACGGTCTCGTGCAGTACCTGACCTACTTCAACCCCGCCAGCGGGGAGCAGCGCATCCTGCGGGTCACGTTCCAGCCGCGAAGGTGAGCCGGACCAGGCGCTGCTCGCCGCTGTCCGGGTGGAAGTACGACAGGTACTGCACCAGGCCGTCGCGCCGCGCGTACTCCGGGTGCCCGAACAGCGCGTAGTTGTTCGCCGTCCCGCCGGCCGTGGTCATCGCCTTCACCGGCGCCGACCACGGGCCGGACGGCGCGCCGCCGACCTGGAACATGACGTCGTTCGAGCCGAACGGCATGAACACGTTCAGCCACGCCTTCAGCGCCGGGGCGTAGAAGACGGTCTGACCGGCCGCGCCG
>NZ_BONQ01000016.1 GCF_016862795.1 Dactylosporangium siamense | reverse complement strand
CCGGGCCGGGCCAGAACGCGAACCGGGCCGGATGCTTCTTCTCGTAGTCCAGCTCGGCCTGGCGCTTCGGGATCAGCTCGACCGGTGGCTTCGACGGATCGACGGTGACGGGGTTGTTCGAGGTGAGGTCGATGCCGTCGGACGCGTCCAGGTCGGGGGTCACCGCGCCGCTGTTGGAGATGAACCCCCAGGGGTCCTTGAAGGTCGTGTCGTCGAAGATCCACACCGACCGGTCGCCGTAGAGCGCGCTCTGGCCGTTGTCCCGCCCGGCCACGCGCTGCTGCTGCCGCACCACCCCCGCCGGCGTCGCCTCGGTCAGCTTCGGCATGGCGGGCAGGGTGGTGAAGAACGGCGGCGCGCCCGCCGTCTTCGACGCGACGGGCTTCGAGGGCGCGGCCGATCCGAGCCCGCCGGACCCGACCGGCGGCGGCGATCCCGGGACCGTGGCGTGACTCGAGGCCGGCGCCGCGCCGGTCTGGGTGGTCGGGTCGCAGCCCGTCACGGCGAACAGCGCGACGACGGCGAGGCCCGTCGCGGACAGGTGTCGCAAGCTCACTGGATCTCCTTCGGACACATCGGCTCTGCGCAGACAGGAGACCGGCGCGCCCCGCGGGCCGTAACACTTTCCCGCACGCATTCACCGTGATCCATGCTGCGGGTATCCTGTCGGTGGGAGCCGCACAGCGCCGCGGACAGCCTCTGAGCTGCACCGCAGGCGCCGCCATGCACGCATTTCCGCATCGACGTGACGGAGTTCCCTGTGCAACTTTCAGCCCGTATGAGACGCCTCGCCATCGGCGCGGCAGTCGTCCTGACCGCGACCGCCGCCGCGGTCGTCGTCGCCCAGAGTCCCGCCGGCGCGCACGGCTCGGTCACCGACCCGCCGTCGCGCAACTACGGCTGCTGGGCCCGATGGGGCAGCGACTTCCAGAACCCCAACATGTCCCAGACCGACCCGATGTGCGCCCAGGCCTGGCAGGCCAACCCGGACACCATGTGGAACTGGAACGGCCTCTACCGCGAGGGCGTCGCCGGCAACCACCAGGCCGCCATCCCCGACGGCCAGCTCTGCAGCGGCGGGCGGACCCAGAACGGCCGGTACGCCTCCATGGACACCGTCGGCGCGTGGGTCGCCGCGACGAAGCCGAACAACTTCACCCTCACCCTGACCGACGCCGCCCAGCACGGGGCCGACTACCTGCGCATCTACATCACGAAGCAGGGCTTCGACCCGACGACCCAGCCGTTGACGTGGGCGAGCCTCGAACTCGTCAACAGCACCGGCCGGTACGCGCCGGCGCCGCAGTACCAGGCACAGGTCAACGCCGGTTCCCGGACGGGCCGGCACGTCATGTACACCATCTGGCAGGCGAGCCACCTCGACCAGTCCTACTACTTCTGCAGCGACGTGATCTTCACCGGTGGCACCGGGCCTTCCGGCAGCGCGTCCGCGTCGCCGTCGCGGTCCACCAGCCCGTCGGCGTCGGCGTCGGTCTCGGCGTCACCGTCGCGGTCCACCAGCGTCCCGCCGGGTGGTTGCACGGCGTCCTACGCCAAGACCAGCGAGTGGGCCGGCGGCTTCGGCGCCAACGTCACCGTCACCGCCGGCGGCGCCGGCACGAACGGCTGGACGGTCAAGCTCACCTGGGCCAACGGGCAGACGATCACATCGTCCTGGAACGCGACGATCACCTCCGCCGGGGGCGTCTCGACCGCCGTGAACGCGAGCTACAACGGCAAGCTGGGCGCCGGCCAGTCCACGAGCTTCGGCTTCAACGGCGCCTGGACCGGCACCAACACGGCCCCCACGGTCACCTGCGCCGCCAGCTGACTTGCCACGCCTAGCCTTTCGAGATAGCTTTTCAAAAAGCTTTCTTGGGAGGTGTACGTGCAACGCCAGGTACTCGTTCAGCACGCTCACGTCGTGCCCGGCAGCGGTCCCGAGCTGCCGGGCACCGACGTCCTCTGCACCGACGGGGTCATCACGGCCGTCGGTGCGGGCCTCGCGGCGCGGGCCACGCCCGGCTGCGAGGTCATCGACGCGACGGGGCTCACGGTGACCGCCGGGTTCGTCGACGCGCACCGGCACGTGTGGCAGGCGCCGCTGCGCGGTGCCGGGCCGGACCTGTCGCTGCCCGGCTACCTCAGCGAGGTGCTCGGCACCGCGCTGCCCGCGATGTCACCGACGGACGCCGGCGAGGCCACGTTCCTCGGCGCCCGCGCGGCGCTCCGCGCCGGCGTGACCACGGTGTTCGACTTCAGCAACGCCGCCGACCTGTCCCCGGCGCACGCAGCGGCGGTCATGGACGCCTTCGAACGGTCCGGTGTCAGGGCCGTGGTCGGCACGGCCTCTCCGGCCCGGACCTCCGCCGGCGCGTCCGGGAGGGTGACCGGCGCGCTGGCGATCCTCGGCCCCGAGTACGACGACTTCGACACCGCCGCCGCGCAGATCAGGCGGGGCAGGGAGCTCGGTGTCATGGTGGCGGCGCACGCGGCCGGGTCGTGCGTGCGGCGCCTGCACGACGAGGGGCTGCTCGGGCCGCACCTGCAGCTCGTGCACCTCAACGCGGTCACCACCGACGACGCGAAACTGCTCGCCGGCACCGGCACGGCAGTCGTGGTGACCCCGGCCGTCGAGGCGGCGATGGGGCACGGCGCCTCCGCGTACGCGCGGCTGGCCTCGGCCGGAGCGCACCCGGCGTTCGGCGCCGACGTCTGCGTCAACACCCCGCCGGACCTGTTCGAGCCGCTGCGGGACACGCTGCGGACCCTGCGGCTGGCCTCGCTCGCTCCGCGCGCCGGGGACCTGCTGGGTGCCGTGACGGCCGACGGAGCGAGGGCGGTGGGCCTCGGCGGCGTCGTCGGCACCGTCGAGACCGGCATGCGCGCGGACCTGCTGCTGCTGTCCGGCTTCGGGCACCTGACCGGCGACCGGGCCGGGGCGGTCGTGGCGTGCGCGACGGCCGCCGACGTGCACAGTGTGCTCGTCGACGGCCGCCTGGTGCGCTAGAACAGTGCGCTAGAAGTTGTCGGCGGTGCGGATCCGGCCGCGCAGGAACGCGCCGGACTCGCTCAGGTTCGTCCAGTTGCCGGCGGCGCAGGAACCCGGACGCAACGCGGCGCTGCTCTCGTTCGCGTCCGAGTAGGTCCAGTTCGCGTAGCTGATCTTCTTCGAGTCGAGCAGGTCCAGCCAAGCGGCACTGCTGCCCAGGTCAACCGCGCCGCCGCCGGTGTAGGTGACGGTGCCGAACTCGGTGACGAACAGCGGCAGCCGGCCCGACGCCCGCGACACCACGTTGCGGTAGCTGTCCGTGTGCGACGCGGCGTAGAAGTGGAACGTGTACATGATGTTCGACGCGTTCACCGGGTTGGCCACGATCTCGTTCTCGTCGCTGCCGTCGGACACGCCCAGCGACGACCAGCCGCGGGTGCCGACGATGACGACCGCGTCGGGGTCGGCCGCCCGGATGACCGGGATGACCTGCTCCGCGTAGGACTTGATGCCCTGCCACGACACGTTGTTGGGCTCGTTGGCGATCTCGTAGATGACGTTCTTCTTGTTCGCGTTGCGCTGGGCCACCGACGCGAAGAACGTCTTCGCCCGGTCGAGGTTGTAGTTCGGGTCGCCCGGCGTCAGCGTGTGGAAGTCGATGATCGCGTACATGCCCTTGGACTCGGCCAGGTCGACGTACTGGTTGACCTGGTTCGTGAACCCGGCCGGGTTCGTCTCGTAGCCCTGCTCCTGCACGTACATCGCGATCCGCAGCAGGTCGGCCTTCCAGTCGTCGGCGAGCGCGGCCACCGAGGCGTTGGTGACGCAGCTCGCGAACCACTGGATGCCGTGGGTGCTCATGCCCCGCAGCTGGATCGCCTTGTTGTTCTGGTTGCACAGGTTGACCCCGCACACGTGCAGCTGCCCGTTGGCGGCGAGCGGCGTGCCGCCCTGCGGCGGTGTGCTGGGGCTCGTGCTGGTGCTCGGCGAGCTCGACGGCGTCCTGCTCGGCGTCGGGCTGTTGGTGACGCCGCCGGTGCAGGTCACGCCGTTGAGGGTGAACGACGCCGGGATCGGGTTCGAGCTCGTCCAGGTGCCGTTGAAGCCGATCCCCGTCGAGGCGCCGGTGCCGAGGTTGCCGTTGTAGTCGAGGCTGCGGGCCGTGACGGCGGCACCGCTCTGGCTGAACGTCGCCGACCAGCCCTGCCCGACCTTCTGTCCCGCGTCGGGGAACGTCCAGCCGAGCGTCCAGCCGTTGACGGGGTCGCCGAGGTTGGTGATCGTGATGTTGCCGGTGAAGCCGCCCGGCCACTGGTTCGCCACGGTGTACGCGACCCGGCAGCCGCTCGCCGCGGAGGCGTTGACGGCGGGCAGGACGACGATGCCGGTGACCGCGAGGGCGGCGGCGGCGCCCACCGCGAGGAGACCACGTCTGTGCAAGACCTTCATGACCGGCGATCCTGGGCGTTTCACCAGGGTGACGCCAATTACAGGCGTGTCCCGGGACACGCTTGAACAGGTCCTTTTCCCAGCTCAACGGGGTTTGTCGTTACCACGACGAGAATGAAACGTTCATGGGAGCTACCGTTGGATGCGTGAGCGGCCCTTGGGCTGCTCACCGGTATTACAGGGTTTCGCTCTCGGCGTCGCCGGAGCGTAGCGGAGGTGGCGGCGTGAGCGGATTGCAGCGGTTTGAGAAGCGTCTCGAAGGCCTGGTCGAGGGCGCCTTCGCCAAGGTGTTCAAGGGCGTCGTCCACCCCGTCGAGATCCTCAACGCGATGCAGGGCGAGGCCAACGCCGGCAAGACCAGCATCCCCGGCGGCCGGATCCTGGTGCCCAACCGCTACGTGATCGCCCTGTCCCCCGCCGACCACGAACGGCTCGCCCCGTATGCCGCCGCCCTCGCCAAGGAGCTCGCCCAGTCCCAGGCGGAGTACATCGGCGAGCAGGGCTGGGCCGTCTACGGCGACATCCTGGTCGAGGTCTCCCGCGGCGAGAACCTGGCGTCCGGCCTGTTCCGCGTCGACGCCCAGGTCTACACCGGCGCCGACCAGCGCACCCGCCGCGGCCCCGACAGCGGCGTCCGCCTGGTCACCGACGACGGCTCCACCCACGCCGTCCAGCGCGGCAGCACCGTCATCGGCCGCGGCGACCAGGCCGACCTGCGCCTGGCCGACACCGGCGCGTCCCGCCAGCACGCCCGTCTCGACTTCGACGGCAACCAGCTCACCCTCACCGACCTCGGCTCCGCCAACGGCTCCCGCGTCAACGGCCACAAGGTCACCTCGGCGACGGTCAACCCCGGCGACGAGATCACCATCGGCACGACCCGCCTGCTGGTCCAGGTCCAAGCCGAGCCGTAAGCCGCTCTTCCGTGATCCGGAAGACCTCGTGCACCCCTGACTGCCCAAACTCTTCCGGATCACGGAAAAGCGGGCCCGCCACCTCGGAGAGGTGACGGGCCCGCCTTGGGATGAACGGTCAGCCGCCGGTGATGACGAACTGGGAACCGGGCTCCTTGACGATGTTGCCGTCGGCGGAGTTGGTGATGGTCACGTTCGTCAGGTTGGCGTTGCCGCGGGCGCCCGACATGGCGAGGATGCCCGCGCCGTTGTTGGACTTGTCGATGCGGACGTTCGTGATGGCGACGTTCGGCATGTTGCCGCCGCCGTTCTTGAACTGGATGCCGTCGTAGGTGGAGTCGTAGATGTCGGTGTCGCGGATGGTGACGCCGACGATGTCCAGGGTGGACGGGAAGAGGGTGATCGCCCCGAACTCCTGGTCCTCGTTCCAGAACACGCCGCCGCAGCGGTACAGGCCGTTGTTGGAGATGACCGTGGTGCCGCTGAAGGGCTGCGGCGAGTGGTCGGTCGCCAGCATGATGCCGGGGTAGTTCATCGTGTCGGAGACGAGGTTGTTCTCGGCGCCGTTGCCGTAGCCGCCGTAGATGGCGATGCCGTTGGCGCGCCACGGGAGCTGGACGGTGTTGTTGGTGAAGTGGTTGTCGTGCGCGATGTCCAGCGTCGCGTCCTTCACCCGCGGGTTCGCCCAGATCGCCAGGGAGTCGTCGCCGGTGGTGCGGAACGAGGAGTTGAACACCTTCGAGTTGCGGCTGCCGTTGGAGAAGTTGATGCCGTCCGCGAAGGTGTCACGGATGCGCATCCCGGTGAACTCGAGGCCGTCGGCCGGGTTCCAGTACGCCGGGGTGTCGCTGTAGTCGCGGCCGACCCAGGCGCCGACGTTGACGTGCTCGATCCAGACGTTGCTGATCTTCGTGTTCTTGCCGAAGCGGCCGTTGAGGCCGTGGCCCCGGTTGGCGCGGTTCTGGGTGCCGCCGAAGATCGCGAGGTCGGAGATCTGGGTGCTGTCGTCGATGTCGAAGCCGACGTTGCCCTCGTGCGGGTGGTTGATGTTGCCCACCACGTTCTGCGGCTCGGTCAGCGTGTAGAGCTGCGAGTGCCACATGCCGGCACCGCGGATCGTGACGTTGCGGATGCCCTTCTGGTTGTACTGGCCGCGGGTCGGGTCGACAGACAGGATCTTCTGCTCCTGCCGCCACTGCCCGGCCGGGATCCACACGCAGCTGATGACGCCGTTCATGTCGTCGTTGACGGCCCGCTGGATGGCGGCGCTGTCGTCGACACCGTCGTTGGGGATGGCGCCGTACGTGGTGATCGACGTGCAACCGGCCGGCTGGCTGAGCGCCGGCGCGACCTGCTCCAGGTCGATCAGGTCGATGTAGTAGAAGGACGCGTTGTCGCCGGCGTCGCGCTGCAGCTTGAACTTGGTGCCCACCGGGTACGAGTTGGCGAGCAGCACGTGCGACTCGTCGAACAGGCGGCGGGCGTTGGCCTGCGGCGAGTTCGACAGCGACTCGGTGTCGTCCGTCGTGCCGTACAGCCAGCTGTACTTGGACGACAGCGTGATCTTCTGGACGAAGACGTTGTTGGCGTACAGGCTGATCGTGTAGTCGGCGCCGCCGCCGGACGCGGAGTCCGGGACGGAGTTGCGCACCACGATCGAGTTCGCCTGGTTGGTCGAGGTGACCTCGACGTAGTTGCCCTGGCTGTTCAGGCGCACCGACGCGCGGCCCGAGGACTCGGTGCCGAAGTTGGTGTGCCCGAAGCTGCGCAGCGGGTCGGCGGTGACCAGGGTGCCCTGGTACAGCCCGGCCTCGGCCTCGTAGGAGGTGTACGGCACCGCGGCGCCCCGGCCGACCACGATGGACTGGGTCAGCGAGTTGTTGCTCTCGTTGGTCTCCGCGACCACGTTGGTGGCGTCGGCGGTCGCGATGATGGTCGCGCCGCCGCTGGTGGCCGTCCAGGTGCCGCTGATCGTGACGTTGGCGGTCGCGCCGGCCGCGATCGAGGCGGTGGTGCCGTTGAGCGTGGCACCGCCGACCGTCACCCGGGTGACGCTGGAGACGCCGCTGGCGGTGGTGCCGCGGTTGTTGACCGCGACGGTGAAGCTGACGGCCGCGCCGACCGCCGGGTTCGACGGGTTCGACGAGACGCTCAGCACCTGCAGGTCCGGGCCCGGCGCCTGCGAGACGACCAGCTGCGAGGTCGCGGTGAACGCGTTGTTGGACTCGTCCTGCTCGGCGACCGTGTTGGCCGGGTCGACCGTCGCGGAGACGGGGTAGCTGCCCTGCGCGCGGGTGCCGGCGTTGACCGTGACGGTGGTGGACGCGCCGGCGGCGAGCGCACCGACGTTGGCGGTCCCGGCGGAGGTCCCGCCGACGTTCACGTTGACCGTGGTGGCGGTGGATGCCGCGGTGCCGGCATTGCGTACCGTGGCCGAAACGGTGACCGCGTTGACCTCGGACGGGGTGGCCGGCGACCAGGTGAGGCCGGTGACCACGAGGTCCGGGTTGGGCGCGGGGGTGCCGATGACCTGGAGCTCGGCGACCTGGCCGCCGGGTGCGCCGTTGTTGGTGAAGATCTGCAGCTGCACGTCGGCGACGCGGCCGCTGACGGGGATCGTCACCGTGTTCTGGTTCGCCGAGGGGCTGAAGTTGTAGTCGGCGCGGGCCTTGAGCGAGGTGAAGCCGGTGGCGGACTGCTCACGGCCGAGGACCTGGATGGCCTGGGTCCGCGGGCCCCACGCGGCGTCGGGGTTGAGCTTGACGACGACCGAGCTGACGTCGGCGTTCGAGCCGAGCTTCACCGTCAGGATGCCGGGGAAGCCGCTGGACTCCCAGTAGGAGCCGACGTTGCCGTCGTTGGCGTTGGTGGCGACGAAGGTGAAGGTCGACGAGTTCGCCTCGATGGCCTTGCCCTGGGCCAGGTTCTGCCCGTTCGGCGGGGTGGTGCCGGTCCGCGTCACGTGGTTGCTCTCCGCCGACGTGTTCCCGGCCGGGTCGGTCGCCTTCACGTAGTACTCGACGGTCGCGGTGTCCGGCTGCGTGTCGGTGTACACCAGGACGGTGCCGCCGACGGTCGCCCGCAGCGAGCCGTTGGCGAAGATCTGGTAGCTGGCGATGCCCGACGCGGACGTCGACGCGGTCCAGGTCAGCCGGATCTGCCCGGAGGCCGGCTGGGTGTAGGCGAGGTTCCCCGGTGCCGTCGGCGGCTGCACGGTGCCGGCCGTGCCGTAGATCTCGAACTCCGACAGCTGCCCGGCGGGCCAGCCGTTGTTGGCGGTGATGGTGACCCGCACGTACCGGACGCTCGCGGCGGTGAAGTTGATGGTGACGACGTTCGCGGAGGCCTGGTTGAACACCCGCCCCGCCGACGCCGACAGGTCGTTGAACGTGGTGCCGTTGACGCTGCCCTGCACGGCCAGGGTCTGGGTGCGGGTGCCCCAGTTGGTGGGCAGCTTCAGGACCACCTGGTCGATCGCGGTGTTGGCCCCGAGGTCGACCTGGATCCACTGCGGGAACGCGTTGTTGGCGCTCTCCCAGTACGACGCGGCGTTGCCGTCGTTGACGTTGCCGGTGCCGTACGGGCCGTTGGAGCTGCTGGCCTGGATCTGCTTGCCGAGGGCAAGGTTCGGTCCACCGGCGGCTTCGGCGGCCGTGGGCATCGTGGCGGCGATGACCGCGGTCGCCAGGACCGCGGCGAAGAGCCGCCACCTGGGCTTTCGTGTACTCATGACGTCTTGGCCTCTCATCGGGGCGAGGGCGCGACACACCGGGCCCGCGGGGTTGGACCCTGCGGGCATGGCGGCATGGCGCTCCGGGGGTGTCGGTGCGCCCTATGGGCTGTGTGGGCTCGGCGGTAACAGCGGGTGGGTGGGACGGAGCAGGCGGTGGCGGTCGACTGCTACGCGGCTTGCACAGCGACATTCAGAATCTTGACGGGATCTGCAAAGTTCTTGCGTCGCTGGACATCCAAGATTTCAGATGGGTGCCGGTTCGTCAACATGCGCGGCAAGGAACCGTTGACAACGTATAGACAGGGTTGTTTATTGTTAGCCGCTCTGCCTATTCCCCGGCGCTCTGTGAAGGACAGCCCATGCGAAGACGAACCCTCGCGACCGTCACCGCCGCCACCGCGGCTCTGATCGCCGGCGTGCTCGTTGGCACCGGCGCCGATGCGGCAACCGCGGGTCCCATCACCGGGCTCGGCGGCAAGTGTGTGGACGTGGCCGCGGCGAGCTCCGCTAACGGCACCGCGATCCAGCTCTACGACTGCAACGGCACCGCGGCCCAGACCTGGACCGCTTCCGGCGGGGCGCTCGTGAACAGCGGCTCCGGCAAGTGCCTCGACGTGACCGCCGCGTCGACCGCGAACGGCGCGAAGATCCAGCTGTACGACTGCAACGGCTCGGCGGCGCAGCAGTGGACCGCCTCGAACGGGTCCCTGGTGAACGCCGGCTCCGGCAAGTGCCTCGACGCGACCGGGCAGAGCTCGGCGAACGGCACCCGGCTGCAGATCTGGTCCTGCACCGGCACCGCCAACCAGGCCTGGACGCTGCCCGGCGGCACCGTGCCGCCTCCAACCGGTGGGCTCAACCCCGCGGTCGCGCCGGGCGGCAACTTCGACCTGTCGATCTGGCAGCTGCAGCTGCCGGTCGGCTCCCCCGGCGCGCCGACCACCATCCCGTCGTCACAGCTGCGGGGCGCCAACGGGTACACGAACCCGGCGTACTTCTTCACCGACAAGAACGACGGCTCGATGACGTTCTGGGCCCCGGAGAAGGGCGTGACGACGCCGAACTCCAACTACGCCCGCTCCGAGCTGCGCGAGATGAACGCCAACGGCAGCGCCGCGGACTGGCGCCTGGCCGGCTCGCACCGCCTCTCCGCCACGCTGCGCATCCCGAACGTGACGAAGAACGTCTGCGTCGGCCAGGTCCACCTGGGCACCGGCGGCCCGTCCACGAAGCCCCTGCTGGAGCTGTACTACCGCCCCAACGGCGACATCTACCTCGGCACCGAGAACTCCCCCGACGGCGGCCAGACCCTCCACCTCGTCGGCAACGTCCCCCTCGGCGTGCAGTGGTCCTACGTCATCGCCATCTCCGGCGGCAACCGGATCAACCTGACCGTGAACGGCAGCACCACCAGCTATGCGATCCCCTCGTCCTTCAACCAGTACGGCATGTACTTCAAGGCCGGCTCCTACAACCAGTCCTCCTCCGACAGCACCACCAACGGCGCGAAGGTCAAGTTCTACGCATTGACCGTCTCGCACAGTTCCTAGCTGCCCCACCGCAAGCGGCGGGTCCCGCCGGGGGATTCTCACCCCGGACCCCCAATGCTCGCTGCGCTCACACAGCCGCGCGTGCCGCGCTGGCTGGGATCGCGCATACGCGCCCATCCCGTGGTCGCCCCTCCGCGCGCCACCGGTTCTGCGATCGCCCCGAGGCGATCGCGGAAGCAACGCCGGCGATCGGAGGCGGCCACGGCCGAGGGCCGGACTCCCGGGCGGAAGGCCGGCCCTCGGCGATCAGTTCATGCGGACCACATCACGCAGCCGCCGCCCGGACGACGACCTCCTCCGGGGAGAGGGGTGCCTTCGGGTGGTGGGAGAGGCACAGCGGTGCCTTCACCTTCACGAACGAGAACCCCTCTCCCGCGGCGTAGAACTCGCCGCTACCAAGCATCCCGATGTCGGGCAGCTTGCCGCCCTTGGCCAGGGCGAGCTCGCGGGCAGCGTCGATCTGCGCCGGCGAGTTCAACAGCCCGAAGAACTGCGTCGTCGCGTTGCCGGAGATCTGGTTGTGCAGCCCTTTCGGCGCCTGCGTCGCGAAGACCAGACCCAGGCCGTACTTGCGGGCCTGTGACGCGAGGGCGATCGTGCTCGCCGTGCAGGGCGTGTTTCCCGCCGACGGTGCGAGGGTCTGTGCCTCGTCCATGACGAACAGCCCGCCGAGTGGCCGGTCGCCGGCCGGGTGCCGTTTGATCCACGCGAACAGCGCCATCTGCAGCTGGTTGACGAAGCTCTGCCGCTGCTCGTCGTTCGTGAGTCCGGCGAGACTGATCACCGACACCCTGGCCCGTTTCCCCGGCGGCGGCGTCAGCAGCGCCCCAGGGTCCGCCGCGGCGCCCTTCCCCCCGAACAACGGATCGGTCACCATTGCCGCCTTCAACGTCTCGGCGGCGTCCCCGGCGAGCTTCTCCGCCTTCGCCAGCCGGCTCACCCCGTCCGGCAGCTCGGTCAGGAAATCGGTGAAGCCGCGCAGGCCGACGGTGCCGCTCTTCGCGTACGCCTGCAACGCCTCCGTCAGCACAGCCTTGCCCTGCTGCGCAGACTTCGACGGGCCCGCGACACCGGCGCGCGGCGCGAGGGCGGCGACGGCGGCGTGGACGGCGGCGTCGAACTCGTCCGGGGAGTCCCGGACGGGTCCGAAGTCCGGCAGCGGCTGGAACGCCAGTGGCCGCCCGGCGCTGACGCGCGGCGTCCAGACGACGACGTCGGTGTGGTCGAGGTAGTCGCGGGCCCTTGCCTCGTCGCCGGAGCCCCAGCCGGTGGGCGGCTCCGGCCACGGGTCGCCGAGCCGGGCGAGGTCGTTGTTGGGGTCGAGGACGATCGCGGAAACCCCGCTGCGGGCGCACTCCTCGACGAGCCGCCGGATGAGCACCGTCTTGCCGGACCCCGACCCGGCGAAGATCACCGTGTGCCGCCGCAGCGACTCCAGGTCGACCACGAACTCCCGCTGCCCGTCGGCGGTCCGCCCCAGCCCGATCGACGCTGGCGTAGTGTCCAGGGTCGGAGGTGGTTGCTGAGCGGAGGCGACCGGTTGCGACGCAAGGATGGCGGGCGTCGGCGCGGCAAACTCCCGCGCAGCGGACTCCGGCACGGCCGGCTCCTGCAGCAGCGCGGCGAACAGGGCGGTGCGGCTCGCGGGCTTCCGGGACACCAGCCATTCCTGCAGATCGGGGCGCGGCGCGGTGCGCAGGTCACGCAGCGCGGTGAAGATCTTCAGATCCTGTGGCGTCAGGGCGTGCACGACGCCGCCGCGCTCCATGAACGCCCGCAGTGTCTCGGTAGTCTTGGGGCCGGTGGGCCACGGGCCGTTACGGAGCAGGACGAGCCGGCGCTGCGGCACGGCCACGTCCAGGCCTGCCATGGTGCACGCGGCCTTGACCCGGCTGATGACCGCGACCGCGGCCTTGCTGCCGATCGCGCGGAACCCCCAGTGCGCCTCGTGCTCGGTCGACTCGTCGATCACCTGAACGAGCCGGGCATGCAGGACCGGCATCGCGGCCGGCAGCGGGTCCTGCTTGTACACGGCGCCCGTTGGCGCCTGTTCGTCGATCCACGCCGCGATCCCGGCCGCCAGCAGCACTGGCACGGCGGCGTCCTCGGTCCTCGAATCGAGGGCGTCGCCGACCTCGGCCCGGTCCACGAGCGCGGCGAACAGCGCGTCAAGGGTCTCGAACCCGGCATCCCCGACAGGTTCGGCGACGGCCCGGCCGACGGGTTCGGCGACGGCCCGGCCGACGGGTTCGGCGACGCCGCTGACGAGGCGGCTCAGTTCGCTGATCTCGTCCTGCCGTAGGCATGACTGGACGTGCTCGTCCACGATGCGCAGCAGCCTGCGGGGGGTGAGTTCCTGCGCGTCGGCGAACGCCGACGGCCGGATGGGCCAGGTCGGATACGGCGGCGCAAACCGCTGCTCGGCGTACTTGACGGCGAACCGCTTGGCGATGATCGCCTGACCGATCTCCGAACTGAGGATGTGGTCGGGCAGCCTGGTGGACCGGAAACGGTCGAGCACCGGCACCGGCGCGCACTTGCGGAGCATCTCCCAGGTGTCCGGCAGGCACGACACGACCGTCAGCGTCCGATGGGTAACTTCACGCAGCATCAGCAGGCCGTCGGCGATCGGTCCGAAGACCTGGCCCAGATCGTCTTCGACGCTTTCGTGCAGCCGGGTGAGCAGCGTGGTGCTCTGCGCGAGGACGGTGTCGATCTGGTCGAAGGCGATCACGCTCGGGGCGAGGGTGAGCGCCATGAGCCGGGAGATCTCGCGCACGATCTCCTGCGGGTTGGGCACATCGAACGCGAATCCCCACGCTTTCCGGCCAGCTGGATCACCCGGCTCGGAGATGAGGTGGGCGTAGCCGACATCCTGCGCCTCGAAATCGCGGGAGCCCCACAGGGCCAGCGCCCGCGCGGTGTCCTGGTATTGCTGTCCAACGGTCCCGTTGAACTGCCGCAACGCCAGGATGAAGGCGTCCAGTTGCGCCCGGGTCAGGTCGGCCTCACCAGCGATGGCCTCGCGGACCTCCCCTGGCAGGTTGAGGGACGCCGTCAGCCACCGAAGGAACGTCTTGAGCTGGGTGCTGTAGCCGATCGCGTCGCGGCTGAGCCCTTCGACCATGCACAGCGCGGTGCTCGCCCAGAAGTTCCTGCCGCTGGTCAGGCTGACCAGGAAGAAGAAGCCACTGTCGCGCTGGATCTTCTCGCGCACGGCACCGAGGAGGTGCGTCTTGCCAGAGCCTGCGCGGCCCTCGACGGCAACCCCGAGCGGGGTCGCGTCGTCGCCGGTGCGCGCCTTGTTCACGTTGGCCAGGATCTGGCCGGCTGCCTCCGCGTGCAGCTCCGGAATGTCGTACGGGGAGGGACGCCACACGTCCTCAGGGGTCGGCGCCGGGTTGAAGTCCAGGGCCTCCAGCGCCCGGCGCGCGTCGGCGGTGATCATGCGGCGCCGATCGCGAGCACATGGTGCGGCTCGTCGCCGAGACTCAGCGACGCCGCCCGTTCCCGGTCACTCAGGGCCTTCGTGTTGGCGACGGGGATGATCCGGACACCGCGTTGGCGGGCCATGGCCCGCAGCGTGGTGTCGAGGTCGGTCCGGTCCACGCCGTCGAGGGCGTCGCGGAGATCGGCGAGGCTGACCCACTCGCCCGGACCCGGTGTGAGCTTGTCGTATCCTAGCCGCACCTTCGACTCGAGGTCCACGGTGGGCCCCTCGCCGGGTTCCTCGGTGGTGCGGGTGAAGAACATGGCGTGGCTGGAGCGGCCCTGCAGCGCCCGGTCGATGTTCGTCAGCAGCGTCACCAGGGACCGGACCGCGGACGTGGTGCGGGCCGGCGGGGTCCGGATCCGCTGGACGACAGCCCAGCCCTGATCGGTCAGCTCGTGCGCGAACGGCCGCTGCGTGCGGTCCGTCTCGACCAGGCCGAGCCCGACGAGCTTCTTGTTGTCGGCGCCGGTGAGTGCGAACCCGGCCAGGGTCTTGAGCTCGGTGTTGTTCAGCGGGCGGGCCTCGGCCATCAGCACGACCAGGGCGAGGAGCTGGGTTCCGGTGAGGGCGGGGACCTCTTCAGTGCTCGGCATGGGCGATCCTCTCCTTGACTGACCGTCGTTGGTGCAGCAGTTGGCGCAGCTTCTCGACCACGGCGCCGGGGTCGGCGAGGACCTGGTCGTTGGTGAAGCGCAGGACGTCGTGGCCGTGTAGTTGCAGGTGCACGTCGCGTTGCCGGTCGTCGGCGAAGCGCAGCGGCTGCCGGTGCTCGGGCCCGTCGACCTCGACGACGACGCCGTCGGCGGGCCAGCACAGGTCGAGGCGGTAGGTGAGGCCGAGCAGCGGCCCGTCGTAGGTGTGGTTCCAGCGCCGGTCGCGGGCCCACTCGTGCGGGGCGAGCGCGCGTTCCAGGGTGCTCTCGGCGGCGCTGTCGTGGCGCGGCTGCCCGGACAGCGGCGGGAACGTGAACACCGGCACCGGTTCGGTGCCGGTGGGAGGGTCCAGGTGTTGCGCCTGCGCGGCGAGGCCGGTCAGGTGCGGTGGCAGGATGAGCGGCACCGGGCGGATCCGGTCGACGGTGTCCAGGGGCGCCCCGGCGAGCCAGACGGTGAGCCGGCCGCAGTGCGCGAGCCACTCGGCGGCGTGGGTGAGCGAGGCCTGCGAGGCTGGGCCGAGGCCGGTGGGGACGTGGACGAGCAGCGCGGTGCCGTCACGGCCGTAGGCGTCGGCGACAACCCTGGCGAGGCCGGCGGCGCGGACCTCGGCGGGGAACCGGAGCCGGCCGCTGGCACGGCCACGCAGGGCGCGTTCGGCGAGGTCGGCGAGGAACGGCCCGAAGGTGCGGGACCGGGAAGCGGCCTCGGCGGCCAGCGCCCGGACCGCGGGGACGCCGTATCCCTGCGGTCCCTCGAGGTGTTCGGCACCGGGCAGCCAGGCGGGGAACAGGGCGAGGGCGGCGCGGTCGAGCTCGCCGAGGAGCACGTCGACCGGGTCGCCGACCGTGCCGGCGGTGGGGTGGAATTGGACCACCGCGGGCGCGCCGTCGGGCAGCGGGTCGAGGTCGACGGCGAGCAGCTCCGGGTCGACCCCGGCCAGGTAGCTGGCCCGCGACGGGGGTGGGACCTCCCACCACCGCGCCACCGGCGAACCTCGCCTCATGGTCAACTACGCTACCGGGTGAGACGTTCCGATCACCCTGCGATACCCGAGACGGCTGAGAGCCGGCTCCCGGAAGGGAAGGCCGGCCCTCAGTACTTCATGCAGGGATCAGGGGTAGCTGACCACGTTGGACGGGACCACGGCGGAGGCCTGGGCGGCCGCGCCGGTGTCGTTGATGACGTGCGTGATCGAGCCCTTGCCCAGCGACACGGTCAGGATGTTGTGGAACTTGACGTTCGGGGTGTTGGGCACCTCGAAGGAGTGGTACGCGGCGATCGAGGCGTCGGTGGTGAACACGCAGTAGCTGCCCATCCCCCAGCCCTCGTGGGTGGTGACGTTGTTGCCCACCTTGTACGCGGCGTAGCCGACGATCCCGTCGTGGGACCAGGCGGCGGCCGACGGCGGGTCGTACGGCAGCTCGTTCTGGAAGAAGATCGTGCGGCCGCCGTTGCCGTTCCACACCACGTTGTACTTGTTGAAGTGCTCGACGAACAGGCCGTAGGCGAGCACGTTCTGGCCGTTGACGATCAGGCCGTTGTCGGACGGGTTGGAGGTCCAGCCCGCGCCGTCGCCGTGGTCGGCGCGCCAGGCCCAGATGTGGTCGATGATCGTGTTGTTGTTGTTGACGATCAGGGCCGCGCTGGCCTTGGCGGCGCCCGCACCGCCGACGCGCAGGAACACGTCGGAGATCAGGTTCGGGGCGGCGGCGTGGTTGCCGCTGGCGCCGTTCGGGCCGACCTGGAGCAGGGCCGGGGAGTTCGTCGGGCCGGCGTCGAAGAGCAGGCTGGCGATCTTGACACCGTCGACGTCGCCGACGGCCATCGGCAGGGCGCCGTTGTCCGCGACGATGGTGGCGTACCCGAGGCCGAGGACCACGGTGTTGGCGCGGTTGATGTTCACGGTGCTGTTGAGGTGGTACACGCCGGGGGTGAAGAGCAGGTTGAGGCCCTGCGCGACGGCGGCGTTGAGGGTCGCGGCCGAGACGCCCGGCTTGGCGACGTAGAACTGGTTGATCGACAGCGAGGTGCCCGGGGTCTGGCCGTTGATCCAGGTGGCGCCGCTGCTGTTGGTGCGCAGCGACGGCACGAAGACGCGGTAGGCGCCGGAGCTGTCGGTGTAGAGGTACGGCTTCTCCTGCGTGATCGGGCTCGTCGGCAGGGTGGTGTACGGCGGGTTCGGGAAGCTGTTCGCCGGGGCGCCCTGCACGCCGGAGAAGACCATGTTCCAGACCGAGCCGTTCCAGCTGCCGATGGTGCTGTCCCGGGTGAACCACTGCTGCTGCGAGCAGGGGTTGATGTTGCCGGTGACGCGGGAGTCGGCGATGTAGCCGCCGGAGGCCCAGCCGCAGTTCGGCGACGCGAGGGTCATGCCGCCGTGGATGTCCATGCGGCGGAACGGCGCGGCCTGGGCGACGGCCCAGCGGTCGACGCCGGAGACCGGGTAGACGGACAGGTTCTCCGCCGAGCGCCAGAAGTTCTGCGTCGCGTTGCCCTGGAACCAGCCGGCGTCGACGGTGACGTCACCGTTGATCCGGACGTCCTGCGGGTTCTGGCCGAGGCCGTTGATCGAGGTGTAGAACCCGATCTGGGCGTTGAGGCCGTTGTACGTGCCGGGCTTGAACAGGAACTGCACGCGGCCGGGACCGAACTGCGCGGTCTCCTGCTGGGTGAAGATCTGGTCGAGCTTGCCCTGGATGGTCGCGGTGGACTGCGACGGGTCGAAGACGATGACGTTGGAGCCGAGGTCGCCGCCGCCCTGGATCGGGCCGGTGGAGGTCGACGGGGTCGGCGACGCGGACGGCGACGACGACGGGGTGGTCGAGGTCGAACCGGTGGGCCCGGTGCCGGTGCGGACGATGAACTCCCAGATGGAGTAGCCGTAGCCGGAGCCGCGGGCGGTGCCGTACACGCGGACGAAGCGGCCGGTGCCGGACACGTCGAGCGTCTGGTTGCCGCCGGTGCCGCCGGTCACGGTCTTGATCGTGGTGTAGGTCCCGCCGTCGGGCGAGGTCTGGATCTGGAAGTCCTTGCCGTAGGCGGCCTCCCAGTTGATCGTGACCTGGCAGATCGACTGGGCCGAGCCCAGGTCGACGGCCAGCCACTGCGGGTCGCTGAACGTGCTGGACCAGCGGGTGCCGGCGTTGCCGTCGACCGCGGCGCCGGGCCCGTTCGCACCGGCGTTCTCCGAGGAGGAGGCGGTGGCGGGCTTGCCCTGCGCGGCGTTGGCGCCGGTGTTGCAGGTGCCGGGGTTGGTGGTGCCGCCGTAGGAGCCGTAGACCTGGAACTCCCACAGCGAGTAGCCGTAGCCGGTCGCCCGGGCGGTGCCGTAGACCCGCACGTACCGGCCGGAGCCGGTCACGTCGTAGGTCTGCGCGCCGCCGGTCGCACCGGTCACCGACTTGATGTCGGTCCAGGTGTTGCCGTCCGGGGACGTCTGCAGCTTGAACGCCGTCGCGTACGCGGCCTCCCAGTACAGCTTGATCTGCGAGACCGTCGCGGTCTGGCCGAGGTCGACGCGCAGCCACTGCGGGTCGGAGGCGGCCGACGACCAGCGGGTGCCGTTGAGGTTGCCGTCGAACGCGGCGGAGGCGGGGGTGCCACCGTTCTCGTCCGACGACGACAGCGCGGGCTTGCCTTGCGAGAGGAGGGTGTCGGCCGCGGAGGCCGAGAAGGTCGTGGTCACCGCGTACGTGGCCACCATCAGGATGGCGGCGACGGACGCGAAGATCAGATTCCGGCGGCGGCGGTGCGCCGGTCGTGCGGCGGTCAGCATCAATTGCTCCCGGTTTCAGGGCGGGCGGCAGCCGGCAGCGCCACCGTAGGGGTACGGTGGTGCTCGGTCCGGCCATCCGGGGTGTGTGACTCCGTGGCCAAAGGGCGGGCGGCCCGGAGTCTGGGTGGGAGAGCGCTCTCCAAGGACGAGGGTTGTCCGATCGGGGCGCCCTGTCAAGAGCCGACCCACACTTATTCTTCGATCCGTAGGAAGTGCGCCGCGGCCACTACAGGAGAGCGCTCTCCCTTTCACGGTCGGTGACCAGCGGTTCAGCGGCTGGAGAGGCGCAGATCCGAGAACGCCGACAGCGCCGGGCCGCAACCGAGCGCGAACCCGAGGTCCAGCAGCCGCGACACCTGCCCCGGGTCACGGACCCCGGCGACGACCGTCTCCGTGCCGGTGGCCGCGACGAGCCGGGCCACGGCGTCGACCAGTGCCTCCCGACGGGGGTCTTCGCCGCCGGCCGGGACCAGGGCCGCGTCCAGCACCAGCCGCGTGAACGGCAACGACACCAGCAGGTCGAGACGCGCGTGCGCCGTGCCGGTGTGGTCCAGGGCGAGCCCGACGCCGATCCCGCGCAGCTCCTGCAGCACCCCGCGGACGCCGGTGTCCTCACCGGCGACGGCGGCCGGCACGGCGAGGGTCACACAGGTCGGCGCGACGCCGGCCCCGGCGAGGATCCCGGCGACGTCGTGCGGGAAGCCCGGCGCGAGCAGCGCCGAGCGGCTCACGTCGACCGTGAACCGGCGGCCCGGCGGCGTCACCCGGCACGCCTCCGCCAGGGACCAGCGCACCAGCGGCACCGTCAGGTCGGCGACGTCCACCGACGGCCAGCGGGCGCACAGCCGCCGCTCGACCTCGGTGCCGTCGGCGAGCCGGGCGATCGGCTCACCGGTCAGCTCGACCTGCCCGGCGCCGATCGCGGCGCGCAGCTCGTCGGCGCGCTGCGCGGGCGTCGCCAGGAGCCCCTCGAGGTCGGGCGTGTACCGGGCGTGCCGGCCCTTGCCGCGCTGTTTCGCCGCGTACATGGCGATGTCGGCGTGCCGCAGCAGCGACTGCGGGTCGTCGTCGGCGAGCCGCTCCGCCACGCCGACGCTCGCGCCGACGCTCAGCAGGTGCCCGTGGGTCGTGATCGGGTTGGCCAGCTCGGCGAGGATCCGCTCGGCGACCTCCCCGGCGGCGTGGTCGCCGGCGCCGGGGAGCAGCACCGCGAACTCGTCGCCGCCGAGCCGGGCGACCAGGTCGCCGGGGCGGACCGCGGCCCGCAGCCGGCGGCCGACCTCGACGAGCAGGCCGTCGCCGACGTGGTGGCCGAGGGTGTCGTTGACGGTCTTGAAGTCGTCGAGGTCGACGAGGATCGCCGCGCCGTGGAACGCCTCGTCCAGGGTGTCGTTGAACAGCGCCCGGTTGGGCAGGCCGGTCAGCGCGTCGTGGGTCGCCTGCTCGCGCAGGAGCCGCTGGTGGTCGCGGACGGTGCCCAGCAGCGCGTCGTTGTCGCGGAACGCGAGCAGCTGCCGCAGCAGCACTGCCCCGCTCGCGGCGACCGCGCCGGCCAGGACGGGACCGTCGCCGTGGTTGGCGACGAGCAGCGCGAAGACGGCGGCGATCGCGAAGTAGGGAAGGATGCTGTACGGGCGGCGCGCCTTCGGTGTCACCGCGGCCGGACGGATCCGGTGCAGCTGCACGACCCCGGCGAGCCCGACCATCGTGCCCTCGAGGGTGGTGATGATGTCGGACACCCCGGCCAGCCGCGGGCTCTGCAGCACGGGCACGAGCGCCGAGCCGACCGCGCCGAGCAGGACCACGCCCGCCAGGGACTGCAGCGCGAGCATGTCGACGGCGTCGGTGCCGACCAGGATCAGTTTCACCACGGCGAGCACCGCGAGCAGGCACAGCAGGCTCAGCACCAGCAGGCCGAGGGCCCGGGGCAGGTCGGCGCGGGCGTCGGAGATCGGTTCGAGCACGAACTGCCACAGGAACGTCGCGGAGCACACGAGCACCGTGGCCGCGTCCAGCCCGAGCCGTAACCAGTCGCCGCGGCTGCGGCTGCGGGTCGGCAGCCGCAGCAGCCCCCACAGCACCAGCAGCAACGCGACGCTGAGCAGCAGCACCGCGCCGGCGAGGACGGGACCGGACTTGCGGCCGCCGAGGCTCGCCTCGGTGAGTGGTTTCGTGGCGGGCGCGATGAGCAGCGCGGCGATCGCCATCAGCCGCCAGAAGCGGCGACCGGCGGGGGTGAGCCGCTCCAGCCGCGACGCCTGGAGCAGGAACCAGGAGGCGACCGCGAGGGACAGCGCGCCGGGCAGCCAGCCGAGGACCGTCGCACCGGCGAACCCGGCGCCGCGGGCGACCGCCCAGCCGAGCGCGACGACGAAGAGCGGGGCGTAGAGCAGCAGCAACCGACGGGTGCCGTCGGCGAGCGCGCTCGGGTGCCGCTCCGGCTCGTCCAACGCCTGACCTCACCGCCTCGTCCTGTGCCGGTGTTTCCCGGCCGACGTCTTGTTCGGCCGATGTGGTGCCGAGCTGAGCGGTATCGCGTGCGGACAGGGTAGCGCTCCGTCACTGCTCACGTCGACGCCGGATTTGCCGATGTACGGGGCATGATCCTGCTCCGCGCGGTCCGGCGCCTGGCCCCGCCGAAGCCGCTCGGCGGCCGTATCCGCTGGCTGTTCGTGATCTTCGGGGTGTTCAACCTCATCACCGTCCTGCCCCGGGTCCTGAGCCGCACCGACGTCCCGCTGACCTCCCGGTTGCCGGCCGCCGTGGCCGCGCTCGCGCTCGCCGCGTGGTGGATCCGGCAGTACCGCAAGGGCACGTTCCCGGCCTGGATGATCCCGGTCGAGGCCCTGGCGATGCTCGCGATCGGGCTCGGCATGCACAGCTGGGTCGCGACGCTGGGCCTGCTGTTCGTGTTCATGTCCTTCCGCGGGCTGTACGGCACCTGGCGGCACGTCGTCGCGTTCGCGGTCCTGGTGTTCGCGGCGTCGGTCGGCGCGGTCGCGCTGACCGAGCCGGAGGCGGTCGGGCAGTTCCTCGGGCAGGCGCCGGGCGTCCCGCCCCTCGCGCTGTTCACGGCGGCGGTCGCGGAGTCGACCCGCCGCCAGGAGCGGGCCGCCGCCAGGGAGCGGGTGTTCGCCCGGCTCGGCTCGTCCCTCGCCACGACCGCGGACCGGGAGACGATCCTGCGGCACTGCGCCGACGCGGCGGTGGACCTGCTGGACGGCCTGCCCGGCGGCTGGGCCGCCACCGTCGCCGACGGCCTCGTCGTCACCGCCGCCGGTCCGGTGCCGGTCGAGCTGCTCGCCGGTCCGGTCCCGGCCGCCGCCGGCACCACCTTGCCGTTGCGCTCCGACAAGCAGCACTTCGGTGACCTGCTCGCCGGCGTCGCCTCGGGCGCGGTCCCGGCCGAGGTGCGCCCGTCGCTGGAGACCCTGGCCGCGCAGACGTCCCTCGGCCTGGTCAACGCCGAGCACGCCGCCGACCTGCACTTTCAGGCGTTCCACGACAACCTCACGGGCCTGGCGAACCGGTCGCTGCTGCGCGAGCACCTGCAGCACGCCCTGGCCCGCGCCCGCCGCGGCAGCCCCGTCGCGGTCCTGCTCATCGACCTCGACGGGTTCAAACAGGTCAACGACACCCACGGTCACGCCGCCGGCGACCAGCTCCTCATCGCTGTCGCCCAGCGGCTCCGCGACGGCATCCGCGGCGCTGACACCGCCGCCCGGCTCGGCGGCGACGAGTTCGCCGTGGTCCTGGACGGCATGGACTCCGCCGAGGACGCCGTCCTCGTCGCGGGCCGCCTGCTCACCGCGATCCAGGCTCCGTTGCTGTTCGCCGGGACCGAGCTGACGCCGCGGGCCAGTATCGGCGTCGCCGGCTGGCACGGCCACGCGAAGATCGACGAGCTGTTGCACGACGCCGACACCGCGATGTACGCGGCGAAGACCGCCGGCAAGGGCCGGGTCGCGTCCGTCGAGGACAGCGACGTGCGGCTGCAGCCGGTCAGCGCTCGTTGAGGTAGGTGAGCACGGCCCGGACCCGCCGGTTGGCGTCGTCGGCGGGCGGCAGGTCGAGTTTGCCGAAGATGCTCGTGATGTGTTTCTCCACCGACACGGGCGCGAGGACGAGGGTCGCGCAGATCGCGGAGTTCGACAGTCCCTGCGCCATCAGCCCGAGGACTTCGCGTTCGCGTGGGGTGAGCCCGTCGATGCCGTGGTTGCGGCCGCCGCGGGCGAACAGCTGGCGGACGACTTCGGGGTCCATGGCGGTGCCGCCGGCCGCGACCCGTTCGACCGCGTCGAGGAAGTCGTCGAGGGCGGTGACCCGGTCTTTGAGCAGGTAGCCGACGCCGCCTCGGCCGTCGGCGAGGAGTTCGGCGGCGTACGCGCGTTCGACGTACTGGGACACGATCAGCACCTTCGCCGCCGGGTCGCCGGCCCGCAGCCGCAGGGCCGCGCGGAGGCCTTCGTCGCGGAAGCCCTGGGGGAGCCGGACGTCCACGACGCACAGGTCGGGCCGGTGTTCGGCGGCGGCGTCCAGCAGCGCGGGGGCGGTGTCGACGGCGGCGACGACGGTGTGCCCGGTGTCGGTGAGGAGCCGGACCATGCCTTCGCGGAGCAGCAGCAGGTCTTCGGCGATCACGATGCGCATGGGAACTCCGCTCGCAGGACGGTGGGGCCGCCGGGTGGGCTGGTGACGGTGAGGTCGCCGTCGAGGGCTTCGACGCGGCGGCGGAGCCCGTCGAGTCCGGAGCCGGCCGGGTCGGCGCCGCCGCGGCCGTCGTCGGTGACGGTCACGGTGACGGTGGTGCCGTTGGTTGCCGTGGTCACGACGCAGGCGGTGGCGCCGGCGTGTTTGGCGGCGTTGGTGAGTCCTTCGGCGACGACGAAGTACGCGGCGGATTCGACGGCGGCCGGGTGCCGGGCGGTGGGGTCGCCGTGGACGGCGACGGTGAGGGGGCTGTCGCCGGCGAGGGCGGCGAGGGCGGCGTGCAGTCCCCGGTCGCCGAGGATCGGCGGGTGGATGCCGCGGACGAGGCGGCGCAGTTCGGCGAGGGCGTCGTCGAGTTGCCGCCGTGCGAGCTCGACGTCCGCGGCCGCGGCGCCGCCGTGTGCGGGGTCCCGGAGCTTCCGGGCTGCCAGTGCCAGGGTCATGCCGGCGGCGACGATGCGGGCCTGGGCGCCGTCGTGCAGGTCCCGTTCGATCCGGCGCAGTTCCGCGGCCTGGGCGTCGACGACCCGCCGGCGCGTCTCGGTGAGGCGGGCCGTTTCGTCCACGAGCCGCCGGTGGGTTCCTGGTGCGAGGAGCGCGCTGGCGGTGGCTGCCTGGAGCTGGGCGAGCCGGCGGATGAGCCAGGCGGCGGCCGGGAGGACGAGCAACCCGATGGGGACGAGGGCCAATCGGCCGGCGGCGGTGGTCATGAGCGGGTCGGCGGGGAACGGCGCCCGCGGGTTCGGCACCGCCCAGAGCCACAGCGGGGCGAGCACGGCGCCGGCATCGACGGCGGTGACGACGGCCGCGGCGATGCCACTGGCGAGGCCGATCGGGAACAGGGTGATGAGCCAGGCGAGGTCGCGCCAGGTGGCGGGTTGAGCGGCGACGGCGGTCACGCGGCGCCGGATGGTGTCTCCGGTGATCGAGGTGTACGGCGACTCGATGGCCGCGCCGAGCTGCCAGCCGGCCCGGTGCCGTTCGAGGCCGGCGAGGCGCCGGGTCACCCAGCTCGCGGCGAGGAACGTGGGGCCGCCGAGCTGGGTGACGGACAGGACGGCGACGGTGACGGTGGCGGCGAGGCTCCACAGCAGCCCGGCGACGCCGGCGACGAGGCCGGTGAGCAGGTAGGCCAGGGCCCGTAGGGTCGCTCGCAGCACCTGCTGGATGCTACCGGCGCCGCGTACCACCAAGATCACCGCCGCCTCATTGGTCGTCGGTGAGGGCGGGCAGGGCCTGGCGGCGCAGCAGGACCCGGGCCGGGAGGACGCCGGCGAGCAGGCCGAGCGCGGCGACGCCGGCGGCCATGGTCGCGTACGTGGCGGGGTCGACGATCACCCGGAACACGCCGTCCTGCGCGACGCTGAACGTGCCGACGACGATCCCGGTGATGAGCGCGCCGAGGGCCAGCCCGGCCGTGACGACGATGAGCGCCTCGCGCGCCGCCAGCCGGTGCAGCTGCCCGGTGGTGGCGCCGGCGAGCCGGAGACCGGCGAACTCGCGGCGCCGGCCGGTGGTGGCGATGGCGAACGTGTTGAGGATGGCGATCGCGGTGAACCCGAGTGTGACCGCGACCATGAGCTCCCAGGCGCCCTGCTGCTCCTGCGCGTCGCCGGCGGCCTCGGTGGCGCTCGACGGGGTCACGATCACGCCCGGCCCGGCGGCCCGGATCCGTTCGGCGGTGCCGGGGTCGTAGCGGACGCTGATGCCGCGCACCAGGCCGCGCGGGTCGTGGGCGGCGATGAGGGCGGCGGGCAGGACGGCGTCGCCGAAGCCGCGGGACCGGTCGTAGACGCCGGTGAGCCGCAGCTGGACGCGGTGTCCGTCGGCGAGCCGGAGCTCGATGTCCTGCCCGACGGTCCAGTCGTAGAGGCCGGCCAGGTATCGGCTGGCCGCGAACCCGCCGTCCGGGAGGCCGCCGGCGGTGAACCCGAGGTCGAGCGCGGGCTGCGTTCCGGTGATGAGCAGCCCCTGCGCGGCGTGGTCCTCGGGTTTGCCGCCGGCCACGACGACGATCCGGGTCGGTATGGTCGCGGCCGCGCCGGTGATCCCGTCCACCGCCATGACGGTCTCCGCGGTGCTGAGGGCGAGCCCTTGCGGCGCGGTCACCTGGGCGGTGGCGGGTGCGGTCCGGGCGGCCTGTTCGCCGGCCGCGATGCCGGTGAGCATCCGGCTGTTGAGCAGCATCGTGGCGTTGATCGCGAACATCAGCACGAGTGGCACGGCGACGGCCGCGACCCGGCGCGGTTCGGCCCTGGTGACCTGCCCGGCGAGCCGGCCGACCGGGCCGGCGCCGAGGAGCCGCGACACGACGGCTGTGAGGGGCCGCACCGCGATGGGGCCGAGCGCGGCGACGGCGCACAGCAGCAGCGCGCTGGACACGAAGCTCATGCCCATCCCGAACGGCCCGCCGAGCGGCACGAACGTGAGCACGGCGACGGCGCCGCCGGCCGCGACGGCGGCGGAGAGGACCCTGGTGAACTGCCCGCCGGCGGGTGTGACGGCGGTTTCGGTGAGTGCCTGGGTCGGTGCGATGCGGGCCGCGCGCCGCCCGGCGATGCGGGCCGCGACGGCGGTGACCAGCAGCCCGGCGGCCGCGGCGGCGATGAGGACGAGCGGGTTGATCTGGACGGTGAACTGGGGCGGGACGGCGCCGAGCCGGCGGAACCGGGCCGCGACGGTCTCGGCGGCGACGATGCCGAGCGGCGCGCCGGGGATCGCCGCGCACCCGGCCAGCAGCAGGCTTTCCAGGCTCAGCAGGCGGCGCAGCTGGCCCGGGGTGGCGCCGGCGGTCCGCAGCAGGGCGAGTTCCCGCAGCCGCTGCCGGACGCCGAGGGTCACGGTGCCGGTGAGGACGAAGACGGCGGCGAACGCGGTGATGCCGATGAGGAACCCGAAGATCGAGATCGGGGCGATGTAGTCCGGCAGCGCGCCGGGCAGGTCGGCGCGGACCCGGTCGTCGCCGGTCAGGACGGTGACCTCCCGGACGACGGTGCTCCCGCCGGCAGTGGCTTGTCCGGCGTTGGCCTGTCCTGCGTTGGCTTGTCCGGCAGGGGCTTGTCCGGCAGGGGCTTGTCCGGCAGGGGCTTGTCCGGCGATGGCCGCTTCGACGGCGGCCCGCAGGTCGCCGGCGCCGGGCGCGGCGAGGATGCCGATCGCGGTCGGCCCGTCGAGGCCGGACAGCGCGGCGGCCTCGGTGTCGGCGACGAACAGCGCCCCCTGCGCGGGCAGCCCGTCGCGGCCGGCGGGCGCGGCGATCCCGGAGATCCGCAGGGCCCGCACGCCGGTGCGGCTGGTGACGGTGATCTCGGCGCCGGTGGTCAGCCCGGCCCGCGCGGCCAGGTCGGCGTCGAGCACCGCCTCCCCGCGGCCGGGTGGGTTGCCGTTGCGCAGGGTGTACGGGGTGAGCCCGGCCGACGCCCAGCCGTGACCGACGACGGGGGCTCCGTCGGCTCCCCGCAGCGCCCGGCCTTTCGCGGTGACCTCGACGGGGAACGCGAGGTCCGGCACCGCCGCCGCGACCCCGGGCAGGTCCGCGAGCCGGGCGGCCAGGCCGGTGGGCAGCGTGCCGGCGCCGGTGAGCCGCTCCGTCTTGACCTTCCGCTTGACCTTGTCCTTGTCTTTCTTCTTCTTGTGGGTGACGGTCTCGACGGTGACGGCCCGCTCGCCGGAGACGACGACGGCCGCGGCGGCGAACCGGTCCGCCGGTGGTGTCGCGGTGAGGACCGACGCGAGCAGCAGCCCGCCGCCGGACAGCAGGGCGACGGCGAGCAGCGCGGCGAGGAACGTGCCGGCGTACGCGCCGCGGTGCCGGCGCAGCGTGCCGATGGCGAGGCGGATCATCGGGCGCTCACCGCCGTCATGCGCGCCGCGACCAGGTCCGCGGTGGGGGCGGCCAGTTCGCCGGCGACCCGGCCGTCGGCGAGGAAGACGACCCGGTCCGCCCAGGCCGCGGCGGCCGGGTCGTGGGTCACCATGACGATCGTGGCGCCGAGCCCGTCGACCGCTTCCCGGAGCAGTTGCAGCACCTCCCGGCCGGTGGCGAGGTCCAGGGCGCCGGTCGGCTCGTCGGCGAAGATGACCTCGGGGCGGCCGGCGAGGGCCCGGGCGAGGGCGACCCGCTGGCGCTGGCCGCCGGACAGCCGGGCGGGCCGGTCGTCTTCGCGGCCCGCGAGCCCGACCCGGCGGATGACGTCCTTCGCCCAGCCGCGGTCTGGTCGTACACCAGCCAAACGCTGCGGCAGCAGCACGTTGTGCCACACGGAGAGCGAATCCATCAGGTGGTAGCTCTGGAAGACGAAACCGACCCTCCGGCGGCGGACCTGGGTCAGCCGTGGCTCGCGCAGCGTGCCGATCTCCTCGCCGGCGAGGACGACCCGTCCGGTGTCGGGCCGGTCCAGGCCCGCCGCGCAGTGCAGCAGGGTTGACTTCCCCGAGCCGGACGGGCCCATCACGGCGCAGAACGTGCCGGCGGCGAACGCCACCGACACGCCGTCCAGGGCGCGGGCGCCGCCGCCCGGGTAGGTCTTCGTCACGTCGAGCACCTCGACGACCGCGTTTCTCATGCCGTTCAGCCTGGTCGGGGCGGCGGGCGGGGAACACACGGCGGACCTTGCTCTTCCCCGGTGGGGAAACCCCTACCACCGGCGCAACGCATTGACCGGCGTCATGGTCAGGGTGACACTGGCGGGACAGGGTGACAACGATGTCACCGTCCGGCCGCCACCGGGAGTGTCCATGAAACGAGCCATCCCCCATCCGCACCGCATCCTGCTCGCCGCCGCCGCACTCGTGCTGGCCGTGGCGGGCCTCAGCGCCCCGTCCTCCGCCGCCGTCCCGTCCACCTCGCTGCCCGCCGACGACCCCGCCCGGGGCCTGCTCTACGGCGGCTTCAAGGCCGGCACCGGCCGCTGCGCCGGCCTCCTCGAGGTCAAGGCCGTCCCCGGCGCCTGCACCCACGGCCCCGACGCGCCGTTCCCCGGCCTGGACGTGACGAAGTCCGTGCCGCCGCTGACCGGGCTCGCGGTCAACCCGCTCAGCGTCGTCTGCGACGGCGACGGCGTCAGCGGCAACCGCGTCCAGGTGCTGTACGTGCGCGGCTCCGGCAACGCCGACCGCTACAACCAGTACCTCGCCTCGATCCGCACCTGGTCCTCGCAGGTCGACGACATCTACAGCGCCTCCGCCGCGCAGACTGGCGGCACCCGGCACGTCCGGTTCGTCACCGACAGCGGCTGCAACATCGCGGTGTCGAACGTGGCGATCGCCAACAGCGCGCTGAGCGACTTCGGCAACTCCGTCAACGCGATCAAGGCACTCGGCTACAACCGCACCGACCGCAAGTACCTGATGTACGTGGACGCCACGGCGCTGTGCGGCGTCGCGTACGTGACGCTCGACGACCAGCCGGGCCAGAACAACGCCAACAACTCCGGCGCGTCCTTCAGCCGGGTCGACTCGGGCTGCTGGTCGGCCGGGCCCGCCGCGCACGAACTGACCCACGCCATGGGCGCGGTGATGGGCTCGTCGCCGAACCACACGGCGTACGGCCACTGCACCGACGACTACGACATCATGTGTTACAACGACGGGCCGGGCACGGTGATCCGGATCGTCTGCACCGACCAGGCCCAGGACAACCGCCTGGACTGCAACAAGAACGACTACTTCAACACCAACCCGCCGGCCGGCTCGTATCTGGCCACGCACTGGAACACGGCCAACAACCGGTTCCTGATCAGCAGCGGCGGGGGCGGCGGCACCGGCGGCCCGCTCACGCTGGTCGGCGTGGGCAAGTGCGTCGACGTCAACGCGGCCGGCACCGCCAACGGCACGCGCATCCAGGTCTGGTCGTGCAACGGCACCAACGCGCAGCAGTGGACCCTGCCGGGTGACGGCACGGCCCGCGCGCTGGGCAAGTGCCTCGACGTCAGCGCCAGCGGCACCGCCAACGCCACCAAGGTCCAGCTGTGGGACTGCAACGGCACGGGCGCGCAGCAGTGGACGTATGTCGCCGCCAGCCAGGCGCTGCGCAACCCGCAGTCGGGCCGCTGCCTGGACGACCCCGGCGGCAGCACCACCGACGGCACCCAGCTGCAGATCTGGGACTGCAACGGCACCAACGCGCAGCGGGTGACGCTGCCGTAGCGTCCGGCCGTCGAGGACCCGCCGGGAATGTTTCCCCCCTCCCGGCGGGTCTACCCTTGTCCTGACGGACCGCTCCGCACCAGCCGTGAAAACCCTTATGAAAGCGCATTCCTGCAACTGTTGCAGTCTTGTCGCGGCTGCAAAGGTTTGCAAAGCTCGATGGATGAGCTCCCGCCGCACTCTCATCGCCGCCGCCGCGCTGTGCGCGGCCGCCGCCACGACCGGGCTGCCCGCGGCCCCCGCCACCGCCTGGCCGGGCCCGTCCGTGACCGTCGCCGCCGACGGCTCGGGCGACTTCACCAGCGTCCAGGCCGCTGTGGACGCCGTGCCCCCGGGCAACCCGGGACCCTTCACGATCAAGCTCCGGCCCGGCGTCTACCGGGGCCAGGTGATCATCCCGGCCGACAAGCCGCACATCGTCCTGCGAGGCCAGGGCGCCGACCCGAGCCAGGTCGTGATCACCGACAACCGTGCCAACGGCACGCCGAAGCCCGAGGGCGGCACCTGGGGCACCTCGGGCAGCGCCTCGGTCACCATCTCCGGCGACGACTTCTCCGCCCGCAACCTGACCTTCGCCAACGACTTCGACGAGGCCGCCCACCCGGAGATCACCTCGAAGCAGGCGGTCGCCGTGCTCACCCGCGCCGACCGGCTCGTCTTCGACAACGTGCGGTTCCTCGGCAACCAGGACACCCTGTACGTCAACAGCCCCGACGCCACCACCGTCAGCCGCGTCTACTTCCGCAAGTGCTACGTCGAGGGCGACGTGGACTTCATCTTCGGCCGCGCCACCGCCGTCTTCGACCGCTGCGAGATCCGCTCGCTCAACCGCGGGTCGGCCACCAACAACGGCTACGTGACCGCGGCGAGCACCTCGATCGCCAACCCGTTCGGCTTCCTCATCGTCGGCAGCAAGCTGACCAGCGACGCTCCCGCCGGCACCGTCTTCCTCGGCCGGCCCTGGCACCCGAGCAACGACCCGAACGCGATCGCGCAGACGGTGATCCGCGACTCGACGATCGGCGCCCACATCGGCGCGGCGCCGTGGACCGACTTCGGCACCTGGTCGTGGCGCGACGCCCGCTACGGCGAGTTCCACAACCGGGGTCCCGGCGCGACGGTCACCGCCGACCGGCCCCAGCTGACCACCGACCAGGCCGCCGGCGCCACCATCGACGCCTACCTGACCGGCTGGCACCCCCAACGCTGAGCCCCACACCACCGCTCAACCGCCGCGCGGCGACGTACCGCTCAATCGCCACAGCTCGACCGCTGAACTACCGAGCACCACTGAACACGGCGACCGGCTGGGACCCGAAACGCTGAACCGCGTACCACCGGCGACGGCGTTCTGCTGACTACACCGTAGCCCACCCCACCTAATCACCGGCGTGTCGCGTAGCCGGCTCATTACACGATGTAGAACGATCGCTGCGGGGTGCGGACTGGACGTTGTGCGGTGCCGGCACCCACTCGCTGGCGACGATCTCTCGTCGCGAGCCGATCCCCCGGCCGCCTCACCGTACCGGTCACGCAGCCGCGCGGGTCCGGCGCCTCCACTCTCCGCCCTACGAGTGGATCTTCGCGGTGATCGAAGACGCGCACGAGCCGTGGACACGGCACGACTTCGATCTGCGAAAGGCGGCGGTGGCGCGACAAACGGAAGGATTTCCGGCGTCAGGAGCCCGGGGATCCTTCCGGTTGTGGGAATCTGGCAACGATTTCGGCGTGCCCGGCGCCGCCGAGCTCTGGATCGGTCTCGTTGCCCGCGTGTTCCGCACCGTGGGTGGGTCTCCCGGTGATCGAAGTCGCCCCAGGGCCGTCCGGGCGACCAGCCGGCGACTTCGATCTGCGGCAAGATCGTTTTCCCCGGCGGGGCGGTCGGGCGGGGCCGACGTTGGCCAATTCCGCGGGCTGCGGCAACCGTCGAGCCGGCGGTCATGGGGTGTCGGGGGTACTGAGCGCGACCGTCAGCAACAGCACCCACTCCGGGTCGCGGAGGCGGTCGCCGTACAGCTCGCGCAGCCGCGCGACCCGGTACCGCACCGTCTGCGGGTGGACGAACAGCTCGGCGGCCACCTCGTCGCGGCGGCCCTGGTGCAACAGCCAGCTGCGCAGGGTCTCCACGAGTTTGCCGACCGTGGAGGCCCGCTCGGCGGCGAGCGGCGCCAGGGCCCGCTCGCGCAGGTCGGCCAGGGCCCGCGGGTCGGCCGAGACGACCAGCGCGACCAGGTGCTCCTCCGTGTCCAGGGAGCCGCCGCCGGGGAACAGCCGGGACACCCGCACGGCCCGGTCGAAGGAGTGCCGGGCCAGGGACCAGGGCACCGGCGGGCCGGTGACCGCGTCGTGCCCGGCGAGCAACCGCAGCAGGTGGCCGCGGGCGGGCCCGTGCGCGTCGGGCACGAGCAGCACCGACGTGTCGCGCAGGTGCTCCACGGTGGTCTGCAGGGTCCGGCGGTCGAGCCGGTCGACGACGGGGCGGGCGGCCCGGATGTCGCTGTCGGGCAGCAGGACGGCGGTCAGCGTCTGCGGCGGCGTCCATTCGGCGGCCTCCGCGGCGGCCGCGGCCGCGGCGACGGTCTGTGCGGGCTCGCCGGCCAGGAGGCTCTGTGCGAGCCGGTCCAGCGCACGGCGGCGGGCCCGGCCGGAGGTCGCCAGCTCGTCGGAGTGGCCGGTGACGCTCGCCGCGGACAGCTCGTCGATGTAGGCGAAGACCAGCTCGGCGAACCGGGCCACGGCCGGCGCGCCCATCCCGGCGGCGACGGTGACCGCGGCCAGCTCCCGCCAGGCGACCCGGGCGCCGACCCGGTAGGCGGCGAGGAGCGCGTCGAGGCTGCGGCCGGAGCGGGCCTCGCCCCGGCCGAGCGCGTACGCACCTTCGAGGGACGCCGCGAGGGGTGAGGGGCCGGCCTTGCGCGACGCGAGGTTGAGGAAGCCGCCGAGGGCGCCGCGGACCGCCATCTCGATCTTGGTGCCCATCTCGCCGGTGAGGGCGCCGGCATACGCTGGGACCTCGGCGACGATGGCGGCGACGGCGTGGCCGGCGACCTCGGGCAGGGCGTGGCGCAGTGACTCGGCGGCGCCGGTGGGGAGCCGGAACGCGTCCAGAGCGCTTGTTTTGTCTTCGGCGAACAAGAATCGCGCCTCGATTCACGCGTCCCGGTCATGATTTTGTGCTCAGGACTCCATCATGCTGGACGCATGGCCGCTACCCAAGCCCTCCGCGCCGGTGCCTGGCGGGTCGTCGAGCTCCTGACGACGCCGCTGGTGCCGGCCGACTACCTCGACGTGGTCGCGCCGTTGCGCAACCGCGAGGTGCTGCGGGCCAAGGTCGTGGCGGTCCACCCGGAGACCGACCGGGCGGTCACCCTCACCCTGCGGCCGGGACGCGGCTGGCGGCGGCACGAGCCCGGGCAGTACCTGCGGCTCGGCGTCGACGTCGACGGTGTCCGCCTCTGGCGGGCGTACTCGCTGACCAGCGCGCCGCACCGGCCCGACGGGCTGCTCACGGTCACGGTCACGGCGGTCGACGGCGGTGCGGTCAGCCGGCACCTCCTGGCGAAGGCACGACCCGGCATGCTCCTCGGCCTGGAGCGCCCGGCGGGCGACTTCACCCTGCCCGCGCAGGACCCAGGGAAGGTGCTGTTCGTGACGGCGGGCAGCGGCCTCACCCCCGTGATGGGCATCCTGCGGTCGCGAAGCCTCAGCGACGCGGTGCTCGTGCACTCCGCACCCACCGAAAACGACGTCCTCTTCAGGGACGAGTTGCGCGCCCTTGCCCGAGAAAAAAGCATCCAGCTGGTCGAACGGCACACCCGCGCCGACGGCCGGATGCAACCGAGCGACCTCGAAACAGCGGTGCCCGACCTCGCGGAGCGGCACACCTGGGCCTGCGGGCCCAACGCGATGCTGGACGAGCTCACCGGGCACTGGGCAGGCCTCGGCAAGGCCGGACAGCTGCACGTCGAACGGTTCCGACCGGCGGTCACAGCCACGGGCGACGGCGGCACCGTGACGTTCCTGCGCTCCGGCAAGGCCGTCGAGAGCACGGACGGCGCGCCGCTGCTGGAGGCCGGGGAGGCCGCCGGGGTGCTCATGCCGTCCGGGTGCCGGATGGGCATCTGCTTCAGCTGCGTGCTCCCCCTGCGCGAGGGTGCCGTGCGCGACCTGCGCGACGGCCGCCTCACCACCGCCACCGAGGGCGACAACGTCCTCGTGCAGACGTGCATCTCCGCCGCGGCCGGCCCGTGCCGCCTCGAAATCTGAGCTCGAAATCCAAGAAGGGCCCACCAGAACAGTGACCACACTCCAGCGCAAGCCCGTCAACCCGGTCGGTCACCTCACCGCCGAGGACGTCGAGGCGATCGGCCGTGAGCTCGACGCCATCCGCGACGAGGTCATCACCAGTCGCGGTGAACGCGACGCGGCCTACATCCGGCGGGTCATCAAGGTGCAGCGCTGGCTGGAGCTCGGCAGCCGGGGCGTGCTGCTGTTCTCGATCCTGCCGCCGGCGTGGCTGGTCGGGACCGCGGGCCTGTCGGTGGCGAAGATCCTCGAGAACATGGAGATCGGGCACAACGTCATGCACGGCCAGTGGGACTGGATGCGTGACCCGAAGATCCATTCGACGACGTGGGAGTGGGACAACGCCTCGCCGTCGGAGCAGTGGAAGCACTCGCACAACGAGCTGCACCACACGTACACCAACGTCATCGGGCGCGACAACGACCTCGGCTACGGCATCATGCGGGTCGACGAGGACCAGCGCTGGCACCCGATCCACCTGGGCCAGCCGCTGTGGAACTTCGTCAACGCGTGCTTCTTCGAATACGGCATCGCCGCCTACGACCTGGAGCTCGGCAAGAACCTCGCGACGAAGAAGCGCCGGAAGAGCCCGCAGTTCAAGGCAGGCGTGAAACAGGTGCTGCGCAAGATCGGCCGCCAGGTGACGAAGGACTACGTGCTGCACCCGCTGCTGTCGGGCCCGTCGTTCCTGCACACCATCGCGGCCAACGCGACCGCGAACCTGGTCCGCAACCTGTGGACGCACTCGGTCATCATGTGCGGGCACTTCCCGAAGGGCGTGGAGACGTTCGAGAAGACCTCGATCGAGGGTGAGACCCGCGGCGAGTGGTACCTGCGGCAGATGCTCGGCTCCGCCAACATCTCCGGCGGCCGGCTGATGCACATCATGACCGGCAACCTGTCGTTCCAGATCGAGCACCACCTGTTCCCGGACCTGCCGAGCAACCGCTACCAGGAGATCGCGCCGAGGATCCAGGACCTCTTCCAGCGGTACGGGCTGAGCTACACCAGCGGCCCGATGCCCAAGCAGGTCGGCTCGGCGTGGGCGAAGGTCTTCCGCCTCGCGCTGCCGAACCGCCGGACCGCGCTGCCGGCGGTGGCACCGGAGCGCGAGCCGGTGGGCGTCGCATGAAGCAGAAGCTCAGACTCTGTCGTCCGGGCGGCCCTTGCCGATCCGGCGAAGGTAGTGGTCGACGGCCGCCTTGTCGTAGCCTCGCCAGGGGGCCGAGGGGAAGCTGACCGCGTTCGCCGCGGCGAGGGCCTTCGCCCGCCGGGAAGGGTCGCCAGACTCCAGCTCGGCCGTGTTGGTCGCGATGAAGGCGTCGACCCGCGCCCGGTCGTACCCGCCGAACTTGACCGGAAATTCACTCATGTTCCCAGTCTGCGCCCCGGGACCGGGATACGCCACGATACGGTGCCCCGATGACCCGGCGGTTCGAAGAGCTCGACTGGCAGCAGACCCCGATCGGCGAGGTCAGCCTCCGCCGTCGGCGGGATCCGTCCCTCGAGGTCGAGGTGTACGAGGTGAAGCTCGGCGACGAGTACCTGATGTCCAGCCTCTTCACCGTCGCCGAGGTCGCCCTCGCGACGCTGGGGCTGGCCGCGCTGCCCGGCGGTCCGCTCCAGGTCGTCGTCGGCGGGCTCGGCCTCGGCTACACCGCCCACGCCGCCCTCGAAGACCTGCGGGTCGAGTCGCTGCTGGTCGTCGACTACCTGGACGCGGTCATCGGCTGGCACCGGCGCGGCCTGCTCCCTCTGAGCGCCGCGCTGACCGACGACCCGCGCTGCCGGCTCGTGCACGGCGACTTCTTCGCCCTCACCGCCGGCGACGACGGCTACGACCCGGCCGCGCCGGGCCGCCGCTTCGACGCGGTGCTGCTGGACATCGACCACTCCCCCTCGCACCTGCTGCACCCCGGCAACGGCGGCTTCTACACCGTGGCCGGGCTCCAGCGCCTCGCCGGGCACCTGCGCCCCGGCGGGGTGTTCGGGCTGTGGTCCAACGACCCGCCGGACGACGCGTTCACCGCCACCCTCGCCGAGGTGTTCGCCGGTGCCCGCGCCGAGGTCGTCGCGTTCGACAATCCCCTGCAGCGCCGGCAGTCGACGAACACCGTCTACGTCGCGCACCTCAACTGACGGTGCAGGCCGTGCCGTTGAAGGTGAAGGCGGCCGGGCGGGCGTTGCCACCGGTGTAGCCGGCTGTGTAGCTGGCAAGGAACCCGAAGTTCACCGCGGCGCCGGCCCCGACGGTGCCGTTCCAGGCGGCGTTGGTGGCGCTCACCGCGGCGCCGGCCTGGGTGACCGTCGCCCCCCACGCCTGGTTGACGCGCTGGTCACCGGCGAACGTCCAGCGCACCGTCCAGCCGTTCACGGCGGCACCGGTGTTGGTGACCGTGACGTCGCCGACGAACCCGCCGCCCCAGTCGTTGGTGGTGTACCGCACGACGCACCCGGCCGGCCCACCCTGCGAGGGTGACGCGGACGGTGACCGCGACGCGGACGGCGACACCGAGCGGGACGCGGACGGCGACACCGAGCGGGACGCGGACGGCGACACGGAGACGGATGCCGAGGCCGACGCCGACGCCGACGCCGACGAAGACACCGGCGGGCCCTCGGTCTCGATCGTGACGTCGTCCAGGTACAGGTCGCCGGTCGTGTCCGTGGTCTCCAGGTACACCGACAGCGCCGTCGCGCCGGGCAGGAACAGGTAGTCGCCGCGCAGGAGGGTCCACGACGTGCCGATCGCCGTGTTGGCGCTGACGTTCTCGTAGCGGGTCGCGGTGCCGTTCTGCCGTTGCATGCTGAGCCGGGCGGTGCCCGTGCCGGACGCCGTGCGCGCCCATGCGCTCACCGTGTACAGCTTCCCCGGCGCCAGCAGGTCCAGCACCGGACGGGTCGGGCCCTGCCACGTCGCGGTCCGCCCGGACGACAGCACGCTGCCGGTGCCGCCGTGCGCGACCGTCGTTACCTGTGTCGTGACCTCGCTGCCGCGGGAGCCCCAGCCGGCCAGGCCGCTCTCGAACGGATACGCCGCCACGCTCACCAGGCTCGGCACGGGCGGCGGCGCCGGGACGGTCGCGGTGCCGCCGAGCGCCTCGACCACGGCCGTGTACGCGGGCCTGGCCCGCCACTGCTCGTCGAACAGCAGGGCCGCGCCGTAGCCGGGGAAGAACGCGGGGATCCACGAGTCGACCTCGCCGACGCCCCACGTCGTCACGCCGGTGCAGCCGGCGACGGCGGCGCACGCCCCGACGACCGCGCGGTAGTCCGCGGCCTGCTGGGTCAGCTCGGCGGTGTCGGCGGGCAGCGGGATCCGCACGTCGAGCTCGGTGATCTCGACCTTCAGCCCGAGCGCGGTGAACCGCTCGATGTTCTGCCGCAGCGTCGACGGGACCTGCCCGACGATCAGGTGCGCCTGCAGGCCGACCCCGTCGATCGGGACGCCGGCCGCCTGCAGCCGCTGCACGAGGTTGTACAGGCCGGTGCTCTTGGCGTTGACGCCCTCGACGTTGTAGTCGTTGATGAACAGTTTCGCGGCCGGGTCGGCGGCGCGGGCGGCGGTGAGCGCGTCGGCGATGTAGGACTCGCCGAGCCGCGTGTACCAGACCGAGGAGCGCAGCGTCCCGTCCTCGTTGAACGGCTCGTTCACCACGTCCCACTGCGCGACGTCGCCGGCGAAGTGCCCGGCGACCCCGGTCACGTGGTCGATGAGCACCTGCCGTTGCGCGGCGGCGGTGCGGTCCGTGCTCACCCACGACGGCAGCTGGCTGTGCCACACGAGGGTGTGCCCGCGCAGCCGCTTGCCGGTCGCGGCGGCGTAGTCGGCGATGGCGTCGGCGGCGGCGAAGTCGAACTGGCCCTGCGTGGGCTCGGTGGCGTCCCACTTGCCCTCGTTGCCCATCGTCACCGAGTTGAACTGGGTGTCCGCGACCTGCCGCCACTGGCTCGACGCGAGGGTCCTGACCCCGGCCGCGGTGCCGATGTGGAAGCCGCGCGCGGTCGCGACCTGCGCGAGGGTCTGCCCCGCCGACGCGGCGAGCACGGGCAGCACGGCCGCGACCAGCGCGCCGGCGGCGGCGACAACGGCCACGGTCCGTGCGTGGCGGGTCCATGATCGATGGTTCATGCCGGTCACTCCCAGGGTTTGGTACGGCGGCGCCCACGAGAGCACGCGCACCCGTCCCGGGACAACCCGCCGCCGCCCCGGGCCCAGCTCACCGCGCCGCCGGCAGTGAAAGATGCACACCCTTCCATGATCCCGAAGACCTCGGGCACCCCTGGGTACACAAACCCTTCCGGATCATGAGGCCAGGGACTTCCGTGATCCGGAAGAGGTTGGGCAGTCCTGGGTGCACCAGGTCTTCGGGATCACGGGGCGGGGTCATGAGGGGAGGTCGGCGAGGGTGGGTGGGTCGGCGCCGCGGCGGGCGCAGGTGATGCCGGCGACCTGGGACGCGAACGTGAGCATGGCCGCGAGGCCCGAGCCGTCGATCCCGGCCAGGCGGTCCCGGTTGGCGGCGCCGAGCAGGCCGGCGGCGCCGCAGGCGTGCAGCAGCCCGGCGGTGAACGCGTCCCCGGCGCCGACGGTGTCCACCACCCGCACCGGCATCGGCGCCACGCTCACCGCGACCCCGGCGGTGCTGCCCCAGGCACCGTCGGCGCCGAGGGTCACCACGACGAGCCGGGCGCCGAGCGCGAGCCAGGCCCGGCCGATCTCGTCGGGCCCGCGTCCCGGGTACAGCCAGGCGAGGTCCTCCTGGCTGACCTTCACGACGTCGCTGAGCGCGACGAGCCCCTCGACCCGCGGGACGGCGGCGGCGGGGTCGCCCATCAGCGACGGCCGGCAGTTGGGGTCGTAGCTGATGGTGGCGGCGGCGGACCGCATCAGCGCGGCGACGTGTGCCGCGCCGGGTTCGAGGAACGTGGCGATCGACCCCGTGTGCAGGCAGGCCACCGCCGGGTCCACAGTGGACGCGCTGGGTGGGAGGGCCCGCCAGGCGATGTCGAAGGTGTAGTCCGCCTGGCCGTCCGGCCCGAGCCTGGTGTGCGCGGTGCTCGTCGGGGTGGCGTCGAGGCGGGTGCCGGGCGCCAGTCGTACCCCATTGGCGGCGAGGAAGTCGAGCACCAGCCGGCCGTGCGGGTCGGCGCCGAGCTGGGTGAGGAGGCTGACGTCGGCGCCGAGGCGGGCCAGGGCGACGGCGACGTTGGCGGGGCTGCCGCCGGGATACGCCGAAGGCCCGCCCGGTGGACCCTCGATCAGGTCCACCAGGGCCTCACCGACCACGGTGATCACGCACCACCCCCGACGCGGCCGGGCGTCTCGTCCAGGGTCGTGGCACCGGTCATGATGGCGACCGCCTCCGACATGGTGTGCGACTGCGGGGTGATGAGCCCGCCGCAGCGGCCGAGACGCTGGATGTGGATGCGGTCGGCGACCTCGAACACGTGCGGCATGTTGTGGCTGATCAGGATGACCGGCAGCCCCCGGGAGCGGACCTCGCCGATCATCTTGAGCACCTGGTTGGACTCCCGGACGCCGAGCGCGGCGGTCGGCTCGTCCAGGACGATCACCTTGCTGCCGAACGCGGCGGCCCGCGCCACCGCGACCGCCTGGCGCTGGCCGCCGGACAGCGTCTCGACCGGCTGGGCCATGTTCTGCAGGGTGCCGATGCCGAGGTCGGCGAGGGCCTGGCTCGCGTCGCGGCGCATGCCCTTCTTGTCGAGCATCCGCAGGACCGAGCCGAGCGGCCCCGGCCGCAGCCGCTCCCGGCCGAGGTACAGGTTGCTGGCGATGTCGAGGGCTGGCGCGACCGCGAGGGTCTGGTACACCGTCTCGATGCCGGCCTCACGGGCGTCCTGCGGCCGTTTGAACTGCACCGGCTGCCCGTCCAGCGACATCGAACCGGCGTCGGGGACGAGCGCGCCGGTGAGGCACTTGATGAGGGTCGACTTGCCGGCGCCGTTGTCGCCGATGACGGCGAGGACCTCACCGGGGAACAGGTCGATGTCGACGCCGTCGAGCCCGACGACCCGGCCGAACGTCTTCACCAACCCCCGGGCGGACAAAACGGGCGTCATACTCGTGTTCATGCGCGGACCCTCCGGATCCACTGGTCGACGGCCACCGCCACCAGCACGAGCAGGCCGACGGCGAGGACGCGGTACTGGTCGTCGACGCCCGCCAGGGACAGGCCGCTGCGGAAGAAGCCGACGATGAGCGCGCCGAGCAGCGTGCCGAGGACCGCGCCCCGGCCGCCGAAGAGGCTGGTGCCGCCGATGACGACGGCGGTGATGCTCTCCAGGTTGGCGTCGGTGATCGCGTTGGGGCTGGCCGCGCCGGCCCGGCCGATGAGGATCCAGGCGGTGAGGCCGTAGATCGCGCCGGCGATGACGTACACGCTCACCAGGACCCGGTCGACCCGGATGCCGGCGAGCCGGGCGGCTTCCTTGTCGTCGCCGACGGCGTACACGTGCCGGCCCCACGCGGTGTTGGCGAGGGCGAAGCCGACCACGACGTAGAGGACGGCGACGAGCACGACACCGGCGGTGATGCGGAACCGGCCGACCGCGAACGTCTCCCCCGTCCAGTTGAGCAGGGCCGGCAGGTCGACGGCCTGCACGCTCTGCCCCCGGGTGTAGAGCAGCCCGATGGCGGTGAAGACGCTGAGCGTGCCGAGCGTGACGATGAACGGTGGCAGCCCGATGCGGGTGACGAGGGTGCCGTTGAGCGCGCCGGCGGCGACGCCGAGGGCGATCCCGACCAGCACCGCGAGGATCCCGGGCAGGCCGTTGCCCTCGGCGAGCTTCGCGGACAGCATCATCGCGAGGATCGTGACCGCGCCGACGGACAGGTCGATGCCGGCGGTGAGGATGATCAGGGTCTGCCCGACCGCGAGCGCGCCGATGACGGCGACCTGCTGCAGCACCAGCGACAGCGAGTTCGGCTGGGCGAACCTCGGGTTGATCATCGTGAAGACCGCGAAGGAGATGACGAGCACGAGGAACGGGCTGATGGCGGGGTACGAGTGCAGCACGTGCTGGACGCGTTGGACCGGCGAGCGCCGGCGCAGCGCGAACTGTTCCGCGGCGGTGGTGGCCGTCACGACTTGCCCCAGCACCGGTTCGCGCCCTCGGTGCTGTCGATGCTCTCCACACCGGCGGCCGGTTTGTCGGTCACCAGGGTCACGCCGGTGTCGAAGAAGTCGAGGCCCCCGCTGGTCTTCGGCTTCTCGCCGCCGGTCGCGATCTGCTTGACGGCCTTGATGCCGAGCTCGGCCATCTTCAGCGGGTACTGCTGGGAGGTGGCGTTGATGAGCCCGTCCTTGACCTGCTTGACGCCGTCGCAGCCGCCGTCGATCGACACGACGAGCACGTCCTTGGTGCCGGCGGCCTTGAGCGCCTTCTGCGCGCCGACCGCGGCCGGTTCGTTGATCGTGTAGACGACGTTGACCGCCGGGTTCTTCGTCAGGCACCGCTCCATCGCGGTGCGGCCGCCGTCCTCGGCGCCGTTGGTCGGCTCGTTGCACACGATGCTGTAGGTGCCGCCGGAGTAGCTGCCGGTCTTCGCCTCGTCACCGTTGCGCTTCTTGTCCTTGGCGTCGATCCCCATGCCGGTCAGGAAGCCCTGGTCCCGGTTGTAGTCCACGGACACGATCTTGTCGGTGAACAGGTCGAGCATGGCGATCGTGGCGGGCTTGCCGGCCAGCTGGGTGGCGGTCCACTTGCCGATGAGCTCACCGGCCTTGAAGTTGTCGGTGGCGAACGTGATGTCCACGGTGTTCGCCGGGTCCGGCGGGGTGTCCAGGGCGATGACGTAGAGCCCGGCGTCGCGGGCCTTCTTGATCGCCGGGTTGACGCCCGGCCCGTTGGGGGTGATGAGGATGCCCTTGTCGCCGCGGGCGATGGCGTCCTCGATCGCCTGCACCTGGCCCGCCTCGTCGCCGTCGGCCTTGCCGGCGGCGATGGTCAGCTTGACGCCCTCGGCCGTCGCGGCCTGCTTCGCGCCGTCCTGCATCGTGACGAAGAACGGGTTGGTCGAGTTCTTCGTGATCAGCGCGACCGACACCTGGTCGCTGCCGCTGTCGTCACCGCACGCGGCGGTGAGCCCACCGGCCACCATCGCGGCAGCGAGCAACCCCGCCGCCGTTCGGTTGCGTTCGATCATGTCAACTCCTCAGACTCGTTTGACAACGATGTCAAGGAGTGTCAACCCGCCTCATCATGATTGTCAATGTTGCCTAGGAAGTGCTCTTGGGATTCGTGGCCGCACTCTTGACATCGTTGTCAAATCGGGCCGGTTCGGGGAGACTGGGCGGGCCTGGCGATAATGTGGATGCCGATCTTCGCGAGGGAGTGCCGTGGACAGTGCCGCCCAGGTCGCCCGTGCCCGCCCGACCCTGCGCGACGTGGCGCAGCTGGCGGGGGTCAGCCCGAAGACCGTCTCCCGCGTCGTCAACGGCGAGCCCGGGGTCAGCCCGTCGAAGGCCGGCGCCGTCGAACGCGCGATCCGGCAGCTGGAGTACCGGCCCAACATCACCGCCAGCAGCCTGCGCCGCGCGGGCGGCCGCACCGCCGCCATCGCCGCCGTGCTCGAGGACGTGTCCAACCCGTTCTCCTCGGCCCTGTACCGCGCCCTCGAGGACGTCGCCCACGCCCGCGACGTGATGGTGTTCGCCGGCAGCGTCGAGGAGGACCCCGACCGGGAGCGCGCCCTCGTCCGCGCGTTCGCGATGCGCCAGGCCGACGCGATGCTGATCGTGCCGGCCAGCGACAACCAGGCGTACCTGACCCGCGAGGTGGTCGGCGGCACCCCGCTCGTCTTCGTCGACCGCCCACCCGTCGGCCTGCACGCCGACGCGGTCCTCGTCGACAACGAGACCGGCGCCGCCGACGCCGTGCGCCACCTCGTCGCCCACGGCCACCGCGACATCGCGTACCTCGGCGACCTGCGCACCATCGCCACCGCCCGGCGCCGCTTCCAGGGCTACAAGGAGGCCCTGAGCGACCACGGCATCCGGCCCGTGCACGTCGTGCACGACCTGCACACCTCGGAGGCCGCCGCGACCGCCTTCGGCGCGCTGCTGGACGGCCCCTCCGCGCCGACGGCGTGCTTCAGCGCGCAGAACCTCATCACCATCGGCGCGATCCGCGCGCTGCGCTCACGCGGGCTGCAGCACCGGGTCGCGATCGCCGGCTTCGACGACTTCCCCCTCGCGGACCTGCTGGAGCCGGCCGTCACCGTCGTGTCGCAGGACCCGTACCGGATGGGCCGGGTCGCCGCGGACCTGCTGTTCCGCCGCCTCGACGGGGAGGACTGGGAGCCCACCACCCATCTCGTCGACACGCGCCTGATCGTCCGGGGCTCCGGCGAGATCGCCGGGCCCGGTGGTGTGCGGTCCGCGTAGGGATTCCGAACTACCTGGTTGATTGGTGGCCGCCCGCGGTCACCAATCAACCAGGTAGTTCAAGATTTCCGTTCCGGAGCGCTGGTACCGACCGGTCCAGTGATCGATGGTTTTCGTTCTTTGGCTGAAGGCGGTGTTGTAGCACCGAATGGAAAGGTCCCGGACAGCGAGAGCAACGCTGCCCGGGACCCCGGATGACACCTGCGGTCAGCGACCGCCGAAGAAGTTGTTGCCCTGCATGCCGCCCTGCTGGCCGAGGCCGAAGCGACCGGCGAGGTTGGTGCCGGCGAGGGCGTCGTACGGCGGGACGAGCTCGGCCGGCTGGACCACCACGAAGCCCTCACCGGTGAACTGCATCTGCCAGCTCTCGCCGGTGTTGCCGCGCGGGCGCCAGACCGACGAGGACGTGACCGCCGCCTGCATGCTGACCTGCAGGCTCGAGGACCAGGCGATGACCGCGTCGGCGTCGGCGAAGTAGTAGTTGTTGGGGGTGACCCGCATGACCAGCGGCGCGCCGGTGGTGGTGACGGCGACCTTGCCGCGGCCGCCGATGTCGATGTTGTAGCCGCCGGCACCGGCGATCTGGACCTGCGAGTCGATGCGGACGATGTCCCAGCGCAGCTGGGTCTCGAAGGCGAGGATGTTGTTGCCGTCGACGGTGAGGCCGTCGCCGGTGAGGTCCAGGATGTGGATGTCCTGGGCCTGGTTGGCCAGGAACACCGTGCCGCTGCCGTGGACCTTCATCAGGTTCAGGCCCTCACCGGTGAAGTGCCGCGCGACGTGCGAGCCCCAGCCCTGATACTGCGAGTCGAAGTTGACGCCGCCCTGGTAGGCGACCATGGCACCCTTGCGGGCGAAGAACTCGCGCATGCCGGTGGCCTGCCCGAGGGTGGCCTTCAGCATCTTGCCGTTCTGCAGGGCGAACCGCTCGGTGCTCTGCACTTCCTGGTTGGCCAGCAATGAGCTCTGGTACATGTCTGTCTCCTCAGCCCCGGACCGCGAACGCGGGACGCGCGTCCTCGCTCGGCTGGACGATCACGAAACCCTGCCCGGAGAAACCGAGCTGGAACGACTCGCCGGAGCCGCGGCCGATGAGGTTGCCGAAGCGGGCGGTGCGCTTGGGGCTGATGCTCAACCCGTCGGTGAAGCCGACCAGCGCGTCGGTGTCCACATAGGTCGGTGCCTCGCGCGTGTCGAGGACCACGGGCGTGCCCTTGCTGGTCAGCGCGACCCAGCCGTTGCCGCGGATGACCACGTTGAACATACCCATGCCGGACAGCATGCTGACGCCCTTGACCCGCTCGATGGTCCACTGGAGGGTGGAGTCGAAGGCGAGGATGTTCTTGCCGTTGACGGACAGGCCCTCGCCGGCGAGCTGCACGACGATGACCTCCTTGCCGTAGTCGGCGAGGTAGAGCTCGCCCTGGCCGGTCGCGGTCATCAGCGGCACGCCCTCGCCGGTCGCCCAGGACCGGGCCATCTGGCCGAGCTGCGGCGGGTTCGGGTTGAAGTCGATCAGGCCCTCGTAGGCGATCATCGAACCGGTGCGGGCCATCAGGTCCTGGCCCGGCCCCATGATGACCTTGGCGATCTTGCTGCCGTGAAGGCTCATCCGGTCCCGGACCTGCGTCTGGCCATAGTGTTGGAGCAGCGGACTCTGCACAGCGTCCCCTTTCAGACCTCGTAGGGCTGGACCACGACGAAGTGGCCCTGCATTCCCATGAACTGGAGCGCGACGGACTCGCCGCTGGCCCCGGCGTAGATCTGCCGGGACACCCTGACCTGCGTCGACACCGCGACCCGCATGCCCGCGGTCCAGGCGACCACGGCGTTCATGTCACCGAACGTCGGACCCTGGCACTGCAGCGTGACCGGCGTGCCCTTGGTCATGACGATCACGGTGCCCTGTCCCCTGACCTCCAGGTGGAACATGCCGCCGCCGGGGATGCCCGGACTCTCGATCCGCTTGACCTCGGTCTGCAGGCTCGCGTCGAAGGCGAGCACGTTGTTGGCGTTGATGCACAGCGCCTGGCCCTGCAGCTCGACGACGTGCAGGTCGCTGGCGTTCTCGGCGAGGAACACCTCGCCCTGGCCCTTCAGCGTCATGAGCTTGAGGCCCTGGCCGGTCATCGCGCCCTCGAACATCGCCTTCAGGCCGCCGGAGCCCTTGTACTCGAACTCGACGTTGCCCTGGTAGGCGACCATGGACCCGCGCCGCGCGTGCGCGTCCGGGCCGAGGGTCACCTTGACCAGCTTGCTGTTCTGCTTCGTCCAGCGGCCGGTGGTCGGCGCCTCCCGGTACTTCTGGATGCTGTGCATGACGCCGGGCTGCACCCGCTCGGCCTGCGACGGCAGCGGCTCACCCGGGTAGCCGGGCTGACCCTGCGGCGGGTAACCAGGCTGCTGACCCGGCTGACCCTGCGGCGGGTACCCGGGCTGGCCCTGCGGCGGGTAACCAGGCTGCTGACCCGGCTGGCCCTGCGGCGGATACCCGGGCTGGCCCTGCGGCGCGAATCCGGGCTGACCCTGCGGCGGGTACCCAGGCTGCTGCGGCGGAGGCGCGAACTGCTGCGGCGGAGGCGGCGGCGGCGCGAACTGCTGGGTCGGCGGCGGCGGGGGCGGTGCGAAGCCCTGCTGTGGCGGCGGCCCGCCGGGCGGCGGCGCGAAGCCGGGGGCGGGACCGGCCGGCGCGGGGGCGGGCTCGTCGTCGACGTTGCCGCCGTAGGAGCGGATCAGGTCCGCGAGGCCTCCGGCGAAGCCCTGGCCGACCGCGCCGAAGCGCCAGACGCCCTTGCGGTACAGGTCGCCGATGATGATCGCCCGTTCGGTGCCGAAGTCGGCGCCGGTGAAGGCGTAGCGCATGACCTCCTGGCCGCCGGCGACGATGCGCAGGTAGCCGGACTGCAGCTGGCTGGCGGTGCCGGCCGTCTCGATCGCGGCGCAGAACGACAGCTTCGCGACCTTCTCCGGGACCGAGGTGAGGGTCGCCCGGAACGAGTCGGTGTCACCCGACTGCGGGCCGAGCTTCTGGATCGAGCCCTCGGGCGACTTCGGCTGGTTGAAGAAGATGAAGTAGTTGTCGTCCACGAGCTTGTCGTCGGCGTCCAGGCCGAAGCACGAGATGTCCCACGTGATCCCGGGAGCGTTCAACTGGATGCCTACATACAGATCATCTCCCGTGGTGAAGGACGAAATCGGGCTTTTCTGCCCCCGAGTGAATGTCTGAGACACGTGATCTCCTCGGCTACAACGACAGCGCGTCTGCGATCAACTTATAGCGGCACCGCACAAGTGGTGCCTGACAGTGCCGGATCATTGCCCGTCCGCCTGACGGGCGAGGCGGGCCAGGATCTCGTCGACGGCGGCGCTGCCCGTGGTCACGTCCGGCGTGAACGTCCAGGTCAGCCCCACCCAAGGGTCGCCCATGTGGTCGCCGGACAGGACCGGCAGACGCGCCATCGAGCGCCACACCGCCCCGACCATCGGACCGAGCGTCGAGGAGTCCTGCGGGTCGGCGACCATCAGCACGTGCACGCCCGCCTCGGGCCCCTCGTGGAGCAGGTACTGCAGCCGGTTGAAGGCGCTGTCGTCGAAGCCGTACGGGAAGTCGTGCAGCACGAGCAGCCGCCGCCCACCGTCGATGTCCTCGTACGGCGATCCCATCGCACCGGCGCGGATCGCCATCTGCACCAGGTCGACCCGCTCGACGAGCTGCTCCAGCATGTCGCCGAGCGCCTGCGGGGTCGCCGCGACCGGCACCGACCGCGCGGCACCGGGAGCACCGCCGAGGTCGTACGAGCGGCCGGCGGCACCGCCTCCGGCGAGGTCGACGACGGAGACGTTGAGCTGGCCCGGCGGGTGCGCGGCCAGCAGGCGCACGACGACCGAGCGGGCCATCGCCTGCGCGGAGGCCTTGTCGGCGCCGGTCGTGTCGATCCACAGCGGCCGCATCAGCGGCAACCGGAACAGCAGCGGGATGCGCAGCTCCGGGCTCTCCGGGACGTGGACGTCACCGACCCGGATGCCGGCCGTCATCGTCGCCGGCAGGCGCCAGTCCCGCCACCGCGGGCTGTCCCAGCCGGCCATCGGCGCCGGCAGGCCGGCCGAGAGCTCCCTGAGCTCGGCGACGAGCTGGTCGACGTCGCGGCGGCGGTCCGCCTCGGCGCGGCGCACGAGCTCGTCGTGCCGGCGGTCCGCCTCCGCGCGGGCCGCGGCCGTCTGCGGCGAGTTGCGCAGCCGCGGGTCGTTGAGCAGCTCGCCGACCTCGTTGTCGCGGCGCTGCTCGGCGTAGCCGATGGCGGAGCGCAGCGCGGACGTGGACCGGGCCGCGTCCTGGAAGATCGACCACACCTGCTGGTACTGGCGCTCCTCAAGGGGACCGCCGACCTCCGGCAGTGGCTGCTGCGGCTGCTGCGACGCGGCGGGCGCCGGCCCGCCGGTGCCCGGGAAGTGCGGCGACGGCGTGCCGGGGAAGTGCGGCGACGACGTCACGGGCGCCGGGGCCGGCTCCTCCTGCTCGACGTCGACGCCGTGGGCCGCGATCAGCTGCGCGAGGCCACCGGAGTAGCCCTGGCCGATGGCGCGGACCTTCCAGGCGCCGGCCCGGCGGTACAGCTCCCAGGCGATGACGGCCCGTTCCTCGCTGAGGCCCTGCATGGTGAAGGTCCCCACCTCGGCGCCGGTCGCCTCGACGAGCCGGGCGACCGGTGCGGGACCGGACCCGAACTTCGTCGTGCGGTCGTCGGGGCTGATCACCGCGATGACCCGGTCGACGTCGGCGGGGACCGCGGACAGGTCGATCTCGACCCGTTGCGCCCCGCCGGCGCCGCCGGTCAGCCACGTCAGCCCCGGCGCCGCCGGCTGGTTGTAGAAGACGAAGTCACCGTCGGACCGGACGCGTCCCGTCTCGGCGAGCAGCAACGCCGACAGGTCGACCGCGACGGCGGCGTCGACCATGATCCTGAGCTGCTGCGCCGCCAGGGGTGCGTTCTGCCCCTTGACGAAGACCAGCGTCATTAGCTTTTCCTCCTGATGCCGACGGACCTGGCTCCTGACTGCTGGGACTACAGGAAACGACCCAGCTGCGGGATCATCTCCAGCGGCTGCTTCGCGTTCTGCGGCTCGCCGATCGCCGTCATCTTCCAGCCGCCGCCGTCGCGGTGCAGCTTGGCCATGACCATGCCGGTGCTCGGCGTGCCGCCGGAGAGCGTATAGCGGGTCAGTTCCGCGCGGGTCGTCTCGTCCACCAGCCGACAGAACGCCGCCTCGATCTGCGCGAAGGTGTGCCCCTCGTACGAGGTCACCACGAAGATGATCGTGGTCACGTGGGCGGGCACCCGGTTGAGGTCCACGACGATCGACTCGTCGTCGCCGTCACCGGCACCGGTGCGGTTGTCGCCGGCGTGCTGGACGGAGCCGTCCTTGCTGCGCAGCTGGTTGAAGAACGCGATGTCGACCGGCTGGTGGTCGGCGAACAGGATCGCCGAGGCGTCCAGGTCGACCTCGGTCTCGCGGTTGCCGAACAGGCCACGCTTCTTGATCGGGTCCCAGCCGAGACCCATCCGGACCAGGCTGAGCGACGAGCCGTCCTGCTTGCGCAGCGAGACCCGCTGGCCCTTGCTGAGGTTGACCGGACCGCCGGGGCCGCCGACCGGGGCGTCCTGCGGCGGGGCGGCCGGCGGCGGCGGCGCGACCGGCGGCATCTGCTGGGTCGGCTGACCGTACGCGGGCGGGCCGGGCGGGGGCGGCGGCTGCTGGCCGTAGGCCGGCGGGCCGGGCGGCGTCGGCGGCTGACCGTAGGCCGGCGGGCCGGGCGGCATCGGCGGCACCGGCGGGTAGCCCTGCGTCGGCGGGTTGTGCTGCGGCACCTGCTGCCCGTATGCCGGCGTCTCCTGCGGGGGCGCGACGTGCGTGGGCGCGGTCTGCGCGGGCATCGTGTAGACGGGCGGGGCCGGCGGGGGCGGCGGGGTCACCGGCGGTGCGACCGGCGGCTGGGCCACGGGCGGCGCGACCGGCGGCGGGGCGGCCTGCGGCGCCGGGGTGGCGGCCGGGGCCGGGGAGTCGTCGACGGACACGCCGTGGTCGCGGATCAGGTCGGCGAGGCCGCCCGCGTAGCCCTGGCCGACGGCCCGGACCTTCCACTCGGCGTTGCGCCGGTAGATCTCCAGCGCGATGACGATGCTCTCCTGGTCCAGCCCGCTCACGACGTACTGGATGAGCTCGGTGCCGGCCTGGTCGAGGACCCGGGCGACGGGCGGCGCGAACTGCCCGAACCGCTGTCCGGTGCCGTCGACGCTGACCACGACGCGGACCTTGTCGACGTCGGCCGGGATCCCGGCGGTGGAGATCGAGGCCTCCCACTTGCCGCCGCCGGTGTCGCGGACCGAGAGGCCGGGGCCGGACGGCTGGTTGTAGAAGACGAAGTCGGCGTCGGACCGCACCTTGCCGGCCGGCGTCACCAGCAGCGCGGACAGGTCGGTGGCAACGCCGACCTCCACGACGACGCGCACGTCGTTGGCGGGCAGTGCGGTGTTCTGGCCCTTCACCAGCACGGTGGCCATGCTCTGTTCTCCTCTTGTCAGATGTCCGTCAAGGCCGACCGTCGCCGGTCCGCGCCACGTTCGTCAAGGCCGACCGTCGCCGGTCTGCGCCACGTACCAGTCCAGAATCTCGTCGCCGGCCGCCGCACCCGCGGATGCCGTGGTCCGGCAGTGCGGCGAGGTGAAGCCGGTGAGGTGCAGCTCCCCGTGCGCCGGTCGGATCGCCGCGTGCGCCGCCCGGAGCATGTCGGCGTCCAGCAGGGAGTCCCCGCCGGCGACGACCCGGTCCGCGCCCAGCCGCTCGGCGGCATGCGCCACCGCGGCGGCCTTGTCCAGGCCGGTGGGCAGAAGATACAGCTTCCGGCCCTGCAGCGAGACCCGCCAGCCGTTGATCCGTCCCCACTCGGCGGCCTCGTCGGCGAACGCCTCCAGCCACGGCTCGCGCCGCACGACGGTCAGGTAGATGAAGAAGTCCTCGACCCCGCGGACCGCGTCGAAGCCGCGCCGCTCGCGCCAGCGCTGCGCCTCCTGCCACACGGTGTCGTACGTGGCTCCGCGTTCGGCGAGGCGCCCCCGCACCTGCCGTTCCCAGCCGGCGTCGGACTCGCCGTCGACGAGCAGGCGGGCGCCGTTGCAGACGACCGCCGCGGCGGGCCGCTGCCCGGGCAGGCGCAGCCGCTGGTACTGCTCGACCGAGCGGGTCGTGGCGGGCACGACGACCCCGGCGTCTGCGAGGCCGGTCCACTGCCGCACGACCCTGGTCGTCATGTACGCGTACACCCGCGAACCGTCGACGTCGACGGGCACCAGGTCCTCGTCCGCCGGCCGGACCGGGCCGTGCGACATCGCCTTCTCGGAGAAGATCACGGTCCCGTCGAGGTCCGTGGCGACCACGGTCGTCACTGTGCGGCACCGCCCTTCGGCCGGATCAGGCCGACACAGGCATACGGCAGGTCGGCGACCTCGTCGACCGGCACGCCGGTGTCCTTGGCCAGCAGCAGGATGTGGCTGAGCTCGGCGCGGGCGTCGGGGCGGATCAGCACCCGCCACGGCGAGCGCCGCAGCAGCACCCTGGTCGTCTCGCCCACGCCGGGCTTGAGCAGGTTGATGTCGTCGAGGCCGTACTCCCCGGCGAGCCGGACCGCGATGTTCCAGCCGCTCCAGTCGGGGGTCCGGTCCGTGGCCGCGAGGACCGGCCAGTCGGCGGCGACCCGGGCGGCGACCGCCGGGAAACAGGCCTCGACCGCGTCCAGGAACAGCCCCGACACGTCGCCGGGGGCGAGCTCCCGGTAGAACTTCGCGCCGTGGAACTGGCCCGGGCCGATGTACCGGGCGTTGAGCACGGTGCGTGACACCAGGCCCGACACCGTCGAGTTGAGGCAGGCCGACGGGATGAGGAAGTCGTCGCGGGTGCCGAAGATCCCGGTGCAGCCGCCGGGGTCGGCGAGGACCGCCAGGGTCGGGTCGAAGGGGGTCCCGGCCAGGGCCTCGGTCAGTTCGCGGCAGATCGCGCCCTTGCCGGTCCAGCCGTCGACGAACATGACCCGCGCCGGGTCGTGGTGGCGGGCCAGGTGCCGCATCGCCTCGTCGTCGATGCCGCGACCTCGCACAATCGACACAGCGTAATGCGGCAGCTCCACGCCGTGTGCGAACTGCGCCCAGCGGCGCATGAGGATCCCGACCGGCGTGCCGGCCCGCGCCAGGGAGACCAGCACGGGTGTCCCGCGCGCGGCGATCACCAGCTCGGTGACGATCCCGACGGCGTGCGCGACCCGCTCCGCCGACGCGGCGAGGGCCTCGTGGAACAGCTCGAGGTATTCCGCCGTCGGCTGGTACTCGATCGGCAGGGACTCCGCGTAGTGGCCGGCCTTCGCCTGCATCATCGCCTCGCGCTCCTCCGCCGGCGCCTCCAGGGCGACGTGCGAGAGGTCGGTCAGCAGCCAGCTCACCTCGGCCGCGGCGTAGGAGGAGAACTCCGGGCCGTGCAGCGGTGGCGGGGGTGCTGCGGATGCTACCGGGTTCACCGGGTTCCTTCCTGCGGATCCTGTTCCGGCCGGAGGTCCGGGACGACCACGACCGTGACACCTTCGCAGACTCCGCGCAGCGCCGCCACCAGCCCCCCGGCTCCCCACAGCGCGGGGGTGTCGCCGGCGCGGTCGACGACGAGCACGATCCGGTCGAAGCCGGCACTGCGTCCTGGTGCGGCCACGTTGTACGCGAACCTGGCCTGGTCGGTGTCCACGCCGTCGTGCGCCGGGAACGTCAGCCTGGTGCGGATCGCGTAGCCGGGCGCGTCGACCGGCAGCACCGGCGACCGGGTCGTGGAGGAGAAGCGGACCGGGCCCGGCCGCAGCCCGGCCAGGGCGCGGGCCAGCAGCAGCGGCGCGTACATCAGCTCCTCGCTGCCCAGGACCAGCACGCTCGCACCGTCCGGCAGCCCGGCGGCGACCGTCCCGGCGAGCCGGTCGGCGACCTCGAGGAGCACCGGCCGGTGCGCGGCGGCGAACCCGTGCCGGCCACCCTCCGGCAGCCCCGCGGGCCAGTCCGCGTCGACCCTGGTCACCGGCGCGGCTCCGGTGGTCCCGGTGGTCCCGGGTGCGTCCAGCGACGCCACCAGGTCCCGGCTGCGCTCCAACACGCCGTCCGGCAGTTCGACCTCCCCGGCGGCGAGGGACACCACGTCGATGCGGGCGCCCAGCTGCTCGCCGAGCGCCGCGAAGCCGGCCCGGTCGGCATCGGTGCGCAGGTCGAGCAGCGCCGCGACGACGTACCGCTCGCGGGGTCGGACCGCGTGCAGCTCACGGATCGTGGCCTGGGCGGTGCGCCCGGTGGTCAGTTCGTCGTCGACGAGGACCAGCGGGCCGTCCCGGTCCAGCCAGGCCGGGTCGGCGGGCAGCAGCAGGTGCTCGGTGGCGTGGCTGTGCGTCTCGTCGAACCGGCCGAGCAGCGCCACGCCGGGCACGGGCCGCCGGGTGGAGTGCAGGTAGTCGGCGTCGGCGAAACTGTCGGCGACGACGTGGCCGAGGGAGGTGGCCGTCTCGGCGTACCCGACGACGAGGGGCGGCCCGGCGGGCAGCTTGACCTCCTGGAAGTCCACGGTCTCCCAGCCGTCGTCGGGCACGTCGGCGCCGAGGACCGCGGCGGCCCGCAGGTCCTCGGGGACGTCGGCGCCGAGGACTGCGGCGGCCCGCAGGCCGAGCAGCCGGCCGGCGGCGTAGATCGTGCGCGGGTCGGCCGGCACGTGCTTGCCCAGGACCGGCGACACCACCAGGTGCGCGCGGCGCGGGTTGCGCCGGACCGCGAGCCCCGCCAGGTCGGCGACCCGCAGGTCCCCGCCGGCGTCGGCGAGGCGCACCCCGAGGCGCTCGGTGACCCAGGTGCCCGGCCAGATCGGCATGTTCACGCGACGTGCTCCCTGCTGACGGCGGCGTCGAGGAAGTCCACGAACCCGAGGCCCTCCGCGGCCACCCCGAAGATCTCGGCGCGCACCAGGGTCCGCTCCGCCCAGGACAGGTGCGGCCGCACCTCGTTCATCTTGTTCATGTACACGCTGCGCAGGACGCCGCCGCCCCCGTCGCCCGCGTAGTCCTCGCAGATCGCCTTGGCGTCGCAGTACTCCTCGTGGCTGACGACGCTGAGCGCGTGCACCGCCGCCGCGTGGCTGGGGTGGATGACCGTCTTGCCGACCATGCCGTTGGCCTTGTCCAGCACGATCTCGCGGATCAGGCCGTCGAGGGACTGGCGCACCAGCTTCGTGCGCAGCATCGGGTCGTGGTCCTCGAACGGCGTGACCCGCAGCTGGGGCTTGAGCACCCGCTCCCCGCCGGAGAAGTACTCCCACACCGGACCCGTCACCTCATACCCCTTACCGCCCCGTCGCAACACGTTGACGATGTCGGTCAGGATCCCGGCGACCACGTTGACGTCCCACGCGGTCAGCTCCGCTGTCCGGCGCAGGGCGTAGATGCTGCTCAGATCGGTCGCGCCGACCCTCACTGCCAGGACCCGGTCGCGGTTGCTGTCGAGCATGTCACGGACGGCGAGCAGCGTCGGCATCCGGGTCTCCGCGTATGCGATCTCCGGAGTCTCCAGCACCGGCATCACGTACAGTGGCAGCCCGCTGCCGTCGGCGATCTCGCGGACCGCCTTCAGCCCGGCCTGACCCGACTCGTCGGGGCGGAACTTCGGCAGCACGAACCCGCTGAGGATCCGCAGGTCGTCACCGAGCCGGTCGGCCAGCCGGTAGATCTGGTCGGGGTTGCGGACGCGCACGAAGACCAGCGGGCCGCCGGCCTCCATCCGCGCGAGGCGGCGCAGCTGGTCGGCCAGGTTGAGCTCGGCCTCGTCGACCTCGCTGTCGCGGATCGAGTCCTCCAGGCAGCCGACCATGCTCATCACGCCCTCGGCGTGGCAGCGCACGATGTCCTCGGCCAGCCGCGGTCGCACGGCCGGCGAGTAGAGCGTCGCACCGAGCGCCATCGCGAGGGTCTCGGCCGGGCTGTCCTGGGAGAACTCCGTCGGCAGCCGGTGGAACAGCGCGTCGACGGACATCCCGACCAGGTGGGAGAAGTAGCGCACTCGGTGTCCTTTCTTCTCTGACCGGGCGGGAAAGCGGTGGCGGGGAACATGGCCTCCGCCAGTGTGCCCCGGTTCACCAGATAGACGGTGATCAACCTGGATGAACATCGTGAGGCCGCGGTCGCGGCAGGTAGTTTCGGCGCGGGTACGCCGACCGCGGGCCGTCCGTCCGGATGGATGGGCGACCCGCGGCGATGGTGCTCAGATCACAAAATACGAAGCGTTATCGCATAGCGCGATGAACAGCGTGTTTCAGACGTTCACCCCGAAGTCGCGGGCGATCCCGGCGAGGCCGGACGCGTACCCCTGACCGACGGCGCGGAACTTCCACTCGCCGCCGTTGCGGTACAGCTCGCCGAACACCATGGCGGTCTCGGTCGACGCGTCCTCCGACAGGTCGTAGCGCGTGAGCTCCGCGCCGCTGGCCTGGTCGACGACCCGGATGTAGGCGTTGGAGACCTGGCCGAAGGACTGGCTGCGGGCCTCGGCGTCGTAGATCGACACCAGGAAGGCGATCTTGGTCACGTCGGCGGCAGTGCCCGCCAGATCGACGTTGACCTGCTCGTCGTCGCCCTCGCCCTCGCCGGTCAGGTTGTCACCGAGGTGCTTGACCGTGCCGTCCGGCGACGTCAGGTTGTTGAAGAACACGAAGTGCTGGTCCGAGATGGCCTTGCCCGACTCGCCGCAGATGATCGCGCTCGCGTCCAGGTCGAACTCGGCCCCGGTCGTGGTCCGGACGTCCCAGCCCAGACCGACGGTGACCGCCGTCAGACCGGGCGCCTGCTTGGTCAGGCTGACGTTGCCGCCCTTGCTGAGGCTGACTCCCACGAACTCCTCCAACTCGCTTCCGCGGGGAACTCCCGCTGCACAAATACGGTCCGGATGTTTCCAGCGGGCCGCCATGCTCTGCCGACCGCCGCGAGAAGGGTCGCAGATCAGTTCAACCCCTGCCGACCACAGCCGCGGTTGCACCGGAAATTCATGTGCGAGTGTAGAGGCTGACCCCAAGCTCTTGATCAAGGTCAGGCCGGGGCCGGGTCCTGCCCGTCCCGGCGACGGTGACATCGTCGCAGGTCAGCGCCGGCCGCACGGGCCGACGGCCGGGGTGCGGGCGGGACCGGGGCCGTTTGCTCTGAATTCGCTGGGAACCAGGCCCGGCGGCGGGCCTTGCGGGATGCGGGGCCTTTCAGGATGCGGAGGGCCGTGCGGGCCTTTCAGGATGCGGCGGGGTCGCCGGCGGCGTCGCGGGCCTCGCCGTCCGGCGGGGCGGTGCCGGGCCGCCAGCCGATGTCGTTGAGGCGGCGCAGCCTGCGGACCCGCTCGGTCAGGTCCGCGGTGATCTCGTCGGGGCTGGTCCCCTCGTCCATCGCGGCCGACCGCGCGGTGCGCAGCTCCCGGTGCAGCAGCTCGGCGATCCGGTCAGCCGGCGGGTCCGTGGCAGGAGTGGCCATGCGCCTATGCTCCCAGACCCGCGCCCGGACGGTCGACCGTCGCCGGGAGCCGCCCCGCGGCGATGCCAGGGCTGTCCGGCCGGGTGGGACTGCGCATGACGTCGACCTCCACGCTGGGACGCACGGGGCGTGGACACACGACCCGTGCGGTATCTGACGGACGATGCCACCGCCCCGCCGTTTCCGAAACGGGTCGCCCGGCCCATTCCCACGACCGTCGCGTACCGGATCGACGTGGGACTCGACCCGGAAAGTTGATCCACGTCAGTACGATCGACCCGCAATTCGCCGGATAGTGCCGTGCCCTCCGGATTCTGCGATGCCAGACTGACGTGAGCGTTCAACTAAGGCGATTCGACGCATCATCCGTGCCCGCGTCACGCAGCCGCTTCACGCAGCCGCAGAACATTGTCGAAAGGGAATCGTCATGCCTCGACGCAGTCCGACGGCGGCCGATGAGGTTCGCGGCCTGGCCAGGCTCGGGACGCTCGCGACGACCGTCGCCAACGCCGACGAACCGCAGCGGCTGCGACTGACCGGTGGTGCCTATTCGGTGGTGTACCCGGTCGTCTACACCGGGCTGACCCAGGGGCTGGAGCGCCGCCGCGGCCACCCGGCCTGCGCCGTGTCAGTGCGGCACCTCGCCGACGACTGCCTGGACCGCTTCCATGACGACGTCGAGGCGGTCGTCCACGACGTCGTCCGTCGCGCGACCGCCCCCATCGACAACCTCGACGCCTGGATCTGCGGCCTGATCAACTCCGCGACCGTCAACGGGCACCGCCGCCGCCGCGGCGAGATCGGCGCCCTGCAGCGGCCGCGCGCGCCGAAGTGGCTCGTCGACGGGCTCGGCGGCGACCGCTGGCTGGTCCACCTCGCCGTGCAGATGCTCAACTGGGTGGGCAACCCCGCGACCGCGGGCTCCCAGGTGTGGCCGGTCGACAGCTGGACCGCGCTGCGCTGCCGCTTCACCGGCGACTGGGACCCGGCCGCCGACGTCGACGTCCGCCACGACATCGAGGCGGTCCTGCGGGTCATGCGGGCGAAGCGGGAGTGGTACGAGCGCTACGTCGAAGGCCCGCTCGGCCACAAGCACGTGCCGGTCCCCCGCTTCGCGCCGGAGAGCCCGGGCACCCTGGCCCCCGCCCTGGACCTGCTCGACGTCGGCGAGCGCGACGACCTGTACATGCGGGAGCTGGCCCACCTGGCGATGACCGCGATGCGGACCCGCCTGCTCGCCGGGGAGGACCCGCGCACCGTGGTCGCCGAGGTCATCAACGTCGCGTTCGGCGACGGCGCCGGGCTCGCGATGGACGGGACGCAGCACGTCAGCGACGCCACGGGCGAGCACGTCGGGCGGCTCCTGCGCGACCAGGACCGGATCTCCCGGATCGTGGTCGCGGTCCTCGCCGTCGTCGAAGACCGGTAGACCCCCGCCACCCATCCCGCTCCGCGGCGACCGGTCCGTCAGAGAGCGCCGGACACGGTCCGGCCAGGATGGGGAGCGGCGATGCACGACGACGAGCGGCCCACGGCGACGGGCACACCCCGGATCGAGACCCGTATCCACACCGGGCGGCGGGCCGCGCCGGCACCGGTCGTGCGCACGTTCCTGCTGTACGAGCCGCCGGCACCGGCCGGCGGTGGCCCGCCGCCGGCGTCGTTCGGGCACCTGGCCGCCGACGGCTCGTATGCGACCACGGTCGGCCGGTACACCGACGGGGGCAGCCACGTCACCCACGGCATCGTCACCGCGGATCCCGCCGACTACGGGCCGCTGCGCCCGGCCCAGCTGTTCGGCGCGCCGTTCTGGGACTCGGCCGCCGGCGACCCGGTGGCGCGCGACTCGCTGACGACCACGCTGACCCCGTCCCGGGTCCGGGAGTGCGTGCTCAACCAGCCCGGCGGCGGCGCGATGCTGCTGGCGCTGGTGTCGGCCCTGGAACGCGCACTGGAACGAGCCCTGGACGGGGCGCCGGACGGGGCCCGTGTGGTGCTTGTCGGCGCGGAGGTCCCGCGGATCGTCGAGTGGCTGGCCGCCGGGACGCTGCTGCTGCCCCGCGCGGCGGCCATCGCCCTCGGTTTCAAGATCTTCGCCGGTGATCCCGCGACCGCGGGCGTGCCGGTCGTCGGCGTGCACCCGGACGACGCCGCCGCGGTCACCGGCCCCGGCGTGTTCGACCTGCGGACCGGCGCGTTCCCCGACGCGCCTCCCTCCGCGCACGCGCTGCGGTGGGTCGGGCTGTTCCTCGAGCAGGACCCGGGCGAGGTCGTCGCCGCCCTCGACGTCGCCGCCGCGTGCGGCCTGCCGGAACCGGAGGCGGCCACCGCGCTCGGCCTCGCCGCCGTCCTGCACCGCGAGCCGGACCTGCGCCACGCCGAGGCGGTGGCCGGGTGGCTGCGCGGCGGGCCCGCGGACCTGCGCGACCGGTACGCCGCGCCCGTCGCCGCGACGTTCACCGGGTCGGTCACGGCGTGGCCGCTGCCGGTCCTGGAGCTGCTCGACGCGGCCGGCGTCCCCGGGTCTGCGGCCGCGATCAGGCTGGCGCTCGTGCGCGGCGAGGCCGACGCCGCCGCGCTGCGTGCCGAGGTCCGCGACCGGCCGCTGCCCGCCCTGCCCGCCGGCGAGTGGACGGCCGCGGACGCCGGCACGGCCAGGCGGATCGTGCTCGCCGCCCTCAACGCCGGGCCGGCGCCGGAGGGCTACGAGGCGCTGCTGCGGGTCGCGTCCCGCTTCGGCCTGGACGTCCAGCTGTCCGACCTGGCCGACCGGGGACGCGACCTCGTCGAGTTCTGGGCCGACCACCCACGCGCCGGCTACGACCCGGACCGCTGGCCGTGCGGCGACCGGCTGGCGCAGGCGCTCGTCGACGAGCTGACCCGCCGGGTCAAGGCCGTCCCGGGGCGGCGCCGCGACGTCGGCGCCGGCTGGTGGCGGTGGCTGCTGCCCCGGATCGACTCCCTGGAGCCACCGCTCGCCGAGGCGGTCCTGGCCGGCGCGGTCCTGCACGGCGAGGACCGGGCCGGTCTCGTCGAGCGGCAGCTGACCGCGGCGGCCGGCGACCCCGACCGGTTCCTGTCGACCGCGGCAGCGCTGTGGGCCCTCGCCCTGCCGACCGCCGCCGAGCTGCGACTGGTCCGCAGCCTCGCGCCCGACGGGATCGTGCTGCCGCCGGCGGTCCTGGACGGTCTCGTCGGCCGCCTCGTCGGCGACGCGCCGCTCATCGACGAGGACGTGGAGATCGGGCACCTGCTCGTCGACGCCCGTCTCGTGCCCCGGCACCGCCTGCTGTTCCAGCTGCTCGCCGACGACCGGGTGCTGCGCACCGTGGTGCAGCGGCTGATCGCCGGGCCGGCCGGTGGACCGGGCCCGACCGTCGCGCTGCTGCACGAGATCGAGGAGCTGCCGGCCCGCCTGGTGCGCCTGCACGCCGGTGGCGTGGTCGCGGCCCTGGCCCGCAGCGCCCCGCCCCGGGAGCTGCTCGCGGTGCTGCGCCGGCACCCGGGCATCGTCGAGCACTGCGTCGCGCTGCTCAGCGACCTGCTGCGCAAGGCGGGCGACGAGCGGCACGCGGCGGTCGCGTTCCACCTGATGCACGACGCCGGGCGCCCCGGTCTGCGGCCGGTGCTGACCGAGCCGGTGCTGCGCTGGGTGACCCGCGCGTCGGGCCGGCAGCTGCTGCGGGTCGGGCACCTCATCGCGGCGTTCGGCCCGGTGTGGTCCGCGTCGTGGGACGGCTACCTGGACCACATCCGGTCACACCGCCGGATGAACCGCCTCATCCACCCGTTCGGCGGCCGCTTCTCCTGACCTGGGCTTTTTCCGGAGCACGGCGGGCGGCGAGGTTGGCGAGGGCGAGCAGGGTCAGGAGCGTGACCGACAGCCAGAAGCCGGTGCCGGTGCCGATCACGTCGTCGACGGTCTTGCCGTCCGGCGGGCGGCTCTGCGCGAGCACGGCGGCGGCGAGCCGGTCGGTGACGGCGGCCTGCCCGGCGGCGAGCGTGAGCGCGGCCAGGACGGCGAGCCCGGCGGTCACCGTCCGGCGGCGGCGGTCGCTGCCGAGGCCGGCCGCGGCGACGACGGCGGCGAGCAGGAGCAGCGCGGCGACGTACGCCGGCTGCGGGGCGAGCCGGTCCTCGCGCTGCTCCCCCGCCGGGAGGACCTGGTCGGCCGGGCCGACGTCCGGGGCGCCGCCGGTCGCGAGGTCGAACCCCGTGTACTGGGTCGACCCGCCGGTCTTCGCCCGGCCGTAGCCGCTGGGCAGCCCGCAGGACACGGTCGCGAACGGCAACGCGAAGCACAGCAGCACCAGCAGCGCCGTCGCCGGGCTCCGCCACCGCCGGCGCAGCGGGGTGCGCGGGGCCGCGGGCTCCGGCACGCCCGCGGGCGGTGCGGCGGGCTCCGTGGCCGGCGGCCCGGCCGGCGCGGCGTGCAGCGCACCTTCGGCGACGACGGTCTCCGGGCGTTCGACGGTGGTGGGCGCGACCCCGAGCCGGGCGTGCAGGAGCCGGGCGAGCAACGGCAGCCGGCTGCCACCACCGACCAGGAACACCGCGGCGAGCTCCCCGTCGCCGGCGGTCGCGAGGCCGTTCAGGGCGGCGGCGCTCACGGTCTGGGCGGCGGCGCTCGCGGGACCGTTCACCGCTGCGGCGCTCACGGTCTGAGCGGCGGCGCTCGCGGGACCGTTCACCGCTGCGGCGCTCACGGTCTGAGCGGCGGCGCTCGGGGTTTGGGTGGCGGCGCTCGAGGGACCGTTCACCGCTGCGGCGCTCATGGCCTGAGCGGCGGCGCTCGGGGGTTGGATGGTGGTGCTCGCCGGGCCGTTCAGGGCGGCGGCACTCACGGTCTGAGCGGCGGCGCTCGGGGGCTGGGTGGTAGCGCTCGCGGTCTGGGTGGTGGTGCTCGGGGTCTGGGCGGTACTCGGAGTGGCGGCGCTGAGGGCGGCGGTGCTGAGGGCGGCGGTGCTCGGGGTGGCGCTGAGGGCGGCGGCGGTCAGGGTGGCGGCGAGGTCGGCGACCGGTGCCAGCAGCGGCGCGGCGACGCCCTCGAGCTCCTCGCGGGTCAGGTGCGGATCGGAGGGGCAGCCCGGCACGTGCACCGGCGCCACGCTGAGCCGCGAGAGGCTCTCCTTGGCCGCCCTGACCTCCTGCCACAGCAGGAGCCGGTCCCGGCGGTCCGCGGCGGTGACCGGTGCGGCCAGCCGGTGCCACACGTCGGGGGCCGTCGCGCCGACCAGGTCGCCGAGGACACCGACCAGCGCGGCGTCCACGTCGAGGCCGCCGACGTCGAGGCCGCCCTGCGCCACGACCTGCCCGTCGCGGACCACAGCCAGATCGGCGGTGCCGGCACCCAGGTCGACGACGAGCACCGCGCTACCGGGCGGGACCGCGTGGCCGTGCACACCGGTGAAGTACGCGGCCGCGGCGACGGGCTCGCTGACCAACTCGACCACGCCGAGCCCGGCCCGCGCGGCCGCGTCGGCAAGCACCGCACGCCGCGGCGCTCCCCACCCGGCCGGAACGGTCAACACCACGGCCTCCGAACCAGGCACCACAGCACCCGAACCCGGCACCACGGCTCCCGGACCAGGCACCGCCGAGCCCGAGCCCGGCACCACAGCTCCCGAACCCGGCACCGCAGAGCCCGGCACCGCAAAACCCGAGCCCGGCGCCGCGAAACCCGAGCCCGGCGCCGCGAACGAGGCGGCGGCACCGTCCACGGAGGTGGCCAGGGTGCCGCGCCCGGCGGGACGGGCGACGCCGGCGTGGTCGGCGACCGCGGTCAGCACGGCGGCGAGCGCGTCGGCGACGTCGACGGTGTAAGCGCCGAGCAGCACCGTGCCGTCGTCGATCCGCCGCTTCGGGTTGGGTTCGAACGCCGCCGGATCCGCCCGGGCGAGCCGTTCCGCGTCGAGCCCGGCGACCAGGACGCCGCCGGTGCCGGCGTGGACCGCCGACGGCAGCTGCTCCCGGCCGTCGAACAGCACCGGCCGGACCCGGCCGTCCGCGCCGCGCAGCACCGCGACCGTGTTCGAGGTGCCGAGGTCGATGGCGAGCCGGTCCACGTCCGCAGCGTACGCCCCGCCCCGATCGACCGCCCCTGATGCACCACCCCCGGCCGGACCTTCCCGACGATCGAAAGCCGCGAGCTGGGGTCGCGTTCTCCCCCAGGAACCCGGCGGCAGGTTCCGGTGCGGGGCAATCCGCTCCCGGCGACGCGCCGGGCCGGCTACCCGATGGCGGCCAGCTGGGCGGCGACCGAGTCCGGGTGGGGGCGGGCGGCGATGCTCGCGCGGAAGCGGCCGGCCGTCATCCGCAGGCCGTAGTCGGACAGCAGCCGGTGCAGCTGGTCGGCGGTGATCGCGGTGGCGGACATCGCCCAGCCGGCGCCGGAGCGCTCCACCACGCCGGCGTTGTGGCGGCGGTCGCCGGGGCCGGGGACGACGAGCTGGGGGACGCCGGCGGCGAGCGCGCCGAGGACGGTGCCGGCGCCGCCGTGGTGCACGACGGCGCCGACGGTCGGCAGCAGCGCGTCGAGGGGCACCCAGCCGGCGGTGAACACGTTGCGTGGCAGGTCGGCCGGCAGGCCCCGCTCGGGCCGGACGAGCAGGATGTCGGCGTCGACCTCGCCGGCGACGGCCACGACGGCGCGCATGAGGCCGCCGCTGCCGGGGCCGTCGACGGTGCTGCGCGACACCGCGATCCGCGGCCGCCCCTCCCGCACGGGGAAGGGCGTGGCGGTCCCGCCGACCGTGCCGGGCAGGTGCCGCATCGGCGTGCCGGTGCGCTCACCGACCAGCTCGGGCGGCGCGATCTGCACGGCGGTGAGCGGCTCGGGCAGGGCCTCGACGCGGTGCCGGCGCAGCGCCGGGCCGGCCGTCACGGCCGCGAGGACGGCGCCGTCGAAGAGGTTGTTCTCGTGGCGGACGGCGGGGATGCCGCGCCGGGCGGCGGCGACCGCGCCGGCGACCGCGAGGGGCTCGTGGACCACGAGGTCGGGGCGGAACCGGTCGGTGACCGCCGCCACGCCGTCGACGAGCCGCTCGTTGACGGCGCCGAACAGCAGCGCGACGCCGCGGGTTCCGGCGGTGCCGGCCAGCTCCGCACGGGCGATCAACGGGTGGCGCAGCATCATCCGCCGGGCGGTCCGGCCGAAGGAGAAGCCCGGCGCGACGTCGGCGACGGGCAGTTTCACCGCCCGCCCGGCGGTGAGCGCGTCGGCGGCGGTGGCGACGAGCACCTCGTGCCCGGCCCGCCGGAACGCCTCGGCGAGCGGGACGAGTGGAAGCACGTGGCCCAGCAGCGGCGCGGACACGAACAGCACACGCATGCGGTCGACCTTAGTCGATCTCCGTCAGCCGCTCCCGCTCCCGGTTGATGCGCAGGGCCTCCTCCAGCTGGTCCTCGAGGCTGATGATGCGGCAGGCGGCGTCGAGGGGGGTGCCGCGGTCGCACAGCTCCCGGGCCCGGATCGCGAGCCGCAGCTGGTGCCTGGAATACCGCCGGTGCCCGCCGGGCGAGCGCAGCGGGGTGAACAGCTTGAGCTCACCGAGCCGGCGGAGAAAGTCGTGCGAGACGCCGATGATCGCGGCTGCCCGGCCCATGGTGTAGGCGGGGAAATCGTCGTCGTCCAAGGGGTGGTCTTCCTGTGCCACGTCACCTCCGCGTCGAGGGCCCCGGCGCTTGTGCGCCGGGGCCCAGGGTTTTGGGTCTAAACACCATCTACCAGCACAAGTGCCGGATTGTCATGTCCACATCGGACGCCACGTTCAGCGCGGGACGTGGGGATCGCATCGACCAGACCGAAGACCACCTCTCGTTCGATGGACACTGCGGTGCTCGCTCGACCAGGTGCAACGGCCGACAGCGGGCGATCCAACGGTGTGAGCCCTCCCCTTCCTCTCGTCGATTTCACTATCCGTGCCGAACGGAGTCGCTGCCAGTCGCGCGGCTCTGTCCCTTCGCCCTCGGAGGGGGCGGAATGCGTCAGCGTGGTTTGCTGTCTCTCTTGACCCCTGAAACGCTACGCTGCCACGCCGCGAAAATCTAGGTCCGACACACCAGATTTCCTGCGTTCACCCGCCTGGGTTCGCGAACGGCGAACGATCGGCGAAACAGTACCGCCGGAAAAACGCCTACCGTCGGACCATGACCACCGTTCGTGACGTCACCGTCCGGCTCGCCACCTGGCTGGACCGGCTCATGCCCGCGGGCGACCGGCGGGACTCGCTCGGCGCCGTGCTGGCCCGGTTCGCCGCCGACGACCGGCCGGTCACCGCCGAGCTGTGCGCGGAGGTCGAACGCGCCGCCTGGACGGTGTCACGGCACGTGGCGCTCGTCTTCGAGCCGGACGGGACGGCGCCGCCGGACACCGAGGCCCGGCAGTGGCCGCGGCAGGACCCGGCGGCGGTGCGGGCCCGCGCGGCGTCGGTGTCGCAGGCGCGCCGCCTCGCGGACGGCACCGCCCTGATCCGGATCGACGGCCTGGACGAGGTCGGCCTGGCCCAGCCGTATGTCGACGCCGCGTTCACCCTCGCCCGCGGCGCCCGGCGGCTCGTGCTCGACCTGCGGGCCAACGGCGGCGGCGACCCGGCGACGGTCGCGCTGATCGCCGGCTGGCTCCTCGGCGACGAGGCGGTCCAGCTGTCCGAGGTGGTCGACCAGGAGCGGCGGCGGCAGTGGTGGACACCCGACCGCCCGCCGGGCGGCGCGCTGCGGCTGGACACCTGCGTCCTGGTCGGCCGCGGCACGTTCTCCTCGGGCGAGGCCCTGGCCTATCACCTGCAGGCCCGCGAGCGGGCCCGCGTGGTGGGCGAGGTGACGCCCGGCGCGGCGGACCACGTGCTGCCGATCCGGCTCGCACCCACGGTCCTGGCGCACGTGCCCAGGGCGTACGTCGTGGACACCCGCACCGGCGGGAACTGGGAGGGCACCGGCGTGGTCCCCCACCTCAAGGTCGCGGCCGGGGAAGCGCTGGAGGCGGCGCTCACCGCCATGGACGAGTGAGCGCCGTCCAAAAGCCGTCCAAAAGCCGTCCAAAAGCCGTCCAAAAGCCGGCAAAAGCCGTCCAGGACGTCAGCCCGCGGCCCGGTAGGCCTCACCCGCCGGCGTCGGCGTGGTGCCGTCCTTGTACAGCCCGTACGGCAGCGAGTCACCCACCGCCGGCAGCGAGAACCAGGCGTACCGCTCCACCCAGGCCGTCGACTGCATCGAAGCCGTGGTCGCCGTGATGAACGCGGTGATCTGCGCGGTCGTCGGATACTTCGGCGTGCCGGTGAAGTTCATCAGGCCGTACTCGGTGACCCAGATCGGCAGGTTGTACCGGTCGTGCACGGCCTTCAGGTACCCGGCGAACTGCCCGGCCGCGGCGGCGCTGAAGTCGGAGCCGTACCAGTGCAGCGTGATGAAGTCGACCCGCCGCTGCTGCTGCCGCGCCCCGGTCATGAACCGGTCGAGCCAGCCGCCGGGGGTGTTGCCGCCGTAGGCGACGGCCGGGCTGCCGAGGCGCATGCCGGTCGCCTCCAGCCGCGGCCACAGCGAGAGGGCCTGCTCGACGGTCATGTTGGCCTGTTCGGCGAGGTCGGGCTCGTTGAAGCCGAGCAGCACCGTGCCCTCGCTCCTCGCCTTGGCCAGGGTCGCGTCGGTGACCGAGGCGGCGCCCCAGATCATCGGCACGAACTCCGCGGTCGCGGGCATGCTGTCGTTGCTGGGCGACCAGTTGTAGTACCAACCGGCGCCGACGTTCGTGACGGCGGCGGACAGCCCGGGAAACGACCAGGTGCTGACGCCCTTCTTCTTCCCCTGGACCGGCGGGGCGGAAGCCGACGGCGTCGGCGAAGATGAGGCCGAGGGCAGCTTCCAGGCCTGGTTGGCGCCGCCGGTGCAGGCCCAGATCTGCAGCCGGGTGCCGTTGGCGGAGCTGTTGCCGCTCGCGTCGAGGCACTTGCCGGAGCCCGGGTTGACCAGGCGGCCCGCGCTCGCCGTCCACCGCTGCGCGCCGGTGCCGTTGCAGGCGTAGAGCTGGACCTTCGCCCCGTCGGCGGTGGACGCGCCGGTCACGTCCAGGCACTTGCCCAGCGCGCGGACGCTGCCGTCGGACTCGACCGTCCACTGCTGCGCCGCCGTGCCGTTGCAGGCGTACAGCTGGACCGCGGTGCCGTTGGCGGAGTTGGCGCCGGCCACGTCGACGCACTTGCCGCCGATGCCGGTGATCGGGCCGGCGGTCGCGGCCATGGCGTTGGTGAGCCCGAGGACACCCAGCGCGGCGACGACGGCGGTCGTCACGATGATCGCGAGGGTGCGGCGGCGCGGGCGCCGGCGGGCGGTCGGGTGGGGCGTCATGCGCTCAAGCTCGCCGATGCGCCGCACGGCCGCAACCTCACGGCGGCGACTTCATCAAAGTCTAAGACAAACTTGAGAGAGCGCTCTCCGGGCCGAGGGTGCCGCCGGGCAACGGCACCCTCCACGGCGACGGTCAGCGCCGCGGCACCTGCGGCAGGCGGGTCTGCACGAGCGGCGGGCCGGCCGCCGCCAGGTCGCCCTGCACGGTGCGCAGCGACTTCTTCGGCTGATACGCGGCGTCCCACAGGCAGCCCGAGCCCTCCGGCGGGTTCTTGAACCAGTTCGGGATCCACGAGTACCGGTCGGTGAAGCCCCACACCGTGAACGACAGGCAGTGCCGGTTCAGCAGGCACGCCTGCAGCAGCACGTGGTAGTTGTACGCCGCCGCCTGGTCCCTGGCGTTGAGGTCGGCGCCGTTCGCGGCCACGGCGGGGTCGTCGGCGTTCTTCGTGAGGCTGCGCGCGTCGACCTCGGTGAGCGCGACCGCGAGGCCCAGGTCGGTGAAGCGGCGCAGCGCGTCGGCCACCTGGAAGACGTCGTAGTTGCCGTACTGGGTGGCCAGGTGCCCCTGGCTGCCGACCCCGTCGACCGGCACACCTTCCGCCCGAAGCCGCTTCACCAGGTCGTAGACGAACTGGGTCTTGTCGCCGGGCCCGCCGTCGCCGAACGCCTCGATGTTGTAGTCGTTGTAGAACAGCAGCGCCTTCGGGTCGGCGGCCCGGGCGGTGCGGAACGCGTCGGCGATGTACCCGGGCCCGAGCAGGTCGGCGAACTTCTGCTTGAACGACCCGGCGTTGCCGCCCAGGTGGATCGCGCTCGGGGTCTCCCACGGGTCGCTGACGGCCTCGTTGACCACGTCCCACTGCCAGATCCGGCCGCGGAAGTGCGTCACCACGTCGGTGATGTGCCGCTTCAGCAGCGCCCGCAGCTTCGGGCCGTCGATGGAACCGTCGTCGATGCCGGCGGTGACCCAGGCCGGTAGCTGGCTGTGCCAGCTCAGCACGTGACCGCGCACGAGCTGCCGGTTGCGCACGGCGGCGTCGATCAGCGCGTCGGCCGCGGCCCAGTCGTACGTGCCGCGGGTCGGCTCGAGGCTCTCCCACTTCATCGCGTTCTCGGCGGTGACGGTCGAGAACTGCGAGTCGACCATCGTCTTGTAGGCCGGGTCGGCGGCGTACGCGGCCGGGTCGACCGCGGTGCCGAAGGACAGCCCGTGCCGCGCGGCGAGGGACCGCAGGGTCTGCTCCTGCGGCTTCGGCGGCCGGGCGTCGTGCGCCGACGCCGCGACGGTGCTCAGCGAGCCCACCGCCACGACGGCCAGGACACTCGCATTGATCAATCTCCGGAAGCGCATTCGTGCTCCGTTTCGTCATGGGGGTACGGGCGGGGCGATCTGTTGATAACCGCCGATCCCAGGCCCGGGAACGAATTTCGGAAGCTTTCGAAAGGCATTGACAGCTACGTGACGGGGACCGGACCCGGTCCGATCAGCGAGGTCTTCCGGATCACGAGACCGGGCCGGCGCGCAGGACCAGGTCCGCGTGGCTGAGGGGGTCGACCCTGGTGCTGGGCACGGTGCAGGCGTGCGCCCCGGCGACCGCGCCGAACCGGGCGCAGCCGGGGGCGGGAACGCCGGTCAGGAAGCCGAACAGGAAGCCGGAGACGAACGCGTCACCGGCGCCGTTGGAGTCCACCGCGGGCGCGGGCAGCGCGGCGACGGGCACCGGCAGCACGTCCGGCGCGTCCCGGGTGAGCAGGTACGCGCCCTCGGCGCCGGCGGTGGCCACGGCGACGCGGGGACGGCCCATCGCCAGGACCCGCCGCAGGGTCGCCGGCACGTCGGGCAGCGCCGCGGCGGACATGAACACCACGTCGGCACCGCGGGCGAACTGCTCGTGGTAGGCGTTGACCCCGTCCCAGTCGTGCAGGTCGGTCGACACGGTCACCGGCAGGCCCGCGAGCACGTCGAGGGCGTGCTGGCACGGGTGGGTGATCGAGACGTGCACGTGCCGGGCCCGGCCGGCGAGGTCGCGCAGCAGCGGCTCCGGGAACAGGGCGGACTCGTCCTGCCGGCTGCCGTCGTACAGCGACGACCGCCGGCCGAGCGGGTCGACGAGGTTCACCGCCCGCTTGGTGCCGGCCGGCGTCGGCACCACGGTGAACGGGACCCCGTGCCGCTCGTGCAGGTCCCGGACGAGCTGCCCCTCCGGGTCGTCGCCGAGCACGTCGAGGTGGGAGGTGCGCAACCCGAGCGCGTGCAGGCCGAGGGCGACGCCGTCGCCGGTCTGCCCGGCCCGGGTCAGGATCGCCGGCACCAGGTGGCTGTCGGCCGGTGGCAGGGGCAGGGCCGGCACGGACACGACGGTGTCGACACCCGCACCGCCGAGCACCAGGACGTCGATCATGTGGTTGACAGTACAAGTCCGGCTTGACCTTGCCGCTGCGGCAACGTTTCTACTGGACGCATGCGGATCGGTGAGCTCGCCGCGCTGGTCGGGGTGTCCACCCGCACCGTGCGCCACTACCACCACCTGGGCCTGCTGCCCGAGCCGGCCAGGCGGGTCAACGGCTACCGGGAGTACCGGCTGCGCGACGCCGTCGCGCTCGCCCGGGTGCGCCGGCTCGCCGAGCTCGGCCTGTCCCTCGACGAGATCCGCGACGTGCTCGCCGACGACCAGGGCCGCGAACTGCGGGAGGTCCTCGAGGACCTCGACGCGGACCTGGCCCGGCAGCAGGCGGCCATCGCCGCCCGGCGGGCCCGGCTCGCGGGGCTGCTCGCCGGCCCGGACCTGCACCCGGACTCGACGGTCTCCCCGGACCTCGCCGCGGTGCTGCGGGACCTGCCCACCGGCGACTCCCCGTTCGGCGCGCTCGACCGGGAGCTGCTCACGCTCGTCGACACCGGCGCCGACGACGCGGCCCAGGCCGGCTTCGCGGAGCTGCTGCGGCCGCTGACCGAGCCGGCCGCCCTCGCCCGCGGGCAGGCGCTGTATGCCCGGCTCGACGACCTCGCCGACGCCGACCCCGGCGACCCGCGGGTAGCCGGGCTGGCCGAGGACCTCGCGGCGCACCTGCCCGCGGGCATGGCGGCGGCGATGACCGACGCCGGCAACGAGCAGTGGATCGGGACCATGGCCGGGGAGATGTCCGCCGCGCAGGCCGAGGTGTTCCGCCGGCTCGTCGACGTGCTGCGGGGGCGGGCGTGATGCTGCGACTCGCCCGCGCCGCGCTGTTCGCCGCCGTCCCCGCCGAGCTGCTGCTCGTGGTCCTGCTGGTGGCGGGGGTACCGCTGCCGCACCCGCTGCTCGCGGCCGTCGAGGCGCTGGTGCTCGCGGTGCTCACACTGGAGGCGGTGACGGTGCTGCGGCTGTTCCGCGCCGGGCGCCGCCGCGGCCTCGACCGGCGCGCCGCGGCCAGCGCCGCCTACGGGCGCCTCGTGCCCGTCCAGGTCCGGCGGATCATGGGCTTCGACGCGAAGGGCATGGTGAGCCTGGCCCTGTGGCTCGCCCGCCGCCGCCACGGGGTCCCGCCGGGCGCCGTGCCGGTGCCGTACTTCGGCGCGCAGGCCCCGGCCCTGGTCGCCTTCCTGGGCGTGATGGTCGTCGAGCTGGTCGTGATCGAGATCGTGCTGCGCTCCGTCGGCGCGCCCGTCGCCGTGCGGGCGGTGCTGATCGTGCTCGACGGCTACTCGATCCTCCTGGCCCTCGCCATCATCGCGGCCTGCGTCACCCGTCCGCACGTGGTGTCCGCGACCGAGGTGCGCATCCGCTCGGGCGCCTTCTTCGACCTGCGCATCCCGCGGGAGCGGGTCGCGGCGGTGCGCCGGATCCGGGGGTACACCGAGAAGGGCACGATCCGCGTCGACGACGGGACGCTCACGGTCGCGGTGTCCTCGCAGGCGAACCTCCTGCTGGAGCTGACCGGACCGGTCACCGCCGTCCGCCCGCTGGGCGCCACCTGCGAGGTCCACACGGTGCGCTGCTTCGCCGACGACCCGGCCGCGGCCCTGGCGGCGCTGACCGCGGTGACCGGCCCGCCCGCCGCCGCGGGCGAGGTGCACGCCTAGCATCCCCGCGACAAGCCCTCCGGCAAGCCCCGCACCCGCGGCCCCGGCGCCCGCCTGACCCGGCGCCGGGCCCAGCGGGTGGGACACCCGGTGACGCCGGCCGCTACGATGGGCGTCACTGCGTCGACCGCGGCGCCCCACCTGGATCCTGACCCGCCGGGAGGCTTCCCCCGTGCCGACGAGCGACCTCGACCAGCCCCAGCAGGACCCGCGGCTGGACATCGACACCGTGTCCCCGGCCCGCCGGTGGAACTACTGGCTCGGCGGCAAGGACCACTTCCAGGTCGACCGGGACTCCGGCGACCGCATCGCCGGCGCGTATCCCGCGATCCGGATCGCCGCGCAGGAGGGCCGCGCCTTCCACAACCGCACGATCCGGTATCTCGCCCGCGAGGCCGGCATCCGCCAGTTCCTCGACATCGGCACCGGCCTGCCGGCGCCGGACAACACGCACGAGGTCGCGCAGGCGATCACCCCGCAGGCCAGGGTGGTGTATGTCGACAACGACCCGATGGTGCTCGCGCACGCCCGGGCCCTCATGATCGGCTCCCCGGAGGGCGCCACCAACTACGTCGACGCCGACCTCAACGACCCGTCGGCGATCCTCGGCGCGCCGGAGCTGGCCGCGACGCTCGACCTGCGCGAGCCGGTGGGCATCCTGCTCTACGCGGTGCTGCACTTCATCAAGGACGACGAGCGGGCCCGCGAGATCGTCGCCGACCTCCTCGCCGCCGTGCCCGCCGGCAGCTACCTGGTCGCCACGAACGGCACGAAGGACTTCGTCCCGCCGCAGGTGGGCGCCATGTACGACGACATGCTGGCGAAGGGTCTGGTCGACGCGTGGCCCCGGGACGGCGCGACGTTCGCCCGGTTCTTCGACGGCCTCGACCTCGTCGACCCGGGCGTCGTGCCGATCAGCGAGTGGCGCCCGTCCGCCGCCGAGCATCCCGCGCCGAACGAGGTCTCCATGTACGGCGCGGTCGGCCGCAAGTAGCCTCACCCCGCCGCGGGTTTGCGGATGACCGCCTCCAGGTAGTCCATCCGCAGCACGAGCGTGCCGTCACCGGCGACGTTGAACCGTTCCGCGATCTCGACCATCTCCGCCCGCAACTCGGCCGCGCGCTGTTCGTCCAGGGCGGCGAGGGTACGGGTGACCGGCCCGTAGAAGGTGGCGAAGAACGCCGCCTGGTGGGCCGCGGACGGGTACCGCCACAGGAACTCGCGCCGGGGTGCGGTGATGCCGACGGCCGGGCCGAACAGCTCGCGCAGCCGCGCCTCGTCGCCCCACTGCGCCGGCGGCCGCAGCCCGGCCGGCGGTGGCACCTGCCGGCCGATGGCCCGGAACAGCTCCGCGACGTAGCTGTCCGGGGTCCAGTTGACCATGCCGATCCGGCCGCCGGGGCGGCAGACCCGCAGCAGCTCGGCGGCCGTGCGTTCCTGGTCGGGGGCGAACATGGCACCGCACGTGGACAGGACCGCGTCGAACGACGCGTCGGGGAACGGCAGGGCCTCCGCGTCGCCGTCGGTGAACGTCGCCTCGAGCCCTTCGGCCTCGGCCCGGCGCCGGGCGCGGTCCAGCAGCGCCGGGACGTAGTCGACGCCGACGACCTGGCAGAACCGGCGGGCGGCGGCGAGGCTCGCGTTGCCGTTGCCACAGGCGACGTCGAGCACCTGTTCGCCGGCGCGCAGGTCGACGGCCTCGCAGAGCAGTTCGGCGGTCAGCAGCAGCCGGGTGCCGACGGCCGCGTAGTCCCCGGCGGCCCAGGCCGCCTGCTGGCGCTGTTTGACGGTGACGGTGTCCATGCGGTCTTTCCTTCCTCGCGCGGTCCGTGGGTGGACCGGTCAGCGAAAAGGTAGGCCGGTGACAGGGGTGCCGGGATCGGGATCGCTGCCTAGTTGTGGGCCTCGGGCTGCCCATCTTTGGGTTCCGCTCCGGGCTCCGGCTCCGGTCGCACGACGCCGAGCCGGCGGGCCGCCGTGACGGCCTGGTGGCGGGACCCGGCGCCGAGCTTCGCCAGCAGCGCCGACACGTGATGCCCGACGGTGCGCACCGACAGGGACAGCCGCGCGGCGATCTCGGCGTCGGTCAGCTCCTCGGCGAGCAGGCCGAGGACCTCGACCTGCCGGGCGGTGAGCCCGGCCGGGTTCGCGGCGGTGGCGCGGATCGGCCCGCGCGGGATCCTCGGGGTGCCGCCGGCGCGCAGCCTGCGCCGGACCCGCTGGGCCGCCGGCCGGGCGCCGAGACCGTCCAGCAGCGCCAGCGCGGCCAGCCCGGCGTCCTCGCCGCTCGCCAGGGCCAGGGCCTCCTGATACGGGCAGCCCAGCGCCCGCCACGCCGCCGCGGCACCCCGCCAGTCGCCGGTCAGCAGCAGCCGGTACGGCTCGGCCACCACCGCGGGCACGCTCGGCAGCGCGCCGGCCTGCCACAGCCAGAACGCCAGCTCCCCGGTGAACCACGGGTGCCCGGCCCGCACGGCGAGCTCGTACTGACCGGCGGCCTCACCGGCGATCTCGCCGTCGGCGCCGCGCAGCCACGCGTGCTCGGCCCGGGCCGCCGCGACCTGCGCGGTCCACTGCAGCTCGACGGTGGCGTAGCCGCGCTCGGCCGCCTCCCGCAACGTCGCGGTCGCGGCCGGGTCGCCGCGGCGGGCCTGCAGCAGCCCGAGCGGCACCAGGGCGTCGACGAACCTGGCCCCACCGGCGACCCGCTCCGCCAGGGCCGCCCGGGCGTCGCGCTCCGCCCCGGTCCAGTCGCCCTGATCGAGCCGGACCCGGGCGCGGTGGCCGAGGACGTGCTGGACGTATCCGGCGAGCTCGTGCGCCCGCACGAACACCAGCGCCCGGTCCAGGTCGGCGCGGGCGTGCCGGTAGTCGCGCAGCTCCGCGCTGATCGTGCCGAGGTTGCACAGCGCCCGGGCCGCGTCGTCCTCGAGCCCCGCGGCGACGGCGAACGCCTCCTCGAGGTCGGCGCGGCCGCCCGGGTCCCCGCCGAGGAGCCGGGCCGAGCCGATGTTGGTCAGGGCGTGGCTCAGCACCTCCCGGTCCTCGAGGCGCCGGGCGAGCCCGATCGCCCGGCCGGCCCAGCCGGCGGCGGCGGCGAGCCGGTTGGCGAGCATGTCGAGCTGGGCCTGGTTGCTGTACGCCATCGCCAGCCCGCGCCCGGCCGGCCCGGCCTCCAGGACGGTGACCGCCCGGGCCGCGGCGGCCTCCGCTTCGGGCCGGTTGCCGTCCCACCAGTACAGCCGGGACAGCCGGCGCAGACCGTCGCCGAGCTGTGCGAGGTCCCCGGCGGCCTCCCGCAGCGCGAGGGCCTCCCGGCCGGCGGTGACCGCCTCGGCGGACAGGCCGGAGAGGTAGCACTCGGCGGAGTACCCCTCGAGCAGCTCGGCCCGGTCCGGGACGCCGCCGGCGAGCGGCAGCACGGCCCGGTAGTGCTCGACGGCCTCGCGGTGGGCGGCGACGGCGGCCGCCTGCCGGGCCGCCTCCGGCGCGTACCGCAGCACGGCGGCGGTGTCGCCGGCCTCCCGCGCGTGGTGGACGAGCCGGGCGACGTCGATGCCTCCGCGCGTGCCCTCGTGGGTCCCGGCCAGGATCCGCAGGATCCGGCGGTTGAGGTCGCGGCGGGCCATGGCGGACAGCGAGCCCTCGACGGCCCGGCGCAGCAGCTCGTGCCGGAACCTGACGGTGTCCTCCCCCGCGACCAGCAGCCCCGCCGCCATCGCCGCCTCGACCGCCGCCGGCGGCGCCCCGTCGAGGAGCCACAGCTCCGTGCCCGTCGGCACGACCGCGACGAGCCGCACCACGTCGCGCGCGTCCGGCGCCAGCCCGGCGTAGCGGGCCAGGGCCAGGTCGCGGACCGTCAGCGGTACCCCGCCGGGGTCCCCGGCCGGGCCGGCGGCCAGGACCTCGGTGACCAGCAGCGGGTTCCCGCCGGTCAGCGCCCGCAGCCCGGCGGCGGGACGCCCGGCCCGGCGCGCCAGCTCCGCCACCGCCCCTTCCGACAGCGGCTCCACCTGGACCCGGCGCACCGCCCGCGCCGGCAGCAGCCCGATGACCGTCCTCAGTGGATGGTCGACGGGCAGTTCGTCGTCGCGGTGGGTGACGACGAGCAGCGCCTTCGTCTGCGCGATCCGCCGCCCGAGGAACACCAGCAGGTCCAGGGTCGCCTCATCGGCCCAGTGGGCGTCCTCGACGACGACCACCGGCGTCCGGTCGCTGCGCTCCAGCTCGTCCAGCAGCGCCGCGAAGAGCTGCTCGCGCGGGCCGCCGGCGGCGAGCAGCCCGGCGAGGGCGCCGCCGGTGCGCCGCCCGACGTCGTGCAGGGGCCCCAGCGCCCGCGGGGTGAGCAGCGGGTCGCAGGCGCCGAACAGGAACCGGGCCCGGGTGGCGTGCCGTTCGCTGAACCGCCGCACGAGCGCCGACTTGCCGATGCCCGCCTCGCCCGCCACGAGCACGACCCGACCCGCCGTCGCCGCCGCGGCGAGCGCACCGGCGAGGTCGTCGAGCAGTGGATCACGTTCGAGCAGGTCCGTCACAGCGCGACGGTACCGCCGGTTCCCCGCCGACGGGTCTCCGTGATCCGAAGGTCTTCCGGATCAGGAGAAGGTGCGCAGGTACTCCGCGACGGCGGCCGCGTACGCGCCCGGCGGCAGGGTCAGCGGGGCCGGGACCGGCACGGCCGGCGGCAGGGCGGCCGTCGCGGCGGCGAACGCGCCACGGTGCGCCGGCGACGCGTGCCCGTCGGGGGTGAGCCAGAACCGGCCGGCGGCCACGTCGTAGCCGGCGAGACCCGCGGCGCTGAGCCGGTCGACGGCTCCGGTGAGCTCCGGCTCGGTGGGGATCGCGTGGTTGAGGTAGTCGGCGGTGCCGATGACGCCGCGCAGCGTGGAGCCGGTCGCGGCGTCCCGACCGGCGATCGACCGCAGCAGCCACACGTCCGACGTGGTCCACCCGGTGTCCATCCGTCGCAGCGTAGTGCCGTACCCCGACGGGACCGGAAATCGGGTGATGCGGCGCTGCCCGCACCCCGGCGGCCGGTGCCCGGGACCACGCTGGGCACATGCACCGCGTCACCAAGCTTCTGCTGCTCCTGTCCGTCATCGTGGCCGGCGGGTGCTCCCGGTCGGCCGGCGGCGCGCAACCCGCCCCGTCGCCCCGGGTGACGTCCGCGACCGGCACGTTCGCCGCGTACACGCCCGGCGCGACCGCCGTCACCTACGACCCCGGGCTGGTCCCCGCGGGCGCGGTCGCGACGGTGAGCATCGCCCAGACGTCCGGGGACAGCCGGGTCTGGTTCACCGTCGCCGGGCTGCTGCCGAACCGCGGCTACGGCGTCCACCTGCACACGAACCCGTGCGGCGCGACCGGCGCGGACGCGGGGCCGCACTACGAGCACCACCGCCCGCCGGTGCCGCCGGCCGCGCCGTCCCAGCCCATGCCGACGCCCGCCGCCGCACCGGGCTCCGCGTCGGCCTCGGCGCCGAATTCGGCTTCGGCTTCGGGGAAGGCGTCCGCGCCGATGCCGCCGGCGAACCCGTCCTACGCCAACCCGCAGAACGAGGTCTGGCTGGACATCACCACCCGCGCCGACGGGCGGGGCTCGGCGGTCGCGACCCACCCGTGGACGTTCGACCAGCCGCCGCGGTCGCTGGTCATCCACGCGACGCCGACGAAGACCGGAGGGGCCGACGCCGGTGACGCCGGCGCCCGGGTCGCCTGCCTGACCCTGCCCGCGTGACCGCACCGGAGCCAACGGCGGTCGAGGACGACCCGGCCGGGGACGACCCGGCCGGGGACGACCCGGCCGGGGACGACCCGGGCGGGGAGGACGCGGCCGGGGTCCGTGCGCTCGAGGAGGTGGTGCCCGACCGTCTGGTCGTACCGCTGCCGACCGGTGCACGTGTCCTCGTCTGTGGCGACCTGCACCTCGGCTCCCGCCCCACCGCCGCGTCCGCGCGCCTGGAACGGGACCTGGTCGACCGCCTCGCCCGGTGGGACGGGCCGGGCGCGGTCGTGCTCAACGGCGACGTCGTCGAGCTGTGGGGCGAACCCGGCGGCACCGTCGAGGCCGCCCTCGACGCCCACCCCGACCTGACCCGGGCCCTGCGCGAGTTCGCCGCGGCACCCGGCCGGCAGGTCGTCGTGGTCGTCGGCAACCACGACGCGCCGATCGCCTGGGACCGCGTGTCCGCGGACACCTTCGCCCGCCGTGCCGGTGCCCGGTGCGCGCTGTCGGTGGACCTGGACTTCGACCTGGGCTTTGACCTGAGTTCAGACGCCCCGGCCGGACGCCGGGTCGTGCGGGTCGAGCACGGTCACGCGTTCGACCCCGCCAACGCGCTGCACGACCCGCGCAACCCCCTGGACTCGCCGCTGGGGCAGCACATCGTGCAGGAGGTGCTGCCGGAGGTGCGCCGCAGCCCCCTGCTCGCCGACCTCGCCGCCATCGCCGACCCGAACGCCGTCGGCCAGTTCGTCGCGTCCCGGCTCGTGTACCGGCGCCTCGGCGTGCACGCGTGGTGGCTGCTGCTGCCGCTGCTGGTCGCGGCGCTGCTGCGGCTGCCGGAGCTGGTCCACCTGCTGTCGGCGCACGCCGGGTTGCGCCGGCTGCCGCAGTGGACCGCCGTCGCCGGCGTCGGGCTGCTCGTCGAGGCGGCGCTGCTGCTGGCCCTGGCCCTGCTGACCGCGCGTGTGGTGTACGCCGCGATGGCCGGCAGCCGCCTCGGCCCCCGGGGCATGCACCTCAACGGTGCGCCGCGGGCCGTCGCCGCGGCGCTGTGCGCCGACGGGCTCGCCGGGCTGATCACCGGGCACACGCACCAGCCGGAGCTGGCGGCCGTGCCCGGCGGGTTCTACGCCAACAGCGGCTGCGGGGCGCGATGCGTGGAGGCGCGGCCCGCCCGGTGGTTCCTGCCGCCGGTGTTCGCCGCGGTGCTGCGCCGCTCCTGGGTGGAGCTCGGCGCCGACCGGGACGCCAGGGACGTCAGGGTGCGGCTCGTCGTCGCCGAGTCCCCGGCCGGCGGGACGACCCGCCTGGAACGGCTCGCCGCCCGCCGCCGGCCCGCCACCGCGCCGGACACGCCGGAGGTGGTGGCGACGGTCCCCGGTGAGGCCGGGTGGCCGCTGCCCCAGGACGGCCTGCGGCAACGGGTCCGGGACGAGCGGGTCCGCCGGATCGCCGCGTGGGCGGTCGCCGCGGTGGCGGTGCTCAGCCTGCTGTCGGCGCTGACGACGCCGCTGCGGGGGCGGCTCGCCGCGCTGCTGGAGGCGCTGCCGGTGGAGGTGCCACAGGCGGCCGCGGCGACAGTGGTGTTCGTGGGCACGGCGCTGCTGCTGCTCGCGTGGGGGCTGCGCCGGGGACGCCGGCTCGCATGGACGCTCACGGTGCTGCTGCTGGCCGCGACCGCGGTCCTGCACGTGCTGAAGGGCATCGACGTGGAGGAGGCGGTCCTCGCCGCCGCCGTCGCCGGTTGGCTGCTGTGGCACCGGGCCGCGTTCCCGACCCGGCCCGACAGCCGGCAGGTCCGGCTCGCCACGGTGACGCTGCTCGGCGGCGGGCTGCTGGTCGCCGCGGTGTCGGCGGTCCTGGTGCTCGTCGCCGGGGAGCGCGGCGTCGCCGGGGAGACCGCCCGCGCGGTCGCCGGTCGGCTCATCGGGGACCGGGTGACCCCGCTGCCGTCGACGATGCCGTTGCTGGCCCCGGCGCTGTACGCGGCCGGGCTCAGCCTGCTGCTGCTCGTCGGCTGGCTGCTCGTCCGCCCGCGGCTGCACCGCCCGCCGAGCCCCGCGGAGCACGCCGCCGACCTCGAACGGGCCCGCCGGATCGTGTCCGAGCACGGCGGGGACACCCTGGCGTACTTCGCGCTGCGCGAGGACAAGTCGTGGTTCTTCACCGGTGACTGCGTCGTCGCCTACGCGGTGCGCGACGGCGTGTGCCTGGTCTCGCCCGACCCGATCGGCCCACCGGAGCAGTGGACATCGGCGTGGACGGAGTTCACCGCGTTCGCCGACCGGCACGGCTGGCCGGTCAGCGTCGTCGGCGCCGCCGCCGGCTGGCTGCCGGTCTACCGGGCGGCGGGGCTGCGGCCGGTGTACCTCGGCGACGAGGCGATCGTCGACTGCGGCACGTTCACCCTCGACGGGCGGGCGATGAAGGGGCTGCGCGGCGCCTGGAACCGGGTCGGCCGCGCCGGGTACACGGTGCGCTTCTACGACCCGGCGGCGCTCCCCGAGGACCTCGCCGGGCAGCTGCGGGAGCTGATGACGCAGAGCCGCCACGGCGACGTCGAACGCGGTTTCTCGATGACGCTGTCGCGGCTGTTCGACCCGCGCGACACCGGGCTGCTGCTCGCCGTCGCGCACGGGCCGGACGGGCGCCCCGGCGGCTTCTGCCACTGGATCCCGGCGGCGGACATCTCCGGCTGGTCGCTGGACGTGATGCGCCGCGGCACCGCCGAGGACCTGCCGAACGGGCTCACCGACTTCATCATCGTCGAGACGATCCAGCAGCTGCGGGAGTGGGGCTCGTGGGGGCTCGGGCTCAACTTCGCCGTGATGCGCGGGGTCCTGGCCGGGGAGCGCGGAGAGGGGCGGCTCAGCGACCTGCAACGCAGGCTGCTGCACCGGTTCTCCGACAGCATGCAGATCGAGTCGTTGTGGCGCTACAACGAGAAGTACCGGCCGATCTGGCGCCCCCGGTACGTCGTGCTCAGCGGCAGCGAGCTCGCCCCGATGCAGGGGCTCGCGGTCGCCGGCGCCGAGGGCGTGACCGAGCTGCCGGTGATCGGCCGGCTCCTCGGTCCGTGAACGCGCTCGCCCTCACCCTCGCCGTCTGCGCGGCGGTCGGCTACGGGATCTCGTCGGTGCTGCAGGCGGCCGGCGCCCGCCGCTCCCCCGGGGTGCTGCACACGCTGCGCCAGCCCACGTACGTCGGCGGCGTCGGCCTCGACCTCCTCGCTTGGGGATTGTCCCTGGCCGCGCTGCGGACCCTGCCGGTGTATCAGGTGCAGGCGGTCCTCGCCGGGTCCCTGGCCGTCACCGCCGTCGCCGCGCGGCTCGCCCTCGACGTGCGGCTGCGCGCGGTGGACGGCGCCGCCGTGGCGGTCACCGTCGTCGCGCTGGTGGCCCTGGCCGCCGCGTCCGGCTCGCAGGACCCGGCGCCGCCCCCGGCCGCGGTCCGGCTCGGCCTGGCCGTGGCCGCGGTGCCGGTCGCCGTCGCCGGGTGGGTCGCGGCCCGGTGGGCGTCCCCGAACGTCACCGGCGCCGTCGCCGGGCTGGCGTTCGGCGGTGCCGCCCTGTGCGCCAGCGCCGTCAGCTGGCCGCGCGACCCGTGGCAGGTGGCCACCGAACCCCTCGCGTTGGCCCTGGCGGCGTTCGGGCTGACGGGGATGCTGCTGTACGCGCACGCCCTCGAACACGGCCAGGTGGGCCCGGTGACGGCGCTGCTGTGGATCGTCGAGGTCGTGGTGCCGTCGGTGGTCGGTGTCGCGCTGCTCGGCGACGGCGTGCGACCCGGCTGGGGCGCGGTCGCGGTGATCGCGGTCGCCGCGACCGTCGGCGCCGCGACCGTCCTCGCCCACGCCCCGGCGAACGCCGCCACCGCCGCGTGACCGGCCGCGCCGCGCGGGCCCGCACGGACGCGGCCGATCCGGCGGGTCGCCGCTGACAACCCGCGCGGCGCCCGCGAGCGTCGACCCGGTATGCCCACCACCGCACACCCCGCGCCCCGGCCCGCACCGCCCCCGTCCGCCGGGTGGGCAGCGGGCGGGCAGCGGGGACGGCGGCGGTACGGCAAGATCGACGGCGTGAAGGCCCGCTGGCTCCCTGTCGCCGCGGCGGCCGTCCTCGCGGGCTGCGGCACGACGCCGGCCCACCCGGGCGGCCCGCCCGTGGCCCGGCCCGGCGTGTCGTTCGCCGCGACGACCCAGGCACCGTCATCGTCGCCGCCGGTGGTCGCCCCGCCGTCGCCGGCCTGCCTCGCCCCGGGCGTGGCGCTGACCGTCGGGGAGGTCGACGCGGCGATGGGCCTGCGCGCGGTCGGTCTGACGTTGCGCAACTGCGGCACCGCGACGTACACCGTCAACGGCTACCCCGCCGTGGAACTGCTCGACGCCGACCGGGCGCCGCTGGACGTGGCCGTCCTCAACGGCACCTCGAACGTGTCGACCATCGAACGGTTCAGCGGCCCGCCGAAACGCGTCGACGTCAAGCCCGGCGGCACTGCCGTCGCGGTGCTGGTCTGGCGCAACCTCACCACCGACGCGGCCACCGTCGCGAAGGGCGAATACCTGAGCGTCGCCCCCGCGCAGGGGCAGCCGCGGCACGTCCTCGCCCTCATGGTCGACCCCGGCAACACCGGCAAGCTCGCCGTCAGCCCGTGGACCGCCCCGTGACCACGCGGCGCCGCCGCAGCGCCGCCGCGGTCGGCGTGGCCGTCGCCGCCTTCGTCGTGCTGGTCGCCGGCTGCGCCGTCACCGCCGTCGTCGCGTTGGACACGTTCGTCGGCGACGGGGTGCGCGTCGACTGCAGGACAGCGTCGGCGGCGCTGCTCGACCGGATGGCCGCCGACCCGGTGCTGACCGCCGACGTGCCCGGCACCGAGGTCACCGCCCAGCGCCGGGCCAACCCCTGCGACCCCGGCGAGGAGTCCCCCGCGTCGGTCACCGTCGTGCGGGCGCTCACCCCGGGCGCCGCCCCGGTCGCTGTGCGCGCCCGATACGAGGAGCTGCTCACCACGAACGGCTGGACCCTCGCCGGTGCCGGTGAGGTGCTGTGCGGTACCCGTGCCGTCGAAGACCGGACCATCGCCTTCCGACTGCGGCCGGGCGCGCCACCGCAGAGCGTGGAGGCGACGATCTGGTTCTTCGGCTTCCGGCGCGACACCTCCTGCTGACCCCACGGTCAGCGACCACACACCCGGCGGCCACCTCGGCGGCGCACAGTCGGCAAGATGGACGCCACCGCGTTGGCCCGGTCGCTGATGGACCCGATCCCGGCGCACCGCACCGTGGGACTCGAGGTCATCAGCGCCGTCAACGGCGTGGGCGTGGTGGCGGTGACCGCGCCGCCCGCCCTCGCCAACGTGATCGGCTCGCTGCACGCCGGCGGCCTCATCGCGCTCGTCGACGCGGCCGGGCTCGCCGCGATCATCTCCGCCGCTCCGACCGACAGCGCGTTCCACGGGGTCGTGCCCCTCGGCGCGGCGGCGACGCTGCGGTTCCTGGCGCCGGCCCGCGGCCGCCTGGTCGCCACCTGCCGGCTGGACCCCGAGGCCCGCGAGGCCCTCGCCGAGGTGTTCATCGGCGTGTCGACCCGCGCCCGCGTCACCACCGCGACGGACGTCGTCGACGACACCGGCGCCGTGGTGTGCCAGGGCGGGTTCGACTGGAGCGTCCGCCGGTCGGCCGGATGACGGGCCGGCTCCGGCTCGCCGCCGAGCACTTCCTGCTGTTCTATGTCCTCGTCGCCGGCTACGCCCTCGCCGACCCGCCGGGCGGCCCGATCCCCGTGCTGGTGGTCCTCGCCGTCGCCGCGGCCCTGTACCTGCGCCGCCAGGGCGGCCTCGACCGGCGGGACCTGTGGCGGCCCGAGGCGCTGCGCGACGCGTGGCGGCCCGCGCTGGCCCTCTGGTGCGGCACCGCCGTCGCGATGACCGGTCTCGTCGCGTGGCTCGCGCCGGACCGGCTGTTCGAGCTCCCGCGCGAGCGTCCCCTGCTGTGGGCGGCCATCGTCGTGTTCTATCCGCTGCTGTCGGTGTACCCCCAGGAGCTGCTGTTCCGCGCGTTCCTGCTGCACCGCTACGCGCCGCTGTTCCCCGGCCCGCGCTCGGCCGCGCTCGCCGGCGCGGCGGCTTTCGGGTTCGCGCACGTCATCTTCGGCAACGTCCTCGCGGTCGCGCTGACCCTCGCCGGCGGCTGGCTGTTCGCCCGCCGGTATCAGCGGACCCGGTCACTGTTCGTGGTCTCGCTCGAGCACGCGGCCTACGGGCTGCTCATCTTCACCGTCGGCCTGGGCGGCTCGTTCTATCACGGCACCGCCTGAGTTCTATCACGGCACCGCCTGAGCGACCCGCCATCGGCGGATGACCGCGAGCCCCACCATGTACAGCACCACCGCGTTGAGGCAGTGCCAGAGGAAGTGGGTACCGACGGGAAAAGCGCCGCACACGGAACCGTCGACGGTCCGCAGCGTGAGCGAGGCCGCGAAGACCGCCGCGGCCAGCAGCAGCAACCCGCCCTCCCCCGCCGCGCCGGGCACCGTGGACCTGATCGCGATCCCGAAGCCGGCCAGGCCCAGCAGCGCCGGCACATAACCGCCGAAGGCACCACCGGCCGCGAACAGCGCCGCGTTCACGCCGACCGCCGCGACCAGGTACGCCGGGGCGGCCACCCACGCCCGCCGCCAGGGGACCCGCCACATCCAGTGCACGAGCACGACGACCGCGGTCAGGATGAACGCCAGGATCGACAGCGTGTCCAGCGCGGCGGTCGCCGTGGTCGCGAACGTGTGGAACGACAGGCTGCACCCGCCGACGACACCGAGCAGGACCGGCAGCAGCCAGACACTGCCCGGCGCCCGTGGGCCACCGGACCGGGCGGTCGCGGCCAGGCGCCACACCAGCAGCCCGGCGGCGACCAGGAACGCCAGGTTGCTCACGGCGTTGGCGGGCTCGTTCCACAGGCCCGGCGCGGTCCGTTCGCAGTACGAGTCGACGTACACGATCCTCCGATCAGGGGCGGGCCGGCCCGGCCCGCCCCTCGGGTGCCGGTGGTCAGGCCTGGTGCAGGGCCGAGGTGCCGGCCTCGATCACGTAGGACGCGGTGGTGCTCACCGGCGCGGTCCGGGTGGCGATCGTGTCGACGCTGCGGGCGTCGGTGCGCCAGCCGGCCCGGGTCAGCTCGCACCGCAGGTAGCCGCGCTTCGAACCGTCGAAGTACCGCACGTGCGGGTTGAACGTCGGGTTGACCGCCTTGAGCGGCCCGTCGAACGCGATCGGGAAGTCCGAGCTGATCGACGTGGCGGTCAGCTCGACCGCGACCGACGCCTGCTCGGGGCGGTCGAAGTCCAGCTTGAGCTCGCTGAGCCAGGTCGAGTGGATGTCGCCGGCGAGCACGACCGGGTTGGCGACCTTCGCGTCGACGAGGTGCCGGAGCAGGCGGTCGCGCTGCGGGGCGTAGCCGTCCCACTGGTCGAGGTTCGCCACGATCGGCGGCACGCCACCCGTCGGGTTCGGGAACTTGATCCGGCTCATCATGACCTGCTGGGCGATGACGTTCCAGCGGGCCGGCGAGTGCTCCAGCCCCCGGGCCAGCCAACGTTCCTGGTCCTCGCCGGTGAGCGTGCCCGTCGTGTTGGCGGTGCCGGCCTGCGGCAGCCCGAAGTCGCCGGGGAAGCCACCCGGCTGGTCGGTGCGGTACTGCCGGGTGTCCAGCACGTTGACCCGGGCCAGCCGGCCGAAGTCGAACCGGCGGAAGATCCGCAGGTCGGCGCTGCCGGGCTTGAGGTCGGCCCGGATCGGCATGTGCTCGTAGTAGGCCTGGTACGCGGCCGCCCGCTGCCGCCGGAACTGTTCCGCGGTCTGCAGTTTCGCGCCGGTGTCGTCGATCTCGTCGGTCAGGGACGCGTAGTTGTTCTCGGTCTCGTGGTCGTCCCACGTCACGATCCACGGGAAGGCGGCGTGCGCGGCCTGCAGCAGCGGGTCGCCCTTGTACTGCGCGTGCCGGGCCCGGTAGTCGTCGAGCGTCTGCAGCTGGTCGACGCCCGGGGTGGCCGGTGTGGTGTGCCGCCGGTCGGGGTACACGCTGTCCGGGTCGTACTCGTAGATGTAGTCGCCGAGGTGCAGCACCACGTCGAGGTCCTCGGCGGCGAGCGCGGCGTACGCGGGCCAGTACCCGTTCTGGAAGTCCTGGCAGTTGACGATCCCGAACCGCAGCGCCCCACGGTCCGCCGACGGCGCCGGCGCGGTCTTCGTGCGGCCGACGGGGCTGAACTCGCCGAGCGCCCGGAAGCGGTAGAAGTACTCGTGCCCGGGCCGCAGCCCGCGGGCGTCGACGTGCACGGAGTGCCCGAGCTGCGGCACCGCCACGGTCCGCCCGGCCCGCACCACCCGGTGGAACCGCTCGTCGAGCGCGACCTGCCAGTCGACGCTCACCGGCCGGGCGGGCAGCGGCCCGGCCGCCCCCAGCAGGCGCGTCCACAGGATGACGGCGTCGGGGAGCGGGTCGCCGCTGGCGACGCCGAGCGCGAACGGGCCGGGGTGGTCCGGCAGGTGGCCGGGGTGCGCGCCGGCGGGGTCGGCAGCGGTGAACGGCAGGACGATCGCGCCCGCCGTCGCCGCGGACGCGGTGAGCACCTGACGTCGAGTGAGCATGGGACCTCCCAGAGTGGATCCGGTGTCGGCTCACTCTGCGTCCCGCACCGGTCGCCTCCGGGAACACGAGACGAACACCAGCTGGCCGTTCCCGCCCCGCCGGCCCCGGGCGGCGCATGACGGGCGGCGGCACCGGGTACCACGGCCGTCATGCGCCTCGCCACGCTCGTCACCGTCCTGCGGCAGGCCGCCGTCCGGGTGTTCCTGCCGGTCCTGGTCCTGTACGGCGTGCTGGTCGGCCTAGGCCTGCTCGTGACGCGGGTCCTGCCGGGCGCGTGGCCGCTGACCGTCGAGGACGCCGTGAACCGGGGCCTGGCGGCGCACCGCTCCGGCGGCCGCGACGACGTGTCGCTGGTGTTCAGCACGATTGCCAGTACCCCGGCGATCATCGCGGTGACCGCGGTCGCGGCGGGCGTCCTCTGGCTCGTCCTGCGCCGCTGGCGGGAGCCGCTGTTCCTGATCGCCGCCGTCAGCGCCCAGGCGGTCGTGTTCCTGTTCACCACCCTCGCCATCGACCGGCAGCGGCCCGAGGTGGAGCGGATGGACGGTTCGCTGCCGACGTCGAGCTTCCCGTCCGGGCACACCTCCGCCGCGGTCGCGCTCTACGGCGGGCTGGCGCTCCTGCTGGCCCGCTCCGCCGGCCGGCCGTCGACCCGGGCCGCCTGGTGGGCGCTGCTGGTCCTGGTGCCCATCGGGGTGGCCGTGACCCGCATGTACCGCGGCATGCACCATCCCAGTGACGTCGTCGCGTCGTTCCTCAACGGGGCGACCTGCCTGGTCATCATGGCCCGCGGCATCCTCGACCGGGCCGTGCCCCGGGGCCCGCGGGGCGGCGCGGGCCGGGTGCCACGCCAGCGCGGCGAGGTCACCGCGCCGGCGCCCACCGTCCCGTGAGCCACGCGGCCGTCTCCACGGACCGGCTGACGGTGCCGTCGCTGCTCAGCGGGACCGGCTGGCGGTGCCGTTGCTGCTCAGCGGGACCGGCTGACGGTGCCGTTGCTGCTCAGCGGGACTGGCTGGCGGTGCCGTTGCTGCTCAGCGGGACTGGCTGACGGTGCCGTCGGCGGAGATGCGCAGTCCCGCCTGCGGTGCGCCGCCGGCGCACGCCGAGGTGGTGGCGCCGGCCGTCGCGGCGCCGCCGGGGCAGACGATCGACGGGTGCACCCGCAGCTCGGCGGTGATCGCCAGGGGTGCACCGGCCGGCGTCGTGACGGTGACCGTGACCGGGTCCATGGTGAGCTGCGGCACCGGCGCGTACCCGTACCCGGGGCCGGGGCCCGGCAGGTGCGCGACGCCGCACGCCATGTCGGGATCCGCCGTCCCGGACGGGCACGGCATGGCACTCACCGGCCCGGAGATGTGCAGCGGCACGTCCTGGTCGTGGCAGCCCCAGCCGCCGCAGACCCGCACGTGCACCAGCGGCACCCGCGGCGCCACGGCCTCGTCGACCTCGACCCCGAACCCACGCAACGGGGCGGGCCCACCGACCATCCCGTCCGGGGCACCCGCCCCATCGGGAGCGGCACACCCGCCCAGCGCGCACACCAGCAGCACGGCCACAAGCCTTCTCACGTCAGTACCGACGCAGCCGCCCGATCTCCGGTTCCCCCGCCGCTCAACTTCCCGGCCGCTCAACTTCCCGGCCGCTCAACTTCCCCGCCGCTCAACTTCCCCGCCGCTCAACTTCCCCGCCGCTCAACCGATCGCGACCACCTGCCGGCCGTCCGCGGACCGCCGGGCGGCCTCCAGCACGGCGAGGGTCGCCACCGACCCGGCCGGGTCCACCGGCGGCGGCCCACCGTCGCGCAGCGCGGCCGCGAGCCCGCTGTAGAACCGCTGGTACGCACCCGGTTCCGTCCGCACGACCGATTCCGCACCGTCGACGGTCAGCACGCCGTACCGCGCCGGATCGTCCTCACCCCAGCCCTCATCGGTGGGCCGCCCGCCCGCTTTCAGCGCGTCCTCCTGCACGTCCATCCCGTGCTTCGTGTACGCCCCCCGATCACCGAGCACCCGCAGCCGCGGCCCCGCAGCCGCCGCGAGGGCACTCATCCACAGGTGCGACCGGGCGTCACCGTCGTGCCGCAACGCCACGAACACGTCGTCGTCGACCTGGATGCCGGCGCGGCGGCTGTGGACCTCCGCGTACACCTCCGTCGCCGGCCCCAGCAGCTGCAACGCCTGGTCGACGAGGTGACTGCCGAGGTCGTACAGCAGCCCACCGACGTCGGCGGGGTCGTCGCTCTCCCGCCAGCCGCCCTTCGGCACCGGCCGCCACCGCTCGAACCGCGACTCGAACCGCAGCACCCGCCCCAGCCTGCCCTCGTCCACCAGCCGCCGCGCGGTGAGGAAGTCGCCGTCCCACCGCCGGTTCTGGTACACACTGAGCAGCAACCCCCGCTCCGCCGCCAGCCGCACCAGCGCCGCCCCCTCGGCCGCGGTCGCCGTCAACGGCTTGTCCACCACCACCGGCAACCCCGCATCGAGCGCCGCCCTGGCAAGCGGCGCGTGCGTCCGGTTCGGCGAGGCGACGACAACCACGTCGAACTCACCCGCCGACTCCCACAACTCCTCGGCCGTGCCGAGCAGCGCGGCCCCCGGATACGCCCCGGCCGCGGCCCGTCGCCGCTCCGGGTTGGCGGTGACGATCGCACTCAGCCGCAGCCCGGCCGTGGTGCTGATCAGCGGTGCGTGGAACGCCGCGCCGGCCGTGCCGTATCCGACCAGCCCGACGCGCAAAGTGGTGTCGCTCATACCCCGCAGTCTCTCCTACCCCACCACCCCCCACCCCACGATCCCCCCGCGACCACCCGACGTCGATCTGTGCAAGGCCCCAACGGTTGGTGGTGCACCGATTCCCGGGGTCGTGTCCGCTGTCGTGGTGTGCGAGCGGCCGGGTGGAGCCTTGGATCACGAGCCGCCGCATCCGCCGCCACGTTTCTGGCGAACATCCGTGCGATGTTCCGATGCTGGCATGACGATCCGTTGTCGGCGCCCGTCGCCTGCCGCGCGGTTGCGCGTCGATCGGGCGGGCGGTCGGGCGGGCGTGATCGAAGTCGTGCACGGGCTGCGCGGACAGCCGGTCCGCGACTTCGATCACTAGGAAGATCCACTCCCGGCGGGGCACAAGCGGGTGAAGAGGCGGATCCTCGGCAGCGCCGGATCACCTGACCTGGAAATCGTTCTCGGGGTCAGGAAGATTGTCCAGAACACCCTCTTTGCCTGGGTACTCAACGCCCGGGGATCTCTCCGGTGATCGAGTGATGGGCCGGGATTCGTGGTGCCACAGGCCGCCGACCTTGCCGCGTTTCTCGGACTGCGGGAAACCGGCGATTACCTGGTTGATGAGTGACGCTCGGGAGTCACTCATCAACCAGGTAATCGCAAGATCTCCGATGCTGCCGCATTAGTGATCGACCAGTGGTGCAGCCCCGGAGCCCATGGTCGGCGTGTGAACCGCCCACCTCCAACGATCACCGAACAGATGGATCGCGCCGCTCGTGGCACCCAGACCACGGGGGCCAGCGCACCGGCCGGATGCCTACCGGAAGCGGCAACGGGTCGCACTGGCCGGAGTGTCCGCGGGTGTGGTCACGTCACCAGCTCCAGCAGGTCACGCACCGTCTCGGAGAACGTGACGGGGTCGACCACCGCGATTCTCTG
>NZ_BONQ01000015.1 GCF_016862795.1 Dactylosporangium siamense | reverse complement strand
CGAGCCAGGCACCGCGGACGAGCCAGGCACCGCGGACGAGCCAGGCACCGCGGACGAGCCAGTGGTCTCCGGCTCGACGCGGACGGCGGTCACGGTCTGCGTGCCGCTGCCGTCGGGCCAACCGGCCATCACCCCGGGGTCCAGTTCGAGCACGATCCGACCGCCGCCCGGCAGTGGCCTGACGAACTCCCGGATCCGGCCGCCGTCGCCCGCGGCGGCACGCATCCAGCCGCGCCGGTCCAGCAGGAACAGCCGCCGGCCGTCGGTCGTCCGCCCGATCACCCCGCCGCCGAGTTCGGGCACGGCGCCGAGTTCAGGCACGGCACCGCGGTGCGGGGCATCGGCGTGCGGGGCTTGGGCGTGCGGGGCTTGGGCGTGCGGGGCTTGGGCGTGCGGGGCTTGGGCGTGGACCGGGACGTGGATGTCGCGGGCGAGCTGCGGGAACGGTTGCAGGATCTCGTAGTCGGCGAACAGGCGGACCCACACCGGCAGCGCGGCGCCCAGCTGGACCGGGTGCGCGACCCCGACCACGGCGTCGTCGGTGAGGGTCAGCGGCTCGTCGGCGGCGCCGGCGAGGGTGCGGTCCTCGGCGACGCGGAACCCGGCGACGACCGCCGCGCCGGGGCCGGGGCCGTCGAACGTCGCCCATACGAGCCGGCGCGCCAGCTGCCACAGCAGCGGATGCCCGACGACGCCACGGCGGAACGCGGCGCCGGACCAGCGGCGCTGATCCACCATCGCGGTCTCGAACCGGCGGGACTGCTCGGCGGCGATCGTGCGCACCTCCTTGCGCAGGGCGGCGAAGCGGGCGAACGCCGCCTGGTCGTCGGAGGCGCCGGGTTTCGGCAGGTCGCGGAGGCGGCGGCCGGTGGCGTCGAGGACATAGGGGCGCAGGTGCTCGTCGAACCCGGCGGTGAACCGGCGGGTGCCGTAGTCCAGGGTGAGGGTGCCGTCGGCGGTGAGGCCGAGGTCGGGCACGAGGTGGTCGGCGTGCTCGTCGGCGCTGAGCCCGGCGGCGGCCGCGGCCTCGGCGGCGCGGCGCACCGCGTGCTCCTTCAGCTTGCCGCGGGACTGGACGGCGACGCGCTGCAGGTGGCGCAGCGCGGCGGGTGAGCCGATCGCGGCGAGGACGTCGACGGCCAGGCGGGCCTCGGCGGGGGCCGGCCAGTCGCGCACGAGCGGGGCGAGCCGCGCCGCGGTCGTGTCGTCGCCGAGGAGGCCGAGCGCGGTGAACGCCCAGCGTTGCGCGGTGGGCCGGCCCGCCGCCTGCCAGCTCTGGTGGAGCGCCCAGCCGAACTCGGCGAGGCTCGCCGGGTCGCACGCCGCCCGGACGGCGGTGACGCCGGCGTAGGGCTCGTCGAGCGTCGACATGGCCAGGATCGTGACGAGATGCCCGGCGGCGGCGACGGGCAGCGCGGCACCGTCGCGGAGGCGGACGCGCGGCAGCAGGGCGGCGTCGGCCCAGCCGGGCACGGCCGGGATCCGGGCCGGCAGGAGGTGCAGCGGGTCGGTGTCGAGCAGGGCCCGGACGCCGTCGAGGGCGGCCGCGCCGTAGCGCTCCGCGGTGGCGAGGACGACATCGGCGTGTCCACATCGGACGATGAAGCGCAGGGCCCGCTCGGCGTCGCGGCGGGCCGCGGCGGGACGGGCCAGCGCCGCCGGGATGAGGGCGCGGGCGGCGGGGCCCGGGTGCCGCCGAAGCCATTCCTGGGCGACCGGCCGCGCCTGCTCGGAGCGGGCGAGCCAGCCGGCTATCCAGCCGGCCACGTCGGGACCGACCTGGTCGAGGAGGGCGTCGGCACTCGCCGCCGCCCACGGGCCGTCACCCCGGCCGGCGCGGGCAGGCGGATCGGCGCGCACCAGGCCCGCGACGATCGGGCCATCGCCCCCGCCGGGGCGGGCAGGCGGATCGGCGCACACCAGACCCTCGACGACGGGGGCGGCGGGCCGGCGGACCGTCCACGGCGGGGTCGCGAGGACCGCCGGGACCGCCCCGGGCGCCGCGACGGGGCCGGTGTCGGCGTGCAGGAGCGCCCGGACCCGGGCCGCCGCCGGCTCGCCGAGCTCCGGCAGGAGCTCCTCGGCTCTGGCCGGGTCGGTGCGGACGTGCGCGGCGAGGAGCACGTCGACCGTCTGGTGTGGGGGGCCTTCGGCGAGGCGGCGCAGCGCCCGCCGCGGGAATCGGCGGATCGCCGCGGCGAGGGCCGGCTGCACCTGCCGCCAGCCGGAGCGTGCGGTCAGCGCGTCGAACGCGGCGTCGGTCGGGAACGCGGCCAGGATCCCCGCCATCCATGTGACCGCGTCGGCGGTCGGCGCGGCCGTGCGCAGCACCTGCACCAGGACCGGCTCGAGGTCCGGACCGACGGTCGCGGCCAGGGTGAGGATCGTCGGCTCGTCCCAGAACAACCAGTGTGGATCCATCGCCCGCAGGAGGACCTCGAGCTGGTCGCGGGTGCCCGCCGCGGGCAGCAGCAGCCGGCAGAAGGTCTCGTCGCCGGCGTCGGCGAACGCCGCGCAGTCCTCGTCGACCCAGGCGGTCACGGTCGGGGCGAGCAGCGACGCCGTGATCCGCCGCAGCGGGCGCGGGTCCGCCCGCAGGGCGGCCAGGTCGTCCACGACCGCGCGGTGCTCGTCGTCGCCGGCGGCCGCCAGGTGCGCCCGCAGCCGCGGGACGAGCCGGGTCCAGATGTCGCGCAGGAACGCCTGCCGGGGACGGTCCGGATCGCTCCAGGTGACGAACGCGGTCGCGCCGGTGCGGTCGGCCCCGGCATACACCCCGGCGACCTCGGCGACGATCCGGGCCGCGTGCCGCACGCCGGCGCCGGTCACCCACCCGTCGACGAGGGAGTCATACGCCGCCTGCGGGGTGCGCCCAGCGTGCCGGGGCAGCGCGGCCAGGACGGCGGCCACGCCCAGCGCCGGCACCGCCCCGCCGGCCGCCGGATCGGCGACGAACGCCCGGCCGGCGGCGACGAGGAACGCCTGGTCTGCGGCGACGAACGCAGGGTCGGCGGCGGCGAGGAACGCCCGGCCGGCGGCGGCGATCTCGGCGGGGGTCTCGACGTGACCGAGGACCGCCGGCAGCCGCCGCGCGGCGCGGACGAGATCCTCGGCGAGGTCGGCGTCGACGGCCGTGGCCACGGACAGGGCCGGCCCGGGCACCCCGCGCCGCGGCACGACGTGCCGCGACCACGCCGCCGGCACCTCGAACACGTCCTCCACCACAGTCCCCCGTCATGAGCCCGACGCCGCCGCCCGAGAACCAACAATCGAGCCCGACGCCGTCACGATAACCAGACCCCCCGACAAAAACCGGTCGGCTGTAGCGTGGCGATCATGTTCACTGTTCCCATCGCCAGCGGAGCGGAACTGCGCCCCCTGGAGCCGTGGCAGGCGGCGGAGTTCCTCGAGCACATGGACCGGGCGCGGGCGACCGTCGACCCGTGGATCCCGTGGGCCGGCGTCAGCACCGACCTCGAGACCGCCACGGCGACCCTGCAGCGATACGCGGACCTCGCCGCCCGCGACGCCGGCCGCCTGTTCGGCATCTGGCTCGACGGCACGCTCGTCGGCGGCACGATGTTCGTCGCGTTCAACGCGGAGGCCGGCACCTGCGAGATCGGCTGCTGGCTGGAGCCGGCCGGGCAGGGCAAGGGCCTGATCACCACGGCGGTGCGGCGGCTCATCGACTGGGCGGTGCACACCCGCGGCATCCACCGCGTCGAGTGGCGCTGCCGGCCGGACAACACGGCCAGCAGCGCCGTCGCACGCCGCCTCGGTATGCACCGGGACGGCGTGCTGCGGGAGGCCGCCCCGTACCGGGGCGTCCGTCACGACCTCGAGATCTGGTCGCTCCTGGCGGGCGAGTCAGCAAGCGAGTCAGCAGGCGAGTCAGAGTCAGCAGGTGAGTCAGCAAGCGCCTCGACCTGATCCGCCTCGTCCGGCGGCCCCGCGCGCAGGCTCAGGATCACCGACCCGGCCAGGACGACCACGACCACCGCCAGGCTGACCAGCGACGGGATCTCCGGCACCGCGGTGCTGATCGTCTTGTGCGCGGCCTGCAGGATCAGCTTCACGCCGATGAAGGCGAGGATGATCGCGAGGCCCTTCGACAGGTACCGGAACTTGTCCAGCATCCCCGCGAGCAGGAAGTACAGCGCCCGCAGGCCGAGGATCGCGAACGCGTTGGACGAGTACACGATGAACGTGTCGTCGCTGACCGCCAGGACGGCCGGCACGCTGTCGACGGCGAAGACCAGGTCGGCGGCCTCGATCGCGACCACCACGACGAGCATCGGCGTCGCGACCCACTTCGCGGCCTTGCGCACGAAGAACTTGGCGCCCACGTACTCGTCCTGCACCGGCACGATCTTGCGGACCAGCCGGACCGCGGCGTTCGTGCTCGGGTCGTAGTCGTCCTCGTTGTCCTTGATCAGCTTGTACGCGCTCCACAGCAGGATCGCCGCGAAGACGAACAGCACGACGGTGAACTTGCTGATGATCGCCACACCGGCCGCGATGAAGATGGCGCGGAAGATCAGGGCGCCGATGACGCCGTAGAACAACGCCCGGTGCTGGTACTGCTTGGGCACCGCGAAGTACCCGAAGATCAGCGCGAACACGAACAGGTTGTCGACCGACAGGCTCTTCTCCAGCAGCCACGCGGTCGTGAACTCGACGCCGGCGTCAGCGCCGAGGGTCGCCCAGACCAGGCCCGCGAAGGCCAGCGACAGCGCCACCCAGACCGCGCTCCACTTGGCCGCCTCCCGGAACCCGATGACGTGTTCCTTGCGGTGCGCGAACAGGTCGACGGCGAGCATGACGACGACACCGATGCCGAACGTCGCCCACAGCCAGATCGGTACGTCGAGCATGAAGCCTCCTCCAGATCGCAGGACGTCTGGGTCAAGCCTCGCCGGTGACCCCCGTGGCCCGCAGCGTCCGCCGATGGACAATCCGCCGGGTGTACGTTGCCGACGACCGGCAAGAAGGGACCGTCAGTCGAACGCGGTCGCGGGCCAGTCGAGCAGCCTCGCGGCCGTCACCGCCGCATGCAGGGTGAGCCGCTCGGCGGGGTCCGCGGGATCTCTTCCGATCAACTCTGCCACGCGCGCCAGCCGGTACGTGACGGCCCGCACCGACAGGTTCAGCCGGGCCGCGGTCTCGGTCGCCACGCAGCCCGTCGCGTAGTACGCGTCGAGGGTCTCGATGAGGTGACCGGCGCCGCCGCGGGCCCGGGTGAGCGGCGTGAGGGTGCTGCGGACCAGGTCGTGGACGGCGGGCAGGTCCTGCAGCAGCACCCGGTAGATGGTGAGGTCCCGCGCGTCGACGACGGGCTGTTCCAGGGCGAGGCGGTCGGCGAGGTCGAGGGCGTACCGCGCCTCGTCGTGGCTGGTGCGCACCGCCGCCGCGCCGATCCTGGGGCTGCTGACGGCGCCGCGCCACGAGCGGCCGTCGCGCGCCGAGCGGGTCTGCTCGTCCAGCTCACGGGTGACGACGTCGCGCACCGACTGCACCGCGGCGGCGTCGGGCGCGGCGAACACGCAGACGAGGTCGCCCGACCGGATGAGGGTCAGCGGCTGGGCGTCGCCGTGGCGGCCCTGCAGCGCCCGTTCGAGCCGTCCCGGGGCCGCGGCGGTGTCGGGCCCGCCGAAGCCCGCGGGCCGGCGGACGACGAGCACGGCGACCGGCCCGGACAGCGTCAGCCCGATGTCGGCGGCGGGCCCGGTCGCCTCGATCGCCTGCTGCCCACCGGCGAGGAGCGCCTCCATCACGTCGTGCTTGACCGACTCCTGGAGCCGGATCACGTCGGCGCGGGCCAGCTGGAACCCCTCCACCAGGGCGGCGACGCCGTCATCGGCGGCCCGCAGCACCGCGAGGGCGGCCCCCCGGACCCGTTCGGCGTCCCCGGCGGCCACCTCGGGCACGTCCCGCCACAGCCGCCACGCCGCCGACAGGTACAGGTCGACCAGCGCGCGCAGCGCCACCCCCCGCACCGCCGCCAGCCGGCCGGACGCGGCGCACGCCTCCAGCTCCCGTTTCCGCAGCCGCCGGCCGCCGGCGGTCGCCGCGACGACCGCGGGCAGGAAGTCACCGAGCAGCGCCGGGTCGACCCCACCGGCGTCACTCGACGCGGCGGCGGCGATTCGGTCGAGCGCCATCGCCACCCCCTAGGGTCGAAAAGGCCAGGCTACAAGGCCGTCAGCCGCGAGCCACCCCGAAGCCGAAGAGGACGGCGAGGCCGAGGGCGCTGCGCGGCGCGTACGGCTGCCGCCACAGTCCGCCGTGCGCCGCCGCGTCCGCCTCGTCCTGCCACGGGTGGGTGTCCCCGGGGCGCGGCACGTGCAGGTCGTGCACGAGCAGCGCGGCCATGAGGGTGTTGCTGGTCGCCGGTTCGAAGATCTCGATGCCGAAGCGGTGCGCGCCCGCGTACGCGGCGGCCAGGAGCCGGTTCTTGAGCACGCTGCGGGTCCGGGTCGCCGGCGCGACGGTCAGCGACACCGTGGCCCCGGCGGCCCGCTCGTGCGCCGCCCGCCACCGTTGCAACCGCTTCGCGAGGGCATAGTTTGGGCCCTGCTGCGGCACGAGGCTGTCGTTGATGCCGGGGTACCGGCCGGCGGGGTAGTTCGGGGCGAGGAGCCGGCCGCCGCTGAGGACCCGCAGCGGGCCGCGGAGCCGGCCGACGCCCTTCGCGCCCGCGTAGCGCCGGGCGGACTCCTCGACCGCGTCGTCGGGGACGGCGAACACGTCGGTCGGCGTGGCCAGGAAGGCCAGGGCCAGGTCCGGGCGGGTCTCACGCAGCCGCACGGTGAGCGCGTCGACGGCCACCGCGACCCGCACGTTGAGGGGGCCGTCGGCGTACACGTAGTTGCCCAGCACCGGCGCGCCGCCGACCTCGCCGAGCCAGTCGGCGACCCGGCGCAGGTCGTGCAACAGGTCCGCACCGGCGTGCCGCGAAAGCTCGGTGTCATCCGGGGAGGAGACCGGCACGTGCAACCGGCCGCCGGAGCGGTGCGCGGTCTCCAGGAGCCGCTGCCAGATCGCGGGCCGCGGCAGGTCGACGGCCACGACGTCGGCACCCCAGCGCAGCAGCGCCGTCAGCGGGCCCATCTCCGCGCCGGCGCCGAGGACCACGACCGGCCGGTCCGGCAACGCCAGCCACGACGGGTTCGCGGCGACGGTGCGCAGCGCCGCCGCGCATGAGGCCTCGATGACGCCGCCCTCCACCCATCGGTCCAGCTGGCGGTCCAGGCTCGCGCCGTGCAGCCGTTCGCCGCGGTACGGCACGACGAGCTCCCGCCGCACCTCACCCGCCCCGGCGACGGTGACCGTCCGTAGCGGCGCACCGGCGGGGGCGTCGAACGCGGCATCCAGGGGCTGCTCGCCCAGGTCGGGGCTCATCCGGTACCGCATCCGCGAACGCAACGCACCGAGCCCGTCGGCGGCGACGGTCAGCGCCGCCTCGCGGGACGGCAGCCCGGCCTCGACCAGCCGGTGGAAGTGGCGCAGGTAGTCGCGCCGCCAGTTCGTGGTGGTCCCGGCCTCGGCGGCCCACGACGGCGCCACGGACCGCAGCGCGTCGGCGACGACCGCCCGGCCCAGCGCCGACGTGCTCGGTGAACCGTCGACGGTGGGGATGACGATCCCGGTGGGGACCTGCGGCGCGTCGCTCATGGCGGACAGTGTGCACGGACACCGCGAAGGCCGCCCAGGACGGGGGTCCTGGACGGCCTTCGGCACCGGGGGGTGGCTTGTTACTTGAGGGTCACGTTGAAGCGCGGGTCGGCGGCGACGCGCTGGAACGCGGTGAGCGCCTGCGGGGTGTCGTCGACGCGGATGTCGTGGCCGGACTGGTCGCGGGCGGTCTCGAAGTACACGAGGCCCTTGATCGCGGGCATGGCGGCGAGGTTCTTCAGCACGGTGTCGAACGTGTTGGCCTTGTTGACGCCGGCGACCTTGGCGGACGAGTCGTACACGCCCCACTCGGCGACCATGACGGGCTTGCCCGGGTGCTTCGTGGTGGCCCAGGTGTAGAAGCCGGGGTACTTCGAGGTCTGGTTGCCGGTGGTGCGGTTCATCAGCGAGGTGAAGTCACCGCTGTGGAAGCCCTTGGGCTGCGCGTTCAGGTACGAGTCCACGCCGATCCAGTCGATCACGTCGTCGCCCGGGTACAGGTCGGCCCACCACGGCGAGTTGTTCCACTTCTCGTAGTTCATGTACGCGATCGTCGACACGGCGTTGGTCACGCCGGCCGCGCGCAGCCGCAGGATGGTGTGCCGGTACATGGCGGCGAAGTCCTTGGCGGTCATGCCCGAACCCGCCTTGGGGTTGACGTCGTTCTCCGGCTCGTGGTGCAGGACCAGGAAGAACGGCTTGGTGAAGTTCGCCTTCAGGTAGGCGGCCTCGCGGTCGATCCGGGCGTCCTGAGCGCCGGCGGCGACCTTCGCCCAGGTGGTGCCGTAGGAGACCTTCCAGTTCAGCATCAGGGTGCGGGGCCTGGCCGGGTCCGCGGTCATCGCGACCTCGTCCTTGGTCGGGAACAGCTCGTTGCCCTTGTGGTAGGTGTGGTAGATCGCCGCGGTCCGGCCCGTCTTGCGCTCGAACGTCTTGAGCGCCTCGTCGCGGGGCACGTCGGAGAAGCCACCGGCGGCGGCGCCCCACAGCACCCCGCAGGACGGCACGAGCTTGGCGTCCACCGTGCAGGGGGCCCCAGCCGCCGACGCGGCCGTTCCGCCTGTCGTCGCACCCACGAGGGCAGCGGCGGCGAGGACGCCGACCGGCAGGAGCCGGCGGACGGCGCGACGGATACGGTCGGAGTTCAGCGCGGCGAACGTCAAGTCGAATCTCCCCGGAGTCGTGGTGCCAGGCCCGGCGGCCTGACCTCCATAAGATTCCGGGGCTCCCGGAGCGCCCCCGGTTCGCCGCCGGTTGCCGTTGGGGTGTCCGCCCCACGCTCCCGGAGTCCACAGTGGACAGCCATTCGGGGGACATCCGCGAGGCCCGCCGTGCCGGTCGGTTGCCGGACGGTCGCTATCCTGGCCGCGTGCACATCCGATTCGACATTCCGGCGGACCCGGCGTACGCGGCCCGCGTCGCCACCGTGCTCAGTGACGTCTACCTGCGCAAGTACCGGTACATCGGCTTCGGGCTGATCGCCGTGGGGCTGCTGGGGCTGTGGGTGCCGATCGGCGGCAAGGACTTCGACGCCAGCCCGTTCTGGACCACGATCCTGGTGGTCGGCGTGGCGTCGATGCTGTTCCCCGTCTGGGCCCGGTACAACGCCCGCCGCCGCCTGAACGGCCTGGCCGTCGACGGCGGCTACGACATCAACGACGACACCGTGACGATGCGCAGCGGCGACGAGAGCGGCCATCTGGACTGGGACGAGGTCACCAAGGTCACCGAGTCCCGCGGCTTCTGGGTGCTGTTCACCGGCCGGGTCCCCTACACGGTGATCCCGCAGCAGTTCATGTCCGCCGACCAGCAGGAAACCCTGCGCGCGTTCCTGATCGAGCGCGACAAAGCCCCGGCCTGAGCTGCCCGGTTCAGACCCTTCTGGCGCAGGTCAGCACGATCTGGGTGGTCGTGGCCAGCCGTGTGCCGGCGGCGGCCGACTGCCGCGTCACCGTCCAGTTCTGCGGCAGGACCACGTCGGGCTCCCCGGCCTCCTGCGAGCCGAACCGGACGTCGCGGAAGCCCAGCTGCTCCAGCTCGATGCGGGCCGCTGCCGCGTTCTTGCCCACCAGCGCCGGCACCACGACGGTCGCCGGTGCCGTCGTGGCGGGCGAGGTCGCGGGTGAGGTGCCGGGCGATATCGCCCCCGAAGCGCTGGACGAGCTGTTCGCCGCCGCAGGGGTACGACCAGTCGCAGCCGCTGTGGACGCCGCCGCCGTCCCGGCGGCCCCACCCCGGTCCGGCCCGCCGTCGCCGCCACCCCGCCCCGCGGTCACGATGCCGGCCGCGACCGCCACGACGGCGACGCCGGCCGCCACACCCACAAGGACCCGGGTCCGCACCCGCCCCGACGGCGGCGTGGGGACGGGCGGCTGCGCAGTGGAGGACATCGCCGGATTCTGCCCCGGCACTGCCGGCACGGCAATCCGGGGCCCGTTCGGCGCCGTCAGGCGCTGATCAGCGTCAGGGTCAGGGTCGCGGTGTAGGTGCCCTTCGCCGAGGTGTCCGGCATCCACAGCGCCAGGTCCGCGGCGACCCGCTGCACGCCGAGGCCGCTGCCGGGCGGCGCGGCGGCCAGGACCGTGCCCGGTTCGGCGAGCCCGGTGCTCGACGCCTGCCCGAGGGCCGGCGTGACCGGCGGCCCGGCGGTGGGGGACCCTTCGGCGTCGCTGCCCGGCCCGACCAGCGCGGGCGTCCAGCCGAGGTTGCGGGCCGGCACCGCCGTCGCTCCGTTCACGAAGTCGGTGGCCTGCCCGACCAGGGTCCATCCCGGCATGCCCGGGCGGCTGTCGTCGACCGCGACGCCGCCGAGGCTTCCGGCGAAGACCCACGCGTGCCGGTGACCGGTCGGATCCGTCGCCTGCGCGGGGTGCCCCGCGGCCGAGGCGGGGTCGACCTGGGTCAGGTGCACGGCGGTGCCGCCGGCGACGCGCAGGCTCGCGGCACCGGGGTACGGCTCGGTGTCGTTGCCGATGCTCAGCGGCACGGCGGGCGGCGGGAACGGCCCCACCAGGCACGGCCCGGACCCGTCCTGATCGCACCGCGACGGCATCGGCCCCACCTCCACGAGCCGGTTGACGTCCGGCCCGGCCGCCGAGTACGCCGGGTTGCCGCAGCGCTCCGGGTGCCCGACCGGCACGGACACCGCCGGGTCGGCCGCCGCGAGCCGCCGCAGCTGGGCGTAGCCGGCCTGAACCAGGTTCGTCGGCAGTGGCGCGTAGCCCTGCACGCCCAGCGATGCCTGGCCGCGGCAGATCGCGTGGTCGACGAAGTCCGCGAGGGTCTGCCGTTGCTGCGTCGTCGTCTGCCGGTCATACGGGACGGTGCCGGTCGGCAGGACGGCGTAGGTGTACGACGACAGCGGGTACGCGCGCCGGTCCGGGTTGGTGTACACGTCCTCGAGGCGTTGCATCAGATGACTCGCCGAACCGGGGTCGGTGTCGAACCGCGCCCGCTGCAGCGCCACCGACACGTTGAAGTCCGTCGGCAGCGTGAAGTAGCCGGCCTCGTTGCGGACCTTCGCGACCGGCAGGTTCGCCTCCAACGCGGACGCATACCCGTCGTAGGCGATCGCGCCGTTGTTCGCCGCCTGGGACAGGAAGTCGCGCAGCTGGCCGGGCCAGAGCGCCACCGCCGCACCCTGCTGCGGGAAGTTCCCCGTCGCCGTGGCCGAACCGTTGTTGAACGGGCCCCAGATCTGCGGGAACCGGTCGGCCAGGTAGGCGCTGAGCTGGACGCTCTCGTCGGTGTTGTCCGCGTGCACCACCGGGATGATCGGCAGCGGCGGGAACCGCCGGCCGTTGTTGTCCGCGGTGATCGCCGGGTCGCTCCAGTCGGTGATCTGGTTCGTGAAGATCCTGGCGATGGTCGACCCGGACAGCCGCAGGTCACGCACCTGGTGGTCACCGATGGTGAGCCGGTACGGCAGCGCGGTGCCGCCGCCGAACAGCGGAACGTAGGCGTAGGGGCGGCTGTCCGACCGGAAGTCCAGCTGTCTCCTGGTCACCGCGAAGTCGGTTTCGTACCCGCTGAAGGCCCACCCGGCCGACAGCCCGCCGCTGGGGTAGACGTCGACCTGCATCCCCTGCCGTTGGACGTCGGCGGCGAACTGGCCCACCGCCAGGGTCGCGCCGTAGCTGACCCCGCCGGTGACCCGGACGTGCGCCACGGCGGCGCCAGCGGTGCCGGGCCAGCCCATCAGCGCACCCGCCAGCAGCACGACGACCAACATTCTTCGCATCCGGCCAGCTCACCGGTCATGATCGTCGCCGGTTTGAAGCGGAGGTGAACACGGCGCTGCGGCCGGACGCACAGCACCCCGGTGCTGTGCGTCCGGGCCTGCCTACTTCGGGGTGGTGGGCGAGTCGAGCCAGGTGTTGATGAGCGCGGTGAAGTCCTTGCCGGTCTGCTTGTTGACGAACGCGATGAACGACGCCCGGTCCTGCGTGGTGTTGCGGTGCTGCTGCGCCCACTCGCGGGCGAGGGCGAAGAACGCGTCGTCACCCAACTGCTTGTGGATCTGGTGCAGCATCAGCGCCGGGCACATGTACACGTTGCTCTCCGCGAAGTTCTCCGCCTTCGGGTTGCCGGGCGGGCCGAGCTTGGCGCGCAGCCGGCTGTCGACGCCCCGGGCCCAGTCCTCCCACTGCTTCGCGGTGATCTTGTCCCGCTCGTTGGAGTAGAGGTGCTGCACGTACGTGGCCCAGCCCTCGTTGAGCCACAGGTCCTTCCAGCCGGTCGGGCCGACGGTGTTGCCGAACCAGTGGTGGGCGTACTCGTGCAGCAGGTCGTCCTCGAAGTACCTCGCGATCTCGGCCGGCTTCGTGGTGCCGTAGTCCGGCGTGCCCATGGTGATCATCTGCGCGGTCTCCATCGCCGAGCCCGACGGCACCATGACCACGCCGCCGCTGGCGAACGGGTACGCCCCGAACCGCTGCTCCAGCCAACCCAGCAACTGCGGTGACTTCCTGATCACCGGCAGCAGCTTGTCGTCGGTGCCCTGGCGGAACCAGTAGGTGAGCGGGACGCCGCGCGGCCCCTCCGCCGTCTCCTTCTGGTACCTGCCGACGGCGAGCGTGGTCAGGTAGGTCGCGACCGGGTCGGCGGCGACGTACCGGAACGTGTTGCCCTCCTGCGGCTTCGCGACACCGGTGGCCACCGCGGCCCATCCCTCGGGGACCGTGACCGCGATGTCGTAGAGCGCCTTGTCCGACGGCTGGTCGTTGGACGGGTACCAGGTGGACGCGCCGTACGGCTCCTGCATCGTCCACAGCCCGCCGTCCTTGGCGACCGTGAGGCCGAGCGGCTCGCTGTCCGTGCGGTGCGACGGCATCGGCACCGTGGTCGGTGTCCCGTGATACTTCACGACGAGCGTCGCGAACGCGTCCTTGGCGACGGTCCCAGGCACCGACAGGTCGTTGTCGGCGATCGTGGCGGTGACGGCGGCGCCGTTGAGGGTGACCCCGTCGAGGGTGTACGCCTGCGAGAAGTCGAGCTTCACCGCGGTCAGGTCGCTCGCGGCCCGCAGCCGCAACGTCGCCTGCCCGGTCAGCACCTTCGTCTCGGGCACCCACGACAGGTCGAGGCCGTAGTGCAGGACGTCCACGTCGGCGTGACCGTAGGCGGGGTACAGCGGATCGGCGACCGGCGTCGAGCGGCCCGCGGCCCAGGCGGTGTAGTCGGGACCGGCGGGGCTGGGGCTGGCGGTGACACTGGGGCTCGGGTCGGCGGTCGGGGACGGGTCGGGTGAGCAGCCGGCGATGAGGGCAACCAGCGGCACCACGAACAGGAGGGGTCGGCGCACCGCAAGATCGTAATGGCGCCCTCCGGCGCCCGCTGTCCCCGAACGGTGACGGTCCTGTGGAGGTTCGGTGACCGTTCGGCCGCGGCCGGACCCCGGGAGCCCGGCCCGAATCCGTCCAGAAGCAACAGGCGGCCGGACTGAACGATCGTTTTCATGATCCGCAAATTCATCGCCGCCCATCATGGGTCGGCTATGTAAAACGGCCGTCGTCAACGTATCGTGGTAACGAGCAGGCCGGGCACCGGCAGGCTACGACGCCACGGGGGGCGAGCGCGCCGCCCATGACATCGCGTTGACACAATGCGGAACGGCAGCGCTGCCGAATCCCGGCCGATACTGCCGAGTTCACCGTACTGGAGGCCCTCGGATGAGCAGTGTTCCCGATCGAGCGACCGGCGGACACGAGTTGCCCGACGTGACGGAAATGCCATTGGCACAATTGGCGATGAATGAGGACACCGTCCTGGGCAACGCACTGCGCCGCTACCACCTGGAGGCGCTGCGACCGCCGGAAAACCTGTCCGCGTTTGGAAGCTTCGCCGAGTGAGCCATGGTCAGGAATGGCCGCACGGTAATGTCGACCTGGCCACTCTGACCGGTGCCGGCTGGCGCCCGACAGCCTTGCGTGAGTTCATCCTCAAGGTGCATCAACGCTGCAATCTTGCCTGCGACTACTGCTATGTCTACACGCTTGCCGACCAGACCTGGTCGCGACGACCGCAGTCAATGTCCCGCACCGTATGGCAAGCCACCGCGGCCCGAATCGCCGAGCATGTGACCGCCCACGCGCTCACCGATATCACCGTTGTCCTGCACGGGGGTGAGCCGACCCTCGCCGGCGAGGAGCAACTGTCGGAACTGCTCACCGACATTCGGACCGCCGTTCCACGGTCCTGTGCCGTGCACTTCGGTATGCAGACCAACGGTGTGCGGCTGCGCGAACCCATGCTTGCCGTCATGCGGGCCTTCGGCGTCCGGATCGGCGTGAGCCTCGACGGCCCGCCGGAAGGAAACGACCGCCATCGCCGCTACGCGGACGGACGAGGGAGCTCGGCGGACGTCGAACGGACGCTGCGGCGGCTGAGCGGCCCGGCGGACCGGTCGCTGTTCGCCGGGCTGCTGTGCACGGTCGACCCGGACACCGACCCGGTCGCCTGCTACGAAGGCCTGATCGCATACCGCCCGGAGAAGATCGACTTCCTGTTGCCACACGCGAACTGGTCGGTGCCACCGCACCACCCGGGACCGCTTGCCTACGGGTCGTGGCTGGCAAGGATCTTCGACCGGTGGTATGAGGCGCCGGTGCGGGAGACGTCGATCCGGATCTTCGACGAGATCATCAACCTGTACCTCGGCGGCACTAGCCGCTCGGAGCAGGTCGGTCTCAGCCCTTCGGCCGTGATCGTGGTGGAGTCCGACGGCGCCATCGAACAGACCGACGCGCTGAAGTCGGCGTATGAGTCCGCGGCGGCCACCGGCCTGACCGTCCAGGCGAACACCTTCGACGACGCGCTCGCCCACCCGGGCGTCATCGCCCGGCAGATCGGCGTCCGAGCGCTGTGTGCGACCTGCCGCGACTGCCGCATCCGCGACATCTGCGGCGCGGGCCACTACGCACATCGGTACCGTCCCGGCACCGGCTTCCTCAACCCCACCGTCTACTGCGCCGACATGATCCACCTCATCGACCACATCACGGCCCGCGTCGCGGCCGACCTGCGACGGCTCGAGGTCGTCTGAGCCATGCCCACGCCCTTCACCGTGCCCGACCCGATGCTCGACGCCCTGGCGACCGGCTATGGCGGCGAAGCCGCCGTCCGTCGCCTCTTCGACGGTCAGCGCAGCCGCCGGCGCCTGCTGCTGACGCTCGTCAGCAGGGAGCTCCCCCCGTCCGCGGTGCGGGACCTGCACGACGTCGAGGCCGCCGCGCCGCACGTGATCGCCGACCTGATGAACGAGCCGCTGGTCGGCGCCGGAACGATGCGGATCGCCCGCCAGCTGGCCCAGCACGGCACGGACCCCGCCGCCCTCGCCGCGGCCCACCGGTATGTCGCGGCGCTGACGGTCGTCGCCGCGCTCCGCTCGGGTCTGGGGGTCCGGCTGACGATAGCGCCCTCCGGTGGCTGGCTGTCCCTGCCGACCCTGGGCCGTTTTCCGGCGGCCGGGCCCGTGCTGGTCGAGGTCGGCGGCGGGACGGCGCTCGTCGGCGGCCGGGCGCTGACGGAGGTGCCGGGATGGCAGCCGGTGCGCCGGATCCGGGTCGGCGCTGGGCCGGATACAGGGCCGGGCCCGGGGTCGGGTGGCGGGCCGACCCTGGATGTGGCGTTCGACGACGTCGAGGAGGCACGGCAGCTCTTCCACATCGCCGCCGCGGGGCACCTCGCCGCGCTCGACCACCGGCGTTGGGAGCGGATGCTCGGCTCCGCCTGGCGACTCGTCACGGACCGGCTGCCGGACCGCGCCACGGAGCTGGCGGCGGAGCTGCGGACCCTCATCCCACTGGCCAGGCCCGAGCCGCGGGCAGCACGCAGCGGCACCGCGCATGACGCCGTCGGCGCGATCGGTCTGGATTTCGCGACCTCACCGGCCGACTGCGCCGTGACGTTGATCCACGAGTTTCAGCATTCCAAGCTCGCCGCGCTCACCGAGATGACCGCGCTGCACCACCCGTCGGACGACGCCCGCTTCTTCGCACCGTGGCGGGAGGATCCGCGGCCGATCGGCGCGCTGCTGCAGGGCATCTATGCGTTCCTGGGCGTCGCCGACGCGTGGCGCGCCTTCGCCGGTGACCCCGCGGTGCACGCCGACGCGGCACGCCTGTTCGCCGGCACCCGGGCCGAGATCCGCGCCGCCGCCCAGTCGCTCGTCGGAGCCGACGACCTGCTCACCCCGGCCGGCCAACGGTTTGCCGCCGGGCTGGACCGCGCCATCACCGACCTCGAAGCGGTCCCTGTGCCGGCGGGGCTTGCCGACCAGGCGGACGCGGGCATCGCCCGGAAACGTCAGGCCTGGGTGGACCGCGGCCAACGCCTGCGCGCCCGCAGGGTCCTCGGGTAATGCCGTCCGGTCTGCCCTGGTGGTGCGTCAGGGAAGACCGGACGCGGCGCGGTTACGTCGGCGGCGGCTCGATGTCGCAGTCGAGCCGTCGGCCGTCACGGACCGACTTCGTGTCAGGGTGGCCCTCACCGAGGTCGGGATGCCTGCTCATCAGGTCGAGTGCCTGGCGCTGCAACGTGTGACCCTCGGCGTCGTTTCCGGTCGTGATCAGATCGACGGCGTAGTTGTTCATGCAGGCGAGGTCGTAGGGGTTCGCCGGAAGATCCGGCGAGTCAGGCCTACGAACCTCGCGGGACAGCTCATACGTCTCGCGCGAGAGCGTCAGCGCCGCGTCGTGCCGCCCGGAGGCCGCCAGGTCGTTCGCGAGGTTCGTGGCGCAGCACAGCGCATACGGGTGGTCGGGGCGGAACGCCGCCCTGAGCCGGCCGAGCGCCATCTCGTTGAGCTCCCGGGCCTCGTTGACCCGGCCGGCCTGGCGGAAGGCGATCGCGAGGTTCGCCGCGCAGACGTCGGTGAAGGGGTGGTCCGGATACAGCTCCTGGTAACGCTTGTAGACCTCTTCACCGTCCCGCACGGCCTCGGACACCGAACCGTTGTCACGCAACGCGTTGACCAGACTCTGGGTGATCAGCAGCGTCTGCGGGTTGCTCTCGCCCAGCCGGTTGCGGTGCGCCAGCCGGAGGCTTCTCGCCTCGTCCAGCGCCTCCGCGGTCCGGCCGAGCTTGCGCAGGCTGATGGCGATCGTCCGGCGCGCACCCAGCACGTCGGCGTGGTCGGGCCGCAGCACCCGCTCGTGCACCGGCAGCACGTCACGCTGGCGGCGCAACGCCTCCGAATACCGGCCGAGCGCGTAGAGGTCACGTGTCACGTTGCCGGCGACCAGCAGGGTCTCCTGCTCGTCGGGGCCATACACCCGCCGCCGGATCGCGAGGATCTCTTCGTCGAGGACCAGCGCCTGCGCATACGCCCCGACCATCCGGAGGTCGACGGCGAAGTTCGCGCCGGCACGCAGCGTCGAGAAGTCCTCCGCCCCGAGCACCCGCTGATACCGCAGGTAGTTGTCCTCGTCGAGCTCACGTGCCCGGGCGAACAGGCCGACCGCGCGAAGGTCGGCGGCGACGCCGTTGACCGTCGCCATGGTGTGCTCATGGTCCGGCCCGAAACTGCGCTGGAACTGGGCCAGCACCGCCTCGTCCATCACCAGTGCCTCGGCCGGGCTGCCGAGCTGCCGGATCGCGTTGGCCAGGTGCCGGCGAGCGATCAGGGTCAGCTCGTCGTCATCCGGCCAGCGGTCCTTCCACCGCTCGACGACCTTGTCCGCCAGCTGACGGCTGCTCTCGAAGTCACCCACCCGGTACAGGTACCGGATCTGGTCGACGACGACCTGGCGCGCCTCGTCCTCGTCCGACTCGATGACGTCGGAGGCGATGATGTGAGCCGACAGCTGGGCGTGCTTGCGCCGCTCGGTCTCCACGATGAGGTCGGGGTTGCCGGGATTGGCGTGGGCGAGCATCAGCTGCACCGTGTTGCGGACCTCGTCACGCTCATCTGGCTGCATCTCGCTCTGGACCATCTTCTGGACGAGTCGGTGGATCTGGAACCGGTCGTTGCGCGTGTCATACCGCGCCAGCTCGAGCCGGGCGATGTCCTTGATGCAGCGCTGCAACGGCGACTGGTTGCGCAGCGTGCTGCCCAGCCGCCGGGACAGCGGGGTGGCGAGGCGTCCGCGGTGCAGCATCTCCAGCGAGATCCACTCGGGGCCGAAGTACGAGGCGAGCTGCAGCAGCTGCGCCGCGGTCGCCGAGCTGGTGCGCAGCTGGTCGAACGCGATACTCATGGCCGCGGCGGCGTGCTTGGGGTAGCCGAGCGTCTCGATCTCGTCCTGGCGGCGATCCACCTCGGCCGTGAACCGGCGGAGATACTCGCTGACCGGTTCTCCGGTCTCGGTGTGCCACGCGGCCGCCTGGGCGAGCGAGATCGGCAGGTCGCCCAGCCGCTCCGCGATCTCGTTGGCGTCGTTCTCCGAGATGCGGCTGCGCTCGCGCAGCAGCGCGATGCTCTCGCTCCGGTCGAACTTTCCGACCTCGACCGCCCTGCCCTGCTCGGCCCAGTCCCGGTCCCGAGTGGTGATCAACACGTGCCCACCACGGGACTCGGGGACGAGGCTCGACACGACGGCCGGCTCGCCCACATTGTCGAAGACCAGCAACCAGTGCTCATACGGCGAGCGATCAGCGAGCCGCTCCTGGACCCGCCGGATCGTCTCGGCCGTGTCCGTCGTCGTCGTCACCTGCAGCTCGGCGGCGAGCTCCACCAGCGAGCGGCGGATCTCGGCCGGGTCCTCGGCGGCGATCCACCAGACGAGGTCGTAATCGTCGCGGAACCGGTGCACATACTCGGTCGCAAGCTGTGTTTTTCCGACACCACCGAGGCCATACAGCGCCCTTGGCAACAACACGGCCGTCTGACTGCGATTGATCAACAGGCTACGCAATTGATCGAGCATCTCGTCCCGGCCGACGAAGTGCGGATTCTTGGGTGGAGCCGTTTTCCAGCCGGCCGGAACGCGGCCTGACTCACGGGTCGGCACATAGACCGACGACTGCGTCGAAAAGTCGGTCATCGCTGTCCTACCATACCGGCCGGGATCGCTTGCACCCTCATTTTCTATCACACTGCGTTGCCTGGCTGCAGCAGGCTCGGGGCTTTCGACGCGCTGCCGTTCCTCGAGCTGTTCTTGCAGGCGGTCGGCCTTATCGCGGTAGCTCCCACCCACGGACCGCAGGACGTCAATAGTCACGGCAGCAAACGCACGAGCACGTTGATCAAGGTTCTGAACTGGGGAATCAGGAGAAAGCCAGGCCAAGAAGTCCAGGTTCGCGCCGAGATGCGCGGCCAAATATCTCGAAACCTCAACAAGTACGCTGAGGGCGTCCTGTCTCGTCAGTCGGCCCAACAGTTCGTGCCGGACCCCGGGGAGGAAATCATAGGTGACCTCGTCCGGGTCAATCACAGTCGGTGCTGCCGGGTCCACCACCTGATGCAGGAGCGTCCCGAGAAATACCTCTCGCAACGCGGTCGGCGGCGCGGTCGGCAGCTTCGCCCGTTGCACGAGGCGCATGACCGGAAGATCCAGCGGCGCGGCCGCGGCGAGCAGGGCGGCGAGGCGGAAGGCCGGTTTGGACGCGGTGGCCTCGAAGCGGCGGACTATCTCGGTGGGGTCGGTCGGCGGCGCCTCCTCCGACGCCTCGTCCGGAGCGCTGTTCATGAGGCCGGTGAAGAGCGCCTTGCAGCTGAGCCCTTGCCCGGTGCCGCCGGCGACCAGGCTCGACCACGACGCCAGCCACCGCTCGCCGAGCTCGATGACGGGCACAGCCGCTCCGAGCTGGTCCGCGGGCGTGTCGTCCCGGTCGAAGAACTCGTCGTCCAGGCGCACCTGCAGTGTGCTGTTGGCGGCGCCGGCCGCGTTGACCCGCACCGTCACCGACCGCAGACCCGGGGCGCAGTTCGGCCACAACCGCTGCGGTAGGGGCTGCACGACTGCGATCGGCCCGGCGACCGCCCACTGCTGCAACATCGAACCCATCCGGCCGTCCCGCCAGGCCCGGCCGAGACAGTCCGAGACCACCAGCACGATCCGTCGGCCGGTGGGGTCGACCAGCTCCATGGGGTCGTGCCACAACGCGCTGGCGTGGTTGGCGCGCAACCGCAACGACCCGGCGGCGGCGTCGGTGTCCACGTGCCACACCCGCACGTCACGGAAGCCGCCCAGGTCCGCCAGCACCGTCACCAGCTCGGCCACGGTCTGGGTCGACACCGCCATCGAGGCCGAGTCGTCCACGACGACCACGGCATCGAGCCAGCGCTCCAGCCTCGGCGCGAAGACCGGCAAGAACAGGTCGGTCTCGGCCGCCTGATGCGCCGTGGCGGAGGCGTCCAGCTCACCCTCCGCCCGCGCCGCCACCCGCCGTTTCAGCGGACGCATCGAGCGGGCCATGCGGAACCTCGCCGCCAGCTCCGGCGCGGCCGGCGCGCGGATCGGGACACCCTCGCCGGGTGTCTCGTCCGGTGACCCCGCCGCCCGGCGTATCTCCATCTGCTCCGCCACAGCTTCCTGCGCCGTCGAGGCGTCGCCCCGAGCAACGGAGCCGCGCGTCAGCCGGTCGTCCCTGTCCAGATCATCGGTGTCCGGTCGCGGCTCCATACCCGGCCGGCCGGGCTTGATGCCGTCACGGGCAACATCGTCGGGATCGGCCGGATCTGTAGTCGAACGTTCCTGACCGTCGTCACCGGCGGGTGACACACCCGCCGCTCGCGCCATCTGCACGGCAAGCCAGAGCGTGTCGGCGACGTCCTCGGACGACGGCCGCAGGCCTGCCCGGCGGGCCTCGCTGATGATGCGTTCGACGACGGCGTCAAGCACTACATGTCCCCGGAACGGCGTTGCTCCAGGAGCCCGAGGGCGGCCGCGCGGCCATCCGAGCCGGGATCGGAGTTGGCCAGGTACATCGCGTTGAGCAGGTGGTCGGTCGGCAACGGGGCGCCCGCGTCGCGCTGCCGCAGGAAGGTCGCGAACAGTTCGTCGTTGCCGTTGAGCGCGTCCGGGCCGATCTGCGAGCGGACGATCTCCGCGAGCTTGTCCTCGGTCGGCTCGCTGATCCTCACCTCGACACAACGGCGCAGGAGCGCATTCGGGAACGTGCGTTCACCGTTGCTGGTGATGATGATGATCGGAAACGCGTTGCACCGCACGGTGCCACCCTGCACCAGCACGCTCGAGCCCTCTTCGGTCGCCAGGCGCACCGGCTGCGGGTCGTCACCGCTCTCCCGCACCAGCTCCGGGATCGTGAACTGCCCTTCCTCCAGGACGTTCAGCAGGTCGTTCGGCAGGTCGATGTCGCTCTTGTCGAACTCGTCGATCAGCAGCACCCGCGGGCGCCGGCGCGCGACGAGTGCGGTGCCGAGCGGTCCCAACGTGATGAAACTGCCGATCGAGCTGGTCGGCAGGCTGCGGTGCTCCAGCCGGTGCAGGTTGGCCCCCTGCAGCCGTCCGACGGCGTCGTACCGGTAGAGGCTGTCCTGCAGCTGCGACCGGCTGGTGATCGGCCAGTACAACACCGGGCCGAGGCGCAGCTCCCAGGCGATGCTGTGCGCGAGGGTCGACTTGCCGGTTCCGGGCCGTCCGGTCACCAGCAGCGGCCGGCGAAGGTAGATGGCGGCGTTCGCACGCTGCGCGACGACGTCCTCCGGCACGTATGCCTTCGCGCGGGACTCGGCGCCGGGCCGCGGGTCGACGACCGTCGAGTCGGGGGCGTCATCGGTGAGGATGTCGCCGTCGAACTGGCGCCACGACGGTGCCGGCGGCAGCTTCTCGATGCCGTCGTGACGCTCGCCGCGGCCATGGTAGACATGCCAGCCCGCATGCGCGGTCTCGGTCTCGGTCACGGCTGCCCCTTCATCGTCGGTGAGCGAAGCTCGCGCGAGGCGAACTGCATCGGGATCCGGTCCTCGTCGCACACGAGAAGACTGATCTGCCAACCCAGGTCGGTCGGGTCGGTCTCATCGGCACGCATCCGCCAGTCGGCCACCACGGCGGGCAGCTCGCGCACGAGCATCGTGCGCAGCACCTCGCTGATGGCGTCGCGGAACCGATCGGCGAGCGTGCCGTCGCGCACCCACACCATATAGGCGATCCCGGCCGACAACGCCCCCGCGTAGGCGTCCGGCGGACTCAGTTCGCGTTGCGAGCCCAGCGGGCCGCCGATGGCGAGGACGAGTTTCTCCTCGGACATCAGCGTGGTGCGGACCTGCCGTGCGACCGCGGCGTCGCCGGCCGCCGCGACATAGTGCATCGCCCGCACGTCCGGCTCGTGCTGCCGCTTCGCAAGCCGCGACTTCTGTCGCCACTGCGGGCGCAGCACGTTGCTGTGGACCCTCTCGTAGCTGCGGAGGACCACCGGGAACCGGCTGCCGATCGGTGCCGCCATCGCATCGGTCGTCGACCACCGGTCGACGGGCTCACCGACGAGCGAGCGGGGCACGATGATCTCCACGACGAACCGGCTGAGGTCGAAGTCGAGCAACCGGAACACCTCACCGAACAGCGCGTCGACCCGGCGGATGACGGCGCCGAGCGTCTCCGGCTCGTCCCGCGACTCGATGACCTGCTCCGACTCGCGGCCACGGTGCAGCGTCGCGGCAAGCAGGAACAGGTCCGCGTCCATGGCGTCCGGGGCGAGCTGGATCACGAGCGCCGACTCCAGGACGATCTCCGGCAGCGACGCCATCGAGTCGCGGATCGGCTGGAGCTCGTAGTGGTACAGGCGAAGCCGGGCCGCGGTCCGCTCGCTCCAGCGCTGCAGCGCCTCGGCGCCCTGGGACTGCCGGGCGGCGACACACTCGACGAACGAGAAGATCCGTGGCGGTTTGCCGGGGACCTGGGCGCACCGCTCGACCGCTGCGATGATCCGGTCGGGGCGCACGACGCCGGGACCGTCGTGCGGGTCCGCCGGAGGTGCCGCCCGCCGGTAGCCGTCCGCCAGCACCTCGGCCGGCACGCCTGCGAGCAGCCGGACAAGCTCCTCGCGCTCGGCATCGGTGAGCAGCCGCTCCAGGAAGAGCGACTCGACCAGCAGCAGGAGCTCGTCGAACCCGGCCTCCTGCCGGTCGACGTGGGGGAACACGTCGAGGAACTGCCGCAGTGCGCCAGGGATCGGCAGACACACCCGAATCAGCGCCAGGGCATCGGCCCGGGCGTTCTCCGTGGGCTCCAGCGGCAGGTCGCCGTGCCGCTCGACGAACAGCCGGAAGTAGTCCTGCCGGGAGCTCGTGTTCTGGAACTTGCCGAGGGCCAGCAGCGCGTTGTGCAACCGGATCTCGTCCTCCGCGGACAGGCGGTCCGGCGCGTCGGAGACCTTCGCGGCGACGACGCCGTGCTGTTTCAGCAACCGCTCCAGTCGTTGCGACCACGGCGACGGCCCCTCGTTGAACTCGACCAGGTCCGCCAGGATCCGCAGGTGGTGCGGTTCGCGACACGCCCGCACCACCGTCTCGGCGCCCGGTGTGCGCTCCGGCAGCCGGAGACGGACGGCGTCGGGCAGCCGGTCGACCACCCACTTGCGCCGGTCGTCCTCGACCAGTGACCGGAAGTTGGTGAACATGTCCACGAATCCGGCGACGGTCTCCTCGCCCAGCCCGGGGACCTTCGAATTGTCGTTGAGCAGCGTGTCCAGCCGCAGCCAGTACCGCGCCACGACCTCCATCGGGATCATCCACGCGGCCGGCCGGTCGAGGGGCTCATACGCCGCCACGACGATCCCGACCACGCGACCCGAGAGGCTGTCGATCACCCCGCCGCCGCTGAAGCCCTGTTCGATGCGTTCCCGGTCCCCGACGAGCTGCATCCACTCACCGTGCGGCCCGCTGGTGTCCGCGATCGTCCCGTGGGTCCAGACGCCCTCGACGATGCGGGTGGGATGGCCGTAGACCCTGGCGACGTTGCCGATGCAGGACTCGCCCCTCCCCAGCCGTGCGGGTGCGACGTCAGCGGGCAGGTCGTCGTCGAGCTCGAGGACGGCGATGTCGCGCTGGCCTGTCGTCAGCTGCGGCAGCCAGCCGTCCTCCGGCACCTGCGCGCGCAGCACCGTCCCGCTCGTCGAGCGTGGGAAGTCGACCTGGAACGCGGCCTCGGGCCGGACCGTGCTGCGATGCAGCACGTGCGCACACGTGAGGATGTGCCGTCCCGACACCAGCACCCCCGATCCTAGAACGGTGCCGTCGGTGGAGGCGATACGCACCTGCCAACGCGGTGCGCTGCGTCCCGCGACCACTGCCGTGTTGGTCAAGAACCGCCGTCCTTCTCCCAAACCACCGTGACCTTCAGATTGGCACCCGCGCCCGCCTTGGTGACCACGGCGCTCGCCTCTCCCGTGATGGAGACACCGAACTCGAGCTCCACCCGGCTGGGCGCGGACACCATGCCCTGCAGCGTGCTGAGCGCATCGTCGGCCGTGTCCCGGATGACATTGAAAACGCTGGTCACTGACGCCGCGGCCCTCGTCAGGGCCTCGGCCGGACCGGTCCCTGCCCGCACGACGGCGCGCTCGTCATCGACCTCCACGTAGACCACGCCACCCGTGGAAAGGCTGAGCGGTAGCACCTGACGCATTGACGGAACCCCTCCCCGAATGCCAGACCGGCGAGCGCATTGTATTTCAGCCGTCTACGATGCGTATCCCTCAAAAGGGTATCGATCGACATCACGACAGTTGGTTTGCATACGAATGGCGGGGCGGCAGGACCACTTTCCTCCGGACGAGGTGGAGGCCCGATGCGGGACGGGGCCTCAGGCCCGGGCGAGGGCGAGCGCGGCGGCGCCGTACAGGCCGGCGTCGCGGCCCAGGGCGGTCGGCAGGACGGTCAGGTCGTGCAGGAACCCGATCCCGGACCGCCGTGCCACCGCCGCGCGGAGCGGGTCGAACAGGACCGGGCCGGCGGCGGCCACCCCGCCGCCGACGACGGCGGTGTGCAGGTCGAAGAGGGTCGCGGTGTTCACGATCGCGGCGGCGAGGGCGTCGGCGCCGCGGGCGAACGCCTGCCGCGCCACCGGGACACCGCGGGCGGCGTCGGCGGCGAGGGCCCGGGCGTCGGTGCCGGTCCAGCCGAGCCCGGCGGCCCACCGGACCATGCCGGGGCCGCTGGCGAGACGCTCCACGCAGCCGAACGCGCCGCAGGGGCACGGTTCGTCGTCGCGGCCGACGGCGATGTGCCCGATGTGGCCGGCGTTGCCGGTCCGGCCCAGGTACGGCGCGCCGTCGAGGACCAGGCCGCCGCCGACGCCGGTGGACACGACGACGCCGAGCAGCGTCGGGATGTCGGCGTGCCAGTGCTCGCCCAGGGCCATGCACTGCGCGTCGCCGGCCAGGGCGACCGGGCGGCCGCCGGTCAGGTCGGCGAGCACGGCGGTGATCGGGAACCGCCGCCACGCCGGGATGTTGACCGGGCTGACCGCGCCCAGGTCGAGGTGGACCGGGCCGGCCGAGCCGACCCCGACCCCGGTGACGCCGGTCAGGTCGAAGCGGGCGACGAGCGCGGCGAGAGTCGCCGTTGGGTCGGCGCCGACCGGGACCTCCGCCCGGTCGGCGATGGTCCGGTCGGCGCGCACGACGGCGCCGGCGAACTTCGTGCCACCGATGTCCACCGCGAACACCGCGCTCACGACCTGACCTCGTTCACGCAGCGCAGCACCGGGTGGCCGGTCAGCGCGGCCGGGTCGAGCGGCCGGTCCGTGGTGACGGTGAAGGTCACCGTGTCGCCGGGCAGCAGCGTGACGAGCTGGTCGTCGACGGTGGCGGCCGGGTCGAGCCGGTCCGGATGGATCGCCAGCTCCCGCACCAGCGTGCGGGCCGTCACGTGCACCAGGTAGCCGCCGGCGACCGGTTCCACCGCGGCGTCGAAGTCCGCCGGCGGGTAGGCCATGTCGGGGTCCTCGGCGGACATCCGGATCGCCCGTGCCCCGTCGAGTTCGGCGACGAGCAGGTCACCGCCCGCCAGCCCGGCCGGCAGCACCACCCGGCCCGCGTCCCGGGGTGCCACGCTGACCGGCACGCTCTCCTTCGCGAGAAGGTCCCCGGTGACCGCGCGCCGGGTGACGGTCAGGTCGCCGGTCCACGGCTCGTCCGTGTCGTTGACGGCCGTCACCACGCCGTCCGCGACGGTGAGGAGCCGGGGCGCGTAGGCGCGGCGGATCGCATACCAGAGCGGCTTGCGGCGGCCGGCGCCGTCGACCGCGGCCCACGACGTGACGGGCCAGCAGTCGTTGAGCTGCCACACGATCGCGCCCATGCAGTACGGCATCAGCGACCGGAACCGCTCCAGGCCGTAGGCGACCGCGCGGGCCTGGTTGAGCGACGTGAAGTAGTGCCAGTCGTCGACGTCCGCCGGGGGCGGCAGGTGCCGGCCGAGCCCGCGCAGCAGCTTCTCGTTGCCGTCGACCGCCTTCTGGTGGTGACGCACCCCGGGTGAGTCGGCGGTGAGCGGCTCGTCGGAGACCGCGGCCCGCAGCGTCGCCCACACCGGCGGCCCCTGGAATCCGAACTCGGCGACGAACCGCGGCGAGTAGCTGTCGTAGTGGGTGTAGTCCTCGGTGTTCCACACGTCCCAGATGTGGACGGTGCCGGTGCTGTCGTCCATCACGTCGCGGTCCGGGGCGCCGGAGTAGGGGGTGCCGGGCCAGTACGGGCGGGTCGGGTCCAGCTCCGCGACGACCCGCGGCAGCACCTCGTAGTAGAAGCCGGCACCCCAGCTGCGCCCTTCCAGGGCCTCGGGCCAGCCCCACTCCTGGTGGCCCCAGAGGTTCTCGTTGTTGCCGCACCACAGGACCAGGCTGGGATGCGGGGCCAGCCGGGTCACCTGCTCCCTGGCCTCCGCCTCGACCTCGGAGCGGAACGGCTCCTCCTCCGGGTAGGCGGCGCAGGCGAACGGGAAGTCCTGCCAGACCAGGACCCCCAGCTCGTCGGCGAGGTCGTAGAAGTCCTCCGACTCGTACCGGCCGCCGCCCCACACCCGCAGCAGGTTCGCCCCGGTGTCCACGGCCTGGCCGAACCGCTCCCGGAGCCGGTCGGCGGTGACCCGGGCCGGGAAGCAGTCGTCGGGGATCCAGTTGAAGCCCTTGACGAACACGGGCCGGCCGTTGACGGAGAGCCGGAACGCGTCGGTGTCCAGCTCGACGGTGCGGAACCCGATCCTTCGCGTCCACGTGTCGGCGCCGGCCCGCACCGTCAGCTGGTACAAGGGCTGCGCACCGTGCCCGGTCGGCCACCACAGCTCGACGTCCGGCACGTCGAGGACCAGGATGCCCTCGGTGGTGCCGGGCGCCAGCCGCAGCTCGGCAGCTACCCCGGCGATCTCGGCGGTGACTGTCACCGCGGCGTTCCCGGTGTGCTCCACCCGGACCGGGATCTCGACCCGGCCCGCGGTCCCGTCCACAGTGGTCAGTGGCCGGACCTCCGCGAGCCGGGCGCCCGACCAGGCGTGCAGGCCGATGTCCTGCCAGATCCCGGCGGTGACGAGCGTCGGTCCCCAGTCCCAGCCGAAGTTGCACGCCATCTTCCGGATGAACTGGAACGGTTCGGTGTACGGGCCGGGCCGCGCGCCGAGCGCGTCGCGCTGCGCCTCGGCGTAGCCGTACGGCGCGTCGAAGCGGACCTCGAGGGTGTTGTCGCCGTCGTGCAGCAGCCCGGTGACGTCGACGCGGTAGCCGCGGTGCATGTTCGCCGAGCGCAGCGCCCCGACCCCGTTGACGGTGACCGTGGCGACCGTGTCCAGCCCGGCGCACACCAGGTCGACCCGGTCGGACCCGCCGGAGGGCCGGCCGAACGTGGTCCGGTACACCCAGTCCGTGCGCCCGATCCAGGTCTGCCGCAGCTCGTTGTCGTCGAGGTACGGGTCGTCGATGATCCCCGCGGCGAGCAGGTCGGTGTGCACGCAGCCGGGGACGGTCGCCGGCACGCCTTCCTGCTCCCCGCCGGTCAGGGTCCAACCGTCGTGCAGCGGGTGGTACGTGCTCACGTAGCGCTCCTTCACTTGACCGCACCTGCGGTGAAGCCGTTGTAGATGAACCGTTGCAGCAGCAGGAACAGCACCAGCGTCGGGACGATGACGAGCACCGCGCCGGCCGACATCACCTCCCAGTGGGCGCCGAACGGGCCCTTGAACCGGAAGAGGGACGTCGAGATGACCCCGAGGTCCTGTGACGGCATGTACAGGAACGGGATGTAGAAGTCGTTGTAGATGGTGATGCCCTTGATGATCACCACGGTGGCGGTGGCCGGCTTGAGCAGCGGGAAGATGATCCGCCAGAAGATCCGGGTCGGTCCGGCCCCGTCGATGCGGGCGTTCTCGTCCAGGGACACCGGGATGCTGCGGATGAACTGCAGGAAGACGTAGATCGACACGATGTCCGTGCCGAGGTAGAGCACCACCGGCGCCCACCGGGTGTCGTACAGGCCCAGCCCGTTGACGACCTGGTAGGTGGCGACCTGCGTGGTGACGCCGGGCACGAGCGTGGCGAACAGGAACAGCCCGAGGACGAGCCGCTTGAACCGGAACTGGAACCGGTCGATCGCGTAGGCGGTCATCGCCCCGATGACCACGGTCCCGGTGAGCGAGAAGACGAGGATGACCGCGGTGTTGAGGAACGCCGTCAGCATCCGCCCGTTGGTGAACGCGGTGCCGTAGTTGGCGAGGTTCAGCCAGTGCTCCGGCAGGGCCAGGGCTCCGCCGGTGCTCAGCTCCTCCGGAGTCTTGAGCGAGGTGAGCACGATCGCGGTCACCGGCAGCAGCACCACGAGGCAGGCGAGGATCAGCGACGCGTACTTCAACGTCCTGGCGACGGTGCTCAAACGAGATCGTTCCTCTCGTCCGGGACCAGGCGGCGCTGGATCCAGGTCACCAGCAGCACGACGGCGAGCAGCACGACGGCGGCGGCCGAGGCGAGGCCGGTCTTGTTGAACTGGAACGCCAGCTTGATCGTCTGGATCACGAAGGTCTTGCTCTCCCCGGCGCCGCCGGTGATGACGAACGGGATCTCGAACACCGACAGCGATCCGGCGATCGCGAGGATCACGCTGAGGCTGATGATCGGTGTGATGCCGGGGACGATGAGGTGGCGGAACACGTGCCACCGGTTGGCGCCGTCGAGCTCGGCGGCCTCGTACAGCTGCGGCTGGATCGACTGGATCGCGCCGAGGAACAGCACGAAGTTCAGTCCCATGAACCGCCACACCGACACCCCGGCGAGGGACACGTTGACCAGGTCGGGGTCGCCGAGCCAGAGGAACTGCGAGTCCACGCCGGCGAAGCGCAGCACCGTGTCGAGGGTGCCGCCCCGCTGGAAGAAGTAGAGGAAGACGAACGCGATCGCGACGCCGTTGATGAGGTACGGGAAGAACAGGATGCCCTTGAACAGGTTGCGGAAGCGCACGTTGAAGCTCAGGACGGTGGCGAAGTACAGCGCCAGGCCGATCTGCAGGACCGACGCGGCGAGGTAGTACAGGCTGACGGAGAACACCCCGAACAGCTCCGGCCGGGTGAACAGCTGCGCGTAGTTGTCCAGCCCGACGAACGTCGAGTCGGGGCTGACGCCGTCCCAGTCGGTGAGGCTGTAGGACAGCATGCTCGCCACGGGGATGTACGTGAACGCGACGAGCAGGGCGAGGGGCGCGGCCAGGTAGACCCACGGCGTCCACCGGTGCGCTTTCGGCTTGGCGCCCTTCGGCGGGGCCGGTGCGGCCCGGCTGGTGGTGGCGGTCTGGGTCATGCTGGCCTCTCGCTGCTTTAGTGGGGACTTTGGGGACGTGTTTAGTGGGGACTTTGGGGACGTGCGCTGGACCGCTTCTGCGGTGGCGGTCCAGCGCACGCGGGGTCAGCCGACGGTCTTCGCCGCGGCCGTCCACTTCTTGTTCAGGTCCGTGAGATAGGCGGGGAGGTCGCCCTTCGCCGCGCCGCGGGCGATGTCGATCAGCTTCTGCCGGTAGTCGGCCTTGGTGAGGCCGATCTCGGAGGCGTTGTCGATCGCCGTCACCTTGACCGCGTCGGCCTGGGACAGCTCGATGTAGGTGACGCCGGCCTCGGTGTAGCCGGACAGCGCGGCCGGCGCGGGGGCGCCCTTGATCGTGGAGACGGCCTGCGCGGTCTCGGCGTAGCCGGACTTGTGCAGGACCCAGTCGAGCCAGGCGCGGGCGGCCGGCTTGTTCTTGGAGTGGATGTTGATCCCGTACAACTTGTCCGGCGAGACGACCGAGCAGTACTTGCCGCCGGACTGGGCCGGGAACGGCATGTAACCGATCACCGACGGGTCCTTGCCGGCCTTCTTCGCCGCGTCCTGCATCTGCGACACGGCCCAGGAGCCGAGCCACATCGTCCCGATCCTGCCGGTGGCGATCTGGCCCTTCGAGTCCTCCCAGTTGGTGGTGGTCGGGTCGGCCTCGGCCAGCTTCTCCTTGACGATGGTGTAGAGCAGGCTGTCGCCGACGGTCAGGTCGGTGCCGGCGGCCCACGGCTCGGTGGTCGCCAGCTTGTCGTTGGCCTTGGGGTCGCAGCCGACCGAGCCGACCACGTTGGACCAGGAGCTCAGCGGCCACCCGTCCTTGTAGTTCGTGTAGTACGGGGTGACGCCGGCGGCCTTGATCTTGCGCAGGCTGTCGACGAACTGCTCCGGGGTGGTCGGCCAGGCGGTGACTCCGGCCTGCTTCCAGACGTCCTTGTTGTAGACGAACCCGTTGGCGGCGCCGAAGCTGGCGATGCCGTAGACCTTGCCGGACACCGAGCCGTAGTCGGTGAACGAGTAGGTCCTGGACAGCTCCGCCTGCTCGCCGAGGGGCGCGAAGAACTTCGGGTAGTCGGCCTTCGCTACCACCTGCGGGATGAGCAGCACGTCACCGTACTCGTCGCTGTTCATGCGGATCTTGACTTCGCCCTCGTAGTCGGTGATCCCCTGGAACTTGACGTTGACCTTGGGGTACACCTTCTTGAACTCGGCGGCGTACTTGTCCATGGACCCGTCGGTGACCAGGTCGGTGCGGTTGGTCAGCACCGTGATGTCGCCGGTCAGGTTCGCCGGGTCGGTCGGGGCGGTGGCGTCCGCGCCGGACCCGGCACCGTCGCTGCCGCAGCCGGCCACCAGCAGTGCGCCGGCGAGCACCACCGCGGCGAAAGCTCGTCGCTTCACATCGATCATCTCCGTCTCGAAATGGGTACGCGGATCCGCCGCGGCACCCGTGCTGGTTGCCGCGTCCGCGCCGTGATGCCTCGGGGTTTCGGTTCACTGAACCGTGAAAGTGCCCAGACTTTACGACCAGGTTTCAGGGCTGTCAACGGCCCGCTCTGGACAAGCACGCCAGCCGCGTTACGCTCACTGAATCGCGAAAGCGCCCCCCGATTCGAAGGTGATCCGATCCGTGAAGAGACCGACCATCGCTGACATCGCCCGGGAGGCCGGGGTCTCCAAGGGCGCCGTGTCCTACGCCCTGAACGGCCAGCCCGGCGTCGGCGAGACCACCCGCGCGCGGATCGTCGCGATCGCCAACGCCATGGGGTACCGGCCCAACACCGCCGCGCGCGCCCTGGCCGGCGGCGCCGCCAAGGTGGTCGGGCTGACCCTGCACCGGCCGCCCAAGACCCTCGGGGTCGAGCCGTTCTTCATGGAGCTGATCAGCGGCCTCGAGGCCGAGCTGTCCATCCACTCCTACGGCCTGCTGCTGCAGATGGTGCCCGACCACGCCGACGAGATCGCCGTCTACCGGCGCTGGTGGAGCGACCGCAGCGTGGACGGCGTGCTGCTGTGCGACGTGCGCACGGATGACGCCCGCATCGACGCGCTGCGCGAGCTGCAGCTGCCCGCCGTCGTGGTCGGCCCGCCCACCGCCAGCGGCGACCTGGCCTGCATCTGGTCCGACGACGGCGTGTCGCTGGTGGAGGCGGTGGAGTACCTCGCCGCGCTCGGCCACCGCCGCATCGCCAGGGTCAGCGGCCTGTCCGACCTCGCCCACACCGCGGTCCGCACCGAGGCGTTCGCCGCGGTCAGCGCCCGGCTCGGGCTGACCGACGCGGTCACCATCGCCACCGACTACACCGGCGAGGGCGGCGCGCGGGCCACCCGGCGGCTGCTCAGCTCCCCCACCCGGCCCACGGCGCTGCTCTACGACAACGACATCATGGCGATCGCGGGGCTGTCGGTGGCGCAGCAGATGGGCCTGTCGGTGCCGGCCGACCTGTCGATCATCGCGTGGGACGACTCACCGATCTGCCGCCTGGTCCACCCACCGCTGACCGCGCTCAGCCGCGACATCGCCGCCTATGGCACGCACGCCGCCCGGCTCCTGCTCGCGGCGATCGCCGGCGAGCCGGTCACCAGCGTCCAGGACGAGCTGGCCCACCTCAACCCGCGCGGCAGCACCGGCCCCGCCCGCCGCTGACAGGGCACCACGCCCCGGCCCCGCGCGCCCTCGCGGCGATCGCCCTCAACCCGGGCGGCAGCACCCGGCCCCGCCCGCCACTGACAGGGCACCGGGCCCCGGGCGTGTTCGTCGGCGATCGCCGACGAGCCCGTCACCAGCGTGCTGGCCCATCTCAACCCGCGCGGCAGCACCCGACCCCGCGCGCCGCTGACAGGGCACCACGAATCGATCAACGGCTTGGACCCGGCACGCTTCGATCACCAGGAAACCGCGGCTCCCCGGTCACGGCGTTCCGTCCTCTTGGACCGTAGCACCTCACCAAAAATCGCGGCGTTTCGCGTAACCGCCTCGCCACGCACCATCATATTGCCAGTTCAATGACGTGGCGCCGGAGCGGTGCTCGAGCGCACGACGAGCTCGGCGGCGTGGTCGAGGACCGCTCCGGGCGCGCCGCCGTCGACCACGTCCAGCAACAGGCCGGCCGCGTGTGCGCCGTAGCCCGCGATGTCGCGCTTGAGGACGGTGAGCGGCGGGCGGACCACCTGGCAGAGCGCCGAGTCGTCACCGGCCACGATCGACAGGTCGTCCGGCACGCGGATGCCCATCTCCATCGCCACACCGAGCCCGGCGACCGCCATGACGTCGTTGTCGTAGATGACGGCGGTGGGTGGTGGTGCGGCGCTCAGCAGCCGCCGGGTCACCTGGGCGCCCATCTCGCCGGTGTAGTCCGCCGGCACGACCACGGGTTCGATCCCCGCCGCGGCGCAGGCCGTCCCGTACGCGGCCGAGCGCACGGCGCTGTGCAGCAGCTGCGGCGGCCCGCCGACGTGCACGGTCCGGCGGTGCCCGAGGGCGGCGAGGTAGGCGACCGCCTCGGCGATCGCCCGGCCGTCGTCGGACCAGATGCTCGCCAGCCGGGTCGTCCCCGGCGGCGGGCCGCCGATGATCACCGCCGGCAGGTCCAGCTCCTCCAGGGCCGCGGGGCGTGGGTCGCCGACCTCCAGGTCGCAGACGAGGACGCCGGCGACCCGGCGTTCGCTGCTCCAGCGGCGGTACACCGCCAGCTCGTCCTCGGCGTCGGCGACGGACTGCAGCGCGAGGCCGAAGCGGTGCCGCATCAGCTCGGACTGGATGCCGCTGATCAGCTCCCGGCGGAACACCTCGACGTTGAACGCGGTCGAGGACGGCCGGCGCATGGTCAGCCCGATCGCCTGGACCACGGCGCCGCGCAGCTCGCGGGCCGGGGCGCTGGCGCTGAAGCCGAGCTCGCGGGCGATGCGCACGATCCGCTCGCGCAGCTCGTCGGAGACGCCGGCGCGGCCGTTGAGCGCGTAGGACACCGCCATGCGGGACACGCCTGCGCGGTTGGCGATGTCCGCCATGGTGGGTCGGCGGTCCACTGCCTCCAGCCCTCCGGCCAGTCGGATCCCGGTGCCGCACGGCGGTGCGGCCGCCCACATCGTATCTCCCGGGCCGGTCGACATTGAGCGCATGTCACGGTTCAGCTAATCGCCAAAAGTAGCCCAGGTTTCAGGGTTGGAATCCTGCTGGGCGTTGACTTTACTGGTTAAGTCCACGATGGTCTATCTCACCTCGGGCCGCCCGGAGTGCCCGGTGCCCGACCACCCGTGAACCCTTGAAAGGAGTGCGGCATGCCTGTCCGCCACTGGCGCCGCCCGCTGCTGTGGCTCGTGTCCATGGCCGCCGTCATCGCCACCGTCGCCGTCGCGGTGGTGCTCCCGACCGCCCAGGCCGCGCAGCCCGGCAGCCCCCTGCTGGCGTACCTGAACCGGATCTCCGGCCAGTACACGCTGTCCGGACAGCACAACCGCGAGCCGAACAGCGACCCGACGAAGTACACCCGGGTCGCCCAGCAGATCACCGGCCAGACCCCGGGCCTGTGGGGCGGTGACTTCCTCTTCGCCTCCGCCGACGTCAACGCCCGCCAGACGATGATCAACGAGGCGATCAACCAGTGGCGCTCCGGCTCCGTGGTCGCCCTCACCTGGCACATGTGCCCGCCCACCGTGGGCCGCACCTGCGGGTGGGACGAGGCAGGCATCCTCGGTTCGCTGACCGATGCCCAGTGGAGCCAGCTCATCACCAACGGCAGCGCGCTGAACAACGCCTGGAAGGCCCGCCTCGACGAGGTCGTGCCGTTCCTGCAGCAGCTCAAGAACGCCGGGGTCGAGCCGCTGTGGCGGCCGATCCACGAGATGAACGACGGCTGGTCCTGGTGGGGCGGGCGGCCCGGCGCGAACGGCAGCCGCCGCCTGTACGAGATCACCTACGACTACCTGGTCAACACCAAGGGCCTGAACAACATGGTGTGGGTCTGGAACGTCAAGGACGTCGACATGGGCTCGGCCGGCCAGTACCTGCCCGCGGCCAACACGTTCGACGTGGCCAGCCTCGACGTGTGGGTGAAGATGGAGCCGAGCGCCTCGGACTACTCCACGATGCTCAACCTGGCCGGCGGCAAGCCGATCTCCCTGGCCGAGGTGGGCCGCACCCCGAGCCCGTCGATCCTCACCTCGCAGCCGCGCTGGACGTGGTTCATGGTCTGGGCCGAGTGGCTCACCGACCCCGCCTACAACACCAACGCCGGCGTCCAGGCCACCTACTTCCACCCTCGCGTGCTCAACCGCGGCGAGTTCAGCATCGGCACCCCGCCGACCAGCAACCCACCGAGTGGGAACCTGGCGTTGAACCGCCCCGTGTACGCCTCCAGCCAGGAGAACAGCACGAACACCGCGGCCCGGGCGGTGGACGGCAACACCGGCACCCGCTGGAGCAGCGCCTGGGCCGACCAGCAGTGGATCTACGTCGACCTGGGCGCCAACCGCTCCGTCACCGGCGTCACCCTGCGCTGGGAGGCGGCGTACGCGGCGCAGTACCAGATCCAGACGTCCACGAACAACAGCACCTGGACGACCGTCCACAGTGACTACAACGGCAACGGCGGCACCGACACGGTGAACTTCACCGCGACGACCGCCCGCTACGTGAAGCTGTACGCCCCGCTGCGCGCCACCCAGTACGGCGTGTCCCTGTGGGAGTTCGAGGTCCGCGGCAGCTGATCACCGACGAGCCAGGGCCGCCCCGGAAAGCACCGGGGCGGCCCTGGCGACGTCAGCCGGCGATGAAGGTGTACGGGCCGCCGTCGACGGTGATGTTGTCGGCCATCACGCCGAAGCCGATGGTGATGACGTGCGACCCCGACGTGGCCGGTGTGTAGGTGATGACGAGGTTGCCGTCCGCGTCGGTGGGTGCGACGACCTTCGGCCCGCCGTCGATCCGATAGGTGTACGACAGCACGCCCGGCACGGCCGACGTCACGACGAACACCCCGGGGGTGCCGGCGGGAGCGCCGACCGGGCCGCCGATCGGGTACTGCTGCGACGACACCGTCGGCGCGCTGCGCGGGTTGAACAGTGCCGAGCCCGACGCGGACCGGGAGCCGTCGGCGCTGCGGCTGTAGACGGTCAGGTCGGAGCCGCCGCCGGACTTGTTCACCAGCAGCACCACGCTCGCGGTGCCGTCGGGGCCGGCGGGCACGACGTGCTCGACGTTGTTCTTGAACTTGTAGACGTAGTCGACGACGTTCGCGGCCACCGGGTGGAACACGATGGTGCGGTTCTGGTTGAACGGCGCGTCGGGGTCGAGGTCCTCGATCGTCGGCGCGTCGCTCGCGACCTGGTAGTCGAGGGTCGCCGCGGGCGAGGTGTTGCCGACCCGGTCGACGCCGACCACGACGAGGTGCTGGGTCCCGGGCGCCGCCGGCGTCCACTGCACCGTGGCGCTGCCGCCGGGCGCGTCGGCCGGCAGCACCGGGCCGGACACCGCGTCGAAGCCCCACCGGAAGCCGACCACGTCCGCGTCGCCGTTCGCGGAGAACGTGAACGAGGTCGCGGCCCCGACCCGGCCCGGCTGGCCGCCGGTCGCGGTGACGGTGGGGGCGTTCGCCGGCGGGTGGCTGTCGAAGTACCACGCGCACGGCACGGCCCACTCGGACGCGGCGCCGGACGGGTCGACCGCCCGCGCCGACAGCAGGTAGGTGCCGTCGTCGGTGAGCACCCCGGCCGGCACGGTGCCGAACGGGCCGGGGAACTCGGTCCGCCGCGCCGGGTCGCTCTGCGGCCAGACCGCGAGGGTGGTCGTGATCGGGTCGTCGTCGGGGTCGGTGGCGTAGGCGCTGACGAACGGCGTCGCGTTGGTGGACAGTATCGGCGTGCCGCTGCCGCACACGGAGGTGTCGACCACGAGCGGCACCGGCGTGGACGGCGGACGGTTGTAGGTCAGGTCGATGGCCGCGGTCGGGGTGAACAGGCGGTGGTTGCCCGGGTCGAGCTCACGGAGCCCGGTCAGGCGCAGCTCGACCGTCAGCGCCGGCCGGTGCTCGGCGAGCGCCGCGGTGAGCTCGGCGGTGACGTCCCACCGTTCGGCGCCGGGGCAGCCCGCCGCGTCCTCGGCGGTGGCGTCCAGGAGGGCCTGCCGCGCCGGCGGCCGGGACCAGGTCGGCGCGGTGAACGGCGCGGCCCGGTAGAGCGCGACGCCGGAGGCCCGGGCGCAGTCGGCGACGAAGAACTCGGGGATCCGCACGGCCGCCGACGTGACGCTCAGCCCGGCGTACGCCGACAGGTCGAACGTGTAGTAGGCGCGGGACAGGTGGTACTGGCCGGTGCCGTCCCGCCAGAGGCCGACGGGCTGCCCGAGCTGGTCGTCGACGTGGGACGTGAGCGGCTGGAAGGCGTCGGTGTACGCGGCGCGCACCGACGGGATCTGGACGGTGGTCGCGGCGCCGGCCGGGCCGGCGGTGGCGACGAGGAGACCGCCGGCCACGGCGACGAGGGCGACGGCCGATGAGGTGAGGCTTCTGAGCGAAGGCACGGATCGGATCGTAGGGGCGAACGCCGCGGACGATCACCCCGACGTCCATAGTGGACATTCGGCCCGACGACCCGCTACCCGGCCGCAATCGTGCCGAATCGAACCAGGTCACCGCATTCACCCACCCACGCGGACGTAGCAATGGGTAGCCTGCTCTTGCCGGCAGGTTGGCGGGGGGCCGCGGTGGTCAGGGCGGGGACCGGACGGAGCTCGGCGAGGGGCATCCATGCAGCAGGGCAGGCAGCGGCCGTTCCCCACCTGGGCGCAGGAGACGTTCCTCGGAGGGCTGCCCCCGGCGGTCGCCCGGGAGCTGCTGCGGTTGAGCGTCCAGCGGGCGCTCCGGCCGGGACAGGTCATGATCCGTGAGGGCGGCGACGACACCCACGTCGAGCTGATCGTCAGCGGGTTCGCGAAGGTCACGACGTCGGTCGACGGGATCGAGAACCTGCTGAACATCCGGCTGCCGGGCGACCTCGTCGGGGAGATCGGCGCGCTGACGCCGGTGCCGCGCACCGCGACCGTGACCGCCTGCGGGCGGGTGATCGCCGGCGTGATCCCGCGGGTCACGTTCGAGGACTTCCTGCGCCGGCACCCGGCCGCCGCGCTGCGGGTCACCGCGACCGTGGCCGGGCAGCTGCGCTGGGCGAACCGCCGCCGCATCGACTTCGCCGTGTACCCCGCCGACGTGCGGCTCGCCCGGTTGCTGGTCGAGATCGCGGAGGTCTGCGGACGCCCGGCCGCGCAGGGTGGGGTGGAGATCGGCGTGCCGCTCAGCCAGCCGGAGCTGGCCACGATGATCGCCGTCTCCCAGGCCACCGTCCACAAGGCGATCCACGAGCTGCGCGGCCGGGGGCTGCTGAGCACCGGCTACCGGAGGATGACGATCCGGGACATCGCCGAGCTGCGCCGGATCGCGCAGCCCGGCGGAGCGTGAAGATGCGGTCAACCCCCTACTTTCAGCCGGTCCCCGCGCGCGAAAGGCCCCACCATCAGCGGCATGGACACTGCTGAGTTGCTCGGGCTGCACCCTTCGACCCTGCGGTTGCTGCGGTCCGCGGCGACCCTGGACCCCGACTTCCACCTGCTGGACCTGGTCCGGCTCATGCGTTGCCCGGCGACGGCCCTCCTCCCCGCGATCCAGGAGGCAGCGGCCCGCGGCCTGCTGGTCCGGGCGGGCGACGAGCTGCGGTTCGCGTCGCGGGAGGTCCGCGCGACGCTGCGGGCGGCGGCGCCGGCGCCCCCGCACGAGGACCGCGCCGGCGGCTGGGACCTGCTCAGCGAGCAGGAGCGGCGGATCGCCCAGATGGTCGGGCGGGCGTTGACCAACCGGCAGATCGCCAGCCGGATCGGCCGGTCGCCGTACACCGTCAACTACCACCTGCGGCGGATCTTCCGGAAGCTCGGCATCGTCTCCAGGGTCGAGCTGGCGTTCCTGGCGCACCGGCAGGAACGCTCGGACGGGCCCCTCACCGCGGACCCGAGATGATCCGGCCGGCCCCGACGTACGCGGCGAGCTCCTGCGTGGTCAGCGTGACCGCGCACCGCCGCGCGGCGTATTCGAGGGCCATCAGGTGGTCCCGCAGGCTGAAGTCCGCGACCGCGTCGGCGACGAGGAACACCTCGATGTCGCGCGAGTACGCGTCGCAGGCGGTCAGGAGGCAACCGATGTGGGCGAACACGCCGCACACGACGAGCTGGTCCCGGCCGAGCCGGGTGAGGTGCTCCGCCAGGTCCGTGCGGTGGAAGGCGCTGTAGCGGTACTTGGTGACGACGGGCTCGCCAGCACCGGGCGTCAGGTCGGCGATGATGGCGTGCTCGGCGGGGTCGTCCGACATCCCCGGCCCCCACAGGTCGTGCAGCAGGCCCCGGTCGGCGCGCGACATCCGGCCCGGCTGCGCCGTGTAGAGGACGGGGAGACCGTGCCGCCGGGCGAGCTGCCGGGCCCGGACGGTGTTGGCGACGAGGTCGACGGTGGGCGCCGCGCCGGCCGGGAAGCGGTCCACGAAGTACCGCTGCATGTCGTGCACGAGCAGGACGGCCCGGCGCGGGTCGGGTCGCCAGCGCAGTGTCTGCTCGCCCAGCTGGGCCCGCGTCGGCATGGGGTAACCGGCGATGGACGGGATCGGCATTGCCGTGCTCCGTTCTGCGGAGAGGTCTGCGGAGAGGTCTGCGGAGAGGTCTGCGGAGAGGTCTGCGGAGGGGTCTGCGGAGGGGTCAGACGTGCAGCGCCGCGCCGCCGTCGACGTAGAGGTCCTGCATGGTGATGTGCCGGGCGTGGTCCGACGCGAGGAACAGCACGGCGGCGGCGACGTCGTCCGGTGCCGCGACGCGCCCGAGCGGGATCCCGGTCTTGAACAGTTCGGGCCGGCCGCGCACCGCCGCCTCGACGGCGCCCGGCGAGTCGCCCAGCATCCGCAGCATCGGGGTGTCGGTGGAGCCGGGCGAGACCACGTTGCACCGCACGCCGCGGCCGGCCAGCTCCAGGCCGAGGCACCGGGTGAAGTGCGCGGCGGCGGCCTTGCTCGCGGCGTAGGCCGCCATCCGCATCCGGGGCACGCCGGCCGCGTTGGACGCGACGGTCACGATCGCGCCCCGCCCCCGCGCCGCCATCGGTCCGGCGACGGCCCGGCTGCACCGCACCACCCCGCCGAGATTGACGTCGAGCAGTTCCTGCCACGCGCCGTCGACAAGATCAAGGACGGCTCCGGTACGGAGGATCCCCGCCACGTTCACGAGCACGTCGATCGGGCCCAGGGTGTCCTCGACGGCGCCGACGAGGTCCTCCACGGCGGCGGTGTCCCGCACGTCGAGGGCCCGGCCGTGCACGTCGTGCCCACGGCGCCGCAGGTCCCCGGCCAGCCGGTCCACCCCCGGCAGGTCGAGGTCGACCCCGACGACCCGCGCGCCCTGTGCGGCCAGGGCCCGGGTCACGGCCGCGCCGATGCCCCGCGCCGCGCCGGTGACCAGCGCCGTCCGCCCGGCCAGGCCGCCGTTCACCGGGCCGGCATCCATCGGGCCACCGTTCACCGGATCGCCGGCCATCGGGCCGCCGTTCACCGGGTCGCCGGCCATCGGATCGCCGTTCACCGGGTCGCCCCGGCCGGGATCCGGTGGTCGAAGAGCCAGTCCCGCGCGTCGGCGGGCTCGGCGGCGAGGCGCAGGTCCCGTTCCCGCTGCCGGGCGCCGTCGGCGAGGTGGTGCGTCGTGCGCGCCGCGTCGACCGCCCCCACCACGCGGAAGACCCGGTGGCGGCGCATCGCCTCGTAGGAGGCGAGGTCGCCGCCGCGGCCCAGCACCCCGGCGATCGTCGCGGCGTCCTCGACCGCGAGGGCGGCGCCCTGGGCCAGGAACGGCAGCATCGGGTGCGCCGCGTCGCCGATCACCGCGACCCGCGCCGAGTGCCACCGCGGCAGCGGCGGCCGGTCGTAGAGCCCCCAGGTTCGTAGCCCCGCCCCGGCCGCCGCCTCGAGCAGCCGCAGGACGTCGCGGTGCCAGCCGCGGAACGCCCCCGGCAGGTCACCCGGCCCGGTGGCGTAGGGCGCCCGGAGCACCGCCACGACGTTCATGCTGTGGTCCCGGTCGACGGGGTAGCTGACGCAGTGCCGGTCGGGGCCGAGCCAGACGACCACCCGTGCCGGTCCGCGCCGGAACCCGGCCGGGCCGCCCCGGCCGCCCGGCAGCACCGTGCGGTGCACCTGGTAGCCCGAGTGGCGCAGCGCGTCGTCGGCGAACCGGCGCCGCACGACCGAGTGCAGGCCGTCGGCGCCGATGACGGTGCCGGCGTCGAGATACGTGCCGTCCGACAGCCGCATCGTCACGCCGGACGCGGACTCCGCGAGCCGTTCGCAGCCGCGGCCGTATCGGACCGTGCCCGCCCCGCACGCCTCGGTCACGGCGGTGCGCAGCAGCCGGTGCAGGGCCGCCCGGGTGAGCGTGTAGTAGGCGGCGTCGTAGCGGAACGACGCGGTCGCGCCGAGCCGCGTCCAGCCGAGCAGGTGGCCGTCGGACCAGCGGCGGACCTCGACGCCGACCGGCCGCACGGCGTGCTCGGCGAGGGCGCGGCCCAGGCCGAGCTGCTGCAGGACCCGCACGGCGTTGGGCGGCAACTGGATGCCGCCGCCCGCGTCGCGGGGCGCGCCGGCCCGTTCGAGGACGGTGGCCGGCAGGCCTTCGTGGGCCAGTGCCAGAGCGGTCGTCAGCCCGGCGATGCCGGCCCCCACGACGACCGTCGCATGGTGCGTCATCGTCTTCTCCCTTCTCAGTGGTACTGCAGCGCCTTGTCCCAGTCCTCGCCGGCGGCGAAGAACCCGCGGGGCTTCATCACGTCGGCCGGCGCGGTGAGCAGCGGCAGCGGCACCAGGCCGCCGGGCGGGGTCGGGACCACCGCCGCGTCCACGCCGAGCACCCGCCGCACCGACGCGGTCAGTGCCGCGGCGGCCGGCCGCCGGTGCCGCTCCGCGACCTCGATCTCGATCTCGATCCGGTCACCGGCCGCCCTGGCCCGCCAGAACATGACGCCGAACTCGGCGGGCAGGCCGAAGACCAGGTCCTCGACGTCGAGCTGGGTCAGCCGGGTGCCGCCGGTGAGCGCGCTGCGCCCGAGCACGCGGACGGTCGGGAGGTGCCAGCCGCATGGGCACGGCTCGTGCGACACCTCGACCTCGTCCTCGATGTTGTACCGCAGCAGCGGCATCGCCTGCCGGAACAGCGGCGTCACGACCAGCTGCCCGCGTCCGTGCGTCCCCGTGACGCCGGTGCTCGGGTCGTGCACCTCGAAGATCGCGCGGTCGGCCCACAGGTGCAGCCGCCCGAGCGGGCACTCGCCGGCGAGGCTGCCGGTCTCGGTCGCCCCGTACTCCTCGACGACGTCCGCCGCCCAGAGCTCGCCGATCCGGGCCCGCCGCGCCCGGCTGAGCGGTTCGCCGCCGACGAAGAGGGCGCGCAGCGCGGGGAAGTCCCGGTCGGGCAGGTAGCCGGCGGCCCGGGCGGCCGCGGCCCACAGCAGGGTGTCGGCCGGCAGCGACCAGGTCAGCGTCACGTCGAGGTCCCGCAGGATCCGCACGACCCGGGCGAACGGCGTCGCCAGGGACCGGTTGTCCGCGGGGACGACCGTGGCGCCGCGGCTGCGGGCGGCGGCGTGCGCGAGATGACCGGTGATCATGAGCGCGTAGGGTGTGCGCACCATGAACGTGTCGTCGGGGCCGATGCCGACGTGCTTGCGCGCGTACCGTTCCGTCAGGTCGAGCCAGTCCTCCTCGGTGTAGTAGGAGGCGGTCGCCTCGCCGCTGGTGCCGCTGGACTCGTGATACGTCGCCAGTTCCGACCGCGGCACCGCGAGGAGCCCGAACGGGTACGCGTCGCGCAGGTCCTGTTTCGTCGTCAGCGCCGTGCGGTGCAGCGCGTCCCGGTCGCGGGGTGGGGAGGCGCCGTGCCGGGCCCGGTAGAACGGTGACCGCGCGGCGGCCGTGAGCGCCGCCTCCAGGTGGCCGTCCTGCAGCTGGGTGAGCTCGTCGAGGCTGCCCCAGTCCCCGAGCTCCGGCCTGGTGGTCATGCCCCGACCCCTTCCAGGAGACCGAGGAGCCGCGCCGCGTTCCCGCCCGCCACCATGGCGAGGTGGTCGGGTCCGAGCCCGAGCGCGGCGAGTTTCGCCAGCTCGACCCGGGGGTCCTGGAGCGGGAACTCGGTGCCGAAGACGACCCGCCCGGGGCCCAGCCGCGCCACGGCGAGACGGGCGATGGCGGTGAAGCACCCGGAGGTCTCCACGACGATGTTGGGCTGTGCGGCGATGAGGGTCAGGCCGTCGGCGTCCAGGCCGGTGAACCCACAGTGGCCGTGGACGAAGGTGACCGCCGGGAACCGCCGGGCGAGGGCGAGGAGGTCGGCGGTGCGGGTCCCGTCCCGGCCGAGGCAGACGACGTACACCGGGTGCCGCACGGTCGTGGCGATCTCGGCGAGGGTCGCCACGGCCGGGTCGTCGAACCGGAAGCCGTGCACGGCCGGCGAGAGCTCCAGCCCCCGGAACCGGGTCGCCGCCGCCGCGTACGCGTCCACGTCCCTGGCCGGATCGGCGAAGAAGAACGGCAGCAGCCGGCCGCCGGAGCCGGCGCAGGCGCGGTGGACGGCCTCGTTGTCCGCCCCGGCCTCGGCCCGCCCGCCGTCGACGACCAGCCTCGACAGCTGGTCCAGCCCGACCAGGCCGCCGGCGCAGACCGCCGCGCGGCCGATGCCGGCGCCGTCCATCGCCGCCAGCAGCGTGGCGGTCGCGCCGGGCGCCGGCCCGAGCCGGGCGTGGAAGTCCAGGACCGCGACGGCGCTCATTGCTCGTAGCACAGTTCGTCGATCGGGTAGCCCACGTGGCGCTCCGCTGACGGCAGGTGCCCGAGGATCTGGTCGCCGGCCCGCAGGTGCGTCGAGTTGAGCACGGCCCCGCCGGGTCCGAGGATCCGCACGTGCCAGTCGTCCTGGACGATGAGGTTGACCTGCTCCCCCGCCGGCGTGCGGGCGTCGATGGACAGCAGCGGCCGGGTCTCGATCTTGACCCGCCCGACGGTGACCCGGCGGGTCCGGCCGTCCGCGCTCACCGCGAGCACGGTGGAGCCCGCGCCCAGCTCGCTCAGGTACCGGGTGCGCCGGTGGTCGGTCAGGGTGTAGGACATGATCGCGCCGGCGTTGACCCGGAACGGCCTGGTCGGCATGTACGGCAGCGGATGGGTCTCGCTGACGCACAGGACCATGCCCTTCGCCCGGGAGCCGACCAGGATGCCCTCGTCCTGGCGCAGGTACGTGCAGGTGTCGACGCAGGCCCGTTCCCCCATGCCGGCGTGGCTGACCCCGCTGACGGTCAGGACGACCAGCGGCAGGTCCGGGGACTGCTCCCCGACGGCGTCCCGGAGCCGGCCGGCCTCCCCCGGCGCCGACGGCGCGAACATGACGCCGCCCGGGCCGTGCTCCAGCACGCCGGTGTGGACCTTCGCCTCGTCGACGTCGGCGACGACGGTGACGATGAGGCCGTCGGCGTCCGCCGCCGCGGCGAGGACGATCTCCAGCGGAATGTTGGTCGGGTCGCGGAACCACAGCACCGTGCACTCCTCGCGGCGCACCGCGTCGCAGGCCTCCTGCAGCGTCTCCGGGTCGCCGACCTCGACGTAGGTGCCGAACCGGCGGTCGGGGAACCGCTCGCGCAGCCGCCCGGCATCGGCCCGCCGGCGGTGGTCCACGACCACGAGGTCGGCCGCGCCGATGTCGTCGGGCAGCGGTCCGTCAGTACACAGCAGCACACGACGGATCGTCGGGGGCAGTGGTGCCAGGTGCGCCGGGTCCGATGCGACCACGGCGTGGAGACCGAGGTGGACGGATTCCTCACACAGCGCGGCACGGAGGGCGCCGGCGGTCCGGACGTCGATCCAGCACTGTTTCATCGCGGGTCTCCGGCTCGTTGCAGGGGCGCCTGTGCCCGGTCGTGGACCAGGGAGGTGAGGCGGCGCACCATGGCCGCGGGATCGGCGGCGGTGAACACGAGCCGCCCGGCCGCCACCCCGAGCGCGCCGCACTGCATGGCGTCGTCGAGCCGCCGCAGGGCCTCGTCCGGCCCGTCGGCCAGGGCACCCCCGGCGGCCAGCACCGGGATCGGGCAGGCGGCGGTGACCGCCGCGATCGCCTGGGGCGCCCCGGGCAGCACGGTCTTGACCAGGTCGGCACCCAGCTCCGCGGCGAGGGCGGCGAGGTGCGCCACGACCGCGGGCGCCCGGCCGTCGACCCCGGGTCCGCGGGCGTAGACCATGGCCAGCAGCGGCATGCCCCACCGGTCGCACGCCTCGGCGACGGCGGCCAGATCCGCGATCTGCCGCCCCTCGCCGCGCGACCCGGCGTTGACGTGGACGCTGACGCCGTGCGCGCCGAGGCGCAGCGCCTCCTCCACCGTGCACACGAGGTGCCTGGCGTCGGGGTCGGGCGCCAGCGCCGTGCCGGCGCTCAGGTGCACGATCAGCGACATGTCCCGGAACCAGCGGGGCTGCACGGTGCGCAGCGCGCCCTTGTGCAGCACGACCGCGTCCGCGCCGCCGTGGTGGATCTGGCCGACCAGCCGGTCGAGCTGCCCGTCGCGGACGATCGGGCCGTTGCTGACCGGGTGGTCCAACGGCACGACCAGCAGCCGGCCGTCGTCGTGGCGATGCAGCCGTTGCAGCCGCATCCGGCGGGCCAGCCCGTCGTTCACCGACATGGCCGCCCACCCCGCATTCGCGTCCCGTGCATCGCGTGCTCCGTTCGTGAGTTCCGGCTGGACCGCTCCGACGCTAGGTGGGCGGCCGGGCCCGGTCAGCCCGACAACATGGGTAGTGCCGGCGCCGCCGCAGGTCAGGTGGCCTGCCCGTGGTGGCCTACCCGTGCGGGTAGTGGCCGGGGCCGCTCCGGCGCCGACACCATCGGCGCCATGACGAGTCCAGGCGACGCACTGCTCACCGCGGTGATCGGGGCGCGGGCGGCGGCGTACGCCCTGATCCACCGGCCCGGCATCAGCCCCGGCACGCTCGAGGTCCTCGTGGGTGCGCCGGTGACCGCCGGGTCCCTGGCCGAGGTGCCGCTGCCGCCGCTGGCCGCCGCCACCCGGCCCGACGTGCTCGCGGTCGTGCCGTACCGGCAGATCGGCGCCCGCGGGCTGACCTGCGTCGACGACGGCGCGCCGCTGGTCGCGATCCAGGTGCGGCGGCACGCCACGGTGCGGCTCGACCGGGCCGTGCGGCTGCTGCCACGGGACCCCGCGCGGCTCGGACCCGGCGGGTTCGACCTGGACGACGGCGCCTACGAGGCCGCGGTGCGCGCCGTGCTCGCCCGGGAGATCGGGCGCGGCACCGGCTCCAACTTCGTGCTCAGCCGGACCTTCCACAGCCGGCTCGGCGGCGCCGCCGACCGTCAGGCGCTCGCCGCGTTCCGCCGGCTGCTGCGTTCGGAGCAGGGCAGCTACTGGACGTTCCTGGTGCACTGGGAGGGCCGGACCCTGCTCGGCGCGTCACCCGAGTGCCAGGTCGGCCTCGACGGCGGCGTCGCGACCATGAACCCCGTCAGCGGCACGTACCGGCACCCGGCCGGCGGGCCGACGCCCGGCGGCCTGCGCCGGTTCCTCGCCGACGGCAAGGAGACCGACGAGCTGTTCATGGTCGTCGACGAGGAGCTCAAGATGATGGCGGACATCTGCGACGGCGCCGCCCGGCTGCGCGGGCCGCGGCTGCGGCCGATGTCCCGCCTCACGCACACCGAGTACCTGATCGAGGGCGCCACCCGGCTCGATCCCCGGCAGCTGCTGGGCCGGACCATGCCGGCGCCGACCGTGACCGGCAGCCCGGTGACCGCCGCGGCCCGCGTCGTCGCCGAGCACGAAGGCACCGGCCGCGGCTACTACGGCGGGGCGGTCGCGCTGTTCGGGCAGCGGGCCGGCCGGCGCACGCTGGACGCCGCCCTGCTGATCCGCACCGCGGACGTCCGCGCCGACCGCCGGCTGTCGGTCCGGGTCGGCGCGACGCTGGTCCGGCACTCGGACCCGGCGGCCGAGGCGGCGGAGACGTGGACGAAGGCGGCGTCGCTGCTGCGGGCGTTCGGTCATGAGGTCGCCGCCCGCGGGCCCGCCGTCCGGACCCCGGCGTTCCGCTGGTCGCTGCGCAGCGGCCGGACGGCCCGGATGCTCAGCGCCCGCAACGAGGGCCTGTCGCGCTTCTGGCGCGGGTCGCCGGACCCACCGGCGCGGCCGTGGCACGACGGGCTGCGGGGGCGGCGCCTGCTGATCCTCGACGCCGAGGACGACTTCACCGCGATGCTCGCCACGATGGCCCGGACCCTCGGCGTCGCCGTCGAGCTGCGGCCGGTCCAGTCGATGCTCACGTGGGCCGGCGGCCCGCCGGACGTCGTGCTGCTCGGGCCCGGTCCGGGCGATCCCAGGGACCGCACCGACCCGAGGATCGCCGCGCTGCGGGACACGGCCCGCGACCTGCTGGCCGGTGACGTGCCGTTCCTCGCCGTCTGCCTGGGCCACCAGGTGGTGTGCGACGCGCTCGGCCTGCCGATCCGCCGGCTGCCGGTGCCGGCCCAGGGCGTCCGGCGCGAGGTGCCGGTGTTCGGGCGCGCCGAACGGGTCGGTTTCTACAACACGTTCACCGCCACGAGCGCGGCGGACCGGCTGCGCTGCCCGGTCACCTCGCGGCCGGTGCGGGTGTCCCGCGACCCGCGCACCGGCGCGGTCCACGCGCTGGAAGGGCACGGCATGCGGTCCGTGCAGTTCCACGTCGAGTCGGTGCTGACGGAGAACGGGTTGGACATCCTCGGCCGGATGTTGGCGGCGGTGCTGTCCGAGTCGAACGACGCGCGGCCACCATCCGCCGGTGACCGCCGGGTGACCGGTCGGCAGCCGTGAACGGTCCGGGACCGCGCACCGACGGACGTCGCGGCCGTGGTAGGCCGAAAGGCTGTTCACCTCGACCGTCCCCGTCCACAACAATCGTCGCTGACCGACCTGGATAAGATCGAGGTGAGTGAGCTGCAAACCGTTTTCCGACCCGGATCGACAACGACGCGGCCAACCGCCGAAACAGGCTTGAATGCAGCATCGGCAGCCCGCGACGGGCGGCGCCCGGCGGAGCCAGAAACAGGAACCGCCCAGTGAGCAAGGCAACGTTCGGACGCGACCGGGAGCTGGCCGTGCTGCGCCGGATGGTCGGCGACACCGCGGCCGGCACCGGCGGCGTCCTGGTGATCGACGGCTCCGCGGGCATCGGCAAGACCCATCTGGTCGAGGTGGTGACGGCGCTCGCGCACGAGGCGAAGCTGGAGGTCGCCGCGCGGACCGCGTTCAGTCTCGACCGGGCCGCGCCGCTGGTCACGCTCGCCTCGGCGCTGCGAAACTGCCAGCCGGCCACCGACACATTCACCTGGCTCACTGACACACAGGAAAGTCAGTACCGCACGCTGGACCGGCTCCGCGAGGCGCTCGAGGAATTCGCGGCACACCGGCCCATGATCATTTCAATTGACGACGCCCAATGGATGGACGAGCTCAGCGCGCTCGCCGTCCGGGAGCTGGTCCCGGCGCTCGCGTCCAGCGCGGTCCGGTGGGTCTTCGCGCACCGGCCCGGCTCGACCAACACCCCCGGGCAGCAGGTGCTGTCGTGGCTGCTGCGCAACGGGGCCGAGCGGCTGTCCATCCGGGCGATCGACGAGCCCGCGGTGGCCCGGCTCTGCGAGCAGGCGGTCGCCGCCAAGGTCGACAACACGGTGCTCGCCCTGGCGGGCGGGTGCGGCGGGGTGCCGCTGCAGGTGGAACAGCTCATGACCGCGCTGCGCATGAACGGCCAGATGGTGTTCAGCCGGGGCGTCGCCACCGTGACCGGCGACGAGCTGCCGTCGAGCTTCATCACCATCGTCGAGCAGATCCTCAACGGGCTGTCCGAGGACGCCCAGCGGCTGGTGCGCACGGGGTCGGTGTTCGGCCGCCCGTTCCGGATCAGCGCCGTCGCCGGGCTGCTCGACCGCCCACCGGCCCAGCTGGTGCCCCTGGTGGAGGAGGCCACGGCGGCCCGGCTGCTCACCCACGACGACGACGCGCTCTGCTTCGCCCACGACCTGGTCAGGCTGGCCGTCTACGGCACGCTCAACGAGTCGGTCCGCGCGCTCCTGCACCGGGAGGCGGCCATGATCAGCCGGGCGGAGCGGCGCCCGCCGGTCGAGGTGGCCGAGCACCTGCTCAAGAGCGGCGGGGAGGGTGCCCGCGAGGCGGTGACGATCCTGCACACGGCGGCGAGGGAGGTGTCCGGCCTGGCGCCCGGCACCGCGGCGGACCTGATCGTCCACGCCCTGGACCTGATCGGCGTGGAGGACCCGGAGCGCGGCACGCTGATCGCCGACGCCGTCCGGCTGCTCGCCTCGGCCGGCCGGCTCGAGCAGGCGCACAACCTGGGCCGGACCGCGCTGCGGGCCGGCCTCGACCCCGCCACGGAGGGCACGCTGCTGCTCGGCCTGGCCGAGGCGTTCAAGCACGCCGGGAAGAACGCGACCGCGGTCGACTACGCCGACCAGGCGCTGGAGATCACCGGCATCGACCACGGGCTCACCGCGAAACTGTTCGCGATCCGCGCGCACGCCCTCTTCTACGTCGGCGACCTCCGGGAGGCGGACCGCTCCGGGGCCAGCGCGGCAACCGCCGGCGAGATCTCCGGCGCGTTCGGCGCGACGGTCTTCGGGCTCACCGCCCGCAGCCTGGTGGCGCAGGCCGAAGGGCGGCTCGAGGAGTCCCTCGCGTTCGCGCACCAGGCGACCCGGACGGCGGACCGGGTCGGCGGCTCCGCGGTCCACCGGCACCCGAGGATCTGGCTGGGCAACGCCCTGGCCGCCGTCGACCGGTTCGACGACGCCGAGCGGACCTACCTGCGCGGCCGGGAGGAGTCCGAGCGGCTCGGGACGGCCTGGTCCGAGCCGCTGTGGCACTACTACCAGACCGCGCTGCTCGCCGCGCGCGGGCAGATCGACGACGCGATCACCGAGGCCGACGCGGGCGTCGCCGCCGCCGAGCGGCTGACCACCCACCAGCTGGCCGTCCCGCTGCTGGGGGCGCTGATCAGGCTCAGTGTCGTGCGGGGCGATCCGGCCCAGGCGACGGACTACCGCACGCACATGCGCCGCCTCACCGCGACCGGGATCACCGCCGCGCCCGAGGACGTCGCGTGGGCCGAGGCGGTGCTGCTGGACGAGACCGTGGGCCCCGAGGCCGCGATGGACGCCCTGGCCGGCATCCACGACGCGATGCCCGAGCGGCCCGCGCTCATCACGCAGGACCCGGCCGCCGCGGCCGAGCTCGTCCGCATCGCGCTGCGGGCGCAGGACCGGGCCCGCGCCGCGGTCGTCGTGGCCAGCGCGCGGCGGCTCGCCGAGCACAACCCGGCCGTCCTCTCCCTCGCCGCCGCCGCGGCCCACGCCGACGGCCTGTTCCGCGCGGACCCGGAGCGCCTGCGGCGGGCCGTCGACGCGTTCCGCCGCACCCCCCGCGTCCTGGGGCTGGCGGCGGCGCTGGAGGACGCCGCGAACCTCGCGGTCGCCGCCGGCGACGTCACGACCGGCCGCGCGTACGCCGGCGAGGCCCTCGGGATCGTCACGGCGGCCGGCGCGCGCCGTGCCGTGCCCCGGCTCGAGGCGCTCCTCGGTCAGCGCCCGGTTCCGTCCCCGGCGGTGGACGCCGGCCCGGCCTGCCTGCGGCAGCTGACCGAGGCCGAGCGCAAGGTCGCGCTGCTCGTGGCGAAGGGCAAGCGCAACCGTGAGGTCGCGGACGCCCTGTTCGTGTCCATCCACACGGTCGACAGTCACCTGCGCAAGATCTTCAGCAAGCTCGGCATCGCGAGCCGGGTCGACCTCGCCCGCCTCGTCGCCGAGCGGCAGCCGACACCCTGAGGCCGTGACACCGGCGGCCGGTACCGCGTGAGTACGTGATGCCGAAACCCGCTCCCCCGTCGCAGCATTGCGTGATGCGTGCGTCACGCGCGCTGACGACAGGGGGAAGCCGGATGACCACCTCAACGCTGCGGACACCGGTGCTGGTGGTGGGCGCGGGCACGGTCGGCGCGATCCTCGCGCTCGAACTGGCGCACCACGGCGTGGCGAGCATCGTCGTGGAACGCGGCACCGGCCTGCCACGACGCCCTGACGTAGGGTTCCTCGACGGCCGCAGCATGGAGCTGTTACGCCGGCTCGGCCTCGCCACGAAGATCCGCAGGAACGGGGTCGACCCCGACTCGGCCACCAACGTCGTGTGGAGCCAGGGACTCGACCAGCCGCCGGTGCTCGTGGCGCAGTACCCGTCCATCAACCAGCTCCGCGGCCGCTACGCGACCGTCAACGACGGCAGCGCGCCGGTCGAGCAGCACCAGCAGATCTCCGAGACGCACCTGGCCCGCCACCTCCGCGACGCCCTGCACGACGAGAAGCTCGTCGACCTCCGTGAGGGCTGGACCTTCACCGACCTGCGCGTCGACAGCGAGGGCACGTCGGCCACCGTCATGGACGTGCGCACCGGCACGGGCAGCGTCATCAAGGCCGACTACATCGCGGGGTGCGACGGCGCGCAGAGCACGGTGCGGCGCTGCATCGAGGTCTCCATGGACGAGCTGCAGCCGCCCGCGCAGTACTGCTCGGTGTCCTTCCGCAACCGGGACCTGAGTCTCTGGTCGCACGGTCCCGGCCTGTCGACCGTCATCGTCGGCGGCGTCGCGCTGGTGTCGCGGGAGGAGCGCGACACCTGGGTCGGGCACTTCCGGATGACACCCGACGAACCGGTGACCGCCGACCCGATCGCGCTGCTGCACCGCAGGATCGGCGGGTGCCTGGGCACCTCCGAGCTGCTCGGGGTGACCCAATGGGACGACGCCCTCGCGGTGGCCGAGACCTACCGCCGCGGCTCGGTGTTCCTGCTCGGCGAGGCGGCCCACCGGTTCCATCCGATCGGCAACACCGTCGCCACCGGCATCGGCGACGCGGTCGACCTGGGCTGGAAACTCGCCGCCACCCTGAACGGCTGGGCCGGCAGCCTGCTGCTGGACAGCTACGAGCTGGAGCGCCGGCCGCGCGCCCTCATGGACCGGGAACTGCTGGCCCGGCAGCTGGAGACGCTGCGCCGGTTCAGCCGGCTCGTGGACGCCGGCGCGCCGCGGGAGTTCCTGGCCGGGATCCTGCAGCAGGAGACGCGGCTCCTCGACGGCCTCGGCTTCCGGTTCGGTGGCCGGTACACGTCCTCGTCGGTCATCTGGCACGAGCGGAGCGGCCCGTCGAACCTGCACGGCCCGACGATCACCCCGAGCACCTGGCCGGGCGGCCGGGCGCCGGCGGTGCGGCTCACCGACGGCAGCCAGCTCTTCGACTGCTTCGGCAAGCAGTTCACCCTGGTCGACCTGACCGACGACGCCGCCGGCCGGGACCTCGTGACGGCGGCCCGCAGCCGCGGCATCCCGATGCTGCACCTGCCGCTCACCGACGCGTCCGTCCGCGCCTGCTGGGACCGCCGGCTGGTCCTGCTGCGCCCCGACCAGTGCATCGCCTGGCGTGACGACGTCGCACCCGAGCGCTGGCACGACGTGCTGGATCTGGTCAGCGGCCACAAGACCACGTGAACACGTGATGCCCCGCACACCCCCCGGCGGGAACGCTCGCCCTTGACGAACGGCAGGAGTCGAGCGATGTCACGAGCATTCACCGCAGAACTGGGCAACACCGTCGTCGGCCGCTGGTTTCACGGCCTCGCCGACAACCCCTCGATCAAGCGCAACCACTGGCACACCAAGAGCGTCTACTTCCGCTCGGTGGCCCGGCTCGTGGAGCACCGGCCCGGTGAGCCCCTGAGCTGGCGCAGCATCGTCGACGCCGCCGAGCCCCGCGGCTGCCGCAGCACCTTCTACGAGGTGACCGGCGCCCACGCCCGGCACCGCATGATCGGCGCCCTCATCAAGGACGGCCGCAGCCACTCCATCCAGCTCGCGCTGCGCTACCAGCGCAAGGACGCCGTGTCCCAGCTGCTCGACGAGGCCAAGGTGTGGTCGTTCTGGCAGCACCGGGAGCGGGTGCTGCGCAGGTTCGCCGAGACCGCACCCGCCACGGCCCAGGCCGCCGAGGACGCGATCGTGCGCGAGCTGCTGACCTGGGTGGCCCGCAACCCCAAGCTGGCCGCGACCCTGGACCACACCCCGCCCGCGTGCGTGGTGGAGGACCTGATGGTGGTGCACGAGGGCAACGTGGTCGCCTCCCGGGTCGCCAGCCACCTCACGGACCTCATCCGCGACGCCGTGACGGCGCGATAGGGCGACAGCCGGTATCGCGCGTTCACGCCATTGCCGAGCGGACACACAGGTGGCGGCGCATTCCTGCGCCGCCACCGGCCCCCCTTCTGGTGGAACGCCCTGAGCACCAGCGGCGCCCGAGATGCGGTCCCGGCGGACAAGCCGCAGCTGACCGGCGGCGACGCGACCCTCCGCGGCTTGACCTGCATCGAGCGTCGCAACTGTCTAGCCGGACTGCATCGGCCGGACGTGCCGAGTCGGCCCGGACACCCCTCGGCGGACCGCGCCGGTCGCGTCACCGCCGAGGGTCGGGTGGGTGCCGCAGCAGCCCGCGGAACCGCTCCGCGTCGGACCAGTCGGCGCCGCTGGTGTCGACCGGATAGCCGACGGCCCGCAGCCGCTGGGCGACCTCGTGCTGGAAGACGACGCTGGCGTCGGCCGTGTCGCGGGTGAGCCGGACGGGCTGCCGCCGGTCCAGTTCGGTGGCGGCGACCGCGCCGACCTGGACGGGGATCGTGTGGTCCGGTTTGAGCGCCAGCGCCCGGCCGGCCCGGATCAGCACGTCCGCCTCTTCGCCGGGGGCCATGACGACGAGCACGCCCGGCCCGGCCGCGAAGGCCGTCGCGAGGATCTCGTCGTGCCGGGGGGCCGGCCGGCCGGTCCGGGTCACCATGTCCTCCCAGCCGAGCGGGCGCAGGTCGAGCGCGCGCAGCAGCTCGAACATGTCCTTGCGCGGCTGCGGTCCCGGACCGTGGATGACGAACACGTCGCGGCTCGCGGCGACCGGGTGCCGGTCCGGCCGGGGCGGTCCGGCCGGGGCGCCGCCGGTCCACAGCCAGGCCCGGCCCTGGTACGTCTTGATCGTGATCTCGGCCGGTTCGAACGCCTCGGGCCGCAGTCCCGGGTACCCCTCGCCGACCACGTCCCGGTAGGTGCGGTCGGCGACGATCGCGACCAGGTCCGCGTCCGGGTGGTCGAGCACCGCCTGCCGCAGCGCCTGGCAGTCGAGCAGCCGGCCGACCTCGATGATCGCCTGGCCGCTGAACCCGATCGCGGACCGGGTGAACGGCCCGGAGCCCACGGACAGCCGCAGCCGGATCCGGTCGTGCGGGTGCTCGGCGTTGTCCGCCACCACCTGCGCCCGCCAGCCGTGCAGGAGCGCCGGGAGCGCCACGTCGGCCGGCACGCTCGCGGGCAGCACGACCATCATGCCGTCGCCGGCCGGTTGCCGGTCGGTCTCGTGCACGGGCACGCCGACGCGGGCGAGGATCCGCTCGATCATGCCGCCGACCCTGCGCTGCACCTCGAACTGCCGCGGCGTCGAGCGGCCGCTGTAGTTGACGACGTCGACGTCGAAACCGACGCGGTGCTCGACCTCCGCCGGAGGCGGCGGGGACGGCGCCGGATCCGCCGCCGGCGCGGGCTGCGGCTCGGGCGCCGGGCCCGCCGCGCCGAGCATGGCCGCGACCCGCTCCGCGCGTTCCCAGGCCGCCTCGAGCAGGTCGGTGTCGTCCACGAGCTGCTGGGCCAGCCAGTCGCCGAGCGGGGCGTCGGCCGGCAGCGGCCCGTCGAGGATCCCGGCCATGTTGCCCCGCGCGATGTCCACGGTGCGCCGCATCACCCGCAGGGACTGCAGGGTGGCGGCCAGGTCGGCCCGGTCGCCGGCGAGGTCGGCGGCCGCGGCCCGGCCCGGCCCACCGGGCTCGCGCAGCCGGGCGGTCAGCTCGTCGAGGCGGCCGGTGACCCGCCGCCGGAGCCGGGCCAGCTGCCCGCCGTCGCCGAGCACCCGGGCCTGGTAGCGCAGCTTCGCCGCGTGCATGAGGTAGCGGCCCAGCGGCGGCAGGGCGGTGCCGCCGTCGCTCCACGCGAACCGGCTGAGCTCCGCGTCCTCGTCCAGCCCGGCCAGCAGCACCAGGCGCCGGGTGCCGTGCGTGCCGGCCGGCGTCGTCTCCCAGCCGGCGAAGCCGTGCAGCGCGAAACCCGCCTCCCACCAGCCGTCCCCGTCGTCCTCCTGGGCGGGCACCGCCGTGCGGAGGTCGACCCCCGCCGGGTCCTCGCTCTTGGCGAGCAGCACGACGGCACCGCCGAGCAGCCCCGTGCCCGCGCCGAGCGTGCGCCACCAGCGGTGGAACTCGTGCCAGCCGGGCGGCAGCGCCGAGCCCAGCCGGGTCCGGGAACGCGGCACGGCGTCGGGCGCCGCGATGGCGAAGGAGACGTTGAGGACGTCGTGCTCGCGGCGGGCGATCGCCTGGAACTGCACGGTCGGGTCCTGCCGGCCGGCGACGGCACCGTCGGGCCCCTCCGTGAGGTCGGCGGGCAGGTCGGCGCGCAGCTGGACCTCCACGATCGGCTGGGTCATGCCGAGCTGGGCGCGGCAGTTCTCCCACAGCGCGCGCACACCCGCCAGCGCCGCGCCGGCGTCCGGCCCGTCGGTGGGGGCGAAGAGGTGGACGACGAACTCGGGCTCAACCAGGCCGGCTGCTGTCACGACCGTCCTCCGGCGGGTCTCGGTGCTCGGACGTCAGCGTGTGCACCAGCGTGTTGCGCCGCTCGAAGACCGGCGGCGGGATCTTGGTCTCGACCTTGCTGCCGATCCGCCCGAGCCGGATCACGCCGCCGGCCTCCAGCTCGAGGACCGCCGCGCGGAGCGCCCCGACGTCACGGGCGCGGAACGCCACGTCGATCAGCCCCATGAGCTCGTTGACGTGCTCCCACCGCTGCGGCGACATCTCCCAGAGCACCATGTCCTGCAGGGCGTCGACGGCGTCCTGGACGGTCTCGTCGTCCCACCCGTCGACAAGGTCCATGGTGGGCACTGTAACGAGCACCCGGCGGACCCGCCCTCCGCCGAATCCACGACCCGTTCCGGCTGACGGTCGTGGATCACCGCAGGGCGGCGGCCAGGAGTTCGTAGGTCTCCTGCACGGCTCCCGCCGCGCTCGGCACCACCACGGTCCCCGGGCGGTGGCGGACGAGCGTCATCAGGTTGTCGTCCATGGCGGCGGGCACGACCGGATCGCCGCCGAGCTCGACGAGCCGGTGGTGGTGGTGCCGGATCCACGGGTCGTCGCTCTCGCGGGCGAGCCACTCGAACCCCGCGATCTCCTCGACGACGGCGAAGTACCGCGGCAGGACCACATCGCGGCCGCCGTCCAGGTGGGTCGCCGCCATCGCCCGGATCAGCGGCCAGCCGACCGGCCACGTGTCGGCCGGCGCACGTCCCCGGACGGCGGCAGCCGCCGGGCGCATCACCGGCTCCGGGTGTCCGACCGGCCATGGTGAGCCTGTCCGTCCACACCGGACACGCCGCCGTTCAGCACCGCCTCCGCCCGGTCCACGCCGGGCACCGGCGCCTCCTCCGCCCGGTCCGCGCCGGGCACCGGCGCCTCCTCCGCACGGTCCACGCCGGGCACCGCCGCCAGGAGGCTGCGGGTGTACGGATGGCCGGGGCCGGTCAGGACGTCGTCGGCGGCGCCGGTCTCCACCAGCCGGCCCGCCCACATCACCGCCACCCGGTCGGCGATCCGGCGGACCACCGCCAGGTCGTGGGTGATGAACAGCATGGACAGCCCGAGCTCGGCCTGCAGCCGGGCCAGCAACCGCAGGATCTGCGCCTGCACGGTGACGTCCAGGGCAGACACCGGCTCGTCGCAGATCAGCAGCTGCGGGCCCAGGGCCAGAGCCCGGGCCAGGGCCACCCGCTGGCGCTGGCCGCCGGACAGCTCCGCCGGGCGGCGGGCGGCCACCGACGCGGCCAGCGCCACCTGGTCCAGCAGCTCCGCGACGCGGGCCTGCCGGGCGACCCGGTCGCCGGTGCGGAAGGCGCGCAGCGGCTCCTCCACGACCTGCCGGACGGTGAAGCGTGGGTCCATGGCGGCGTAGGGGTTCTGCTCCACGATCTGGATCCGCCGGTGCAGGTCGCGCCGGCCGGCGCGGTCCAGAGCCGCGACGTCGGCGCCGTCGAAGCGGACGGCGCCGGCGGTCGGCGGGTCCAGCCCGACGAGGAGCCGGGCCGTGGTGGACTTGCCGGAGCCGGACTCCCCGACCAGGGCGAGGGTCTCGCCGCGGGCCACGTCGAAGTCGATGCCGTCGACGGCGGGCGTGCCGCGGTACACCTTCCTGAGCCCACGCACGCTGAGCAGCGGTGTCCCGGCGGCGGGCCGGGCAGCGCCGGACTCCAGGCGGTGGTCGGTCAGGCGGGGCGCGTCGGCGACCAGCCGCCGGGTGTAGGGGTGCGCCGGGCCGGCCAGCAGCGCCCTGGCCGGCCCCCGCTCCACCACCCGGCCCTGCGACAGCACCACGATCTGCTGGGCCCGGTCGGCGGCGACGGCGAGGTCGTGGGTGATCAGCAGGACGGCGGTGCCAGTGTCCCGGGCAAGGACCTCGAGGTGGTCGAGGATCTGGCGCTGGACGGTCACGTCCAGGGCGCTGGTCGGTTCGTCGGCGATCAGCAGCTGCGGCCGGCCGGCGAGGGCGATGGCGATGAGCACCCGCTGGCACATGCCGCCGGAGAGCTGGTGCGGATACTGGCGGGCGCACCGCCGCGGGTCCGGCAGCCCGGCCCGATCGAGGAGGTCGACCGCCTGGTCGAGGGCGTCACGCCGGCTGGTGGCCCGGCGGTGGATGTGCAGCACCTCGGCGACCTGGGCACCGACCGGCAACACCGGGTTCAGCGAGCCGACGGGGTCCTGCGGGATGAACCCGATGCCCCGGCCGCGCACTGCCCGCAGGTGCCGGTCGGTGCCGGTCAGCAGGTCGGTGCCGGCGAACAGGACCGTGCCCGCCTCGGTCCGGGCGTGCTCCGGCAGCAGGCCGATGACCGCGTGCGCCAGGGTGCTCTTGCCGGAGCCGGACTCGCCAACGACCGCGACGACCTCGCCGCGCCGCACGGTCAGGTCGACGCCGGCGACCGCCGGGACGGTATGGCGGCCGGTGCGGTAGCTGACCCGCAGTCCACGCACGGAAAGCAGGTCAGTCACGGCGGTGCTCCAGCTCCCGCGCGATGCGGTTGGCGGCCAGGACGATGCCGGCCACGGTGAGGCTGGGCAGCGTGGTCAGCCACCACGCGGTGTTGAGGAAGTTGCGCCCGCCCGACACCAGGGCGCCCCATTCGGGGGCCGGTGGGGCGGCGCCGAGGCCGAGGAAGCTGAGGGTGGAGATGAACAGGATCGCCGCGCCGAACTCGAGGGCCGCGAGGACCAGGACCGGCCCGGCCGTGTTGGGCAGGACGTGCCGCAGGGCGATCCACCAGCCGCGGCTGCCGGCGCAGCGGGCCGCGCCGATGTAGGGCGCGGCGCGGACCCGCAGCACCTCGGCCCGCATCACCCGGGCGAAGGTCGCGGCGGTGGCGATGCCGACGGCGACCGCGACCTGCACCGTGCCGAAGCCGAGCGCGGTGATCAGGGCGAGGGCGGTCAGCAGGGCGGGGATGGCGAGCATGACGTCGACGACCCGCATGATCAGCGCGTCGGCCCAGCGGCCCAGTGAGCCGGCGGCCAGGCCCACGGCCGAGCCCACGACGAGGGCGACACCGACCGCGATCAGGGCCGCCTGCAGCGACAGCGCGGCGCCGTGCACCACCCGGGCGAACAGGTCACGGCCGAGGTGGTCGGTGCCGAGCAGGTGCCGCAACGAGGGTGGCTGCAGGCGCTCCGCGGCGACCCCGGCCAGGGGGTCCTGCCGGCTGAACACCCCGGGCAGCACCGCCCAGCCGGCCACCACGGCCAGCCACAGGCCGCAGAGCACCAGGTCGAAGCGGCGCAGCGGGGCGAGGGCCGGAGCGGTCAGATCGACCATCGCGGGTCGGCCTCCTTCCGGGGGACGGGCCGGCCGGTGGTGATCCGCGGGTCCAGGACCGGATACGCGGCGTCGACGGCCAGGTTGACCAGGACGAACCCGACCGCGCCGAGCACCACGGCGCCCTGCACGACGGGGATGTCCTGGCCAAGGACCGCCTCCGCGGTGATCCGGCCGACGCCCTCGCGGGAGAACACGGTCTCCACGACCACCGCCCCGGCGAGCAGGTTGCCGACGATGATGCCGCTCAGGGTCACGGCTGGCAGCGCGGCGTTGCGGGCCGCGTGCCGCAGGTGGACCCGGGCCCGGCCGGCCCCCTTGGCCCGGGCGGTGTCCAGGTACGGCTCCCGCAGCGTGTCGCGCAGGCTCTTGGCGAACACCTGGGCGAGCACCGAGCCGCACGGCAGGGCCAGGGTGACCGCCGGCAGGACCAGGCTCTGCCAGCCGTCGTTGCCCAGCGCGGGCAGCAGCCGCCACCGGAACGAGACGAAGTCGACCAGGAGCAACCCGACCCAGAACGTCGGCACGGAGGTGCCGATGCCGGGCAGCGACAGCAGGACCTGCCGCACGGCGGGGCGCCGGCTGGACGTGGCCGCCAGCGCGATGCCGAGCCCGCCCACCACGGCCAGGACGAACGCGGTGAGGGCCAGCAGCGCCGTCTGCGGCAGCGCCTGGGCGAGCATCGGGGCGACCGGGGCACCGGTGCGGATCGACGTGCCGAAGTCGCCGTGCAGCGCGTGCCACAGCTGCGTCACGTACTGCCCGGGCACGGAGCGGTCCAGGCCGTACTGGCTGCGCAGGTCGTCGATCTGTGCCGGGGTGTAGGTGCCGGCCGAGCCGCCCAGCATGACCGAGACCGGGTCGCCCGGCAGCAGGTACAGCATCGCGAACGACACGGTGAAGGCGGCCCACAGTACGAACAGCGCCCGGACCGCCCGCTGCGCGACGTAGCGTGTCATCCGGCCAGTGCCACCGGCCGGGCCGGCACCGGCACCGGCAGCCCGTAGTGCTCCCGCAGGGTGGTGCCCCGGTACCCGGTCCGGAACAGCCCGCGGCGGCGCAGGATCGGGATCACGTGGTCGACGAAGTCGGGCAGCCCGTCGTGCAGCGTGTCGGGCATCAGGTTGAACCCGTCCGCCGCGCCCGAGGAGAACCACCGTTCGATGGTGTCGGCCACGTGCTCCGGCGTGCCGACGGCGACGAGGTGCCCGGGACCGAAGGCGCGCAGCAGCTCGCGGACCGTGCTGCCCTGCCGGGCCTGCCGCAGCAGCGTGTCCTCGCCGGGCCCGGCCGGGCCGTGCACCTCGGTCAGCAGCTGCGGCGGCACCGGGTGGTCCAGGTGCAGCGCGCCGGCGTCGACCCGCAGCTTGGTGGCCAGGCCCTTGAGGACGCCGGTCTGGTCGGCGAGGTCGCGCAGCGCCTCGCGCCGCTGGACGGCCTCGCGTTCGGTGCTGGCGACCGAGGTGCGCAGCCCGGGCAGGATGATGATCGAGTCGGGGGCGCGGCCGTAGCCGAGCGCGGCCCGGCGGATGGCCGCGGCGTTGGTCCGGGCGTCCTGCTCGTCGACGGCGGCGGAGAAGACCGCGTCGGCGGTGCGCCCGGCGAGGTCGCGGCCCTCGACCCCGCCGCCCGCCTGGTAGATGACCGGGTAGCCCTGCTCCGACGGTGGCAGGGTGAGTGCGCCGCGCACCGTGAAGTGCTCGCCGACGTGCTCGATCGGGCGGATCCGGTCCGGGTCGGCGAACTGGCCGGTGACCTCGTCGGCGATCAGGGCCCCCGGCTGCCAGCTGGTCCACAGGGCCCGGACCACGTCGACGAACTCGTTGCCACGGGAGTAGCGCTGCTCGCGGGTCGGTTCGGTGCCGCCGAAGTTGCGCGCCGACGCCGAGTTGTAGGTGGTGACCGCGTTCCAGGCGACCCGGCCGTGACTGATCAGGTCCAGGGTCATGAACCGGCGGGCCACGTTGTAGGGCTCGTTGTAGCTGGTGGAGGCGGTGCCGATCAGCCCGATCCGCTCGGTGGCCCGCGCGATGGCGGTCAGCACCAGCGTCGGTTCGAGGCCGTTGTACGGGGGCAGGGTGTGGATGTCCTGCACGATGCCCGGCGAGTCGGCCAGGAACACCGCGTCCAGGGTGCCGCGCTCGGCCACGACGGCGGCCTCGACGTAACGGTCGACGTGCAGGAACGACAGCGGGTCGGTGCCCGGCCAGCGCCACGCGCCGGGGTGCTCGCCGAGGCCGCCGAGCAGGTTGACGTTGAGGTGCAGTTCCCTGGTCGCCGGCATCACTTGCCACCCTTTCCCGCGCGTTGGACGTCGATGAACTGCAGGCGCGACGCGGCGTCGAAGCGCACCCCGCGGACCTTCGCCGACAGCCCGACGACGGTGGTCGGCTCGTATACGGGGATCGCCCAGCCGTCGTCGAGCAGCAGCTGCTGTGCCAGGGCCACCTGTTGCGCCCGGCGGGCCGGGTCACCCTCGCCGGCCTGGGCGTAGAGGGCGTCCTGCAACGGCCCGGCGGTCAGCCGGACGGCGTTGAGGCCCTGGACGGTGAAGTAGTTGCGCAGGATGTCGGGGTCCGCGGCCGAGGCGTTGCCCCAGATCAGGTCGTAGTCGCCGTCCTTGAACGTCTGGATCGCCTGGGCCACCGGGGTCGGCTTCAGCACGACGTCCACGCCGATCTTCTTCAGCTGCTGCTGGATCAGCTCCAGGCTGGACTGGGCCAGGCCGGAGTCCGGGGTGTAGTAGCGCACCACCAGGCTGAGCCGCTGGCCGTTGCGGACCCGCATGCCGTCCGCGCCGGGCACCCACCCGGCGGTGGTGAGGATCTCGGTGGCGGCGGCCGGGTCGGCGGACAGCTTCCCGCCGAGGTCGACGTAGCCCAGGGTGGGGGCGGACAGCACGCTGGTGGCCGGGTGGTAGTCCGGGCTCAGGATGGTGTCGACGACCTGGCGGCGGTCGACCGCGCGCTGGATCGCGCGGGGCACCGCGCCGTCGGCGACCAGGGGGCGGGACCGGTTGACGTTGATCCCGTAGACCAGGCCCGGGTTGGGCCGGGCCGAGATGACCAGCCCGGCCCGCTTGACCCGGTCGGTGTCCTGCGGGCCGACCCCGAGCACGGCGTCGGCCTGCCCGGACTCGAGCAGCCCGACCCGGACGTTCGCCTCCGGCACGATCTTGAAGACCAGGCGGTCGAGGTACGCGGCGCCGCGGTTCGTGATCCGCGCCGGGCTCCAGGCATAGCCGTCCCGGCGGCGCTGCACGACCTGCTGGTTGCGGGTGTACTGCTCGAGCAGGAACGGCCCGGAGCCGACGACGCCGTTGGCGCAGCGGTCGGCGGCCGGCTGGGCCAGGCTGGACTTCGCGACCAGGCCGAGGCTGGTGGTCGAGGTGGCCTCGAGGAACTGCGCGTTGGGCTTGGCGAACTCGACCCGGACCGTGCGCGGGTCGACCACGACGCTCTCGCGATAGCCGGACAGATACGTGGCGGCCTGCACGGCCTTGGCGCCGAGCTTGACGAGCCCGTCGAAGTTGTCCTTGACGGCCTGGGCGTCGACCGGGGTCCCGTCGCTGAACGTGGCGCCCTCCCGCAGGTGGAAGGTGAAGCTGGTGGCCTTCGGGTCGGCCTCCCAGGAGGTGGCGAGCCAGCCGCCGAGCTTGCCGGTGTCCGGGTCGTGGTCGGTCAGGGAGTCGACGAACTGCCGGTTCACGGTGATCGCGTCGCTGCTGCCGGCCTGCTGCGGGTCGAGGCACTGCGGGTCGGAGGTCACCGCGACGGTGAGGGTGCCGCCCGCCTGGGCCGACGAACCCGCCGCGTCGCCGGCGCCGCAGCCCGCGATCAGGAATGCCACGGCGGCCGCCGACGGCACCAGGTGTCTCATCGAAAGCGCTCCCCCGATTTGTCGATAACATCGATCGGTTAGATATGGTTTTAGCCACAACTATTCGGGGATGCTCCCCGTTTCACGTACCATAGGGGGAGTGACCCCGTTTAGCAACTCATCGATCCGGGTCGGGCTGGTCGGCGCGAGCCTCTCGGGCGGCTGGGCGCTCCGCGCGCACCTGCCCGCCCTCGCCGCGCTCCCCGAGTTCGAGCTGACCGCCGTCGCGGCGTCCACACTGGACAGTGCCCGCCGGACCGCCGACGCCCACGGCGTGCCCCTGGCCTTCGGTGACGCCGGCGAGCTGGCCCGCCACCCCGACGTCGACCTCGTCACGGTCGCGGTGCGGGTGCCCGCGCACCGCGCGGTGATCCGGGCCGCCCTCGCGGCAGGCAAGCACGTCTACTGCGAGTGGCCCCTCGCCGTCGACGCCGCCGAGGCGCGGGAGCTGGCGGACCTGGCGGCCGGATCGGGCGTGGTGCACGCCGTCGGCCTGCAGGGCCTGCATTCCCCCTCGGCGCGCTTCGTGCGGGACCTCGTCGCGGGCGGCCGGATCGGCGGGATCTGGTCCGCCGCCGCCGTCTTCGCCGCGCCGGGCGCCCTCGGCGGCGACCGCATCCCGCGGGCGCAGGCCTGGGCGGCCGACCCCGCCGCCGGCGTGGACCTGCTGAGCGTCTCCGGCGCGCACCTCCTCGCCACCCTCGCCGACCTGGTCGGCGAGCCGCGCGAGCTCACCGCGGTCGTCGCCAACACCACGCCCCTCGCGACCGTCGCCGAGACCGGCGAACCCGTCGCGGTGGGCCGCGCCAACCAGGTCGTCATCGGCGGTGTCCTGGCCGGCGGCGGGGTGCTGTCGGTGGCCGTGCAAGGCGGCAGTCCCAGCGGCGCGGCCGGATTCCAGCTGCGGATCCTCGGCAGCGCCGGCTCGCTCACCGTCACCCCGGCCCAGCCCGGCGGGTCGATGCAGATCGCGGACTGGACCGTGCTCCTCGCCACCGGGGACGGCCGGGCCGAGCCGTTGCCAGTGCCGGACGGGTACCGCACGGTCCCCGCCGGCGTCCCGGCCGGACCGCCCGCCAACGTCGCCGCGCTCTACCGGGAGATCGCCCGGGCGATCGGGGAGGGCCGCCCGGCCCACCCCGACTTCCGCACCGCCGAGCGCTACCACGACCTGGTCGAGCGGGTCCGGAGGGTGGCGCTATGAGGCCAGCTCGCGGGGCAGGTTGAAGGTGATGGTCTCCGTGGCGACCCGGCGCTCGACCACCTCGACCGGCCCGAGCCGGCGCAGGCTGCGCACGATCCGCGCGACCAGGGTCGGCGACGCCGACGCGCCCGCGGTCAGCCCGACCGTCGTGGCGCCGGCCAGCTCGGCCAGCCGGACACCGGTGACGTCCTCGATGAGCCGGGCCGACTTCCCGGCCCGCTCGACGAGCTCCACCAGGCGCACCGAGTTCGACGAGTTCCGCGAACCGACCACGTACACCAGATCGGACTCCCCCGCGACCGCGAGGACCGCCCGCTGCCGGTTGGTGGTGGCGTAGCAGACGTCATCGCTGCCGGGCCCGGTGATCTGCGGGAACCGTTCGCGCAGCGCGGCGACCACCGCGGTCACCTCGTCGACGGCCAGGGTGGTCTGGGTCACGTAGGCGACGGGTCCGTCGATGTCCGGCAGCGCCGCGACGTCCGCCGCGGTCTGCACGAGCCGGGTGCGTTCCGGCGCCTCGCCGAGGGTGCCTTCGGCCTCCTCGTGCCCGGCATGCCCGATGAGCACGATCTGGTGGTCCCGCCGGGCAAAGCGGCGCACCTCGCTGTGCACCTTGGTGACCAGGGGGCAGGTCGCGTCGATCACCCGCAACCGGCGTCCGGCGGCTTCCTGGTGTACGGACGGCGCGACGCCGTGGGCGGAGAACACCACAGTCGCCCCTGCGGGTACCTCGTCCAGTTCGTCGACGAAGACGGCGCCCCGGTCCGCGAGGTCGCGCACCACGTGCAGGTTGTGCACAATCTGCTTGCGGACGTAGACCGGGTGCGGGAACCGGGCCAGCGCCTCCTCGACGATCTCGATGGCCCGCTCGACCCCGGCGCAGAACGACTGCGGCTGCGGTAGCAGCACAGTGCGCGCCCCGGCCGCGGCGTGCCAGCCGGCCAGCACCGCGCCGACCGTGCCGGTGCCGTCCGGACCGTCCACTGTGTACACGGCGACGGCCGGCGCCGGCGGCGCCGGCAGCCCGAAGGACGCCCAGGTGCCGGTGTGCACCCGCAGGCCCCGGTGCCGCAGTTCGGCCGTCAGCAACGGGTTGTCGTCCCCGTCGGGGACGAGCACGTCACCGGCGGCGAGCCCGTCGCGTCGCGGCACCGCACCGGTGATGACTTGAGCCGGCATGAGTCGCCTCCCTTGTTCGACCCGGTGATCGTAGGAGCGGGGCGGGGTCCCGCCCGAGGCCCGCGTTCCGCCCGACGGCACGCACGTCTGGTCGCGGCCGCGCCCGACGCCGTAGACCACAGGGTGGGCGGCACGCCCGCCGCCGAACATCCGGGCGAAGGAGCACCATGGCAGTACTGGACTCCATCCGAGAGCCGCACGACCTGCGGACGTTGGGTCGCGACGCCCTGCGGGAGCTCGCCGCCGAGATCCGCCGGCTGCTCATCGACCGGGTGAGCCGCACCGGCGGGCACCTCGGGCCGAACCTGGGCGTGGTCGAGCTGACGCTCGGCGTCCACCGGGTCTTCGACTCACCGCGGGACCGGATCCTGTTCGACACCGGCCACCAGGCGTACGTCCACAAGATCCTCACCGGCCGGGCCGGGCAGCTGGACGGGTTGCGCCGCAAGGACGGGCTGTCCGGCTACCCGTCCCGGGCCGAATCACCGCACGACATCATCGAGAACTCCCACGCCTCGACCGCGTTGAGCTACGCCGACGGCCTCGCCAAGGCGTACCGGCTGCGCGGCGAGGTCGACCGGCACGTCGTCGCGGTCGTCGGCGACGGCGCGCTGACCGGCGGCATGTCCTGGGAGGCGCTGAACAACATCGCCGCGGCCCGGTCGCCGAACGTCGTGGTGGTGCTCAACGACAACGGCCGCTCCTACGCGCCCACCGTCGGCGGCCTGGCCGAGCACCTGACCGCGCTGCGCGCCGGATCCACCGGCGGCGCCGCGGCGTTCGAGCAGCTGGGCCTGCGCTACCTCGGGCCGGTCGACGGGCACGACCTGGACGCCGTCCAGCAGGTCCTGCGGCAGGCCCGCGACCTGCCGGAGCCGGTCGTCGTGCACTGCGTCACCCGCAAGGGCGCCGGATATCCGGCGGCGGAGCAGGACGAGGCGGACCAGTTCCACAGCGTCGGCGTCATCGACCCGGCCACCGGTCGGCCCCTGGCCGGGGCGGGCGGGCGGAGCTGGACGTCCGTGTTCGCCGAGGAGATGGTCCAGGTGGGCGCCGACCGTGCCGACGTGGTCGCCGTCACCGCCGCGATGCTGCAGCCGGTGGGCCTGGACGCGTTCGCGGCCGCGCACCCCGGCCGGGTCTTCGACGTCGGCATCGCCGAGCAGCACGCGGTGACCTCCGCGGTCGGGCTCAGCCTCGGCGGGCTGCACCCGGTCGTCGCCATCTACGCCACCTTCCTCAACCGCGCCTTCGACCAGGTGCTCATGGACGCGGCGCTGCACCGCACGCCGATGACGCTGGTGCTGGACCGGGCCGGCATCACCGGCAACGACGGCCCGAGCCACCACGGCATGTGGGACCTGTCGCTGCTGCAGCTCATGCCCGGCCTGCGGGTCGCGGCGCCCCGCGACGCGGCGACCCTGCGGGCCGAGCTGCGGGAGGCCCTGGACGTCACCGACGCGCCCACCGCGCTGCGGTTCCCGAAGGGCACCGTCCCGGCGGACATCCCCGCCGTCGGCCGCTGCGGCACCGCCGACGTCCTGACCCGCGGCACCGACCCGGACGTGCTGATCCTGGGCGTGGGTGCGATGGCACCGGTCGCGGTGCGCACCGCCGAGCTGCTCGCCGGGCGGGGCATCGACGCGACGGTCCTCGACCCGCGCTGGGTGACGCCGCTGGACCCGGCGGTCGTGGCCCTCGCCGCCCGGTACCACCTCGTGGTCACCGTGGAGGACAACAGCCGCTGCGGCGGGGTCGGCTCGGTGCTGGCGCAGGAACTGCGCGACGCCGGCGTGCACACCCCGCTGCGCAACTTCGGCATCCCCCGGCGCTTCCTGGCCCACGCCGCACGCGCCGAGGTGCTCACCGACATCGGCCTGGACGCCGACCAGCTGGCCGCAGCGGTCGCCGACACGTACACCGCAACCTTCACCTGGCAGGGAGTGTGACGACATGACGGTGACAGCGCTCGGGCTGCCCCGCCCACCGATGGCCCCACTGGCCGCACCGCGACGGTCCCGGCAGGTGATGGTCGGCCCGGTGCCCGTCGGCGGCGGCGCCCCGGTCTCCGTGCAGTCGATGACGACCACACCGACCGCGGACGTGAACGCCACCCTGCAGCAGATCGCCGAACTGACCGCGGCCGGCTGTCAGATCGTCCGGGTCGCCGTGCCGTCGCAGGACGACGCCGACGCACTGCCGGCGATCGCCCGCAAGTCACGGATCCCGGTGATCGCCGACATCCACTTCCAGCCCCGGTACGTGTTCGCCGCGATCGACGCCGGCTGCGCCGCCGTGCGGGTCAACCCGGGCAACATCAAGCAGTTCGACGACAAGGTGGGGCAGATCGCGCAGGCGGCATCGGCGGCGGGCATCCCCATCCGGATCGGCGTCAACGCCGGTTCCCTGGATCCGCGGCTCCTGCGCAAGCACGGCCGGGCGACGCCGGAGGCGCTCGTCGAGTCCGCGCTGTGGGAGTGCTCGCTGTTCGAGGAGCACGGCTTCCACGACATCAAGCTCTCCGTCAAGCACAACGACCCGGTCGTCATGGTCCGGGCGTACCGGCTGCTGGCCGAGGCGTGCCCGTATCCGTTGCATCTGGGCGTGACCGAGGCCGGGCCGGCGTTCCAGGGCACGATCAAGTCGGCGGTGGCCTTCGGAGTGCTCCTCGCCGGCGGCATCGGCGACACCATCCGGGTGTCGCTGTCCGCCCCGCCGGTCGAGGAGATCAAGGTCGGCACCCAGATCCTGGAGTCCCTGGGGTTGCGGCAGCGGGGGCTGGAGATCGTCTCCTGCCCGTCCTGCGGCCGGGCGCAGGTCGACGTGTACACCCTCGCCGAGCGGGTGACCGCGGCCCTCGAAGGGTTCCCGGTGCCGCTGCGGGTGGCCGTGATGGGCTGCGTCGTCAACGGCCCCGGCGAGGCGCGGGAGGCCGACCTGGGCGTCGCGTCCGGCAACGGCAAGGGGCAGATCTTCGTCCAGGGGAAGGTCGTGGCCACCGTGCCGGAGGCGCAGATCGTGGAGACCCTCGTCGCGCACGCCGTCCAGATCGCCGAGGACCTGGGCGTCGACCTGTCATCCGAAGCGTCCGGAGCGAAGGGCGCGGGCCCGACGGTCAGCGTCGCGTGACGTCCGTGCGCAGCGTGTGGGAGGCGGCGGCCGCAGCCTCCCGCACCTGCCGGGACACCCGCGCGACGTCGGCCCGGCCGGCCGGGCCGGCCACCATGAGCGCGGCGGCGATACGCCGGCCCGGCGCCCAGACCGGAGCCGCGACGCAGTCGACGCCGGCCCGGAAGGCCCCCCGGAATGCGCCGGTGTCCACGGCGAGACCGCCCGCGCGGAGCCGGTCGAGGTCCGCGTCCAGCCCGGCGGGTGCGTCCGCGCCGGCCGGCACGTCCGGGTCGAAGGCGAGCAGGATGCGGCCCATCGCGGTGCGGTGCGCGGGCGTGATCCGCCCCAGCCGCACCGGCAGTGGCACCGCCTGGTGCCCGTGCAGGTCCTCCAGGCACAGCACGCCCTCGTCGTGCGGCACGCCCAGGTACACGGCGTGCCCGGTGAGCGCGAACAGGTCGAGCAGGTGCGGCAGGAGCCGGTCGCGCAGCACGGAGGCGCGCGGCCGGCCCGACTGCCCGGCCAGCTCGATGATCCGGTGCCCGAGCCGGTAGCCGTTGTCCCGCCGGTCGGCCAGCCGCAGGCTGGTCAGGAGCGACAGGATGCGAAACGCGGTGGACTTCGGCAGGCCGGTGCGCCGCGCCACCTCCGACACCCCGATCGAGCCGCCGTCGGCCGGGAGGTTGCCCAGCACGAGATACGAACGCTCGATCGCCCGCCCGGCTCCGCTGAGGCCTGACAGCGGGGGCGTCACGGCGACGCTCATCATCTGGCGCCGGGGCGGGACCACACGATCAGCGGCAGGTCCCGCGGCTGCAGCATCGGTGAACGCGCCGGCCGGATCGGGTGCCCGGGCACGCCGTGCACGCTCCAGCGGCGCGCGACGGTGGCGATGAAGACGACCATCTCGGCCCAGGCGAACGGCTCGCCGATGCAGCTGCGGTTGCCCGCGCCGAACGGCAGGAAGGCGGTGCGCAGCAGGGCCGGTGTGCCCGGATCGCGCCAGCGCTGCGGGTCGAACGTGTCCGGCTCGGGGTACACGGCCGGGTCGCGCTGGATCGCGTGCACCGAGAACAGCACGTTGCTGCCGGGCGGGATCACGTGCCCGCCGAGTTCGAGCTCGGTGACCGTGCGGCGGGTCAGCAGCCACGCCGGCGGGTACAGCCGCAGCGTCTCGGTGATGACCTGCCGCACGTACTTCAGCTCGCCCAGCGTCTCGTAGCCCAGCGGGCGGTCCGCCAGCACCGCGTCGACCTCGGCAGCGATCCCGCGCTGCACCTCCGGGTGCCCACCGATGAGGTGGAAGGCCCAGCTCAGCACGTCCCGGGCGGTCTCCACGCCGCCCAGGAACAGGGCCATCGCCTCGTCGTGCACCTGCTGGTCGGTCAGGCCCGGCCCGCCGTCCTCGGCCCGCGCCTCCAGCAGGATCGCCATCAGGTCGCCGTGGTCGACCCCGCGCCGGCGGTACTCCTCGATGACGCCGCCGAGGGAGCCGGCCAGCCGCTGCCGGGCCGCGTCGAACCGCCGGTTGCCCGGGGTCGGCAGCTTCTCCAGCCACCCCACGGGCAGCGCGATGCGCCGGGTGACGCCCTTGAGCAGGACCGGCAACGACTCCTCCACGTCGACGGCGACCGAGTCGCCCAGGCCGGAGGAGAACAGCGCCCGGCACACCACCGCCACCGCGAACGCGTGGATCTCCTGGTCCATCTCGATCCGCCGGCCGTCGTGCCAGCCGTTGACCCGGGCCGCGGCCGCCTCCCGCATCTGTTCCACGTAGCGGGCGATCTGCGTGTGGTGGAACGCCGGTTGCATCAGGCGCCGGTGCGCCATGTGCGTCGGCTCGGTCGAGTTGAGCAGCCCGTCACCCAGGAACGGGGCGGACTTCTCATACGCCAGACCCTTGTCCAGCTTGCGGACGTCCCTGGTGAGGATCTGGTGCACCAGCGTCCGGTCGTTGATCACGTACGCCGGGCTCGGGCCGAGGCGGATGACGACGACGTCGTCGCCGGTGCCGTGCAGCGACCGGAAGAAGCCGCGCGGGTCGGCCAGCAGCCGGTGCATGTGCCCGAGCAGCGGCAGCCGCCCCGGGATGCGGGTGGGCGTGGGCTGGAGCGTGGCGGTCATCGGAAACCTCCGTGGGCCGTGAGCGGTCGGTCAGTGGGGCGGCCTGGGCCGCCGGCGGTCCGTCAGTGGGCGCGGTCGACGATGAACGCCACCATCTGGTGCAGCTGCGCCGCGGCGGTCGGGTCCACCGCGGCCGCGTCGATGCTCCGCCGCGCGCCGTCGAGGTGCCGCCGGGCGTGCTCGGCGGCGAGGGCCCGGCCGCCGGCCGCGTCGATCAGGTCCGCGGCCCGGCGCAGCGCCCGCTCGTCGGTGTGCGGCGTGCCCAGCAGCGCGGCCAGCTCGGTGGCCGCCGGGCCGAGCGCTCCGAGCGCCGCGACGACCGGCAGCGTCTTCTTGCGCGCCCGGAGGTCGCTGAAGACGGGCTTGCCGGTGGCCGCCGGGTCGCCCCAGATGCCCAGCAGGTCGTCGACCGCCTGGAACGCCACCCCCAGCTGCCGGCCGAACTGCGTCATGGTCGTGACCACCTCGGCGGGCGCGCCGCCGAGCAGCGCGCCGAGGCCGGTGGCGCAGCCGAGCAGGGCCCCGGTCTTCAGCAGCGCCAGCCGCTGGTAGTCGGCCAGGGTGACCGCCTGCGGCCCGGTCCATGGGCGGCCTTCGAAGGCGAGGTCCTCGGCCTGGCCGTTGGACAGGTCGACCAGCATGCCGGACAGCTGCCCGGCGGCGGCGAGGGCGACCGCGTCGGGCGTGCGGGCCAGCACGTCGGCGGCCAGGGCCAGCAACGCGTCGCCGACGAGCAGGGCCGGCCCGACGCCGAACGCCTTCCACAGCGTAGGGCGGTGCCGCCGCCGCTCGTCGCCGTCCATGATGTCGTCGTGCACCAGGGAGAAGACGTGCACCAGTTCGACCGCCACAGCACCGGGGACGGCCGCTTCCGCCGTGCCGCCGACCGCCTCGGCCGACAGCAGCGCGAGGGCCGGGCGGACGCTCTTGCCGCTGCCACCGCCGCCCGCGGCTTCGGTCCAGCCGAAGCTGTACGCGGCCAGCCGGGCCAGGTCGGGGTGCAGCCGGTCGACGGTGCCGCGCAGCGCCGGTGTCACCAGGTCCCGGCAGCGTTCCAGGGGGTCCGAGCCGCGGAGTGCCGGCGCCGTCAGCACGGGGTTGGGCTGGTTCATCGCTGTCCCCTCTCGTGGTGTGCTCAGCGCACGTCGGTCAGGACCGGCGGGGCGGACACCGGACTGCGGTCGCGGCGGCGGGGCAGCATGAGCAGGCGCCCGGTGCCCAGCGACGCCTTCGGCACCGCGGTCTGCGGCCCGGCACCCGCCTGGGGGCGCAGCCGCCATCCGGTTGCGATCGTCGCCAGGGTCAGCGTGGTCTCGGCCTGGCCGAACGTGTCGCCGATGCACTTGCGGTTGCCCATGCTGAACGGGACCATCGCGCCGCGCGGCAGGCCCTTGGCGCGTTCCGGCAGCCACCGGTCCGGGTCGAAGACCTCCGGGTCGGGGAACAGCGCCGGGTTGTGCCCCTGCGCGTAGGGGCTGTACATGACGATCGACCCGGGTGCGATCCGCCGCCCGGCCAGCTCGGTCTCCTTGGTGGTGGTGCGGGTGAGCAGCCAGGCCGGCGGGTACATCCGCAGCGTCTCCTGCAGCACCTGCCAGGTGAAGGTCAGCCGGGGCAGGTCGTCGAAGCCGGGCGCCCGCCCGCCGAGCACGTCGTCGATCTCGGCGTGCAGGCGGCGCTCTACCTCCGGGTGCTGGCCGAGGATGTGGAAGACCCACGCCATGGTGTTGCCGGTGGTCTCCGTCCCACCGATCAGCAGGGTCATGACCTGGTCGTAGATCTCCTCGTCGGTCAGCTTCCCCCCGGTCTCATCGTCGCGGGCGTTGACCAGGATCGACAGCAGGTCGCCGCGGTCGACGGCGGACCGCCGGGTGTCCTCGATGGTCTCCCGGATCACGTCGTGCATGCGGGCCCGGACCGCGTCGAAGCGGCGGTTGCCCGGTGTCGGCACCTTCTCGTGCCACCCGACCGGGGCGACCATCCGCTGGTACACCCCGCGCATGATGATGGGCATGCAGTAGGCCACCTCGGGGATCGCCCGGTCGCCGACGGTGGTGCCGAACATCGTGCGCGCGGTGATCCGCAGGGTCAGTGCGTGCATGGCGTCGCTGACGTCGAAGGCCTCACCCTCGTGCCAGGCGTCCGTCACCGCGTCGATCTCCTCCGCCATCAGCGACACGTACCCGCGCATCCGCGCGTGGTGGAACGCGGGCTGCAGCATCCGGCGCTGGTGGCGGTGGTCCTCCCACTCCGAGCTCACCAGGCCGTTGCCGACGAGCAGGCGGGCCTTCTCGAACAGCGGGCCGCCCTTGTCGAAGGTCCGCGAGTCGAGCAGGACCTGCATGACGACGTCGGGATGGCAGGCCAGGTAGGCCGGCCGCGAGCCGAGCCGGATCTCGACCAGGTCGCCGAGGGCGGGCAGCTGCTTGAGGAACCCCAGCGGCCGGCGCCAGAGCTGCAGGGCGTGCCCGAGCACCGGCACCGCACCGGGCGCCACGGCGAAGGTCCGCTGCGGCCGGTCCGCGGGCTTGCGCGGCTCCTGGTTCGCCCGCTTCTCCCGGCTCGCCGGCGGTCCGTGCGGCACCGGGCAGCGCGCCGCGTCGTTCCCGATGTCCACAGTGGATTCGGTGGCCGGGCTCCTGGGGGTCTCCCGGAACCGGGCCACCGGGGCGTCGAGGTCGAGCCAGCCGTGGGTGCTGCCATCCCAGACCGAACCGTCGCCGTAGTAGCGGGGCGTGAGGTACTCGAACTCCTGGCTGCCGCCGATGAGGTGGTCCAGGCCGCGCAGGTAGGCGCGGATGTCCTCGCGCCCGCCCAGCGGACCCGCGAGGACCTCGTCGCGGGCGGCGATGTAGGCCCGCTCGTGGTGCTCGACGAGGCCGCACAGGCGGTCCACGGCCGGCTGCAGGTCGTACCCTTCGCGCTCGATGAGGACCCGGACGACCGTCATCTTGTCGTCCTGGGCGTGTTCCTTGCGCCACGACAGCAGGTCGTTGACGATGATCATCTGCCGCCGGCAGTGGAGGTGCACGTCGGCCAGCTCGCCGATGAACTCCGTCATGTCGACGGCCGCGCCGTACTCCGTCATCAGCTCGATGAAGTCGCAGCCGAAGCTGTCCAGCCGCACGGCCAGGCAGGCCTCGTAGTCCGGCACCTCGCCGGTGAGCTTGGCCTTGATCTCGGTGGCGCAGCCGCGCAGGAACGCTTCCAGGCTGTCGCCGAAGCGCCGCACCTGGGCCCGGCTCAGGCCGGGGCTGATGCGCCGCCACAGGTCCCGGCCGGCCGCGCCGTACCTCCCGCCGTCGGCGGCCGGCGGCGCGGCGCCGCGAAACTCGGCCATGAGGGCGGCGAAGACCTCGCGGGCCGCGGTGTCGCTGGCGCCGAGCGCCGAGCGGTCTGACACGAAGCTGTCGATGACGGTGACGTACTGGTACCAGTCGGCGATGTCCTGCGCCCGTTGGCGCTCCGCCGCCGGCACGGTCAGCGGCCCGTAGATGCCGTTGCGCTGGCGCAGGAAGAATGCCAGGTCGGCCTCGGCGGCGAAGGTGTCGCCGAGCCACCGCCGGATCCACCCGTTGGACGTGAACTCGATGCGGGCGGCGTCGGGGTGGTACGCGACGGGCAGCAGTCTCGGCAGCTCGGGCAGGTAGAACTCCCGCACCTGACCGGTCTGGACGCCGTGTTCCATGGGCCCTCCTGAGGGTGTCCACAATCCGGGATACCGACCCACTGGCCACCTGGATCGACACGGACAAATGTGCCAGGCACCTCTTCTATTGTCAACTATTCCGATCGGTTGAATAGATTATTGACGACACCGACGTGGGCGTCCGGACAGCGAGCCGTGCCGCGGGTACACCACGGCACGGCTGCTGTGTTCGCGTCCGGGAATGCCGGATCGGTCAGGCCGCACGCCGCGAGGGACGGATCGCGACGGCGACGAGGATGAAGGCCAGGACCACGCTGACGGTGGCCGCGACGAATGCGTTGCCCATTGCGTGCGCGGTCAGCGCCGGGGTGGACGCGGCACCGTGGCGCAGCGTCGTGCCGTACACCGTCACCAGGATCGCCAGGCCGAGCGACCCGCCCACCTGCTGCATCGTCTGCATGACCCCGGCGGCCGCGCCCGCGTCGCGGGGCGCCACCCCGCCGAGGATGAGGGCGGTCAGCGGCATCAGGAACGTGCCGATGCCGACGCCGAGCATGAGCATCGGCACCAGCAGGCCGGGCGCGTAGGCGGTGTGCTCGCCGAGCCGCGACAGCCACCCAGCACCGCCGGCCACCACCGCCAGCCCGATCAAAATCAGCCGCAAGGCCCCGACCCGGGGCAGCAGCCAGGGCGTGCATCGGGACATGCCAAACATGCCGGCCGCCATGGGCAGGAAGGCCAGACCGGCCTGCAGCGCCGAGTAGTGCAGGATGTCCTGCAGGAACTGGGAGATGAAGAACAGCACACCGAACAGGCACGCCATGGTCAGCAGCACGGTGGCGTAGCCGGCGGCCCGGTTGCGGTCGGCGAAGAGCTGCAGCGGCACCGTCGGGTGCGGGACCAGCCGCTGCACCACCAGGAACACGGCGAGGAGCACGACGGCCGCGGCGAAGGCGGACAGCGTCAGCGGGTCACCCCAGCCGACCTCGGAGGCGCGGATGAACCCGTACACCAGCGCGGCCGTGGCGGCGGTGCCGGTCAGCGCGCCGGCGATGTCGACCCGGCCGGGGTGGCGCTCCGGGTCGGCGATGTAGATCGGCGTCAGGACGGCGACGACGACACCGAACGGCACGTTGATGAACAGCACCCAGCGCCACGAGGTCCACTCGGTCAGCAGGCCGCCGAGGATCATGCCGATCGCCATGCCGAGGCCCGCGAGCGTGGAATACACCGCCAGGGCCCGGTTGCGGGCCGGGCCTTCCTTGAAGTTGGTCATCAGCAACGCCATCGCACCCGGGGACGCCAGCGCGGCACCGAGGCCCTGCACGGCGCGGGCGGCCAGCAACCACCACGCCGTGGTGGCCAGGCCGCCCAGCAGCGAGCTGACGGTGAACAGGACCACCCCGGTCACGAAGACGCGGCGGCGGCCGAACACGTCACCGGCCCGGCCGCCGAGCAGCAGCAGCCCGCCGAACGTCAGCGTGTAGGAGCTCAGCACCCACGACAGGCCGGTCGCGGACATGTGCAGGCTGTCCTGGATCTGCGGCAGCGCGATGGTTACCACGTTGTTGTCCACGATGATCATCAGGTAGCAGGTCACGAGCAGGGCGAGGATGACTCCCGGGTGTTTGCCGAGCCGTCCGGCGCCGTGCTTCGGCGCAGCCGGGCTGGACGTGGCCGTGGAAGCAGACATGAAGATCCTCACGTGCGCAAGCGCCGGCCGAGATCAGCCCAGGCACTACCGGGGACTATCCCCGTTTATGCGATGTTACGATAGGGGGATGGTCCCCGTTTTGCAAGCAGGATGGCGCTGATGGCCGCCCGGCGCAGCCCCGCCGCGGGCACGGCCACCGCCACCCCGCCGGCACCGGCACCCCCGCGCCAGCCCACCGCCCCGCCGCCTGCCGCCGCTGCGCCCACGGCGACGCCGGCACCCGCGCTGGTGCGGCGGGGTGCCCGCGCCGACGCCCGCCGCAACTACGAACGCCTCGTCGCCGCCGCGACCGAGGCCTTCCACGAGCACGGCGCCGAGGCCTCGCTGGACGGCATCGCCCAGCGCGCCGGCGTCGGCAACGCGACCCTCTACCGCCACTTCCCCACCCGGGAGGCGCTGATCGAGGCGGTCGTGCGCGAGCGCTTCGAGCAGCTGGCCGCGCACGAGCCGGACCCCACCACCGACCCGGCCGAGGCGCTGGGCACCTGGCTGCGCGAGTTCGTGGCCTACACGAAATCGTTCCAGGTCCTGCCCGCCTCGGTCCTCGCCTCGCTGCGCGAACCGACCGGCCCGCTGCACCACTCGTGCGGCGTGATCCAGACCGCGGCCACCCGCCTGCTCACGGAGGCGCAGCGCACCGGCGCGGTGCGCACCGACGTCAACGCCACCGACCTGCTCATCCAGGCCACCGGCATCGCCTGGGCCACCGACCGCGGCCCGGCCGACGCCAACCGCCTCGAGCGCCTGCTCACCCTCCTGATGGACGGCCTGCGCCGGCGCTGACCCGGGTCCGGGATGCGGCGCTCCCGCCGCACCCCGGCCGGTCTCAGGCGGTCCGTGGATACGCGTTGTACAGGCGGATCACGTCGGCCCAGTCCTGAAACAGCATGAGCGTGGAGTCGTTGCCGCCGGACAGGATGCCCTTCGCGCGCACACCGTCGCCGTCGAGGGAGAACACCGGGCTGACACGCCAGCGGGCGGCGAGTGCGGCGTCACTCTCGACGGTGCCGGAGCCGGGCCCGGCGTGCACCGGCAGGGCCGGCAGTAGAGCGAGGGGCAGGGCGGTCAAGACGGCGGTGCCCAGAACCCGTGCCCGGAGGACGGTGTTCACGTGGTGGTCTCCTCCCATGGATGCGTGCCATCGCCGACCGTCGCCGAGCGGTCGGTGGTGGCGAGTATGGAAGGGGTATTGACGAACCGGCCTGGACACGCTGTCCCGTGCGGTCAGGCGCCGCCGGCCGCTTCGCGCAAATGCGGCCGCTCGGCGGACCTGATCCACCACCGCCCGGCACCGAGCACGAGGCCGGGCACCAGGAGGAACACCGCCGCCTGGGCGGGGTGCGCCAGCACCGGGTAGTCCAGCGCGCCGAACGGCCGCGGAAACCCGAGCTGGATCGCGACGAACCCGGCCGCGCCGGCCGCCATCAGCGTGTGCACCCTGGATCGCACGGCCCGGTCGGCCACCGTGCCGGCCGCCAGGGCGAGCGCCGCGATCGCCGCGAACGTCACGCCGGCGACGGCCCGGGCGAGATTCGACGAGACGACGAAGCTGACGTGCCACCCCGGGTCGCCGGTGGTCCCGGGCAGCGGCTCGTAATAGTCGCCGAGCAGCGGGATCGCCGCCGCCGACAGTGCGGTGACCGCGGCCGCCGCCGCGAGCAGCCGGTGCCCGCCGTGGCCGAGCCGGTCGTGCCGCCAGGCGGTGCCATGTGCGGCCGCGGCAGAGCCGCTCACCAGCACCGCCGCCACGGTCGCCAGCGCCGGTGGCCACAGCCGCAGGTCCAGCGGGACGGCGTCGTGCGGGAGGGCGACGACGATCTCGAACAGCACGCCCGCCCAGGCGCCCAGCGCCGCGACGGTCCGCCACCCGGACAGGACCGCGACGCTGATCGCGAGCCAGGCGCCCGCGCGGGGCCACGCCTCCCACGGCACGACGGACAGCGGGTCGCCTGTCCGCGCGAGGAAGGCCCCCGCCTCGACGAGCGGGCGCAACTGACGGGCCGCCAGGATCACCACCACGATGACGGCGAGCACGTCGACGGCGTCCAGCCAGCGGGTTCGGCTGGACGGGGCATCGCCGGACAGGGCCACGCCACGACTCCTTCGTTCGGGTCGTTCGATGCCGTGCGCACCCGCCCGCCGAGTACGGATGCTTGGACGAGCATATCCACGATCACGGGTTCGCGAGGTGCCCGCCCTGGCCGACCTGGTAGGCCTCGGCCAGCCAGCCGGCGAAGTCGTCGTCGAGCTCGCCGAGCGAGACGACGCGGTAGCGGTTGACGAACAGGCGCTTCGTGTACGGCGTGGCCCGGCGGATCCGCGGGTCCTCGAGGGGCCGCCGCAGGTCGAGGTACCCCTCCAGCCACCTGGCGCCCGGGCTCGCGCCGGCGAATCCCCGCCGGGTCCCCTTCAGCGTGATCGCGGTCTTCGCGATGGCGTAGGTGAACGGCCCGCACGCCTCGGCCAGCTCGATGAACCGATGGTAGAGCGCGACGGTCCCGGCGGGCCTGCCCGCCAGGTGCCGCGCCACTGTCCACTCATCGTCGTCCATGCGGCCGATGGTATCGGCCCGGCCCGGTCGCGGTTACAGCGTCACCGGGCGCGGCCGCGCTACCGGCTGGCCACCGCGATCGGCACCGCGGTGCCGCGCCGCCGGGAACCCAGGCCGACCAGGGCCGCGCCGGTCGAGATCATCGAGGCGCCCACCAGGATCAGGTTGACCAGCCCGAGGCCGGTCACCGCGAGCGTCGACGGCACCACGTTGGCGGCGTAGGTCGACTCCGCGGTCTGCCCGTAGGCGTCGATCACCCGGTACCGGACCGCCTTCGCCTGGCCGGTGAAGCCGTTCACGGCCACGAAGCTGATCTTCCCGTTCGCCGGCTGCAGGATGTAGGTGCCCTGCCCCGGGATCCGCACCAGCGTCGCCGGCCGGCCGCGCGCGTCGAGCAGCGTGATCGACCCGCCGCTGGGCACCGCGAGCTGTGCCGTCTGCGTCTCGTCCACCGGTCCGGTGGTGTTGCGCGACGGCGTCTCCGGCGGCCCGGGGATCGTCACCAGCGGCGTGTAGGTCGCGTTCGCGGTCTGCCCGTAGGCGTCGGTCACCATGTACGGGACCGGCGGCAGCTGGCCGTGGAAGCCGAGCACCGGCGTGAACGTCACGAGCGCGCTGCCCGCCTGTGGCGACGGATTCGGCACCGTGCCGGCGGCGGACGCGGTGGCCGTGACGGACGCGGTGGCCGCAGTGGCCGCGGTGGCCGCAGTGGCCGTCGTGGCCGGGGCGAGGGTCAGCGTGTAGGTGCCCTTGGCCTCGATGAACAGCGACGTGGTCGGGTTGCCGTTCGCGTCGATCAGCGCGATGCTGCCGCTCGCCGGCACCGGCAGCGTCGCCGTCTGCGGCGTGACACCGACACCGGACGTGGTGCGGTCCGGCGCGGCCGGCGGCGGCGGCTTCGTGACGGTCGCCGTGTACGTGGAGTCGTCGTGCTGCTGGTACGCGTCGGTCACGCGGTAGGCGACCGATCCGGCGACGCCGACGAACCCGGCCACCGGGCTGAACGTGAGCCGCTGGTCGGTGCCGCTCCAGCCGTAGGTGCCCTCGCCGGACCGCGTCACCGTGGACACCGGATCCGCGCCGTCGAGCAGGGTCACGGTCACGCCGTCGGGCACGTCGACGGCGGCCGACTGCGCGGCCGTCCCCAGGCCGGTGCTCGTCTTCGCCACCGCGTGCGGCGGCGCGGGCTTGGTGACCGTCGGCGTGTACGTGGAGGTGGCGGTGCGGCTCTCGCTGTCGGTGATCCGGTACCCGGCCGGCGTGGCGACCCCGGCGAATCCCTTGACCGGCGTGAACGTGAGGACGGATCCGGTGCGGGTGTAGCTGCCCTGCTGGGCCACGGTCACCGTGGTGGCCGGCTGGCCGCCGGCGCTCAGCAGCGTCACCGTGCAGCCCTCGCAGCTCGCCACGGTCGCGGTCTGGGGCGCGGTGCCCACGCCGGCGCTCGTCAGCGGCGCCGCCGTCGGCCCCGGGGGCGGTCCGACGGTCGGGGTGTAGGTCGACGTCGCCGACAGCGAGTCGGCCGTCAGCTTGTACGTGACCGGTGCCGCGACACCGGTGAAGCCGTTCGCGGGGGTGAAGGTGATGACGCCCGTGCCCACGGCGAGGGTGTACGTGCCCTCGGCGGGCACCAGCGTCACGGTGGTCGCCGGCTGGCTGGCGCCGTCCAGCAGTCTCACCGAGCCGTCGAACGGGATGGTCGCGGTCGCGGTCTGCGGCAGGCCGTAAGGTCCGGACGAGGTCAGCGGGGACGCGGTCGGTGGGGCGGTCCACTGGATCACGACCATGCCGTTGCCCTCGGCGTCGCCGATGCCGGCCGTGTGGAACCCGTCACCCGCCCCGGCGGAGTTCTCGTCGACCGCCTGGACGGTGGACGCCGCCGAGACTCCGGTGACGGCCTTGTATCCGGACCCGCCGCCACCGGCGCCCGACAGCGCGGCGCTCAGGGGGCTGGGCACGCAGTCGCCGCCGCCACCGCCGAAGTAGCCGCCGCCACCGCCGCCGCCACCCTTGTAGCCGTCGCCGCCGGCCCCGCCGGAGTACATCCCGCCCCAGTCGGCCTCGCCGCAGCCGTTGTTGCCGGGGCTGCCGGCCACGGACTGGGTCGCGCCGCCGCCGGAGGCGACGTTCACGCCGGCCCCGCCGGTGGTGCCGCCACCGCCGCCCGCGTCGCGGGTCGTGTCGATCGCGCCGGCACCGCCGCCACCGGCGATGAACTTCGGATCCACCCCGTAGGAGGTGCCCCAGACCGCCGACATCCCGCCGCCGCTGCCGCCGTCGCTGACGCTCTCGGTCAGGCCGCCGCCCGAGATGCCGCCGCGGCCGCCCCCGCCGTAGGTCCCGACGACGGAGTGCTGCTGGCCGGCCTGGCCGACCGTGATCTTGAGGACCTGCCCGGGTGTGACGGTGAGGGTCCCCGTGGTGAAGCCGCCACCGCCGCCCTTGGCCCCGTCGCCGTTCGCGCCGCCGGCGCCCCAGAGCTTCACTCGGAGACCGGTGACGCCGGCCGGGACGGTGAACGTCTCGTCGGCGCCGGTGTAGCCGAAGCGGGCGCAGTCGGTGTAGGTCACCGGTGTGCACGTGGTCGACGCCGTCGCGGACGTAGCTCCCGGCCCGAACACGCACAGCGGCACCGCCAGCGCGCCCAGCACGGTGGTGGCCACCAGCCGCCGGATCCTCAAGGTGTGTGTCAAGCTGCTCATCCCCCGTATGTCAAGCAGGCTGACTCACCCTAAACGGCATAAACTCCTGTATGCGGATATTTGCCGTAAAAAGGGCATTAGCGGGAGTCTGCGGGCGGCCCCTCCGCTGCGCCGTACACCCGGACCCCGGCGGTGCCGGGCACCACGGCGTGCGGGTCGAAGGGCGGCCCGGCCGCCGGGAAGGCGGGTTCGCCGACCGGCATGTCGGCCAGCCCTGACACCAGCTCCGCCAGCCAGTCGAGCTCGGCGAGGTCCGCGGTGCAGGGGAAGAGGATGACCTCGTCCGCGCCGGCCGCGCGGAAGCGCCGGATCTGTTCCGTGACACCGGCGGTGCCCCGGCAGATGCCGGAGTTGACGAAGCCCGGCGGACCGCCCTGGCGGAAGTACGACGCCAGCCACCGGCTCGCGTCGTCGTCGAGGTCCTCGCTGGAGCTGAACCAGCCGCCGGCGACCAGCCGGGGGCGACCGGACCGGCCGGCCCGCCGCCACGCGGCGACCGAGGCGGCCGCCTCGGCGGAGAAGAACTCGGGCCGGATCCCACCGGCGACGTAGCCGTCGCCGTGCGCGACCAGGCGGTCGAGGGCCCGCTGCGACGCACCGCCGATGAGGATCTCCACTGCGCCCCTCGGCGCCGGCCCGACCAGCTGCTCGTCGTCGTGCGCCGGCCGGGAGGTGAGCGCCGCCAGCTGCTCGTCGAGCAGCGCGCCGCGCCGCTGCCACGGCACGCCGGCGGTCTCGTAGTCCTGCCGGCGCGCCCCCACGCCGACGCCCAGCGTGACCCGGTCCGGGGCGAGCGCGGTCAGGGTGCCGACCTGCTTGGCCAGCCATGGCGAAGGCCGCAGCGGGGTGAGCAGGACGTTGCTCATGATCCGGACGCGACGGGTGACCGCGGCGGCCGCCGCCAGGGTCATCATCAGGTCGAGGTTGTCGTACCGCAGCCGGTCGGGGACCGCGACCGAGGAGAACGGGCCGGCGTCGGCCCGGCGCGCCCACTCCACGACCACGCGGCCGTCGACCCCGGGAATGCCGCTCGGCAGCACCACACCGATGTCCATGCTCAGACCGCCTGACCCTGGATGCGCCGCGCGACCAGGCGCGCCGGGACGGCCATCAGGACCGCGAACAGCGCCAGCACGCCGACGGCGCCGAACAGGCTGCCGGTGCCGGCGCTCAGGCCGAGCACGATCAGCGGGCAGAGGAACTGGCCGAGGAAGAAGGTGGAGGTCCACAGTCCCGTGCCGCGTCCCCGGTGCTCGAACCGCAGCAGGCTCATCGTCCAGATGAGCAGGGTCGGCAGCAGGAACCCGGCGCCGACGCTCGCCACGACGAGGCCGGCGACGGTGACCGGGAGGCTCGACCGCCCGAGCCAGATGACGGCCAGGCCGGCCGCGACGACGAGGAGCTCCACCGGCAGCAGGCGGCCGGCCCGGCCGGTCGACACCCGCCCCGACAGGGCGCCGCCGATGGCGGTAGCGAGGGCGGCGGCGCCGGTGACGGCACCGATCACCGCGGTGTCCTCGACGCCGAGCGCGTCGAGGAGGTAGCTGCCCTCGACCGGCATCACGTAGAAGAGCACGGCGCCGGCGAGCGTGAGCGCGCACGGCACCAACAGCGGCCGCCACGGAGTCCCGGCCGGGGCGGCGTCGTCGCCGGACCCGGTCGCCGCCCGGGCCGGCCGGATCAGCGCGACCGCCATCAGCGGTGCCAGCAGCAGGCTCGCCAGGTACAGCCAGAACGGTGTGCGCCACCCCGACCCGCCGAGGACGCCGCCGAGGACGAAGAACACCGACGCCGCCAGGGAGGTGACCATGACCTGGAGCCCGAGGTACCGGTTGCGCCGGGCCCCGTCGTAGTAGTCGCCCAGCAGCGTCGTGCAGCAGGTCATGATGGCCGCCTCGGTGACGCCGACCAGCGCCCGGCTGGCCACGATCGCGGGCAGCGACGTCAGCCACAGCGGCGCGGTGCCGAACACGGCGTAGGCCAGCAGTGCCCCGATGAGCAGCGGCCGGCGGCCGATCCGGTCGGCGACGGCGCCGGCGACCGGCGCGAGCAGCGCGATGCAGAGCGACGGGATCGTCAGCGCGACGGGCACCAGCACGGCGGCGCCGCCGACCGAGGCGAAATGGTCCTGCATCCGTGGCAGCACCGGTGCGATGAGCACCCCGCCGAGGACGGGCAGGCAGCTCCCGGCCAGCAGCAGGACGCCCTGGAGGGCACCGGCCTGCGGCGGGACGGCCGGCAGGTGATGTGGTTCGGTGAGGCCGGCGGTGCTCATCACGGATCGCCTCGCTTCGTAGACCCAGCCGCAGCCGCGGTCGGCACATCCTGGTGGCCGGGCCGGACCGGCACCAGGCAGGCGGTCCGGCCAGCGGACCGGTCCCGGGCCCGGGGGTACGGTCCACCAGGCGGACCGGGATCGTTCTCACGGGCGGGGGCGGGCACACACGATGCCCCCATGAACATGCGACCCTGCCACCACGTCATCGGCGCCGCGTCATGACCGCGGCTCCGGCGCGGGGCGTCGGCCGGCGCGACTGGTCGACCTGGCCCAACTACCAGGCCGCGGCCGCGGGATTCCGGGGCTACTGGTATCCGGTCGGCTGGTCCAGCGAGATCCGCGGCCGTCCGGTCGCCGTGATGCTGTGCGGGGAGAAGATCGCGCTCGTCCGGGACGCCGGGACCGTCTACGCGCTGCACGACCGTTGCCCGCACCGGGGCGTCCCGCTGTCGCTGGGCAACCAGCAGTTCCCCGGCACGCTGTCCTGCCCGTACCACGGCTGGACGTTCGACCTGCCGACCGGCCGGCTGGCCGCGGTCATCACCGACGGGCCGGCGTCGCCGATCTGCGGCAAGGTGACCGTCGGCACGTATGCGGTGGCCGAACGGCTCGGCATGGTCTGGGTGTACGTCCCGGCGGCCGACGAGCCGGCCCCGCCGATCGACGCGCAGCTGCCGGAGGAGCTGGTCGGCACGTCGTTCGTCCTCGGCGGGCGGATGCAGCGGCGGGACGGCAACTGGCGCTTCGCCGCCGAGAACGGCTACGACGAGGGCCACGCCAAGTACCTGCACCGCACGTCGCTGTGGCGGCTGTTCAAGTCGATGCCGGTCTGGAACGAGACCCACATCGTGCGCCGCGGCCGGTGGATCTACCGGGTGCAGGACGCGCAGCACTGGCACGCGGACTTCCCGGGCCTCGGGCGGTGGACGAGCCACCGGTGGTGGAAGGTGAACCGTCCACCCGCCGAAGGCACCCACGTGTCCAACGTCGGCAACACCGGCGGCACGAGCCGGGTCGACCCGGTGATCGCGGCGCAGGACTTCCCGGGCTTCGCCTCGATCGCGATGCCGGGGGTGCTGCGGATCGCCTATCCGCGGTTCATCCACTACGAGTTCTACGTGCCGGTCGACGAGCGGCGGCACCGGTACGTCGGGGTCATGGTGAACTTCGGCGGCACCGGCGCGGCGGCCTGGTTCTGGTGCAAGTACCTGGCCGCGATCCGCTGGCTGTTCCACGGCGACTTCTCCGCCCAGGACGCCTGGATGGTCGACGTGACCGACGCGCCGCCGGAGCGCCTCTACCGGCCGGACGTGTCGCTCACCGAGTGGCGGCGGCTGTGCGAGGACGTCGTGGCCGGCAAGATGGAGCCGACCGGGAGGCCGGCGGTGGCCGGGCCGCGCAGCCACGCACTGGCCCGGTTCCGCCGCACCCAGGTCCACCGGGTCCGGCCGTGATCCGGGTCGACGAGGCGCTGGTCCGCACGGCCGTGACGGCCCTCGTGGACACGGCCAGCCCGACCGGTCGGGAGCGCCCGCTCGCCGACCGCGTCGTGGGGCTGCTGCGCGAGCACGGGCTGGACGGCCGGCTGCAGGACATCGACGCCGAGCAGGCCAACGCCTACGCCGTGCTGCGCGGGTCCGGGGACGGCCCGGCCCTGCTGCTGTACGCGCCGATCGACACGCTGACCACCGGCGAGCCGGAGCACGACCTGCCGTGGATCGGGCCGGTGCTGCGGCCCGACCACCGCCCGCGTGCCGTGGTCGACGGCGACCTGGTGACCGGCCTGGGCGCGGGCAACCCGAAGGGACACGCCGCCGCGGTGCTGGCCGCCGGCGTGGCCCTCGCGGCGGGGCCGCCGTTGCCGGGCACGGTCATCGTCGCGTTCGGCGCCGGCGGGATGCCCGGCAACGCGCTGCCCGGCTCGGCCCGGGCCAACACCGGCCAGGGCGCCGGCTGCTCGTTCCTGCTGGAGCGGGGCGTCCACGCCGACCACGCGGTCATCGCCAAGCCCGGCACCGGCGTCCTGCACGAGGAGGTCGGCCTGGCCTGGTTCGACGTCGTCACCCACGGCACGCACACGTACGCCGGCAGCCGCCACCTCCTGCCGTACCGCAACGCCATCGCCGCCGCGGCCGCCGTCGTCGACGCGCTCGAACGCTGGTTCCCGCGGTACACGGCCCGCCACACCGACGGCCAGGTGGCGCCGCAGGGCATCGTCGCGGCGATCGACGGGGGCTGGCGGCGGCTGGCCGCGGTCACCCCGGCGGCCTGCCGCATCCGGGTGGACCTGCGGCTGTCGCCGCGGACCACGCCCTCCGCCGCCCACCGGGAGCTGGCGGCGGCGGTCCGCGCGGTCGACCCGGACGCCACCGTGGAGATGGTCCTGTCGATTCCCGGCACGCGCACGGACCCCGGCGCGCCGGTCGTCGAGGCGGCGGTGGACGCCTGGCAGGCCGAGCACGGCCGGGCGCACACCTGGCCGGTCGGGCTGTCCGGGGCCACCGACGCCAACATCCTGCGCGCCCGCGGCATCCCGACCGCCCGGGTCGGCATGGCGAAGGTGCCCGGGACCACCGACTTCGCGCTGGGCATGAACACCGTCAGCCTCACCGAGACCGCACGCCTCGCCCGCCTGCTCGTCCGGGTCGCGGCGGCGCTGTGCGCAGAACAGGAGCGCATGTGGCTGAGATCGTGATCGGCGTCGGTGCGTCGCACTCGACGCTCATGAACACCCACTGGGACCAGGCGGTGCATCCGGATCGCGCGACCCGGTTCCGCACGGCGCTCGCCGACGCCCGCCAGGCCATCCAGGACAGCGGCGCCGACACGGTCGTCGTCGTCGGGTCCAACCACTTCCGCGGCTTCTGGCTCGACCTGATCCCGCCCTTCACCCTTGGTGTGGGCGAGGTGCACGCGTCCGGCGAGTCGGGCACGCCGGCCGGGCCGCAGCGGGTCGACGTGGCGCTGGCCCGCCACCTGGCGGAGGACCTCGTCGAACGGCAGCACTTCGACCTGGCGTACTCGGCCCGCCTGCAGATCGACCACGGGCAGTCGCACGCCATCCAGTACCTGACCGGTGACCTGCCGATCGTGCCGCTCGTCGTCAACATGTTCGCGCCGCCGCTGCCGACCCTGGCGCGCTGCGCGGCGCTCGGCACGGCCGTCGCCGAGGCGGTCGCCACCTTCCCGGTCGACCGGCGCGTCGCCGTGGTCGGCTCCGGCGGCCTGTCGCACCGCCTGCCGTGGCCGGACTGGCGCGACCCGCACGGCGAAGACGAGCGCTTCATGGTCGAGGCGTGGCTCGACGGCCGCGGCGACTGGCAGCGCTTCGACCCGCGCCGCCGGCAGATCATCCGCGCCGCGCAGCCGTGCATCACGCCGACGTTCGACCACGACCTGCTCCGCCGCGTGCGTGCCGGCGAGCTGGCGACGCTGGCCGAGCTGAGCACGGCCGACCTCGAACTGCTCGCCGGCAACGGCGGCCAGGAGATCCGCAGCTGGCTGATCATGGCCGCGGCGCTGCGGTTCGTGCCGGGCACCGTCCTGGCCTACGAAGAGATGCCCGAGTGGCTGACCGGCATGGCCGTCGCCACCATCATTGCCCCGGAGGACTCCCCATGACGATCTGGACCACGCTCGCCGGCACCGAGTTCAGCCTGACCTCGGTCGACGCCGACGGCATCATGACCCGGTCCCTGCAGTGCGGACCGGCCGACGGCGAGCCGGTGGTGTTCCTGCACGGCACCAGCGGGCACCTGGAGGCGTTCGTGCGCAACCTGCGCGCGCACGCCGACGCCGGCTACCGCTGCCACGCCATCGACATGGTGGGGCACGGCTACACCGACAAGCCCGGCTACCGCTACGAGATCCCCACGTACCGTGACCACCTCGTGGCGTACCTCGACGCGATCGGCGCCCCGCGGGCCCACCTCGTCGGCGAGTCGCTCGGCGGCTGGGTCGCGGCTCGGCTCGCGGCCGACGCCCCGCAGCGGGTCGGCTCGCTGCAGCTGCTGTGCCCCGGCGGCACCAAGGCCGACCCGGCCGTCATGGCACGGATCCGGAACAGCACCACGGAGGCGGTGCTCACCGACGACATCGCGCTCACCCGCAAGCGGCTCGAGCTGCTGATGTTCGATCCGGCCGCGGACGTCAGCGACGAGCTGGTCGAGGTCCGGCACGCCATCTACCACCAGCCGGACTTCGTCAAGGGCCTGCCGCACCTGCTGTGCCTGCAGGAGCCGCAGATCCGCGAGCGGAACCTGCTCACGCCCGAGCAGCTGGGCCGGGTCCAGGCGCCGACGCTGGTGGTGTGGAGCACGCAGAACCCGTTCGGCGCGGTCCCGGAGGGTGCGGCGCTGGCCGCGGCGATCCCCGGCGCCCGCCTGAAGATCTTCAAGGAGTGCGGGCACTGGCCGCAGCACGAGCGGGCCGAGGCCTACAACGCGCTGAGCCTCGCCTTCCTCCAGGAGTTCGCTATTGCGTGACGGCGGTCACGGAAACATATAATCACCGCATGACCGTTGACAGCGCGATCTCGCTGCTCGGCAAGGCACAACGCATCGTCGACGTCTTCGGCACCGAAGACGACGGCTTGTCCCTCGGTGAGCTCGTGCGCCGGTCCGGCCTGGCCAAGGCCACGGTCTACCGGATCTGCCAGGAGCTCACCGGCTGGGGACTGCTCGAACGCTCCGGCACGGACTACCGTCTGGGCCTGCGACTGTTCGAGATCGGCCAGCGGGTCCCCCGCCACCGCATCCTGGCCGAGGCGGCCCGGCCGCACATCGAGGACGTCTTCCTCGCCACCGGCGAGAGCGTCCACCTCGCCGTGCGCTCCGGCCTCACCGTGCTGTACCTGGAGAAGCTCGGCAGCCGGCGGGTGAGCCGGCCGTCGCGGGTCGGCGGGCACCTGCCGCTGCACAGCACCTCCACCGGCAAGGTGATCCTCGCGCACTCGCCGCAGTCGCTCACGATCGACGTCGTCCGCGGCGGCCTGACCGCCGCCACGCCCTACACGGTCACCCAGCCCGGGCACCTCACCGCCCAGCTGGCCCGGGTCCGGCGCGACGGCTACTTCACCGAGTTCGAGGAGACCCGCCTCGGCTACCTGTCCGTCGCCGTGCCACTGTTCGGGCCGCAACGCTCGATCGTCGCCGCCCTCGCCGTCACGGCGCCGACCCACCGGGCCAACGTGCCGAAACTGATCTCGGCGATCCGCACCGCCGGGGAACGGGTCACCACGGCGCTGACCGGCTGACCCTCGCTACGATCGACCCGGCATCACCCGTCGATCCCCAACCGATCCGCATTCCAGCACGTCAGGAGCCGCATGCCGAGCACAGGCCGCGCCGGGCAAGCCATCAGCCGGGCCGGGTTCCCGCTCGTCGACGACACCGCACGCCGGCCGAAGGCGCTCATCCTCGACGTGTTCGGCGCGTACGTCCGGCAGATCGGCGGCTGGATCCGCGGCACCGACCTGATCACGTTCATGGGCGCGCTCGGCGTCGACGAGGCCGGCACCCGGGCCGCCGTCGCCCGCATGATCGACAGCGGGCTCATCGAGCGGGTCCGCCACGACAGCCAGCGCGGCTACGCCCTCACCGAGACGTCGCTGCAGCTGCTCGACGAGGCGGACCGGCGCATCTTCGCCACGACGACGGCGGCGACGCTGGCGGACGGCTGGGTCATCGTGTCGTTCTCCGTGCCGGAGGCCATGCGCAGCCAGCGGCACGTGCTGCGGACCCGCCTGATCTGGCTCGGGTTCGGCAACCTCGGCAGCGGCCTGTGGATCGCGCCGGCCCGGCTGCGGCCCGAGCTCGAGTCCACCATCACGGCCATCGGCCTGGCCGGGCACGTCGACGTCTTCGTCTCCGTCTACCACGGCTTCGACACCGTGACCAACATGGTCGCGCGCTCCTGGGACCTCGACGAGCTGCGCCGCCTCTACGGGGAGTTCCTCGCGCTGAGCCGCCCGGTGCTGCGCCGGTGGCGGCGCGCCAACCAGCTCGACGACGCCGCCGCCTTCACCGACTACACGACCACCCTGCACCGGTGGCGCCGGTTCCCGTACCTCGATCCCGGGCTGCCGACCGAGGTGATCCCCCACAAGTGGGAGGGCGAGGAGGCCCGGACCCTGTTCCTGGAGCTGCACGGGCTGCTCCAGGAGCGGGCGCTGCGACACGTCCGCGAGACCTGCGGCGTGACCGCGAGCTGACCTCCCCGCCCCGCATCCCCATCCCCCTTACCGGCGTGGCCGCCCCGTCCAGCACGTGCCCCCGTAGCCCGGCCACGAGCGGTCCAGGGTCAGCAGGCCGAGGCGGGCGCCCACGGCGATGACGGCGGCGCTCGTCAGCGGCACGGTCCGGGCCCCGAACCGCAACGCATAGGCCAGCGTCGCGCCCCCGTTCGGATCCGGCCGGGTGAGCACCGTCCGCGCCGTCGCCGCCGGGCCCGGCAGCACCTGGACGCCGAAGCAGTTGGCCCGCCACGCGTACGGCCGCGACGTCGCCACCACGGTGTCGTGCACCGGCACGACGATCGGGAACGGCGCCGGCGGCGACGGGATGACCACGCCCGGGTCCTGCGGGTGCGCCGCGTCCACCGGCGCGATCAGGAACACGTCCGCGGCGGGCAACGCGGGATCGGGCGCCGGCGGCGGGCCGTTCGGATCGCCCGGCAGCAGCACGTACAGCGTGATCGGGCCGCCGCCGAACCACGCCGGCTCCACCTCGTCGGCCGGCGGCGGGCCCGATCCCGCGGCCACCGGGGCCGCCGAACCGAACAGGGCCGCGGTGGCCACCAGCACGGCGAGCAGCGAACGGATGGTCCACCGTCGCATACGCACCTCCTTCATCGTCCAGGACGGCACCGGGTGTGCAGTGCCGGGACCGTAGCAGCGCGTGCCAACATCGCGACGCTTCGTGGTCCGCTGACTGAACCGTCCGCGTCGCCACCCGGCGGCGAGCGCGCCATGCTGTGCCGGCTGCGCAGCACCGACCGCTCCGACCACTCCCTGGAGGCTCGATGCGAAGGTTCCTGCTCCTGCTGTCGACCGTCGTGGCAGCACTGCTCGTGACCGGTCAGGCCGCACACGCGACCGGCGGGTCCACCACCGTGTACTACGAGACCGTCGCCGACGGTGACGTCACGTTCATCCCGGCGTGCATTCCCGGGCCCGGCAACCCGACCTGCGACCCGCGCGGGCCCGGCAGCGTCTTCATCTCCACCGGCGCCCTGTCCGCCACGCAGGGCGGCACCGGGATCGGCACCGTCACGACCAGCTGCCTCACCACGTTCAAGTACGGCGCCGACTACTACGGCTTCTGCACCGACACGCTGTACACCGCGCAGGGCGTCGTCGTGGCGACCGGCGAGATCAACGAGAGCGGGCTGGAACGGTTCGAACCCCAGACGCTCAACGTGCACCGCGGCACGCTCACGGTGCAGCAGGTCGTCTACCCGAAGGTCTTCAAGCTCACCCTGCGGCGCTGGTGATCATCCGACCCTCAGGCACCCCGGTCCGGTCACCGGACCGGGGTGGCAGCGCACCGGGCGGCCCATCCGGTACGACGACCACATGTCAACGGACACCACCGAACGGGCGCTGCTGCGGGACACCGCGCGCCGGTTCGCCCGGCAGCACCTGCCGGTCGGCCGCACGCCGGAGGACTTCCGGCGCGCGCACGCCGCGGCCGGCGCACTGGGCCTCACCTCCATCCTGCTGCCACCGGACCCGCCGCTCGACACCGGCGGCACCTGCCTGGACCTCGTCCTGGTCCTGGAGGAGCTCGGCGCCGCCGACGTCGCGTTCGCGGCCAACGCGGTCAACCTGCCGGCCGGGCTGGCGGCCCTGCTGGCCCGGACCGGCAACCCCGCCCAGCGGGCCCTCGTCGGCACCGGACCGCCGCCGCTGCTGGCGGGGGCGTTGAACGAGGCCGACGTCGCCGGGTCGGACCTGTTCTGCCCGTCGCCCGGCCCGGCGGTCGGCATCCGCACCAGCGCGGTGCGCCAGGACGGCGGCGGATACCTGCTCAACGGCGCGAAGTGCGGCTTCGTCACCAACGCCGGCGTCGCCGACAGCTACCTGGTCCTGGCCCGGACCGACCCGGCCGCCGCGCCCGCCCAGGGCCTGTCGATGTTCCTCGTGCCCGCGGGCACGCCCGGGCTGTCCTGCGGCCCACGCACCGAGCTCATCGGCTGGCCGGGCGCCCATCACGCGGAGGTCCTCCTGGACGACGTGCGGGTCGGCCCCGACGCCCTCGTCGGCGCCGAGCACCGCGCGGCCGGGCTGCTCGCCGGGCTGCCGGAGATGCCCATCGGGCTCGCCGCGTGCTTCGTCGGGCTGGCCCGCACCGCCTACGAACAGGCCGTGACCTACGCCCGCCGGCGGATCAGCTGGGGCCGCCCGCTCATCGAGCACGGGCCGGTCGCGCTGAAACTCGCCGACATGTACGTGGACCTGCGCACGGCCCGTCTCGTCGTGCACGACGCCGCGAGGACCGTCGACGACGACCCGGCGGACGCGATGGCATACGGCGCCGCGGCGGCGAAGACGGTGGCCGTCGACGCCGCGATCGCCAACGCGCAGCGGGCGATGGAGATCTTCGGCGGTGCCGGGGTGGCCGCCGACTCGCCGGTCTCGGGGCTGCTCGGCGACGCCTGGGTCGGCTACGCCTGCGACTTCACCCGCGACGTGCTGCGGCTCGGCATCGCGGCGGCACTGCCGGCTTTGCCACAGGCGGCAGTCCGATGAGGGGTGACCTGGTGCGGGTCGACGGGATCGACACGCACGTGCTGACCGCCGGGCCGGCCGACGCCCCGGCGGTCGTCCTGCTGCACGGCGGCGCGCACGGCGAGGCCGCCGAGACCGCGTGGGCGCACAACATCGGCGCCCTCGCCGGCCGGCACCGGGTGATCGCGCCCGACTGGCTCGGCTTCGGCCGCTCCGCGAAGCTCGTCGACTTCGCCGACCGCACCGGCCGGATGCTGCAGCACCTGGCCCGGCTGCTGGAGGAGCTCGGGGTGCGGCGGGCCGACGTGGTCGGCCTGTCGATGGGCGGTGCCGTGCTGCTGCGGGACCTCACCGCCGCGACGCCGGTGCTGCCGGTCCGCCGGGCGGTGCTCACCAGCGCCGGGGGGCCGCCGCTCGGCGCCGCCGTCCGGCAGCGGCTGATGGCTTACGACGGCACCCTCGACGGCATGCGCGAACAGGTCCGGATGGTGTTCGCCGACCCCCGTTTCGCCGACGACGACGCCTACGTCGGTGCCCTGCACGAGATGTCCGCGCAGCCCGGCGCGTTCGAGGCGTTCGCGTCGCTGGCGCTGCGCCGGCCGGACGCTCCCCCACCGCCGGCCGGCGACCCGACGCCCTACGAGCGGATCACCGTGCCGGTGCTCGTCGTCGCCGGCGCGCAGGACCGGCTGAAGGAGCCGGGCTTCGCGGCGGCGGTCGCGACCCGGATCCCGGACGCCCGGCTGGAGGTCGTCGACGGCTGCGGGCACTGCCCGCAGATCGAGGCGGCGGAGCGCTGGAACCGGCTCGTGCTCGACTTCCTCGCCGAGGGCTGACACCGCCGGGACCGGGCCGGTGCGCCGGCCCGGTCCCGGTTCAGGTGTCAGGTCCAGGCCCGCTGCTCGAACCGCGGCCGGTAGTCGGTCACGAACTGCGGCAGGGCCCGCGGCGAGCCGTCCAGCAGCCGGGCCAGGTCCCCGGTGACCGGCTCGTTGCGGCCCAGCCGGGTGAGCGTGTACACCGCCGTCATGAACGCGATCGTGTCGAACGTGACGCCCCGCCGGCGCAACCGCCACCAGAACCGCGGCACCGACGGCCGGCGGTAGCGCACCGTGCGGTTGAACCGCTCCGACAGCACCTCGGCGACCTCGTAGAAGTCGAGCCGCTCGGGCCCGGTCAGCGCGTAGGCGGTGTTGTGGTGCTCGGCGGGCGCCCGGATCGCCCGCAGCGCGACCAGGGCGGCGTCGCGGGCGTCGAGGAACGTGATGCGGCCCCGGCCGGCCGGCACGAACACCTCGTCCCGGTCCATGATGTCGACGCCGTGCGTCGACAGCCGGCGGCACAGGTTCTGCATGAAGAAACTGCACCGCAGGATCGTGTACGCGACGCCGGAGCGCTCGATGTGCCGCTCGACCGGGTAGTGCGGGATGATCTTCGCCGAGTCGCCGCCGAACACCGAGAGGTAGACGATGTGCCGGCAGCCGGCGGCCACGGCGGCGTCGACGAACGGCAGCATCCGGGTGCGCACCGCCCCCGGCGACGGCACCGGGAACAGCAGGAACAGCGTGTCGACGCCGTCGAGCACGGCCGGCCAGGTGCCGCGGTCGTCGTAGTCCAGGCGCACGACCGGCAGGTCCGGCCGGCCGTGCTCGCGCCGGGCACCGTCGGGGTCGTGCGCGGCGGCCCGGAACGCGACGCCTTCGGCCAGGAGCAGCCGGACGAGCTCGGCGCCGACGTTGCCGGTCGGGCCGGTCACGACGAGCATGGCCGCTCCTCATCGCCGAGCTGCGGGGCCGCCTGGAAGAACCCGTCCGGGTCGAACCGGTGCTTCACCGCCACCAGGCGGGCGTGCACGGCCGGGCTGAACGCGGCCCGGGTGCGCTCCGGCGGTTCGCCGACGCCGAGGTGGCTCACGCACGGGCCGCCGGCGGAGACCCGGCAGAGGCTGCGCCAGGTCCGCTCCATCCAGTCGAGGTGCCCGTCCTCGTCCGGGTCGCCGGGCCACCACCCGGTCAGCACCTCCAGCAGCCAGCCCGCGTGACGGAACGAGAACGGCGTGTCGGGCCCGTCGGTGAGTGCCCCGCCGAGCGGGCGGATGAGCACCTCCGACAGCGGGGCCCGGCCGGCGCGGGCGCCGTCGACGAGCGCGTCGACCGCCTCGTCGTCCACTGTGGACAGCCATTCGGAGCGCACGTCCCAGCGGGCCCCGTCGGGCGCGGACTCGTCGGCCTGCCGCTGGAACGCGGGATACGGCATCGCGGTGACGAGGTCGAGCAGTGCCGGGCCGGCGGCGGCCCGGACGCCGGCCAGCACCCGCTCCCCCTCGCCGGGCGCCCCGCACCAGGCGACGGGCAGCAGCAGCACCGGCCGGCCCCGCACCCCGGCCGGCCACGGTTCGGCCGGCGGCGCGGTGACGAGCACGGCCGCCCAGCTCAGCGCGGCCGGGGCGGCGACGGTCGCGTCCCGCACGGCGCGGATCACCCGGGCGGCGTCGTCGATGCCGAACACCAGCGTGCCGCCGAGCACGGTGTGCACCGGGTGGAGCCGGAACCGCAGGCTGGTCACCACGCCGAAGTTCGGCGTGCCGCCGCGCAGCGCCCAGTACAGGTCCGGCTCCCGCTCGGCGTCGGCTTCCATGACGGTCCCGTCGGCGGTGACCACGGTGGCGCCGACCAGGTTGTCCCCGGCCAGCCCGTAGGCGCGGGCGAGCCAGCCCAGGCCGGTGCCGAGCGTGAACCCGGCGACCCCGACCTTCGACATCGAGCCGCCCGCGGTGGCCAGGCCGTAGCGGTGCGAGAACGTGTCGGCCTCGCCCCAGGTCAGCCCGGCGCCCACGGTGAACACGCCGGCCTCCCGGTCGACGTGCAGGTCGCGCAGGCCGCGCGTGTCGAGCACGAGGCCGCCGTCCTGGGCCGCGTAGCCGGCGAAGTTGTGCCCGCCGCCCCGCACGGCGAGGCGGGCGCCGGCGGCCCGTGCCGCCCGGACGGCGACCGCCACGTCCGCCGTGTCGCGCGGGCGCGCGAGCAGCGCCGGGCGGCGGTCGAACCGCCGGTTGAACACGTGCCGTGCCGGGTCGTACCCCGGATCTTCAGGCCGCAGCAGTGTGCCGCGGAACCCGGTCAGGTCCACGGTGGTCCCCTTCGCTGTCGTCGGTGCGGCCGCTCGCCCTGTGCAGCGCGGCGCGGAGGTCGGTCGGTGTGGGCGCGTCGAGCACGGCCGCCAGGTAGCCGTCCGGACGGATCAGGAACACCCGGTCCGGGCGCGCGTCGAGCGCCTCCGCGACGGGACCGGTGACGGTGTGCACGGGCAGGTCCGGGCCCGCGCCCGGCGCTGCGCCAGGGGCTCTGTCCGGCCGTGTGTCCGGCCCTGTGTCCGGCCGTGTGCCCGGCCCTGTGTCCGGCCCTGTGTCCGGCCGTGTGCCCGGCCCTGTGTCCGGCGTTGTGTTGGGCGTTGTGTCCGGCGCACCCGCCGCGGCGGCTCCGCGCAGCAGCACGAACCCCGAGCCGAACAGCCGCCGCACCCGCGACGGCTCCCCGGCGCCGGTGAGCGGCCCGTCCGGGCAGAGCACGCCGGCCACCGGTGGGCGTGGCACCCCGGGGGCCACCGGGAAGTCCGCCGGTGGCGGGCCGGACGTCAGCGGTGAGTCGACGTACCAGTAGGGCTCGGCGAGCTTGCCGGAGTTCACCAGCCGGCGGGCCGCCGGGTCGCGCAGGGCACTCTGGAGGATCTCGCGCCGCCGCCGCGCCTCCGCCTCGTCCTGCGGCACCAGGAACCGCATGGTGTCGCCGGTGACGCGCAGGTTCTCCCGGGCGGCGGCCAGCCGTTCGTGCTCGTAGCTCGGCAGCAGCGCCGGCCCGCCGTCGCCGCGGCGGTCGAACGCGATCTTCCAGGCGGCGTTCTCCGCGTCCTGCACACCGGAGTTGAGCCCGCGCGCGCCGAACGGCGACATGAGGTGCGCGGCGTCCCCGGCGAGCAGCACCCGGCCGACCAGCATCCGGCTGGCCAGCCGCTGATGGAACCGGTACACCGACAGCCACTGGACCTCGTACGGCGCGCCGCCCACGATCCGGCGGATCCGCTCGTCGAGCCGCCCCGAGGCGGTGTCGGCGGCCAGGTCGTAGTCCTCCGGGACCTGCCAGTCGATGCGCCAGACGGAGTCCGGCTGCGGGTGCAGCAGCACCTGCCGGCCGGGGTTCCAGGGCGGGTCGAAGTGGAACCGGCGCTCGGCCGGGAACGGCAGCTCCGCCCGGATGTCGGCGATGAGGAAGCGGTCGCCGAAGGACTGGCCGGGGAAGTCGAGCCAGAGCATGTTGCGCACGGTGCTGGCGGCGCCGTCGGCGGCGACGAGGTGCGTGCCGGTGAGGTCGACCGGGCCGGTCGGCGTGGTGCAGCGGACCGTGACCCCTTCGGCGTCCTGCCGCAGCGCCACGACGTGGTGACCGAAGCGGAGGTCGACCAGCGGCTCGCCGGCGACGCGGGCGGCGAGGAGCTCCTCGATGCGCTGCTGCCCGAGGTTGATCCAGGGCGGGTAGGCGCTCTGCCCGGCCGCCGGGAACGTCGTGGCGAACAGCTCCTGCTCGGCGTAGTAGGTGCGGGCGACCTGCCAGTAGACGCCCTCGGCGACGAGCTCGTCGGCGACGCCGACCCGGTCGTAGATGTCCAGGACGTCACGCTGGACGCAGATGGACTTCGAGCCGGTCGGGTCGCGTTCCGCACTGGCCTCCACGACCACCGACGGCACGCCGTGGCGAGCGAGGAGCAACGCCGCGACCATCCCGACCGGACCCGCGCCGACGACCAGCACCGGTGCCTCATGCCCGCTCATGGCTGCATCCCGGCCCACACCTCGCGGTCCCGCTCGGCGGTCCAGATCTCCGGCCAGTCGATGCCGGACAGCTCGTCCCAGAGCCGCTGCACGTTGAACGGCAGGCAGTGCTCGAAGATGGGCCAGCCGCCGTACTGCGGCACGAGCGCCGCATGCGCCCGGCCGAACGCCTCCTGGACCGTTCCGCCGGTGGCGTGCACGCCACCGACCGTCTCGCGCATCACCGTGAGGAAGTGCCGGGTCTGCCCGATCGCGGCGGCCACGGCGTCCCGGCCGACCGCCACCGCGCCCCGGCCGCCGATGAGCGTCTCGGCGCCGAGGGCGGCGACCCGGTCCAGCGTCGCGGTCGACCAGTCGGCGTGGAAGGCGTCACCGGTGTACAGGGCGGCCCGCGCCTCCACCAGGTCACCCGCGAACAGCACCCGTTGCCCCGGCAGCCAGGCGACGATGTCGCCGGCCGTGTGGCCACGGCCGCAGTACTGCAGGATCAGATCGCCCCGGGTCCCGCCGAGCGGGATCGTGAACCGGTCCGAGAACGTGACCGTCGGATGGGTCAGCCCGGGGATCGACCCGGGCTCGCGGAACAGCCGCGGCATGCGGCCCTGCTCCGACTCCCAGTCCTGCCGGCCGCGCTCGTCGATGAGCGTGCGGGTCATCTCGTGCGCGACGATGTCCCGCGCGTCGAACGCGGCCGCGCCGAGCACCCGCACGGCGTGGTAGTGCGACAGGACCAGGTAGCGCACCGGCTTGTCGGTGTACGTGCGCAGCTTCGCCAGCCAGGCCGCCGCGGCGACCGGCGTGGCCCGGGCCTCGAAGCAGACGACGAAGTCCTCGCCCTCGACCGCGCCGACGTTCGGATCCCCCTCGGCCGTGAGGGCGTAGACACCCTCGCCGACGACCTCGAGCGTCTCGGTCTTGTCGGTGAGATCCGCCGATGACGCGAACTGCCTGCTCATGTCGACCTCCTCTGCTGCTTGGCTCTGTGGCGGCCCCGGCAGCATCGCGCCGCCGCCCCGGTGCCGCTGAGCGCACCGGTCCATCAGGCGGACCGGGCCCCGGTCGCCGCACCCGGTGAGCCGTCGCGGTGCTCGGCCGCACCGTCGCCGTGCTCGCAGCCGAGTGCCGCGAACGCCGCGGCGCCGCCGCGCTCCGTGCGGGCGGCGACCGACCGCAAGGTGGTGAGCAGCTCCCGTCCACCGGGCGGCGGCTGCTCACCTCGCCAGGCCAGGGCCACCCGCGACGGCGCCAGGCCACGCACCGGCACGAACCGCAGCTCCTCACGCGAGTACCCGTCCCGGAACGTGGCCGCCACCAGCAGCACGCCGTGGCCCGCGGCGACGAGCTGCAGGGCCTCCTCCGCGGTGCCGAACGACGGTCCCAGCCGCACCGGGGCGCCGCCCGGGCGCGGCTGCGCCAGCCAGAACTCCCGCCAGTGCCGCGGCGAGCGCTCCGGCACCGCCAGGAAGACCTCGCCGGCCAGGGCGTCCACGTCGACGTGGCACCGCCCGGCGAGCCGGTGGGCCGCGGGCAGGCACACCAGGCGCGGCTCGGCGAAGAACGGCACCACGGTGAGGTCGGTCTCCCGCACCGGCAGCCGGGCCAGCGCGACGTCGACCTGGCCGGAGCGCAGGGACTCCAGCTGGTCCTGCACCTCGACCTGACGCAGCAGCAGGTCCACGCGCGGCATCCGGCGGGCGTAGTCGTCGCGGACGGCCGCGTTGAGGTGCCCGAGACCGTTGCCGACGAAGCCGACGACGAGCCCCCGCCGGCCCGGCCGGGCGCCCGCGGTGGCGATGAGGCGGTCGGCGGCGCGCACCACCTCCTCGGCGACCGGCAGCAGCACGGCGCCCGACTCCGTCAGGCGCATCCCGCGGCTGGAGCGGTGGAACAGCTCCACGCCGAGGTCGTGCTCCAGCCGGCGCAGCTGCTGGCTGAGCGCCGGCTGGGACACGTAGAGCCGGCGCGCGGCGCGGCCGACGTTGAGCTCCTCGGCCACCGCGAGGAAGTACCGCAGCAGCCGGATGTTCGGTTCAACCATCGGGTCTCCCGGCGCGGCCGCGGGCGGTGATAACCGGTGGCCTATCACCGCCCGCGGTCGCAGGTATTGGACCGCTGTCCGCGACCCGGCCGACGATGAGGATGCCGGCGGCCGCGGCGTGGACGTCAGTTCGCGTCGACGGTCAGGACGAAGACGTCGGGGTAGGTGACCTGTTGCACGGTAAGGGTTCCGGTGTGGCCGTTGGTGAGCGGCAGCTGCTGCGGCACGAACCGTTCCAGCGCGCTCTCGTTGATCTCGCCGGTCGCCTCGAAGGTGCCGGCCGGGGTGTACAGGACGTCGGTGCAGGTGCCGTAGTAGTCGGCACCGACCTTGCGGGTGGTGAGGCAGTACGTGCTCACCGAACCCACCGCGGCGCCGCCCTGGGTGAGGCTCAGCGGTCCGGTCGAGCTGAACCAGCTGCCCGCGCCGCGCGGGTCGCAGGTCGGGTCGGCCGGCGTCGGCGTGCACGCCGGCACGAAGATGACGCTTCCCGCCGTCTCGTAGTAGGTGACGTGGGTCGAGGCGTGTGCCGCGGTCGCGGGCAGCAGTGCGGACCCGAGTGCCGCGACGGCTGCCGCGACGAACGCTTTGCGCATGGAACCTCCTGCGATGGCGATGACCCGGCGGCTCGCCGGGCGTGCCGTCATCGTGCGCGGCGGCCCGCACCCGGGCCGAGCCGTTCGGTCCATACCGTGAACCATGTCCATGTCCCGATGAATGCGAGGACCTCGTGCAGCAGCCACCGAAAGCGTTGAGCCGCCGGCGACTTCTCCTGGCCGCCGGGCTCACCGGCGGCGGAGGACGACCGCGGTGATCGACGACCTTTTCGTCTTCGACTCGGTGGTGCACCTGCACGCGATGAGCGACGACGACCTGGCCCCCGGCCCGGTCAACGCCCGGCACGCCCGCGACCTGGTCGTCGGCGTCGGCGACGCGCTGCGGCCGCTGCACGGTGTCACCACCGACTGGGCCGGGCGCACCGGCGTCGAGGAGATGTACGACCTGGTGTTCGTCCGGTCGCCGGTCGACATGGCGATGGCCCAGACCGTCCCGGTGTTCGACTGGTTCGTCGACTTCTGGGCGCCGGTCCGGCGCAACTACGACTTCGCCGCCGCCTATCCCGACCGGGTGCTGTTCTGCGGCGGTGTCGACCCGATGCACCGCGGCGTCGACTTCGCGCTGGACAGCATGCGCGAGCAGGCCGAGGACCTCGGCGCCAGGTCGTTCAAGTTCTACCTGGGCATCGACATCGCGGCGAAACGGCGGGAGCTCTACGGTGACTGACGCACTGGCCGGCGCGGTGGCGGCGGTGAACCGGCGCCTCGCGGCGCACGCGGGCGCGGTCGAGGTCACCGCCGCCGGCGAGGACGGGGTGACGGTGCGGTTCACCGGGATGTGCACCGGGTGCGCGTTCCGGCCGACCACCTTCGGCGCGCTCGTCGCGCCGCTGCTGTCGGCCGTGCCCGGCGTGCGGGAGATGCGGGCCGAGGGCGTGCGGGTCTCCCCGCACGCCGCCCGGCGGATGGCCGCGCTGCTCGGGCCGGAAGGTGCCTAGGGCAGCAGGACCAGGCGGCCGTGGATCTCGCCCGCGGCGAGGGCCCGCATGGCCGGCGCAACGTCGGCGAGGGGGAACTCGGTGACCGGCAGGCGCAGGTCGCCGCGGCTGAGGCGCTCCAGCAGCCCCCGGGCCGCCGCGCGGGCGCTGACCTGCCGCCGGAGCATGTTCACCGGCAGCAGCGTGACGTCGCGCTGGATGAGGTCCTGGGACAGGTCCAGCTCCAGCCGGGTGCCGGACACGTAGCCGACGAGCACCGCCCGGCCGCCGGGCACCACGTGCCGCAGGATCGCCGGCAGGTCCGGGCCGCCCATCGTGTCGATGAGCAGGTCGACGTCGCCGGGGTCGGTGCCGATCACCGCCCGGCCCGGCGGGGGCACCTGAGCGGCGCGGCCGGCGTCGCTCACCAGCCCGGTGATGGAGGCGGCACCGGCGGCCGCGGCCAGCTGCACGACGACGGCGCCGACCGAGCCGGCGGCGCCGGTGACGGCGACCCGCTCACCGGCCCGCAGCCCGGCCACGTCGGTCAGGGCCACGTGGGCGGTGGTGACGGCGGTGAAGAAGCAGGCGGCCAGCCTCGGGTCGCAGCCGTCCGGCATCGGGTGCACGGCGTCGTCGGGCACGGCCACGAGCTCGGCCCAGGTCCCGGCGCGGCTCACGCCGAGCCCGCCGCCACGCACCCAGACCGCGGTGCCGGCCGGGTGCCGCCCCGACGACACGACCACGCCGGCACCCTCGACGCCGGGCACGTAGGGCAGCGGCGGCGGGTCGAGGAAGTCACCGGCGATGATGGTGCGGTCGAGGTGCCCGGCGGCCGCGGCGGTGATGCGCACCAGCGTCTCCCCCGCCGCGGGATCGGGGTCGGCGACCTCGTCGAGCACCGGGTCGGCGCCGAACGCGTGCAGCCGGACGGCCTTCATGCGAGCTCCTCAGCGTTGGGGGTGGGCAGGAAGCCGAGCACCGCCGCGGCGAACTCGGCCGGCATCTGGTCGGGCAGCGGCACGCCGCCGCCGGCGAGCACGACGCACGCGGCGGCCGGCAGGGCGGCGCGCATCCGCTCCAGGTCCACGAACGCGTACGGGTCGGCGTCGGCCCCGATGAGCAGCGTCCGGGCGCGCACCGCGGGGAGGCGCTCCTCCATGCGGTACCGGGAGACGGCCCGGTGGCCGTCCTCGAGCGAGGAGGCCGCGAGCGCGTCGCGCACGAACCTCGCCAGCAGGTCGGGCCGCCCGGCGGGGTAGAACGCCTGCCGGCGCTGCCACAGCTGCGCCAGGTGGGCGCCGTCGGGACTCAGCGGCCCGTCGTCGATCGGGGGCCGGCCGGCCCGCGCGGCCCGGGCCTCCGCGTCCAGGTAGGGCGTGGAGGACAGCACCAGCCGGTCGACCCGGTCCGGCCACCGGGCGGCCACCTCGACGGCGACGACGCCGCCGGTGTGGTGACCGACCAGGTGCACGCGGTCGAGGCCGAGGGCGTCGAGCAGGGCCGTGACGCCGTCGGCGTAGTCCTCGATCGTCGCCGCCGCCGGCGGTGCCGCCGAGCGGCCGAAGCCGCGGGTGTCCATGGCGATGGCGCGGAACCCGGCGCCGGCGAGGATCGGCAGCACGTCGCGGTACTCGTCGTGGGAGCGGGGCGTCTGGTGCAGCAGCAGCACCGCCGGGCCCGCGCCGCTCTCCGCGTAGTGCAGCTGCCCGTGGACGGTCGGGCAGTACCCGTAGGACGTCATGCGCGCGCCGGCGCGCCGGCGCCGACGACGACGCCGTTGGTGCCGGGCACGGTCGCGGCCGGGTCGAAGGCCGGCGGCACGGCCGGCGGGCGCGGCTCGCCGCGGGGCGGGTCGGGCAGGCCGGGCACCCGCTCGGCCAGCCAGTCCAGCTCGGCGACGTCGCTGCCGCACGGGAAGAAGATCAGCTCGTCGGCGCCCTGGTCGCGGTACTGCTCGACGGCCGCACGGATCCCGTCGTCGCCGCGCGCGATGCCGCTGTTGACGAACGCGGGCGGGCCACCCTGCCACAGGTAGGAGCGCAGGAAGTCGCTGGCGGCGTCCTCGACGTCGGTGCTCGACGCATACCAGCACGACGCGACCAGCCGGGGGCGGCCGGGCCGGCCGGCCGCCCGCCAGGCGAGCGTGCACGCGAACGCCTCGGCGCCGAAGATCTCTGGGGTGAGCCCGCCGCCGAGGTAGCCGTCGCCGTGCCGGGTCAGCCGCCGCAGGGCCGGCGCCGACGCCCCGCCGACGAGGATCTCAACGGCGCCGAGCGCCGGGCCGAGCTGCTGCTCGTCGGTGTGCCCGCGCAGGCCGTCGAGGGTCTCCAGGTGCTCGTCGAGGATGGTGCCGCGCCGCGACCACGGCACGCCCGCGCACTCGTAGTCCTGGGCCCGCCCGCCGATGCCGACGCCGAGCGTGAGCCGGCCCGGCGCGTAGGCGGCGACGGTCGCGACCTCCTTCGCCCAGAGCACGCCCGGACGCAGCGGCGCCAGGGCGATGCCGGCCACGATCCGGACCCGCTCGGTCACCGCGGCGACCGCGGCGAGGGTGGTGAGCTGTTCGAGGTTGCCGTACCGCAACCGGTCGGCGACCGCGACGGAGGAGAACGGGCCGCGGTCGGCCTGCCTCGCCCAGTCGAGCACCGTGCGGCCGGTGACTCCCGGCACCCCGCTGGGGACGTAGACGCCTATCTCCATGTGCGTGTCCTTCGATCGAGAGCGTTAGTAGCCGGCCTCGCGCCGGTGATCCAACGGTTCGCCGGCCGCGTAGCGGCGCAGCTGCGCGCCGACCAGCCGAGCCGCCCGCTGCCGCCAGCGGCTGACCGAGCCGGCGGTGTGCGGGGTGACGAGCACCCCGGGCTCGGCCCAGAGCGGATGACCGGCCGGGAGCGGCTCGGGGTCGGTGACGTCGAGCGCGGCCCGGACGTGACCGGCCCGGACCGCGGCCAGCAGCGCCGCGGTGTCGACGAGACCACCGCGGGCGGCGTTGACCAGCAGCGCCCCGGGTCGCATCCGGGCGAGGAAGGCGGCGTCGACGAGGCCCGTGGTCTGTGCCGTCTGCGGGACGAGCAGCACGACGACGTCCGCCGCCGGCAGCAGCGCGGGCAGGTCGGCGAGGGTGTCCGGGCCGCCGCGCCGGACCCCGACGACGTGCGCGCCGAAGGGGGTCAGCCGCGCGTGCAGGGCGCGGCCGATCGAGCCGTAGCCGACCACGAGGACGGTCGCGTCCGCCAGGTCGTCGGTGCCCGCGGCGGCGGAGAAGGCGGTGTTCGCGGCGCCGTCCCAGTCGCTGCGGCGGGCGAAGTCGACCAGCCGCCGGCGCATCGCGAGGATCACCCCGACGATCCACTCGGCGACGGGCCCGCTGTGCACGTCGCCGGAGTTGCACAGCGTGACTCCCGCCGGCAGCGCCGGCACCCAGTCGATCCCGGCGTTGAGGGTCTGCACCAGGCGCAGCCCGGTCAGCTCGGGCAGCCGGGCGGCGAAGTCGCCGCGCTGCGGCGGGGCCAGCACGACGACCTCGACCCCGGCCGGGTCGCCGGTGCCGAAGCCGGCCGGCCGGACGGTCTCCGGCAGCGGGCCGAGGTCGGCCGGCGCGAGGTCCGGCGGGAGCCATACGAGCATGGTCAGTCCTGTCCAAGGGATGGTCCGAGGGCCTGTCCGAGGGTCTCGGCGAGGACCTCCGGGATGTGGCCGGTGCGCGCCGGCAGGTCCTTGCCGTTGTCCAGGCGCAGCACCGGCTCGATCGGGGGCCGGCCGACCGTGGCGGCGTGCTCGGACACCGTCGTCGCGCCGGCGGGCCGGGTGTCGGCCCACACCGGCCGGCCCTGCTCGCGGAAGTGCGGCATGACCTCCTCGGCCATGATCTGCATGTTCTTCATGACCATCCAGTGCGGCATCGAACCGAGGTGGCCCCCGGCACTGATCATCGCACCCAGACCGTACTGTTCCTGCTGCTCCGCGTACTTCTCCGCGACGGTCTGCGGTGAGCCGACGATGATGTACCCGAGGTCGATCAGCTCGTCGTAGCTGAGGTTCCAGAAGTCCTTCACGCCGGCCGCCATCCGGCCCTTCATCCCGCGCAGGAAGGACTCCGCGGTGTTGTAGCCGGGGGGCATCAGGTGGTGCATGGGGATGCGCAGCCCGGTCCGGAAGAACCACATGACGTGCGGCATGAACTCGCGGCGGGCCTGGGCGTCGGTCTCCGCCACGTAGGTCGGCACGACCCGGGCCAGCTGCGTGGGCGCGGCCTCGTAGCCGTACTTCTCCTCGCACACCCGCCGGTAGGTCTCGAACGACTTCTTCGTCACGTGGTTCGACGTCGTCGTCTGCATGTAGGGGATGCGCCGCCTCGCGGCCTCGTCGATCGTGTCGGCCGACCCGGTGCCCGGCAGCCAGATCGGCGGGTGCGGCCGCTGCAGCGGCTTGGGCCAGATGTTGGCGTGCTCGATGTCGTAGTGCTCGCCCTGCCAGGTGAACGGGCCGTCGCTGGTCCACGCCTTGAGGATCAGGTCGTGCGCCTCCCAGAACCGGGCCTTGGACACCGTCGGGTTCTGGCCGGACGAGTGGTACTCCGCACCCATGCCGCGCACGTGCCCGGAGATGATCCGCCCGCCGGAGATGATGTCGACCATCGCGATCTCCTCCGCGACCCGCAGCGGGTTGAGGTGGAGCGGGAGCGCGTTGCCGACGATGCCGATGCGGATGCGGCTGGTCCGGGCGGCGAGATAGGCGGCCCAGACGTTCGGCGCCGCGATGGTGCCGAAGGCGTTCTGGTGGTGCTCGTTGACGATGATGCCGTCGTAGCCCAGCCGCTCGCAGGAGACGAGCTGGTCCATGTACTCCAGGTAGAGCTTGTGGGCGGTGCGGGCGTCGAAGTGCGTGTTGGGCAGCGTGACCCAGGTCGACTCCAGGTCCTCGCCGGGCGGGATGAACGGGTAGGGCATCAAGTGGAACATGTAGAACTCGAGACGGTTCACGACTGGTGCTCCTCGACGGGGGCAGGGGCGGGGATGACGGCGTCGGCGGTGGCCTTCGGCGCCTGCAGGAGCAGCGCGTGGCCGATGCCGGCGACCGTGACGAGGTCGGCGCCGAGCAGTTCGGCCCACCGCCGCGGATGGCCGGCCGGCACGATCCGGTCCAGCTCGCCGGTCACCACCCGGGCCGGCAGTCCCCGCTCCCGCAGCCAGGGCAGCCGCCACTCGAGGGCCAGGTCGTAGCGGCGGGTCCAGATCAGCGCCCCGGCCGCGCCGAGCTCGCCGTAGCGGTGCGCGAACTCCTCGACGCCGCCGAGGTCGGCGGTGCCGACGCCGGGGACACAGTCGTCGAAGCCGTCGGCCGCGGCGTTGAAGTAGCGATCGGCGTAGTCGGCCGGGTTCATGGCGAAGATGTCGGCGATCGGCTGCTCGGGCACCCGCAGGCCGAACGGGGCGAGCAGGCTCAGCCGGGCCACCCGCTCCGGGAAGTGGCAGGCGAGGTCGGCGGCGATCCAGCCGCCGAGGCCGTAGCCGGCGACGTGGACCCTGTCCGTGCCGAGGGCGTCGAGCAGGTCGCGCAGGAACAGCACCAGGTCGGTGCGGTCGCGGATCCACGGGGCGGCCGGCGTGGCGCCGAATCCCGGCAGCTCCGGCGCGATGACGTCGGCCCGCTCGCTGAGCTGCTCGTGGAACGGCAGCCAGCGCCGGGTGAGCCAGTGCCCGTGCAGAAACAGCGTCGGCGGCCCGGTCCCGGCCCGCCGGTAGGCGACCGGGACACCGTGCACGTCGACGGTCCGGGGCTCGGTGTGCCAGCGGGGCGGCACCGGGGTGGTCGTGGTGGACATGGCTCTCCTTGCGGGGTGGCTGAGCGGATGGCCCGGCGGACCGATGTCAGGCGGCTTCCGTGAGGGCGCTGAGGCGGCCCCGGTGGAAGACGAGCGGCGCGCCGCCGTCGCGGTCCTCGGCCCGGAGCACCTCGGCGACCACGATGAGGTGGTCGCCGCCGGGGTGGATGGCGGTGGTGACGCAGTCGAGCCAGGCGACGGCCTCGTGCAGCACCGGCTGGCCGGAGTGGTTGGCGCTCCAGCCGACCCCGTTGAACCGGTCGGCGCCCCGGCGGGCGAAGGTGCGGCACACCTCCTGCTGCCCGGCACCGAGGACGCTGACCGCGAAGCGGCCCGCCCGGCGCACGTGCGGCCAGGTCGTGGAGGCCCGGTCGACGCAGAAGAGCACCAGCATCGGGTCGAGCGAGAGCGACGTGAACGAGTTCACCGCCATGCCGTGCGGCTCGCCGTCGACGGTGGTCGCGAGGACCACGACGCCGGTCGGGTAGCGGCCCATCACGCGCTTGAACTGTTCGATGCGCAGCACCGCGGCGGCATCCGGGGCGGCCCGGTCGGGGACTACGCCGATCAAGTCAGTCATCTTGATGCTTTCGTGACGGCCGTCAGGACATAGTGAGACGCTAACAGCCCCGCCCCCGGTACACAACGATTCTCTGACGACCGTCACGAGTCCTTGAGTCAGCGGCGGTGGCATGGTACGAACGACGCACGTTCTCGTGACGAGCGTCACGCAAAGACACAACCGGCTCGGAAGGCAGCATATGGACCAGAGCTCCGACGGGGAGACCGTGCTGCTGCCGCTGGTGGCGCCGGCCCCGGTCGTCGTGGCCGCCGGCATCGGCAAGCAGTTCGGCGCGGTACGCGCCCTGGACGGGGCCGACCTCACCGTCGTCCCCGGGGAGATCGTCGCCCTCGCGGGCGAGAACGGCTCGGGCAAGTCGACCCTCGCCCGGATCCTGGCCGGGGCCGTGCGCCCCGACACCGGCCGGCTGACCGTCGGCGGCCGGCCGGCGCGCTTCGGCAGCCCCCGCGACGCGCTGCGGGCCGGCATCGCCATGGTCACCCAGGAGCTCACCTGCGTGCCGGCGATGAGCGTCGCGGAGAACGTCGTGCTGCCGCGCTTCACCCGGCCGGCCGCCCTCGCCCGGCGCCGCGACGCGGTCGCGGCGGCCACCCCGCACCTGCGCAGGGTCGGCCTCGACCTGGACCCGCTGACCCCGTTCAGCGCGCTGCGCCAGGGCGACCGGGAGCTCGTCGAGGTCGCCAAGGCGATCGCCACCCGCCCGCGGGTGCTGATCCTGGACGAGGCGACCACCCGGCTGCCGAACCCGGAGCGGCTGTTCACCATCGTCACCGCGCTCGCCGACGAGGGCGTGGCGACCGTCTTCATCACCCACCGGCTGCGGGAGATCCGCCGGCTCGCGCACCGGGCCGTCGTCCTGCGCGACGGCCGCCTGGTGGCCGAGCTCGGCCGCGACGAGCTGGACGACGAGCGGATCAGCTCGGCCATGGTGGGCCGGTCCCTGCGCGACCTCTACGCCAAACCGAAGGTCCGCGTCGGCCGGCCGGCACTGGTCGTGTCGAGCCTGGTCAACGACCGCACCCCGGCGCCGGTCGACCTCACCGTGCACGCCGGTGAGGTGGTCGGCCTCGCCGGCCTGGTCGGCGCCGGCCGCTCCGAGCTGCTGGAGTCCATCGCCGGCGTCCGGCCCCGGGAGCAGGGGTTCGTCACGGTCGCGGGCACCGAGGTCGAGTCCGGCTCGCCGAGGTCGGCGATGCGGGCCGGCATCGGGTTCGTGCCCGAGGACCGGCGTGCCCAGGGCCTGCACCTGGACGCCGGCATCGCCGACAACCTGGCGATCGTCTGGCTCTCCACGTTCGGGCGCACCGACCGGCACCTCCGCGACCTGCGGGCCAACCGGGCGGTCAACCGGTTCAAGATCCGCTGCCGGGACATCGAGGCGCCGGTAAGTCACCTCTCCGGCGGCAACCAGCAGAAGGTGCTGCTGGCCAAGGCGGTGGCCCGGCACCCGCGGATCCTGCTGCTCGACGAGCCGACCCGCGGCGTCGACGTCGGCGCCAAGCACGAGATCTACACCTTCATCGGCGAGCTCGTCACCGGCGGGATCGGGGTGCTCATCGCCTCCTCCGACCTGCTCGAACTGATCGGCCTGTGCGACCGGGTGCTGGTCCTGCACGACGGTGCCGTCGCCGGTGAACTGCCCCGCTCCCGCGCCACCGAAGAGCGGATCGCGTTGCTGTCCGCCGGGGGAAAGGTGACCTGACCCAGATGACCGTCCACCACACCGACGCACCACGGTCCCACCAGGCCAGCGACCCGGGCGAGAACAACCGGCTGCCCCGGCCGACCGGCAAACAGCTGGCCCGGCTGCGGCAGGCGATCGCCTCCTACGCCGGCGTCGGCTCCGTCCTGCTGCTGCTCGTCGTCGTCCTGCGCGTCACCCAGCCGTACTTCGGCACGATGAGCAACCTGCTGCTCGTCCTGGAGACCAACGCGGTGCTGCTCGTGCTCGCCGTCGGCATGACCTTCGTGCTGCTGACCGGCGGCGTCGACCTGTCCGTCGGCGGCACCGTCGTGCTGACGACCATGCTGTTCGGCCGGCTCGTCACCGACGCCGGGTTGTCGCCGTGGCTCGCGGTGCCCGTCGTCGTCGTCCTCGGCACGGCGCTCGGCCTGCTCGTCAACGGCGGGCTGATCGCGGGGCTGGGCCTCAACTTCTTCGTCGTCACGATCGGCACCTCCTACGTCTTCACCAACCTCGGCAAGCTGCTCACCGACCGCGGCAACACGATCAGCCTCTACGGCGACGAGACCATCCGGCGGATGGGCGAGGCCTCCGTGTTCGGCGTGCCCGCGCAGGTCCTCGTCGCGCTGGGCGTCTTCCTCGTCGGGACGCTGGTGCTGCGGTACACCGGATACGGCCGCATGATCTACGCCGTCGGCGGCAACCCGGAGGCGGCCCGGCTCGCGGGCATCAACGTGAGCGCGGTCCGCGCCTCCGTCTACGCGATCACGGCGGCGATGTCGGCCGTGGCCGGGGTGATGCTGTCGATCCGGCTCAGCGCGGCGTCGCCGAGCGCGGCCGTCGGCATCGAGCTGACCGTGGCCGCCGCCGTGCTGCTCGGCGGCACGAGCTTCATGGGCGGCGTCGGCACGATGCTCGGCACGCTGCTCGGCACGCTGTTCCTCGGCGTGCTCGACAACGGCCTCGGCTCCGCCGGCATCTCACCGTTCTGGGAGGGCGTCGCCACCGGCGTCGTGCTGGTCCTCGCGGTGCTCGCCGATCTGCTGCGCAAACGCCGCAGCCGCACCACCACCACCTGATCCCGGACCACCCCCAGAGGAGCCCACGTGCGAACCAGTCGCCGAACCCTGCTCGCCATCGGCCTGGCCCTCGCGGCCGGTGCCGCCGGCTGCGCCGCGGAACCCGTCAGTCCGTCCGGCACCGCCTCCAGCGGCGCCGGCGCGAAGAAGCTCATCGTCGGATACTCCGTGGCCATCGCCCGCGAACCCACCTTCGAAGCGATGATCAAGACCGTCGAGAAGCACGTGAAGGACCGCGGCGGCGAGGTCTACGTCGCCGACGCCAACTTCAACCCCAACCAGCAGCTCTCCGACATCGACAGCCTCATCCAGCGCGGCGTCAACGTCCTGCTGGTCGCGCCGATCGACACCAACGGCCTGCAGCCGGCCTTCCAGCGCGCCCGGGACAAGAAGATCCCGATCATCGTGCAGGAGGGCAAGAGCAACAGCGGCGAGTACTTCGTCAACCTCGTCACCGACAACTTCGAGGCGTCGCAGGCCGCGGCGAAGTATCTCGCCGAGAACGGCGGCGGCCCGGCGGTCGCCATCCAGGGCGAGCAGATCGCCGACCTCCTGATCACCCGCAAGCAGGGCTTCGACGACGGCGCCAAGGCCGCCGGGATGCAGGTGCTCGACACCAAGTTCATGACGCAGAACACCGACGCGGAGGCCCGCGGTTTCGCCGAGCAGTTCAAGCAGCGCCACGGCGGCTCGGTCCACGGGCTCTTCGCCTGGAACACCCTCGCCGCCGTCGGGGCGGTGAGCGCCCTCGGCGGCAGCTTCAACCCGAAGGTCGTCAGCCTCAACGCCAACCCGGTCGAGGTCGAGTTCGTCAAGGGCGGCAAGCTCCTCGCGACCTGGAGCGTCGTGCCGGTCGCCTACGCGAAGATGATGGTCCAGCTCGCGCAGCAGGCCGTCGACGGCCAACCGGCGCCCGCCAAGGAAATCCACGTCACCATGCCGCGCATCGACAAGTCCAACGTCGACAAGTGGGTGCCGTGGGACCAGCAGATCGCCCAGCCCCTCGACGTGAAGTTCGAGACCCGCGACGGCAAGACCTACCTCAAGACCGACGCCCTGTAGCCGCCGACCGGCCGGCACCCGGCGCGCGCCCGCCCCCGGCCGGCGCGCGCCGCGGTCCGCTGGGCGGACCGACCGGCGTGCCGGTCCGGCCGGTGCCCGGCACGCTGCGCCGATGGAACATCCGAACGCGGACCTCGTCCGGCGGGCCTTCGCGGCCTTCGAGTCCGGCGACCTGGCCACGATCCGGGCGCTGTTCGCCGCCGACATCGTCTGGCGGGTCGGCGGGCACGGCCCGGCGTCGGGCGAGACCGTGGGCCTCGACGCGGTGCTGGCCAACTTCCAGCAGATCATGACCTGGACCGCCGGCGACTACGCGGCCCACCCGGTCGACTTCCTGGGCAGCGACCGGCACGCCGTCGCGCTCACCCGCGCGCGGGCGAGCCGGCCGGACGGCCGGACGCTCGACGTGGCCCAGGCGGTGGTCTTCGAGGTCGCCGGCGGCCGCCTCGTCAGCTGCCAGCACATGGCCTACGACGAGGCCGCCTGGGACGCCTTCTTCGAGTGAACCGGGGGGTCCGGCCACCGGACCGAGTTCGTGTCCCGGCCCGGCCCACCTCGCCACCATGACGGCATGGACAGTCAGCCCGCGCCACCCGGTCGCTTCGTCGACGCCGACGGGACCCGATTCCACTACCACGACCTGGGCGACGGCACGCCGACGGTGTTCCTGCACGGGGGCGGCCCTGGCTGCACCGCCTGGAGCGACTTCGGGCCCGTCGCCCCGCTGTTCGCCGCGCAGCGCCGTTGCCTGCTGGTGGACCTGCTGCAGTACGGCCGCTCCGACATGAGCCGGATCACCGGGCCGATGTGGGACCACCACGCGACGAAGACGGTCGCGCTTCTGGACGCTCTGGATATCGCGCGCGCCGACTTCGTGTGCAACTCGTGGGGCGGCACGATCGCGCTGTGCCTGGCGGCGAACTATCCCGAGCGGGTCCGCTCGCTCGTCGTCACCGGCTCCATGCCGGTCTTCTACGGACCGACCGCGCCGCTGCCGGAGCGTGGCCGTCGCGGCCGCAACGCCCGCAACGCCTACTACGGTGAGGGCGGACCGACCTGGGACAAGATGCGGCACCTCATCGCGAGCCTGGAATGGTTCGACCCCGACGCGGTGCCGGACGGGACCGTCACGATGCGGTATGAGCAGAGCCTCGACCCTCGGGAGCGCGAGCTGGCCGGTGCCAGCGACGAGCCGCGCGGCGAATGGCAGGACCTGACCGCGGAGCTCGGCCGGATCCAGGCTCCGGTGCTGTTCTGCTGGGGGATGCACGACGCGTTCCTCACGCCGGACTACCCGCTGATGCTGGCGAGGATGGTCCCGCGCGGCAATGTGCACGTGATGGACCGCGCCGCCCACCACCTGCAGGAGGAGCGGCCGGCCCAGTTCCACCGGATCGTGTCGGGATTCCTCGACTGCGACCACGACGACTTCGACCACGATGCGGGGCGGCGATGACCGGGGAGTCGGCGCACCCGGCCAAGCGGGTCCGCCGGCTGGATCGG